>DASZOM010000059.1:0-11924 GCA_035550735.1 Acidimicrobiia bacterium | reverse complement strand
CACCCCCCTCGACACCCGGGCTGAGGGCGACACCGCGGCCGCGGCATCGGTGGCCTCGTCCAGGGTGGCGAAATACCCGAAGCAGGCCGAGCCCGACCCGGTGAGACAGGCCATGGTCCCCCAGATGGCGGCGACGTCGGCCATGAAGTCGCCGAGCAGCGGCTCCACGTCCAGGGCGGCGGGAAGCAGGTCGTTGCGCATCGGGATCCTCCCCCGCAGCGAAGGGGGGAGCTCGTCCTCGGGGACCGGATTGCCCACCGGGCCCTCCATGACGTCCCATCTGGCGTAGACGTCCTCGGTGAGGAGACCGAACTCGGGCACCACGACCGCCACCGCAAAACCGTCGGCGGGTTGGACGGCCTCCAGCTCATCGCCGATCCCCCGCATCACCGCCGTGCCCCCTTCGAGGAAGAAGGCGACGTCGGCTCCCACTTTCCACGCCACTTCGCCGAGACGTGAGCGCGGGATGCGGGCGGTCTCGGCACCTGCGACGAGGGCGGCTGCGGCGTCGGCACTGCCCCCGCCCATCCCGGCGGCAATCGGGATCTCCTTGACGAGGCTCATCGCCAGTGGCGGCACGTCGCCGATCTGTCTCAGTGCGCGCAGCGCCATGAGGACCAGGTTGTCGTCGATGTCCGAATCGAGCTCATCCCGCCCCTCTCCCCGTACGATCTCCAATCGATCGCACCACTCGATGGTCTGAACGAGCGACTCGAGGGGGTGGTAGCCGTCCGACCTCGGCGGCGACACCAGAAGAGACAGGTTGAGCTTTGCCGGCGCCTCGTAGACGGTCATCGCTCCGCCAGACGCAGATAGTCGGCGGCGGACAGCTCCTCGGCACGGGACGTGGGGTCGATGCCTGCCGCCTCCAGCAGGGCGACGGGGTCGTCGACCACCGATGCCATTGAGCCCCGCAGCATCTTCCGCCGCTGACCGAAACCGGCACGGGCCAGTTCGATGGCGCGCTCGGAATGGGACGGGGCGGCCACCCGATCCATCGCCACCACCGCCGACTCGACACGCGGTGGCGGGTAGAAGACCTGGGGCGGGACGGTGAACACCACCGAAGATGTGGCGTGGATCGCGGTGACCACCGAGGGGAGGCCATAGGCGGCGGACCCTGGGGCAGCGACGAAACGGCGGGCGACCTCCTTCTGCACCATCACCACGAATCGGGCGATCTGCGTTGCACGGCGCAAGGCGTCGAGCACCACCGGTGTTCCCACGTTGTACGGGAGGTTGGCCACCATCGCCCAATCCGACCCGTCCAGGGTGGCGGCGAGGTCGACCCGGGAGATGTCCTCGAAACGCAGGTCGACATCGATGCCGCCCAGTGTCTCGGCAAGGATCGGCCTGAGCCGGGTGTCGACCTCGTAGGAACGCACGCGGGCCCCCGTCTCGGCCAGAGCGCGGGTCAGGGTCCCGGTGCCCGCCCCGACCTCGACCACGCTGCCGCCCGGGCCGACCGCGGCAACCGTCACGATCCTGCGGATGATGTTGGGATCGGCGAGGAAGTGCTGTCCGAGGTGATGGGCCGGGGTCAGGCCATGCCGGGTCAGCAGCTCGGCGATCTCGGTCCTGGTCTGCGCGGTCATCTGCCGAACACCCTGGCGGCGTTGGCGCTGGTCACTCTGGCAGCCTCTCCCACCTCCATACCCCAGACCCTGGCGAGAGCGGCACCGACCAACGCCACCCGGGCCGGCTCGTTGGGCTCACCGCGATGGGGTGGTGGGGTGAGATAGGGAGTGTCCGTCTCCACGAGGGCGCGCTCCGGTGGCACCAGCTCGGCGCCGAGGCGGATGGTCTCCCCGGTCTCGTAGGCGAGCGGCCCGGCGAACGAGAAGGTGACACCGAGGTCGAGGAAGCGTCTCGTCCATCGTCTGCCGCCGGTCCAGCAATGCAGGACGGCATGCGGCCCGGCACCGGTCTCCTCGATGATGCGGTGCACGTCGGCGAAGGCGTCCCGGCAATGCACGATCAAGGGCTTGGCGTTCTCAAGCGAGAGGTCGATCTGCTCCCGGAAACACGCCTCCTGGACGTCACGCGGGGCGAGATCCCGATAGAAGTCCAGCCCGGTCTCCCCGATCGCGGCCACCTTCCCGGCGAGACCGGATATCTCGTCCCGTTGCGCCGGCCAGTCCTCCGCATCGTGCGGGTGGAGACCCGCAGTCGCCAGAACCCGTCCCGGGTGCTCCTCGGCCAGGGTGATCGCGGCTCGGGAGCTCACGGCGTCCACCCCGGGCACCACCACCCAATCGACCTCGCTCGCCCGGTCCAGCAGCTCCTGAGACGGGCGCCCGTCGAGCTGGAGATGGCAGTGGCTGTCTACCCAGGACATGGCATTTGACGGTACCCGGCACCATTGTCGGGGCGATCGGTAGGCTCCGCGGGGTGGATTCTGGGATCGCTCGCAAGATCGACGACCTGGGGAGGATCGTCATCCCCGCCGAAACCCGACGGATGTTCAACATCAGGGAGGGCGACCACCTCTACATCTCGGTCGAAGGGGCCAACATCGTGCTCCGCAAGATGACCGACTCGTGCACCTTCTGTGGCAGCGACCGTCAGGTGACCCAGTTCAAGGACAAGGGCATCTGCGCCTCCTGCCGCGCTCAGCTGGATTCCTGATCCCTGATCAGGGACTCGTAGACCTGACGTCGCGAGACACCGAAGTCCTCGGAGGCGATACGAGCCGACTCGCTGACGCTGGTCCCCGCCGAGACGAGCCGTCGGGCCTCGGCCAGCGCGTCCTCGACTGACGGAGGGGTCTCGGGCAGCGGCCCGAGCACCACGGTGACCTCCCCCTTCACCGGAGCATCCCAACGGGCGACAGCCTCGCCGAGGGTCCCCACCCAGACCTCTTCGTGGACCTTGGTCAGCTCTCGCATCACGGCCAACTCCCGGCCGGGATCCGAGATCGCAGCCAGGTCTCCCAGATCGTCGGCAAGACGGTTCGGGCTGGCGAAGAGGACGACGACCCGGCTCTCGATTGCGATCTCCGCAAGACGCCGCTTCCGCTCGGCCCCCCGCCGGGGAAGGAACCCCTCGAAGACGAATCGATCACCACCGAACCCGGCATGGGCTACCGCCGTGCTCACAGCCGACGGCCCGGGCACGACGGTTACGGGGAACCCGGCAGCTCGAACCGCCCGTACCGCGTCCGAACCGGGGTCCGACAGCGTGGGCATGCCCGAATCGGAGACCAGGACGACGGTGCTCCCCGACCCGACCGCCTCCAGGAGCTGCTCCGTGCGCGCCCTCTCATTGCCGGTGAAGAACGAGACCACCTTTGCGGAGATCCCGAGATGGCTCAGCAGCTTGGCGACTCTGCGGGTGTCCTCGGCGAACACGACGTCGGCCGACTCCAGTGAGGTGCGAAGCCTGTCCGAGACGTCGCCGAGGTTCCCGATCGGAGTGGCGCAGACGATGAGACGGCCCGTTGTGCCCGACACCCCGCCGACGGTAGATGATCGTCAGTCGAGACCGGCCGCGGCCCGGATGCCCTCGCCGACCAGAGGGTCGTCCGCGGCGATGAAGTAGAGCCGGCCGTCGAGCTCCTCCACCCAGGCGAAGTGATCCTCCGGGAATGCCTCGGTGGAGAAGGTGAGCAGCGCCTCCTCCAGCTCGTCGAGGTCACGCTGGGTGTCCCCGAGGTACACCAGCAGCAGGGCCGCGTTCTGGCCGTCGAACCACTGGTGATAGGCGTCGCCGCCCCAGCCGTCGGAGGCCTCGGCCATGCTCGCCACCAGGCTCCCCTGGTTCAGCATGACCCGAAAGCCCTGCTCCCCCCAGGTCGAGGTCCGCTCCAGCTCGTAGCCGGGCACGGAGACCTCGGGTATGGAGACGTCCATGGGGAGATCCCTCGTGTAGTCGGCAGGGGTGATCACCTGCTCGGTCGATCCGGGGATCTCACGAAGTGTCGAGTAGGCCTCGTCGACCGGCTCCCAACCCCCGTCGGCGTACAGGCTCTGAACGAACGCCAGCCCGGCGTCATAAGGGAAGAGGAGCGATTCGGAGAGAAACCGGGGGGCGGCATCCAGCGCCGACCTGTCGACACCGAGGGATTGGGCGATGAACTCGCCGAGCTCCTGCTGGCTCAGTGTCTGCACCCACTGCACCTCGGCGAAGGTGGCGTCACCCTCGATCAGAGCCTGATAAGCGGTGGCCTCGTCGAGACGCTCCTCATCGACCATCTGCTGGAACGGGTCGTTGAAGCCGAAGTGCTGGTCGGTGAGGGCATGGACCAGCTCGTGGACCAGCGTCCCCTGCTGGAGCAGGGTGAACCCGTCCTCCCGGGTAGGGACCACGACCTCACCCGTGTCGCCGTCGTAGAACCCGGCGACCTGCTCGCCGTAGAGGTCGAGGACGATGGATTGGAAATCGGCGTCCTGGTTGAGGAGTCCCAGCATCTTGTAGAGCGCCTGGTCGGCCGGGAAGTCCTCGGCCTGCTCCTCGATGTCGGCGCGGACGCGTGCCTCCAGCTCGTCTTCGGACACCACGGTGAGCACCGGAGGCGATAGGAAGGGAAGACCCCGGATCTCTTGGGCGAGGCGGATCAGCTCTTCCAGCTGGGCGCGCACCTCGTCGGAGATGCCCTCGAGACCGGAGAGGTCGGGCGCCGTGGTGGTGACTGCCGACTGTGTGGTGGGTGCGGCCCCGGATGTGGTCGTGGTCGCCCCGGCCACGGTCGTGGTCGACACGGCAAGAGTCGTGGTCGACGTGGTCGTCTCCTCCGAGCACGCCACGACGAGGACGAGCACCATGAGCAGCAGGGAGGGACGGCGGGACATCTGAGGTGAGGTTATCGGCGCAATGGCGATAGACCTGATCACGGTCTCGGCATAGACCGGGTGTGGACAATACGCTCCTGACGCCATGTCCCCCAAGACCACGCTCGCCCTCGTGGCGCTGGCAATGACCCTTGCCGCCTGCCAGGGCGATGACGGCGAGGGCACCCTTCGGGCCATCATCGACGATGCCGGTGAGACCACGGGCTTCGGCGACTTCTCGACCGGCCGCGACAAGAGCTTCGGGATCTTCATCTGCGCCGACGGCGGCTCGGTGGGGCTGGAGTCGATCGAGCCGGTGCACACCGAAGGTGACATCGAGTTCCTCGGTGCCCTGGTGTACACGTCGCCTGACATGTACGTCGGCGCAACCCACGGCTACCCGCCGGACGGCCTCGACCTCTCCCGGACCGAGGAGTTGGAGGGCGCCGTGGTCGACATCACATGCGACTCACCGAACGGAGACGACCGGGTCCAGCTGGTCATCGGGGCGGAGCGAACCGGTGCCGGCGGCGGCGTGGTCGATGGTCTGCGGGTCGAGACCACAGCCGGGGAACTGGAGATCCCCTTCACCGTCCTGCTCTGTGGTGACCGGATGGAGTACTGCGAGGCGCTCCTCCCCGCTTCGACAACCACGAGCACGACCTCGCCGTAGAGTCAGCAGGTCGCCCGTCGACGACCCGGTACGGTGGATTTCGGGGGAAGTGTCGCATCCGGCGATCCTGATTCGTATAGGTGTCGAGATGCCCGGTGAGGCGCCGGGCACCGATGAAAGGAACGACGAATGAGCCAATACCTGCTCTCCGTGTACTACGTCGAGGGTCAGGAAGCCCCGAGCGACGAGGTCATGGAGCGGATGTACGCCGACGTCGAGGCCCTGAACCAGAAGATCCGCGACGCGGGTGCCTGGGTCTATGCAAACGGCGTGACCACCCCCGACAATGCCACCGTCGTCCATGCCAAGGATGGCGAGGTCCTCGTGACCGACGGCCCCTTCCCCGAGGCGAAGGAGCAGATCGGGGGATTCTGGGTCATCGAGGCCAAGGACCTCGACGAGGCGATGGACTGGGCCGGCCAGGCATCCGCCGCCTGCCGCGGCCCCGTGGAGATACGGCCGTTCCAGGACACACCGGGAACCTGACGCCGGTGCCGGGCTCGTTGTCGGACGACCGTGAGATCGAACGTGTCTTCCGCAGCGAGTCCGGACGCGCCGTCGCCACCCTGGTGCGACGGTTCGGCGACATCGACCTCGCCGAGGAGATGGTCCAGGAGGCCTTCGCCGAGGCAGTCCGTCGCTGGCCCTCGGCCGGCATCCCGCCCAGCCCGGCGGGTTGGATCATCACCACCGCCAAGAACCGGGCGATCGACCGGCTGCGTCGCGAGGCCAGCAGGGACGAGCGGGAGACCGAGGCGACGGCCCTCATCTCGCTCGAGGACGACGACGAGGCCGAGATAGTGGACGACGACCAGCTCCGCCTCATGTTCACCTGCTGTCACCCGGCGCTGGCGATTCCGGCTCAGGTTGCACTCACCCTCCGTCTGATCGCCGGGTTGCAGACCGAGGAGATCGCCCGGGCCTTCCTCGTCCCGGATACGACCATGGCGCAGCGGCTGACCCGGGCCAAGAGAAAGATCCGGGAGGCCAAGATCCCGTACCGGATCCCCAAGGACGCCGAGTTGCCCAACCGGCTCGGGCCGGTGCTGTCTGTGCTCTATCTCATCTTCAACGAGGGCTACCTGGCCACCAAGGGGGACGATCTCACCCGTGCCGACCTCAGCGCCGAGGCGATCCGGCTCACCCGCATCCTCTTTGGGCTGATGCCCGACGAGCCCGAAGTGGCCGGGCTGCTGGGTCTCATGCTCCTCACCGACGCACGACGACCTGGTCGGGTCGGGCCCGACGGTGAGCTTGTGCCTCTCGCCCGCCAGGATCGAACGCTCTGGGACCGCGACCGGATCTCCGAAGGGCACGGGATAGTTCGCGAGTGCATCCGGCGAAACCGACCCGGGCCCTATCAGATCCAGGCGGCCATCGCCGCGGTGCACGCCGATGCCACGGTCGCCGCGGACACCGACTGGACCCAGATAATCCAGCTCTATGACCAGCTGCTCGCATTCACTCGCACGCCGGTGGTGGAGTTGAACCGCGCCATCGCCATCGCCGAGGCCGGCGCCCCACAGATGGCGCTGGATCTGCTCGAACAGCTTCCTCTCGCCGACTACTACCTCTTCCACGCCACCCGGGGCGACTTCCTGGAGCGGTTGGGCCGGGCCGACGAGGCAAGCGCCGCCTTCGAGACGGCGGCCGGGCTGACCGACAACGAGGTGGAGAGGAACTTTCTGCTCGGACGAGCGCAGGACGTCTGAGATGCCGAGACGCAATCGAGTCGATCCTCTAGGCGACCTCCATGCCGTGCCCGAACGCGGGATGTTCACCGGGAACCGGGGATGCCTGGTCGACCAGGACCGGCGTTTGGTGCGTCACCACCGTGGCAACCTGTGGATCACCTGTCTCGCCTCCTACCGGGATTGGCGCTCGCCTCTGGACCAGCCGGCTCGGTGGACGCCCCTCTTCTTCCTCGACGACGCGGTCGCCCTCGCCGCCGGGCACAGGCCATGCGGGTTGTGCCGACGCTCCGACTATCTGTCCTACCAGGAGGCGGTGGGCGGGCTGGGGGCGACCGAGATCAATCGCCGGCTCGCCAGCCAGCGGCTTCGACGTGGACGCGGTCTGGACCGGGCGAGCGACCGCATCCTGTGGAGAGCCGACATTGGCGAGCTTCCCGAAGGCACCGTGGTCCTCGACCCGGCTGGGCGGCCCAACCTGGTCAATGATGGGAGCCTCTTCCTATTCGGATTCGACGGGTGGAGGCACACCGGATCCCTCCCGGGCGGAGAGGTCCAGGTCCTCACCCCTCCACTGTCGGTCCGGGCCTTGGGAAACGGCTTCGTCCCCACGCTCCACCACACCGCGTCGACGCCCTGACAGAATCCGGGGCGTGCCGGACATCGAAGAGACGGTGACTCCCGATCCGGTCAGACGCGCCCGTTTCGAGGCGGTGGCAGCTCAGGTCTTCGAGCCCCTGCAGCGCTATCTGGGTCGCCGCGCCTCCGCCGCGGACGCCGAGGACGCGTTGTCCGACGTGATGCTGACCGTGTGGCGCCGGCTCGACGACGCCCCTGAGTCCGATGTGCTCCCCTGGTGCTATGGCATCGCCAGGATGACCCTGGCCAATCAGCGCCGGAGCCGATCTCGCCACCTTCGCCTGATCGAGAAGATCGAGGCGCAGCCTC
This sequence comes from Acidimicrobiia bacterium, assembly GCA_035550735.1. GTDB lineage: Bacteria > Actinomycetota > Acidimicrobiia > Spongiisociales > ZC4RG35 > JANQRA01. Next base: position 3,843 of record DASZOM010000059.1, on the reverse strand, counting down.
CACAGCCGACGACGCCCGATCCCGCGGACGTCGGGCCAGACGCCGAGCTGGCGGCTGCATTGGCGGAACTGTCGGCTGACGATCAGGAGGTCCTCCGACTCTGGGCCTGGGAGCAACTCGAGCCCCGGGAGATAGGCCCCGTTCTCGGGATCAGTGTCAACGCGGCGACCCTGCGCCTCGGCCGGGCCCGTTCCAGGCTGGGTGACGCTTTGGCCAGACAGGATTTCGGTCCGACCGGACATCAATCGGTGAAAGGCACCCAGGAGGCCAGATGAGCGACGAACTGAGAAAGCGGCTCGCCCGACTCGACCCCATGGGCCCCGGTGTGCCCACAGAACCGACGACCACCGAGTCGTCCCGACAGATGATGGAGATGATCATGAGCACACCGATCAAGGAGGCCGAGCAGACCCAGCCGGCGCCGAAACATCCGTGGTTCTACGGCGTGGCCGCTGCGGCCGCACTCGTGTTTGCGGTAGGAGGAGGGTTGCTTCTCACCGGAGGCGACGGGGATCCCGTCGCATCCGGCCCGCCATTGGAGCTGAATGCGGGTGGCGAGGACATCACCCAGATGTGCATCGCCTTCTCCCCGGAGGAGCTGGAGAAAGTGGCCGAGATCGCCTTCGCTGGCACGGTGACGGCGGTGAACGGGAACGACGTGACTCTCACCGTCGACGACTGGTATCGGGGCGGCGACGCCGCCGAGGTGGCGTTGAACGCGCCGCAGGGCATGGAGGCCCTGATCGGGGGAATCCCGTTCGAGGTCGGCGCCCAGTACCTGATCACAGCCCAGGACGGCAATGTCAACTACTGCGGATTCAGCGGCCCGGCCACCCCGGAGTACGCCGCCGCCTTCGAGGAGGCGTTCGCCCAGGGGTAGATCGGGGTCACCAGCACGAGAGCCCGGCGACTCGCCGGGCTCTCGTAGTCTTGGAGATCCCGGACCAGTCGGGATAGCCCGGGGACGCGTCTATAGTCTCTTCATCGGCGGTGAAAGCACCGCCACGCTTGCTCGCTTCCTCGTTCCGTCGGATGTCGCAGCGAGTTCCGATCCCTCCCACGGGCCCGGTCTCGACCCGCAGGTGTCTCATCGACGGTAAGGCTCAAAGGAGCAGCAATGTCCACCAATCTGTTCGTCGGAAATCTGACGTTCGCCACCACCACGGGAGAGCTCGAGGCCATGTTCGCCGAATTCGGCGAGGTCACCAGGGCTCAAGTCGTGACCGATCGTGACACCGGCCGTTCGCGAGGCTTCGGCTTTGTCGAAATGGCATCGAACGAGGAGGCCTCGAAGGCGATCTCCTCGCTCGACGGCAAGAACATGTCCGGCCGTCAGCTCAAGGTCAACGTCGCCAAGCCGCGGTCCAGCTGATCGGCAACCGAAGCGCCAGATCGGCTCCCCGCCTCTGATGGCGAGGCGGGGCCGGGAGGCCGCATTGAAGAGGGCACGGGAGAAGGCCCGTCAGGACAAGCGCGAAGCCAAGATGGAGCGCAAGCTCACCCGTGAGCCTGACCGGTCATCGTCCCAAGTGGACGAGGCCTCCCTGATGGAGGAGTTCGCTCGCCTGAGTGCACTCCTCGAGGCGGATCAGATCAGCGCCGAGCAGTTCAACGAGGAGCGCACACGCATCTTCACCGAGCTCGGTATCGAATCAGGCGACTGAGCGCTGCCGTCGCCGGACGGCCTCCCGGGAGAGATCGATCAGCCGCTCCCCCAGCAGCCTCGCCTCACGAGGTGTCAGGGTGATCAGTTGTTGTCCGTTCCCCTCATGGAAGGTGGACAGGTAGATCTCTCCGCTCAGGCCCTCGGAATCGCTGCCCACGGCCTGAATCCAGGAATCGTCCCGAGTGTGAAGTGTCTGGTCGAGCATCTCGTCGAGACCGGCACTGTCGACGTCTCCGGGTACCGGATCCGACTGGTCCAGCGCTGCTCCGGTGCCCTTCGGCAGGGTCCTCATGACCTCTCCTTGGGTCGTCGTGTCGGCGGGACATTGCCCCGGCCGGGGCGAATTCGAAACCCCTTTCGGAAGGCAATCCCTTCGGCGGGCATCGCCGGTATCACCTCGTAGCGGGAGATACCCGCAGTTTCGGAGACTGGAGTCTCTCATGACCGACAAGGGCACCGGCTACGGCCGGAATTGGAAGAAGTGGCTGGCCATCTATGCCGTCGTCGGCGGCATCGCCTATCTGGTCATCTACTTGCTCTTCTTCGCCGGCAGCGGAGGAGGCGGCCTCTACTGAGGTCCACATCAGCGGCGGGCGGCATCCGGGTGCGATGCCGCCCGTCGTTCGCGTCGTCAGGTTCCCCAGGGGCGGCTCGGATCGACCTGGGCGAAGAACGCGACTGTCCCATCGGACGTGGTCAAGCGGACCTGGATCACCTGGGAGAGGTCCATGGGCACGTCGGCTCCCCAGCTGCGGGAGTGGGCGCCGAGATGGGCCGTGCCCAAGTCGCGGTATTCACCATCGCGGGTGACGATCTCAACTCGATACGTTCCCTCTCGAGGGGGCTGGTCGAACGTCGCCATCACCCAGGACGGATCTCCCTCATAGGCGAACACCGTGCCGGCACGCCCCTCAGGGCCGTTGAGCGGCGCCGCATCGAATGACGAGCCCCTGCTGGTCTCGAGGGTCTCCCGGTACGACGCCCCGAGCTCGCGATCTGCCGAGGTGACGACGTAGGTCGTGATCGAGCCGAGTGCGGCCACGAGCGCCAAGGCGGCGACTGCAGATCCGACCTTCAGCCACAGCTTCGACAGCGGCCGTGCCCTCTCATCACTTGTCGCCGTGTCGCCGGCCAGTGAGGCGAGGACTCTGGATTCGAACCCAGGGGAAGGCTGACGCTCGGGGGCCAGCAGCAACAGATCGTCTCCGACGGCGGACAAATCCGACATCAACCGGTTGCAGTCGGCACAGCCACGCGAATGGGCGAGGGCGGCATCCCTCTCCTCCACGGGAGCGATGCGCAGCGCCACCTCGGCAGCCACGTCCCTCACCTCGGCACAGTTCATCTCAACTCTCATCGGGGACTCCGACCTCGGATCGCAGCTTCATCATTCCCGCACGGATTCGGGTCTTGACCGTGCCCAACGGCACCCCGTCCATCTCGCTCATCTCACGGGCGCTGTACCCGTGGACCGCCGACAGGACCAGCACGCGTCGTTGTTCCTCGGGCAACTGCGCCAACGCCTCTCTCATCGCCGAGGACTCCGCGAACCTGGCCGCGTCGTCATCGAGGTCCTCCATTCGCTCCAGAGTCACCAAGATGTCGGGGTCGATCGGGTCGACACGCCGTCTCGGGAGCATGTCGATCGAGACGTTCCTGGCGATGGTGAGCAGCCATGTCGGCACCGCCCCCCGACGTGAGTCGAACGAGGGCGCGTACCTCCAGGCGCGGACAAAGGTCTCCTGGGCTGCCTCCTCGGCTGCTCCCCGATCGCCCAGGATGGAGAGCGTGAGGCCATACACACGCGCTTGGAATCGTCGGACGAAAGCTGACGCCGCCTTCGGGTCTCCCGATCCCAAACCGGCGAGCAGCGACTCATCCGAAAGCGTCCGCACCGGCAAAACGTCCACTGGGGTCCACAGGTATCCATACCGGTGGAGCCCGCCCAATGGATTCACTCCTTTCGGCGGTTCCTACGAGACAACCAAATCCGGGCTAGATCCAATCCGGCGGATGTTGCGCCGGCCCTGGCGCCATTCGGCGCCGATCATGCGGAACGACCGATGTGACGGGTAGTGAGATCGATCACGACTTGGACGTGACAGATGTCAGTAGGTGTGGGCAGCCGAGCTCATGCGGTGCGGGGGCGGATGTTCTGATTGTGATGGAACACGTTG
>DASZOM010000058.1:0-11376 GCA_035550735.1 Acidimicrobiia bacterium | reverse complement strand
CGTCGCTCAGCGACGCTCACAACCCAGGGTTGCGGGGGGGATGGGCCGCCCACGCCGGAGACAACGTCTGAGGCGTCAAAGCGAGCACCTCGCTTTGGGATGTCCGAGCTCCTTCGTAGACTGTCCACCTGACCAGGAGCTCCATGCTTTTCCCCACACCATCTGATGTCGCCGACGCGCTTCGCTCGGTGGACTACCTCCCCGACCAGAGAATCTCCCAGGTGGTGTTTCTCGCCAACCGGCTCGACAAGCCGGTGCTGGTCGAGGGCCCAGCCGGTGTGGGCAAGACCGAGCTGGCCAAGGCCGTTGCCCGGGTGGCGGGACGGGAGCTGATCCGTCTGCAGTGCTACGAGGGTCTAGACGAGGCCAAGGCCCTCTACGAGTGGAACTACAAGAAGCAGCTCCTTCGCATCCAGGCGGATGTCGACCACGACTGGGACGAGATCAGCCACGACATCTTCTCCGAAGACTTCCTGCTCACCCGGCCCCTGCTCGCCGCGATCCGCTCCGCCGACCCGGTGGTGCTGCTCATCGATGAGGTCGATCGGGTCGAGGTTGAGACCGAGGCGCTCCTCCTCGAGATCCTCTCCGATTTCCAGGTCTCCATCCCCGAGCTGGGCACGATGACCGCCAGCTCCCAACCCCTGGTGTTCCTCACCTCGAACAACACCAGAGAGCTCAGCGAGGCGTTGAAGCGTCGATGCCTGTTCCTCCACATCGACTATCCCGACGCGACCCGGGAACAGGAGATCCTCACCGCCCGGGTCCCGGGTCTCTCCGAGCACCTCGCCGCCCAGGTCGCCAAGGTGGCCCGTTCCATCCGGAGCCTCGACCTCAAGAAGCCGCCTTCGGTGTCGGAGACCATCGACTGGGCCCGGACCCTCATTGCCCTGTCGGTGGAGGAAGTAGACGAGTCGATACTCGGGGACACCCTGCACGTCCTGCTCAAGTATCAGACCGACATCGAGAAGGCGGCCAAGGAGCTCACCTCCTCTCCGCAGACCTGATGCTGGGAGTCATCACCGGCTTCATCGACGAGCTGCGGGCCTCGGGGGTGCCGGTGTCGATGGTGGAGACAATCGACGCGCTGAAGGCCGTGGAGGCCATCGACCTGGGCACCCGGGTCGCACTTCGTGAGACCCTGCGCGCCACCTTGGTCAAGAACCTGCGTCACGAGCGAGCGTTCGACACCGCTTTCGACGTCTACTTCTCGACCATCCCGGCCAACGTCGACGAGACCGGGGAGGAAGGGTCTGGCGTGACCGGGACCGGGCCGGGCGGCGGTGGGGGAGAGGGCGCCGGCGGTGAGATGGACCAGCAGTCTCTGTTCGATGCGCTGCTCGACGCCCTGGCCGGAATGGACGAAGAAGCGCTACGTCGGGCCGTGCGGGAGGCGGTGGAGCGTCTCGCCGGCATGGAGCCGGGCCGGCCCGTGGGAGGCACCTACTACCTGTATAGAACCCTCAGGCGTCTCGACCTCGAGCGCATGGAGGCGCTGCTGAACGAATCGCTCAGCGGCGACCAGGAGCTCTCCGAGTTCGAGCAGCGACTCCTGCGCGAGGAGGTGGAGGCCCTGATCGAGCGTCTCCGGGAGGAGATCCAGGACGAGATCAGGCGTCGGCTCGTTGCCGACAGAGGGCGTGAGGCGGTGGCGAAGACCCTCCGACGCCCGCTCATCGAGGACATCGACCTCATGCACGCCACCAGCAATGACCTCGCCGAGATGGAAGCTGCCATCGGCCCCCTCACCCGCAAGCTGGCCGCGCGTCTGGCACGACGTCGCAAGAAGCGAGCGGGCCGTCTCGATTTCCGGCGCACGGTGCGCAAGTCCCTGGCCACCGGGGGAGTGCCCGCAGATCCCCAGTTCCGCCATCCCCGTCCACACAAGCCGGAGGTCTGGCTCCTCTGCGACATCTCCGGGTCGATGGCCACGTTCTCCCGATTCACACTGCAGTTCACCCATGCGATGTCGACTCATTTCTCCCGACTTCGCTCTTTCGCCTTCGTCGACACCATCGACGAGGTCACCGACTTCTTCGGGCCGGGCATCGACTTCGCATCTGCCGTGCAGAGGATCACCACCGAGGCCGAGGTGGTCTGGCTGGACGGCCACTCTGACTACGGGAACTCGATGGAGACGTTCTACAACCGCTATGGCAGCCAATTGACGCCGCGCACCACGGTCATCGTCACCGGTGACGCCCGCAACAACTACCGACCCGCTCGTGACGCCGTCCTGGGGGACGTGGCGCGCTCTGCCCGGGCGCTGGTGTGGCTCAATCCGGAGCCTCGGGCCTATTGGGACACGGGGGACTCGGCAATGTCCCAATACGGGCGCCATTGCACCTCGGTCCACGAGGTGCGCACCCTTCGACAGCTCGAGGAGTTCGTGGAGACCCTGACGCTGCCCGCCGGGCGGGTCTTCCAGAATGTCTAAACCCACGCCTGCCAGGTGCCGATACCGGGTAAGCCTGCCAATCAGGCACTACAGAGGTGTAGATCAATGGGCTCACGAATTCTGGTCGTCGAGGACAGCGCCGTCATCAGACGGCTGATCGAAGTCTGTCTGCGCGCGGCCGATCTCGAGATCATCACCCGCGATGACGGGAAATCCGGTCTTCAGGCCGTCAGCTCCGAGTCTCCGGACCTGGTCGTGCTCGACATCGGTCTCCCCGGCATGGACGGCTGGGAGGTTCTCGACAGGATTCGGCGGGATCAGAGCACCGAGAAGATCCCGGTGGTCGTGCTCACGGCACACGCCGAGGAGGAGTCGAGGCGAAGGGCCAACGAGGGCGGCGCGGACGCTTTCGTGACCAAGCCCTTCCAGCCCAACGACTTCCGTTCGACGGTTCTCTCCCTGCTCGAGTAGCCGACTTCCGCCCACCGATCAGGCCGGTCCGGCGCTTCCAGGCACCGTTAACCTGCCGTCAGTGACTACCGAAGCCACCATCCCCTCCTTTCTCGGCGCGCCCATCCAGCGACGCGAGGACCCGGCCCTGATCTCCGGCACCGCTCGCTACGTCGACGATCTCGCCCCCGTCGGCACCCTCCATCTGGCCATCGTCAGATCGCCGTTCGCCCACGCCGACGTCACGGGGATCGACATCTCCTCCGCCGCCGACTCCCCCGGAGTGTGGGCGGTGATCACCCCTGAGGATGTGGCAGAAGTTGCGATGCCACCGACCCCGCGGCCCGACCGCAACGTGCCACGGCGCTTCCCGCTCGTCCAGGGACGTGTCCTCATGCCCGGCGACCCGGTGGTGGCCGTGGTGGCCGAGACCCCGTCGGCGGCCCGTGACGCCGCCGATCTCGTCTTCGTCGACTACGAGCCTCTGGATGTCGTGGGCGACGTGGAGGAGGCCCTGGCTGCGCCCCCGATCCATCCCGACCTGTCCTCAGGTTCCAACGTCGCCTACGACCGCACCAAGGGCGATCGAGGCGCATTCGAGAGCGTCGAAGGCGAGATCCGGCTGAGCGGTGTGGTCGAGCACCCGCGCGTCGTGCCGGCACCGATGGAGAATCGGGTGATTCTCGCCGAGTGGAAGGAGTCGGGGCTCACCGTCCATCTCTCCAGTCAGGCGCCACAGCTGATGCAGGAGCAACTCGCCGCCGATTTCGACATGCCCCAGTCGGCGGTTCGGGTGATCACCCCATTCGTCGGTGGCGGATTCGGGTGCAAGTTCGACCTGGCGGAGGAGGACTACCTGGCGATCGTCGCCGCCCGGATGACCGGTCGCCCGGTGAAATGGTCGGAAACCCGTCGTGAGCATCTGCTCACCATCGGCCACGGGCGTGCCCAACGCCATCGATACGAAGTGGTTGCCGACCGGGACGGGAGGATCAAGGCCCTCTGGATCGACAGCCTCGTCGATCTCGGGTGCCGTCACCGCTACCTGTCGTTCATGGAGATCACCCCCCGGATCGGCACCGGCACCTACGACATCCCGGTCTACGGCTGGCGGATGCGCGGGGTGTGGACCAACCGGGCACCGCGCGGCATCTATCGGGGGGCGGGCCGGCCCGAGGCCACACTGACGATGGAGCGGGTCGTCGAAGCGGTGGCCAGGGCCGCGGGCATCGACCCCGCCGAGGTCCGCCGGCGCAACTTCATCCGACCCGAGCAATTTCCCTACGCCTCCTCGGGTGGCCGGGAGGCCGGAGGCTATGTGTTCGACACGGGTGAGTATGAGCGAGCCCTGGATCGTCTCCTCGAGGTGGCTGACTACGCCGGCCTGCGTCGCGAGCAGGCCGAGGCCCGGGAGCAAGGGAGATTGACCGGCATCGGGCTCGCCTCGTACGTCGAGGTGTGCGGGTTCGAGGATTGGGGGGCGGCGCGCATCCAGGTCCATCCCGATGGATCGGTCACCTGTTTCGTGGAGACCCTCGACCAGGGTCAGGGTCATCGCACCTCTTTCGCCCAGCTGGTCGCCGGTGTGCTCGGGTTGGACATTTCCCGGGTCAGGATCGAGCAGGGCGACAGCGCCACCTCCCCCTACGGATGGGGCACTTCGGGATCGCGGTCCATCGCCCAAGGCGGCTCGGCCAGCTACGCCGCGGCAGAGAGGGTGGCGGCCAAGGCGGCAAAGATCGCCGGTCACCTCCTCGAGGCCTCGGACGCCGACATCGGGCTGGCCGAGGGCAGGGCGACCGTGCGGGGGACCGACGTCTCGGTCACCTGGGAGGAAGTCGTCACCGCGGCGATGCGTGGCAACGTCCCGGAGGGGCTCACCCCGGGTCTCGACGAGGAGATCCATCTCCGCTCCGGTGGACTCAACTACCCGTTCGGCATGCATCTCGCCGTGGTGGAGATCGACCGCGAGTCGGGCTCGGTGAGACTCGACCGGATGTGGGCGGTCGACGACGCCGGCAACATCGTCAACCCGATGCTCGCCGAGGGGCAGCGTCATGGTGGGCTCGCACAGGGGATCGGTCAGGCTCTGTGGGAGCGGGTGGTCTACGACGACGACGGCAACCTGGTGACCAGCTCCTTCGTGGACTACCTGATCCCCACGGCCGTCACCTTGCCTTCGTTCCGACTCGACGGGACCGTCACCCCGACGCCGACCAATCCACTGGGGGCGAAGGGAATCGGCGAGGCGGGCGCCATCGGCTCCACCCCGGCGGTGCTCAACGCGGTCTCAGACGCCCTGGGTGGCGCCGAGGTCCAGGTCCCGGTGACCCCGGAGCAAGTCTGGCGCATCCTGGATGGCGTTTCCTGACCCCGTTCTGTGAGTGTTGGTGGACCCAGGGTGTCGGTTAACACTCACAGAAAGGGATTCGGGGGCGTGCCACGGCTTCGGATCGCCCTGCTCGGGCTGATCACGATCGCCGTCTACGGGACTTGGTACTACGCATTCGGGGTCCTCCTCGACCCGATCATCGCCGACACCGGCTGGAGGGAGCCCGCCCTGACCGGCGCCTTCGGCGCCTCGATCCTGTTGGGCGGATTCGCCTCGCTGGCCGGAGGATGGTTGCTCGATCGCTTCGGCAGCAGGCCGACTTTCTGCATCGCCGCGGTGGCGGCCTTGGGTCTGTTCCAGGCGGCTGCATCGGCGAGGTCGATCGGATGGTTTGCGGTCACGGTCATCCTGGGGGGAGGGCTGATCAGCGCGCTCGGCATGTATCACATCACCCAGACAGTGGCCGTGCGGATCAGCCCGGGTGCATCCACGCGAGCGATCGCGGTCCTCACCATCTGGGGTGCCTTTGCCTCGGCCGTCTACGTCCCGCTGACGGGCTGGATCGTCGAGCCCTTGGGTTGGCGGGTCACTCTTCGTCTCATCACCGCCTCCGCGGTCCTGGTCCTGGCGATCGGCGCGATCCTGATCGACGTGAAGGTCACCGAGTCACGGCAGGTGGGCATATGGCGCGGGTTGGGCGACTCCTTGCGAAACGGCGCCGCCCGCCGGTTCGTCCTCGCCGTCGGGCTGGTCGGGATCGGTGGAGCGACCCTCCTCGTCTACCAGGTGCCGACCATGACCTCGGCGGGCCTTCCACTCGGAATCGCCTCGTTCTGGGCGGGTGCGCGTGGCTTCGCCCAACTGGGTGGCCGGCTCCCGCTCATGCCGATCGTGAGGCGGTTCGGGGTCTCCGGGTCGTTTCGGTTGGCGATCGGCGCCACCGCGGCCGGGATGGTGATCCTCGCCTTCGCCGGCAGCCAGCTGCTCGCCGCCTTGTTCGCCCTCGTGGCCGGGTTCGGGATCGGCGCCCTATCGCCGCTGCAGGGGATGCAGAGCCACCAGCTGTTCGGCGAGGCCAATCTGGGCACGGCGATGGGCCTCACCTCCCTGGTGTTCCTGGTGATGGGAGCGGTGGGCCCGGCGCTGGCGGGAGTGGTCGCCGAAGCTTCGGGGTCGAGGGTGGTTCCGGTGCTCGCCGCGGCAGGGGTGACCGCGGTGGGGGTGTTCGTCACCCCGGCGACGCACGAGGGCTAGGCCGCCTCCTCGCTGCCGATGACCTCGCCCAGACGCTCGATCAGGTCGACCACCCGGTTGGAATAGCCCCACTCGTTGTCGTACCAGGCCATCACCTTGACGAGGTTGCCACCCAGCACCTGAGTGCCGCCGGCGTCGAAGATCGAGGAATGAGGATTGCCGATGATGTCGGTGGAGACGATCGGGTCCTCGGTGTACTCGATGATCCCGGCGAAGGGGCCTTCGGCCGCCTTCTTCACCGCGGCGTTGACCTCGTCGACCGTCACGTCCCGACCCAGCTCGACCACCAGGTCGACGGTGGATCCGTCGGGAACCGGGACCCGCATCGCCATCCCGTCTAGCTTCCCGTCGAGATTGGGAAGGACCTCGCCGACCGCCTTGGCGGCGCCGGTGGTGGTGGGGATGATGTTCTCGGTGGCGGCGCGGCTGCGACGCAGGTCCTTGTGTGGCACGTCGGCGAGACGCTGGTCATTGGTGTAGGCGTGGACGGTTGTCATCACGCCCTTCTCGATCCCGAACTCGTCGTCGAGGACCTTGGCGAGCGGGGCGAGGCAATTGGTGGTACAGGAGGCGTTGGAGACGATGAGGTCCTCCGCCCCGAGCTGGTCGTCGTTGACCCCGAGCACGATCGTCTCGTCGATCTTGTCCTTCGAGGGCACGGTGAGGATGACCCGCTTCGCCCCGGCGTCGAGGTGCTTCTGCAACGACTCCTTGTCACGGAAGACCCCGGTCGACTCGACCACGACGTCGACCCCGAGGTCTTTCCACGGGAGCTTCGTCGGGTCGCGCTCCATGAGCATCTTGACCTCGTGCCGCCCGACCTTCATGACGCCGTCGGACACCGAGACCTCCTGCTCGAACCGGCCCATCACCGAGTCGTACTCGAGGAGATAGGCGAGGATGTCGTCGTCGGAGAGGTCGTTGATGGCGACGACCTCGATGTCGGTGTCGGCGCGTTCGGCGATGATGCGGAACACCGTCCGCCCGATCCGACCGAAACCGTTGATTGCGACCCTGGTCAATTGGCACCTCCTGTCGCCGCGATGACTGCCGCCGCCTCCACCACCCGGTGGGAGTAGCCCCAGCCGTTGTTGAACCACGTGATCGTCTTCACCATGTTGTCGCCGGTGACCATGGTGGCCAGGCTGTCATATATGCCCGAATGTGAGTTGAGTCTCACGTCCGAGGAGACGATGGGGTCGGCGACGTATTCGATGATGTCGTGGTACTTGTCGGTGACCTCGCCCTTGATCAGGTCGTTGACCTCCTCCACTGTCACGGTGCCGGACGTCTCGGCGACCATGTCCACGGTCGACCCGTCCGGCACTGGCACGTTCAGCGCGGTGACGATCAGCTTGCCGGTCAGTTCGGGGAGGACCTGGGTGATGATCTCCGACGAGTTGGTGTCGGCGGGGATGATGTTCTCCCCGGCGGCGCGACTCGTCCGGTAGGCGTCGGTGGGGACGTCGGCGAGACGTCCGGAATTCGACATCGCCTTGACCACGGTCATGAAGACCCGGTTCAGACCATAGGCCCCATCCAGGATGCGCAGGATCGGAGCAGCCGCATTGGAGGTGTTGGATCCCATCGCCACGATCTCGGGGCCATCCTCGAGGACGGAGTCGTTGATGCCACGGAGGAGCAGCGGGACATCACCGGGCTTCTCCGGGCTGGAGGTGAGGATGACATTGCTCGCACCGCTGTGGAGATGGCCCTGGAGGCTCTCCCGGGTGCGATAGCGGCTGGTGGTGTCGACCACGATGTCCACGTCGTCCTCGCTCCATACCGTGTCGGCCGGCGTCTCGCTGTCCCGGAACGAGGCCTGCTTTCCGCCGTAGTGGATGATGCCGTCGCGGTACTCCAGCTCGGTGGGGAAGCGCCCGTATATCGAGTCGTACTTGAGCAGGTATGTCAGGGCCTCCGGCTCTGAGATGTCGGCGATGGCAACGATGTCGAGGTCGTCCCGGTTGTGCAGGAGCCGGAAGACGTTGCGGCCGATCCTCCCAAACCCCATGAGCCCGATGCGGGCAGCTGTCATCTCATTCCTTCCTTCATCTTGAAGTTAGCCAGCGACACCCTGGATTCTTAAACCGCGGCCCGATACGGTCGGGTCGAGGGGGTGGTCATGCTCGCTGCATTCGCAATCGCCGCCGTCTGTCTGTCGGCGCCAGTGGATGGGCCGGTGGTGGCGGCTTTCGCACCGGTGGGGGAGTACGGCGGGCACTGGGGTCTCGACTACTCGGTGCCGGTCGGCGCCGAGGTGAGGGCGCCGTCTTCCGGGGTGGTCACCTTCGCCGGAGCGGTGGCCGGGATGCGGACGATCACCATCGAGCCGGTGCCGGGCTTCAAGGTCTCGGTCTCGTATCTGTCGCAGGTGGGGGTTGCGACCGGGCAGCGGGTGCGTCGTGGCGAGGTAGTCGGTCTCGCCGGGACCCCACATGGGTCCCCGGGCGCGCATGTGTCCACCCGCATCGACGGGAGGTATGTCGACCCGAGACCTCTGCTCGGTTGCATCGACACCGACATCTCCCGAGCCCTGCGTCTGGTCACCCCACCGACCGGGCCACCCCGTCGCTAGACCGTCAACGCGAGTTGACAGGCCGGGGATTGCGAACGCCGAACCCCGGGTTGCTCGAGCCGGATATGGCGCCAATCAGCTCAACTTCGGGATCCGCCGGGCCGGTATCTACCTAATCTCGCCGTCGTGCGAACCGGCATCCTCGGCGGGACCTTCGACCCGATCCACATCGCCCATCTCCACACCGCCGAATGCGCCCTCCACCAGCTTGACCTGGATCGGGTGCTGGTCGTCCCAGCCGGGGATCCCTGGCAGAAGTCGGGAAGGTTCATCAGTCCCGCCGCCGATCGGGTCGAGATGTGCCGTCTCGCCGTGGCCGACGTGGACGAGATCACGGTCGACACCCGGGAGGCGGTCCGGGAAGGACCGACCTTCACCGTCGACACCCTGGCAACCTTTCCCGCCGACGAGGAGCTGTTCCTGATCCTGGGCGCCGATGCGGCAGCCGGGCTCGCCACCTGGCACCGCTGGCGAGAGGTGGTGGAGCGGGTCACGGTGGCGGTCGCACCTCGGCCCGGGGCAGCGGCGCTTCCCGCCGGGCTCCCCAGTGTGGAGCAGGTGGAGATGGGTCTGCTCGAGGTGAGCGGCACCGAGATCAGGGAGCGTGTGCGCACCGGCCGTCCCTACCGCTACCTGGTCACCGAGCCCGTCCACGAGTACATCGAGTCCCATGGTTTGTACGCAGAACCGGCGGAGGAAGATATGGTTATGCGTCTGAGAGGTCTGGAGGACCCACCGTAGAGCGCAGTGTCGAATTGGCCCGGGTGGCGGCTGACGCCATCTTCGAGAAGAAGGGGAGCGACATTGTCCTGCTCGACGTGGAGAAGGCGTTTTTCCTCTCCGACGTGTTCGTCATCGCCACCGGTTCGTCCCGCATCAACGTTCAGGCGCTCGCCGACAACGTCGAGGAACGTCTCCTGGAGACGCACGGGGTAAAGCCACTGCGGATCGAGGGACGCAACGAGGGGGAATGGGTCCTCGTCGACTACGGCGACATCGTTGTCCACCTCTTCCAGGCCGAGCCACGCGACTTCTATTCGCTGGAGCGTCTATGGGGCGACGCCCCGGTGATCAAGTGGGAGGAGCCGGTGTCACCGGCGGTTGAGCCAATCGTCGAGACGTGACTCACCCAGAGTCGCCTCGGCCTCGGGCACCAATGACCTCTCGCTGAGCTCGACGCCGAAGTAGCGGGCGGAGGGGTCGGCAACCACCTCACGTGGGTCATTGGCCGCGGTCAGCAGTAAGCGGACGAGGTCGTCGAGACGGAACTGCTCGGGCCCCGCGATCTCGATGGCGCGATTCATCGGAGCATCGACGGCGATCCGTGCCAGCTCGGCCGCCACGTCGGCGGCGGCCACGGGCTGGACGAGCACCGGTGGCAGCCGGACGATGTTGCCCGTGGTCGCACCGTCGGCGATGCCCTCGACGAACTCGAAGAATTGCGTTGCCCGGACGATCGTGTACGGGATCGGGCCCTCCTCGATCAGGTTTTCCTGGGCGAGCTTCCCCTGGAAGTAGCTGCTCTGCACGAGACGCTCCGTTCCCACGACCGACAACACAACGTGGTGCCGGACATGCGCCGCGCCCTCGGCGGTGAGGAGATTGCTGGTCGATGTCCGAAAGAACTCCATCGCAGGGGCAGCCCCGAGGGAGCGCGGGTTGGTCACGTCGACTACCACCTCGGCGCCATCGAGCGCCTGTGACAGGCCCTCGCCCGTGAGCGTGTCGACGCCGGTCCGGGGGGAGGCCGGCAGCGCCTCGTAGCCCTGGTCAACGAGCCTCTCGACCAGTCTCGACCCGATGAGCCCGGTACCACCGATGACGACGATCCTCACGTGTGTCCCTTCATGCCGCGCGAGTGGCGATATGCCATGCCTACCGGCGCCAACCTAGAATGGTCGCTCACACGGGGCTGTAGCTCAGTTCGGCAGAGCACTTGACTGGCAGTCAAGGGGTCAGGGGTTCAAATCCCCTCAGCTCCACTCCCACACCCCCTGGTAATGGGGATTTCTTGCTTTCATTAGCGATCGATCCGACTCACGCGCCGCTTATTTGCCGCTTAACCGCATCATCTCGGCCAGCTTCTCGACCGCGTCGCGCTGCATCGTCGGCAACACCGAGGCGTAGATGTCCATCGTCACCTTGATCGAGGAGTGCCCTAGTCGCTCTTGTACGACCTTCGGATGTGTCCCGGCCGCGAGGAGCGCAGTGGCGTGGCCGTGGCGCAGCTGACGCAGGGTGATCTTTGGCAGATCAAGGTCGTCGCACAGCCTGGCGAAACGCTTCCCCACGTACTCAGGCAGCAACGGATCGCCGATCTCGTTCGTGAACAGCCACCCGTCGCCGGCCCAAGCGGTCCCGGCT
>DASZOM010000057.1:0-24985 GCA_035550735.1 Acidimicrobiia bacterium | reverse complement strand
TCCAATCTCCATCAGCTCCTGGGGAGTGTCGCCGACGCCCTCGATGGCTACGACCGCGCAGCCCGGCTCTTCGACGAGCTGGGCAATCGACGGGGCGAGGCGATGGTGCTGGCCAACTCGGCCTCGGCCCGCCATCACCTGCTCGGCGACGACGAGCGGGCACACGCCGACGCCCTGCGGGCGATGGATCACTTCACCGAGATCGGTGACCGGGCCCGTGAGGCGCAATGCCAGGAGATCCTGGCCGGGGTGGCCGCACGCGCCGGTCACCGCGAGGAAGCCCGACGTCTCCTGGACGCCAGTCTCTCCGGTCTTGCCGGCACCGGAAACGTGGTGCTCGAGGGCCAGCATCTTCGATCACTCGCTCTCCTTCATCTCGAGGAAGGTGACCTGCCTGCCGCCAATCAGGTGCTCGACCACGCCGAGCGTCTCGCCCGTGAGGCGGCACTCGACGAGCTCGAGGTCGATCTGCTCTCGGTGCGGGGTCTGGCCCTCCTCGCCGCCGGCGAGAACGAGAGCGCCCTCACCGCGACCCGCAATGCGGTCGCCAAGCTCTCACCGGGGGTGGAACGGGGCTATCTGATCCATCATCGCCACGCCCTGGCCGCCGAGGCCGCAGGTCGCATCGACGAGGCACGCCAGGCGGGCCGGCAGGCCGACGACCTGCTCCGCGCCACGCTGGCAGGGCTCGACGCCGCCCAGCTGCGAAGGGCCCTGGAGACGGTTCCCGAGCATCAGGCCATAGTCCTCACCGCCCTGCGTCACGCTCCGCACACCGTGGAAGTCGAGCTCCCGCTGGCCGACGCTCCCACC
The DNA here is from genome assembly GCA_035550735.1 of Acidimicrobiia bacterium. Lineage (GTDB taxonomy): Bacteria > Actinomycetota > Acidimicrobiia > Spongiisociales > ZC4RG35 > JANQRA01. The sequence goes on along the minus strand of DASZOM010000057.1, from coordinate 24,172 downwards.
GGGAAGACCCTGGAACGCCGTCACCTGCGCAAGGTGACCTGGACCGTGGACCATCCCGACGACGGGCTCATCGAGTCTCCGATCGAACGGCGCCGTGCCCGTCTCGCCCGCCTCCTCGATGAGGCCCATAACGAGGGCGTGGCCCCCACCACCGAGCATCTCGCCGACGCCCTTGCCGTCAGCGCTTCCACGGTGCGCCGCGACCTCGATGTCCTCCGCCAGTCGGGAAAGCACGCCATCACCCGTGGTCACAGGAAAAAGGTGTCGTGACGGAAGGTGGTGGCTGACCAGCCTCGACGCTGAGACAGTTGAAAGACGGTCAAGACGCATAGTCGTACCTGACAAGAAGGCACTCGGGTACAAGGAGGTCCCAAATGCGTCGCCGTCTCACCGTGTTCGTCATCGCGCTGCTCAGCGCCCTCGCCATGGCCGCACCTGCCCTGGCATCCGTTTCTGACATGAGCTGACCTGGCCCGGATGGGTGGAGCCGGCCGGTCAGCGACCCGGCCGGCCCCCGCCCACATGGCCGGCGCCACCATGACCACCTCACCACAACCGTACGACCCGGATCTCGTCGCCATCGCCGACGAGGTCCTGGTGGCGTTGCCGGAGACCATCGTCCAGGTCGATCCTGACGAGCGGATCGCCCATGTGAACCGGGCCGAGTCGCCCGTGTTCACACGTCGGGTCTCCCGTGGCGACCGTCTCGAGGACGTGATCGTGCCCGAGGCAGCCGAGGCGCTGGCCGGCATCCTGAACAACGTCGAGGTCACCGGTGGGGCCCTGGCCGAGTTCCGAACGGAGACCGACCTCTTCCGGGTGACCGCAAAGCCACTCACCTCGGCCCCGCTCACCTTGCTGATCTTTCGCAACATCACGGGCATCCGCAGCGCGGGCCAGACCATCGTCGACCTCGTCCGCGACCGGTCCAACTTCATCGCCGCGGTGAGCCACGAGCTACGCGCCCCACTCACCGCTGTGGTCGGCTACGCCAATCTCCTCGCCGACGCCGACGCCGACCTGGACGATTCGATGCGCAGCTCGTTGGTCCGTGACATGACCGATCAGGCCTGGGACCTCGCCGGCATCGTCGAAGACCTGCTCACCGTGGCCAGTGCCGAGCTCGGGGAGCTCCACATCGCCAAGGTGAGGGTCGACATCGCCGCCAACGTGGCCCAGGTCGTCGAGTCGATGGGAGGCCGCGCCGCCGACGTGTCGATCCTGCCCGCCCCTCCCGTCCACGGGATGGGGGACCCCACCCGTTACCGGCAGGTGGTACGCAATCTGCTGAGCAACGCCCTTCGTCATGGCGAGGAGCCGGTGGAGGTCGAGGTCCTCGAAGCGGAGGACGAGGCGGTCCTGCGGGTCATCGACCAGGGCAAGGGCGTCCCGGAGCACATCGCAGAGCTTCTGGCTGTCGGCGCCGAGTCGGGCAGGTCATCCACCCCCGGGCTCCTCGGCTTGGGTCTCTGGATCTCCCAGGAGCTCACGCGGCTCATGGGTGGGAGCCTCGTTTACGAAAGGAGCGGCGAGAGAACGATCTTCACCGCCACGATCCCGTTGTTGTGACGGGTCTCCAGCTGGGCGTCGGCTCCGGCCTTCCCCCGGGACCTCAGGGGCCTCCCACGAGCTAGGCGCCCAGCTGGAGACTCGAACGCTAGATGAGTGGAGCCCGCCGGTGGGCGCGTTGATGGTCTCACCTAGGATCGGCTTGGAATGTCCAGCGATGCAACCGGGGTCGCCATCGCGGTTCGACCCGGAGGACGAGTTCGCGCCGCCGTGTGGATGCTGCACATGGCGCTCCCCCTCCTCGCCCTCTGGCTGCTGATCGCCCAACCCGACCTGGACGTGCACTGGCAGCACCGACCCACCCACTTCTGGCTCGTCATGTCCGTCGCCGGGGTGAACGTGGCCCTCGCTTTCCAGGTGCTCCGCGCCGCTCGACGGAGAAACGATGCCCGGGTCCTCCTGGTGAGCTACGCCTTCATGCTGGCCGCAGGGTTCCTCCTCCTCCACGCCCTGGCCACTCCCGGAGTCGTGGTCGCACTGCCCAACGCCGGGTTCGAGATCGCCACGCCCATCGGCCTCGGTCTCGCAGCCGTCTTCTTCGGGCTGGCCTCGCTCGACTACTCATCGACTGCGTCACGGCGGATCGTGGCTGCCGCCGATGGGATCCGGGCCGGCCTGGTCGCCTTGATGCTGACGTGGGCCGTGGTGTCACTCCTCGAACTGCCTCCCCTCGCCGAACCTATCGCCGAACGGGCGGTCGGCCCTCTCCGTTGGCTGGCCGTGGGAGCGATCCTTCTCTACGCACTGGCCTCGGTGCGCTTCTTCAGGGCACACCGGCGACGCCCTTCGGTGCTCCTGGTGGCGCTGATCACCGCTGCGGTCCTGCTCGCCGAGGCGATGGCAACCATCATGTGGGCCCGCAACTGGCAGCTCTCCTGGTGGATGTGGCACGTTCTCATGGCGGCAGCCTTCGGCTTCGTCGCCTACTCGGCCTACACGCAGTACCAGCGGGAAGGAAGCTCGTCCGGCCTCTTCGACGGAATCGTCTCCCCCGACACCGCTGCGGCGATCCGTCGTGAGTATGGGGCGGCACTCGAATCCCTGACCGACACGTTGCAGCGCTCGGCGCAGACCGCGATGACCGACGAGGAGCTCGACCTGATCATCGCGGGTCTCGGGGCGCGGTTCGATCTCAGCGAGGGCCAAACACAGGTGCTGGCGAGGGCTGCGCGGTCGCTGGCCACCGAACGCGACCAGGCCCGACGTCTCGAGGCCCTTGCCGGTATCGCCACGGAGGCCTGGTTGGAGCGCAACGAGGACGAGCTGGTCGAGCAGGCGATCGCCATCATCGGCGCCGCCTTCTCTCCCGACCTGGTGAGGGTCGGGATCGGGACCGAGGGGACCATCGTCTTCACCGACCGGCTCAGCACCGGCTCCTGGCCACCCGACGGCGATCGCTATGTCAAGGACCTGGTGATCGGTGGCGAGCAGGCCGGGGTCGTCGAGTTTGCCCGGCCACACGGGCGGTTCCGACCACGTGACGCGTCGATCATGGACACACTCGTGGCCGAGCTGGGCATCGCGCTCGACAACGCCCGTCTTTACGGCCGGCTCGATCAGCTCTTCCGGACCTACATGTCGCCGGACGTGGCCGAGACCCTGCGCGCCGACCCTTCGATGGCGGGGCTCGGTGGCTCCATGGTGGAAGTCACCGCGCTCTTCGCCGACCTGCGCGGGTTCACGTCGCTTTCCGAGCGCACCGACCCGGGCGAGGTCGTGGACATGCTCAACAGGTATTTCGGCGCCGTCGTCCCCATCATCCTCGGCAACGGGGGCACCGTGGTTCAGTTCGTCGGCGACGCGCTGCTTGCCGTATTCGACGCGCCCGAGCCTCGGCCCGACCACGAGTACCGGGCGGCGAAGAGCGCACTGGCCATCCAGGAGGCCATCGCAGACCTCACCGGCGACGACCCGGACGCTCCCCGATTCCGGATCGGGATCAACACCGGGACCGCACTGATCGGGAACGTGGGCAGCTCCGAGATGCGCAGCTTCAACGTGATCGGTGACGCGGTCAATGTGGCGGCTCGTCTCGAGACCGCCAGCCAGCCGGGAACCGTGTTGCTCGGGGAGAGCACCTACCGGGCGATCGCCGACCGCGTCCAGGCGACCGCCCTCGGCGGGATCGAGGTGAAGGGCAAAGACCAGGCGATCGCCGCATTTCGCCTGGAACGGCTGCTCGACCCCTCGGGGAAAGGCCGACAACCCCGGTTCAGGTAGCCGGAGGCCGTCTGGGCCGCTGGTCCCGTTTTGCTCGCAGCCATTCAAGAAATCGCGTCCGGTGGCCGAATTCGCGTTGGTGAGAAACCGTCGCAGCCTCCTCGTCGTGGCGCTCGGGCTCGCCCTGATCAGCTGTCAGGCCGAGCCGGCGCGAGACGCGTCAGGCGACATCGCCGAGCAAGGGGAGCTCAGTGTGTTTCGGTTTCGGGTGGGGGACTGCTTCAACGACCCGTCGTCGGGGCTCGAAGTGGTCACCGATGTCGAAGCGGTGCCCTGCTCGCAGGCGCACGACAACGAGGTGTTCCATCTCTTCGATCTCCCCGACGGGTCGTACCCGGACTCCGCCACCATCGATCAGCATGTATTGGAAGAGTGCCTCCCGGCATTCGAGACCTACGTCGGGACTCCGTACGAGATCTCCGAGCTCTACGTGGTCCCGATCACGCCGACCGAGGAGTCTTGGGCGGCCGCCGACCGGGAGGTGGTGTGCGCCCTCTATGCAGATGGTGCCCGGCTCATGGGGACGATGAAGGGCGCCCGGCGGTGATCACTCGTCGTGACGGAGAGTCACCGTCCTCGGCTGCTCGCGATTCCCTCTGAGCACCGAGATCTCGGAGGCGCCGACAGTGTTGAGAGCCTCGCTGACCTGATCCACATCCGCCTCCGTGGCCTCGATGGTGACAACGAAGCCGTCGCGCTCTATGACCTCCCGATACTCGGTCTCGGTGGACTTCACCTTGGTGGCATCGTGATCCGTCGCCCCCAGTAGAGCACCGATGAGGCCACCGGTTATCGAGCCACCGACCACGCCTGCGGCTCCGGCGATGGCGGCAGCGGCCGCGGTCCCGACGGCGAGCAGGGCGCCAATTGGAGTCGCCAAGATGACCCCGCCCGCCGATGCGAGGAGGACACTGCCGACGCCGGCGGCCGCGCCACCCACCGCACCCCCTATCGCGCCCTTCTTGGCCTCCACCGAGGGCTCCTCGAAGTGGTCGACATAGATGATGACCTCGACCTCTTCACGCTTGGGGACCGACTTCTCCCGCCACACGACACCGATGGCGTCCTGGCTGACGCCGAGCTCGACCAACTGGTCGATGGCTGACTCGGTTTCCTGGCGGCCGGGGAACACCCCTACGACTGCGGGCATCGATTCGCTCCCTTTGCGTCAATGTACCCCTCATCGCTCGCAGTGAACCGGAATCCCAGGGTCTTCGAGCGCCGAAACCCTCCCCAGATGTGGGACCGTCTGCATGGATTTCGCGTTCCGTGGCCGTCGAATTCGGATAGTGTTGTGATCGCCACGGGGTGTCGCTGGGGTCTTGACGAGTGGAGTGAGCATGACATCGTTCGACGCAAGACTCCGGATGGTCGGCGAGAGCGGGTTTCCCCTCGGTGTCGAGGTGGACCTGACCGGCGAGCGGATGGTTCTCTCCGCCGACGGAAAGCAGCTGGCCGACTGGTCGCTGGAGGAGATTCGGATCTTCCCCACCCCGAGTGGTTTCCGAATCGACGCCGAAGGCGAGGCCGTGATCCTCAACGTCACCGACGGTGACCGGTTCGCCGCCGAGATCGGCCCCCGTCTCCAGGCGCTCTGACAGCCCTTTTCCGACCGATCGCAGTCCCGTCTAGACGGGGCCCCGCACCACCATGATGCCCGTCGATCTCAGGGCCTCGGCGACATGGTCGTGGGTGTGGTCGATGTCGTGGTGCTCACGGAGATGGATGGCAACCCTGTCCATGAGCTTGTCCCTCGACTCGTCCTGATCCTCATGAGTGCAGCCGGGGACGATGTGGTCGCAGACGAACTTGAACACCTCGAGTCCTTCTCTTGGAGAGGCGGCCAAGTATTGCAGGGGAGGTGCCGGAACGGGACGCCGATGTCAGCGATCGGCGGCGACCGCCACCGGCTCCAGACCATGCTCGGACTCGGCGACCAGAGCCGGGAGCTCGAGCCGGAAGACACTCCACCCGTCGACGCGCCCGAAGGTCAGGTCTCCCCTCATCAGACGGGCGAGATGCCGCGCCACGCTGAGACCGATGCCGATGGCCGCAGGCAGGGTGGCGCGGTCGTGGACCCGGTAGTACGGCTCGAAGATGCGCTCCCAGTCCTTGGAATCGATGCCGGGGCCGTCGTCGAGCACCTCGAGGAAGACGACCTCGTCGTCGCCGCCAAACCGGATCCTGCGTCGCTCGCCCCCGTACCGGATGGCGTTGCTCGTGAGGTTGCGGATGATCTGACGCACCCGGCCGGGGTCACCGACGGCGGTGAATCGGCGGTCGTGATCGCGCAAGACCTCGAACCGGGACGCCGCATCTCCACCCATGCTCTCCAACACCTGGGCGACCTGGGCGTGGAGCGACACCGGGACTGACGTGATGGCCAGGAGATCCAGCTCCGAGCGGGCCGCGACCAACAGGTCGTCGATTATCGCGGAGAGATCCGTGGCCTCCTCGGCGACACTGGCGATCATCGACTTCCGCTCCGCATCGCTCAGCTCTCCGTCCGGATCACGTAGGAGCTCGGCGAAACCGAGGACCCCGGTCAAGGGTGTGCGAAGCTCGTGGCTCACCGAGGCGAGAAATTGGTCCTTGGCCCTGGTCAGCTGCCGGAGCTGGTCGAGTTCCTGCTGGGTCTCCGCCTTGCGACGGTACAGATAGACACCCGTGGACAGGAGTGCACTGGTGACGAGGCCCACGACCACCGTCGAGATCAACCCGCCCTGACCCGGTGACGGCCCCCCGGTATCCCTCCGGGTGACTGTCAACGCCCACCAGTTGCTGCCGACGTCCATGACGGTGGTCCACGAGTCGCTGACCACCGCCTGGGGTCGCCTCCCTGCCGTGATCACTTCGATGGTCCAGTCCAGGTCTTCGGCCATACCTTGGCTGATGTTGGCCACCATCAATTCGTTCAGGTCCATCGGCGCGACCGTGAACCCGAAGACATCTCCGGATTCGGGTTCGATGACCGGCCAGTAGATGAGGAAGCCATCCTCCTCGCTTTCGGACACCAGCCGCAGGAATTCGGTGACGGCGGCTTCCTTGTCGATACGTGCACGCTGCAGAGCCGATCTCCTGGTGGGCTCCGAGGTCGAGTCGAAGCCGTGAGGACTGCCGAAGGCATCATCCGGCTCGAACCACTCGAGGGGGACGTACGAGCTGCGTCCCGTGACCGGCACCCGATTGCCCTCTTCGTCGAATTCGAAGACCTGATAGTCAGGGATGGTCTCCCTCATCGTCGACTCGTGCGCAGCCAGGTCGTCGGCTGCAACGATGCGCATGAACCCGATCCCATCCATTCCAGGCAGATGGTCGAAGTTGGAGATGAACTGGCGGAACTCATCTCTGGTGACGAGGTTGCTCGCCTGATAGAAGCTGCCCAACGCGGATAGCCTGTCCACGACATCGTCCAGTGCGCCTTGCACAGACTCGGCGACTTCCTCTCCCCTGCTCGCCAGATCAGCCGCTGCACCCTCCTCGGCCCGATCCCAGACCCACCAGGCGACGACCATGGTCAGGAGCACGCCTATGAGGCCGGCCGCGGCCGCCAGCCGCCGGATCTGGGCGCGCGAGGGGTGATCTGCCTGGAGGGAAAGGGCGCCAGGCTGCTCTCTGTCTGCAGACACCCTTATTCATCGGCTCCGTCGTACCCCCATCTGAATAGGGTCCGCTGCGAGCTCAGATACGAGGGGAGCCGGGCACGTCGTCGAGCTCTTCGGTGTCGCCGTCGGAGAGCCACGAGCCCTGCAGCTCGCCGAGACGGGCTTGCAGCTCGTGCTCCTCATCGATGAGGTCGGTTCGCTCGCTGAATGCACCGGCCGGGAGCAGTTCCCGTTGCCTCTTGATCTCCGCCAACCGGTCGCGGATGGTGAGGATCTCGTTGGAGATGGCTTCGGCGCCCATAGTTGAAACCTCCGTGTCGCCGACCGGCCGATACCCGGCGGGGGTGTCGCCCCAAACCCCCCAACCCCGTCTCCCTGCCCGGATCACCTCGCTACTCTCCGTGGCCGCTCGACCGACACTACGGAGGATCCTCGAAGATGGCTCGGACCAGGACCGCATCCCGACTCGCCAATTGCCTCGCCGTCTCGATGGTGGCTTCCATGCTCGTGGTCGTCCCCACGACGACCGTCAGATCGGCGCCGACCGAGCTCTTCATCTCCGAGTACGTGGAGGGGTCGTCGTTCAACAAGGCGATCGAGATCTACAACGGGACCGGGGCCACCGTGGACCTGTCCGCCTACACCCTCGAGCTCTACAGCAACGGGGCGGCCACGGCGAGCCAGACCGTCGCCCTTTCAGGGAACCTGGTCGATGGCGACGTCTTCGTCATCGCCCATCCATCCGCCGACGCTGCGATCCTCGCCGTAGCCGACGTCACGAACAACACCGTGATCAACTTCAACGGCGACGACACGGTGGTGCTGCGCAAGGGCGGGGCCGTCGTCGACGTTTTCGGCCAGGTCGGTGTTGACCCGGGCAACGAATGGGGAGTCGACCCGACCAGCACAGCGGACAACACCCTGCGACGCAAGACGGGTATCGAGGCCGGCGACACCAACCCCGACGACGCATTCGACCCCTCCGTGGAGTGGGACGGGTTCGGGAACAACGTCTTCGACGGGCTCGGGGGCATCGGCGCGCTGCCGCCCGTGCCCGGCGTGCTCATCTCCGAGTATGTCGAGGGTTCGTCCTTCAACAAGGCGATCGAGGTGTTCAACGGGACGGGGGTACCGGTCGACCTGTCCACCTACACACTCGAGCTGTACACCAACGGATCACCCACGGCGACCCAGAGTGTCGGCCTGTCCGGGAACCTGGCCGCCGGCGACGTCTTCGTCATCGCCCATGCCTCCGCCGACGCCGCCATCCTCGCCGTGGCCGACGTCACGAACAGCGCCGTGATCAACTTCAACGGCGACGACGCCCTGGCACTGCGCAGCAACGGCGTGCTCGTCGACGTTTTTGGCGAGATCGGGTTCGACCCTGGCGCCGAGTGGGGAGTCGACCCGACCAGCACCCAGGACAACACGCTGCGACGCAAGACCGCGATCACAGAAGGCGACACGGACGGGTCCGACGACTTCGATCCGTCGGTGGAGTGGGACGGTTTCGCCCTGAATACGTTCGAGGGTCTCGGATCCCACGGAACGCCTCCGAGCGTCGACCCTGTGATCAATGAGTTCTCGGCGAGCACGGCCGGGACCGACGTGGAATTCGTCGAGATGTTCGGGCAACCGGACACCAACCTCTCCGGCTATGTCGTTCTCGAGATCGAAGGTGATGCCGCTGGCTCGGGCACCGTCGACCAGATAATCCCCGTCGGCACCACCGACGCCGGGGGATTCTGGGTCGAAGACCTCCCGGCCGACACCCTCGAGAACGGGACGATCACCCTGCTTCTCGTGAGTGGCTTCACCGGGAGTGGTGGGGCGGATCTCGACACCGACAACGACGGCACCTTCGACGTCGCCCCCTGGGACGGGATCGTCGACGGTGTGGCGGTGACCGATGGGGGCGCCGGCGACAGGACCTATGCCTCGACTGTCCTGGGCGTCGGTTACGACGGGCTGGCTTTTGCACCCGGCGGCGCCTCGCGGATCCCCGACGGGACGGACACCGACACCCCGGCCGACTGGGTGCGCAACGACTTCGATCTCGCCGGAATCCCCGGCTTCACCGGGACGCCGATCCTCGGCGAGGCGCTGAACACACCGGGGGCGCCCAATCAGGCGGTGGAGCCACCGCCACCGCCGCCGCTCGGCGTCTGTGGCGATCCCGCCACCGCCATCCACGACGTGCAGGGCAGTGGCGCATCCAGCCCGATGGCGGGCACGACGGTCGTCATCGAGGGGATCGTCGTCGGTGACTTCCAGAACAACGCGTCGCCCGACAACGGCGACCTCAACGGCTTCCACGTCCAAGAGGAGGACGCGGATGCCGACGCCGACGAGGACACGTCCGAGGGGGTCTTCGTGTTCGCACCGGGCGGGGCGGATGTGAGCGTGGGTGACCAGGTCCGGGTGCGGGGCGCGGTCTCCGAGTTCTTCGGGCTCACCGAGATCACCAGCGATGCGGTTCTCTCCTGCGCCACCGGCACCACGCTCCCGACCCCGGGCAACGTCACCCTTCCGGTCGACAGCCCGGATGACTACGAGGCGTACGAGGGCATGGGAGTCCTCCTCCCCCAGGAGCTGACGATCTCGGAGTACTTCAACTTCGGCCGTTTCGGTGAGATCGTGCTCACCCTGGGGCGTCAAGAGACACCCACCTCGATCGTGGAGCCCGGCCAGGACGCCATCGACCTGGCGGCCCAATACGGTCTGGCCCGGATCACCCTGGACGACGGTCGGAGCGCTCAGAATCCGGATCCGGCGATCCATCCGAATGGAGGCATCTTCGATCTCACCAACCTCTTCCGGGGTGGTGACACCGTGACCAACGTCTCCGGTGTGATGGACTTCGCCTTCGACCTGTACCGGATCCAGCCCACCGAAGGTGCGGACTTCAGCCCGGCGAATCCGCGCCCAGCCGAACACGACGAGGTCGGCGGGACGCTCGAGGTGGCGTCGTTCAACGTGTTGAACTACTTCACGACCCTGGGCAGCGACTGCGGCCCGACCGGTGGGCAGGACTGCCGTGGGGCCGACAACCTCGAGGAGCTGGGACGGCAGCGGGCGAAGATCGTCGCCGCCCTCGCCGAGATGAGCTCGGATGTCGTCGGGCTCATCGAGATCGAGAACAACCCGGGTGACGTGCCGACCGCCGACCTGGTGGGTGGTCTCAACGACCTGCTGGGCGCGGGGACCTACGACTACATCGCCACCGGGGCGATCGGCACCGATGCCATCCGTCAGGCGTTCATCTACAAGCCGGCGTCGGTGACGCCGGTGGGTGACTTCGCGATCCTGGACACCTCTGTCGATCCCGAGTTCCTGGACGACTTCAACCGCCCGGTGCTGGCACAGACGTTCGTGGACAATGCCACCGGCGGGGTGTTCACCGTGGCGGTGAACCATCTCAAGTCGAAGGGGTCGGACTGCAACGACATCGGTGACCCCGACACCGGCGACGGTTCCGGCAACTGCAACGTGACGAGGACTCGGGCGGCACAGGCGTTGGTCGACTGGCTCGCCACCGACCCGACGGGGAGCGGTGACGACGACTTCCTCATCATCGGCGACCTCAACTCTTACGACAAGGAGGATCCCATCGATGTGATCACGGGCGCCGGGTACACCGATCTGATCCGGAAGTACCAGGGTGAGAACGCCTACTCGTACGTGTTCGACGGTCAGACCGGCTACCTCGACCACGGATTGGCGGGCGTCGGTCTCGTCGACGAGGTCACCGGTGCCACGGTGTGGCACATCAACGCCGATGAGCCCAGCCTCATCGACTACGACACGTCGTTCAAGCTGGAGGCCCAGGACGCGATCTTCGCACCGGATCAGTACCGGTCCTCCGACCACGACCCCGTGATCATGGGTCTCGGCGTATGTGACGAGATCGCCCCGGAGGCCACGGTCGAAGTCAGCGAGGACGTGTTGTGGCCGCCCAACCACAAGTACCAGACGGTGACTGCAACGGTTGGCGCCACCGACGACTTCGACGAGACCCCGACCGTCGAATTGCTCTCGGTCACCTCCGACGAGCCGGACAACGGGCCTGACGACGGCAACACCGTGAACGACATCGTCATCGTCGACGACAACACCTTCAAGCTGCGCGCCGAGCGATCCGGGGTGGGTGATGGCCGCGTCTACACAATCACCTATCAGGTGACCGACGACTGCGGCAACACCACGGTGGCGACGGCGACGGTGGAGGTGCCGATCTCGGGAGAAGGCTTCCTCGGTGGCCTGGTCGGGTTCCTCTACGACGTGATCACCAGGATCCTGTCCTGGACCCGGTACCTCCTTTAGCCCAACCCCGGCCTGATTGACCGTCGCCGTCGGGCGGCGGTCACTCAGGCTCGACGATCGGGGCCCCGCTCCCCCGTTTCGCCGTGCGCGCCTCGGCGAGAGATCGACGCATCCGCACCGCGGCGAGCAGGCCGAGGACGGCGAGGCCGAAGCCAACCGCCACCGTGACCCCGAACCCGGATCGCACCGCGGCGGCGGCCCCGGGGGCGCCAGCCCCGTCCGACGACGCGATCAGCTCGCGGACCAGGCTCAGATCCCCGAGCTGGAGCGTGACCACGAAGAGCAGCACCGCCCCGCCGATCGCCGATCCAAACGTGAACCCCTGGTTGCGTGAGAACAGGTGAGCTGAGACCACCCTCCCCATGCGGGCGGAGTCGGTCACCGAGCGCAACAGGACCAGAGCTGCGTTGGTGGCCATCCCGACTCCGACACCGGCCGTGAAGAACGACACGAAGGAGACGAGCACGTCGGCGTCGACCGTGATGAGCATGAACGCCACGGCCAGAGAGGGCAGGCCCACCATGAAGCTCACCAGCACGATCCACGACTCCGAGTGGCGATCGGCCATGCGGCTCGAGACCAAGGCGCCCACCGTCCATCCCACGGTGAGCGGAAGGACCGACCATGCGGTGAGGCCCGGTGAGCCCTCGAGCCCGGCCCGCACGTACAACGGGATGTAGGTGGACATCGCGACCGTCCCGGCGAGCAGTAGCGACGTGGACAGTGCCAGGCCCCGATACGGCTGAGGGACGATGTGCTCCAGACGAACCACCGGGTGCGGGACCCGCCGGGCATACCGGACGTAGACCACGACCGCCGCCGCCGCTATGACGAGCCAGAGCAGGGACGTCGCGCTCAGCGAGTCGACGGCGAAAAGACTCGCAACCGTTATGACTGTCAGCAGCAGGGCGCCCTTGAGGTCGAAACGCCCGGCCGCCTCTCCATAGGGCCCGGGCAGCACCCTCCACCCGGCTGCGAGCGCAATGGCTCCCAGCGGCAGGTTCACGTAGAAGATCCACTCCCAGGAGAGAAAGGTGAGGATCGCCGCGGCGACCGCCGGGCCGGCCACCGCCATGACGCCCCAAACCGTCGCGTTGGCGGCGTAGGCACGGCCGACCAGGTGTTGGGGGTAGACGAGAGAGATCGCCGCGTTGCCCGAGGTCAGGATCAACCCGCCCCCAAACCCTTGCAGCAGGCGGAGCCCGACCAGCACCCCCATCGACGGGGCGAAGGCGGCGGCGAATCCGCTCGCCGCGAACACGACGACAGCGAGCCGGAACACGCGCGATACCCCGACCGCGTCGATGAAAGGCCCGGCGACGACCGTGGCCAGGCTGGAGGTGAGCAGGTACGCGGTGATCACCCAGGGGAGGAGGGAGACGTCACCGAGGTCGGCGGCGAGGTCGGGGAGGGCGGCCGCAACGCCCAGGGACTCGAACGAGGCCAGGCCGGCGGTGGCGAAGATGGCGATGGAGACCGGCAGCAGCTCACCGGAGACGACGCTTCTCGGCTCGGACACCTGCGGAATGTAACGACCGGTGTGGGTCATCCCACATCACCTGGATTCCCCGCCCTTGCGCACGGGTAAGGGTGAAAGCGCCTCGGGACGAGACGACGACCGAGCACGAGGTCTGGCGAGGGAAGGAGCCACCATGAGCCAGTTCGACGATCTGCTGGCGGACGCCAAGGATGTGATAACAGTCACCAAGGTCTTCGGAGAGCCCTACCGATCGAACGGGGTCACCATGATCCCGGTTGCCGCCGTTCGGGGCGGCTTCGGCAGCGGGGAGTCCGGGGAAGGCTCGGAGACCACCCCGGCCGGACGGGGAGGGGGGATGGGGATGTCGGGGCGTCCCATCGGCGCCTATCAGATCAAAGGGGATCAGCTCACCTGGATCCCGGCGATAGACGTGAGCCGGGTCATCTTCACCGGGCAGATCATGATGATCGTCGCCATGCTGGTGATCAGGTCCATCGTCAAGAGCCGGAAGAGCTGACCTCTAGACCTCCCGATCCCCGCGAGGGGGCTCATGCGGCCGGATGACCGGCTGCATCTCCGTGGTCGTAGGAAACGACCGATGCCACCCGGAGCGCTCGACGACCCGTCGGCTGATGACCCGCCAGGGCTGTGGCTCGCCGGGCTCCACGTCGCGAAGCAGCTCAGGGACGATCCTCGCCCAGCCCACCGCGCGCAGGGCGATGACCATGACCAGCCCGGTGAGGCCCACGATCCCGACACCGGAGAGGAGAACCACGGGTCGGGGAAGGTCGAGGGCGAAGAAGCCCCGGAGGAACGGGAGTGACATCGAGAGCACCAGCAGGCCCGCCATCGCCGAGATCAGCCCCTTCTTCCAGGGGACCAGCGGACGGCTGACGATTCCCAGGGCGAAGAGACCGATCGCAGCCAGGATCAGGGTCGCCATCGTCCTCGACTCGGTGATCGTCGTGCCCTCCACCTCGGACAGCCAGTACCCGGTGAAAGTGGCCGCGGTTGCGACGAGACCGGTGGGAATGGCGAACTTGAGCACCCTGGCGACGAACCCGGCACGCGCTCGTCGCCGCGACGGGGCGAGGGCGAGGAAGAAGGAGGGGATGCCGACTGTGAGACTGCCCACCAGGGTGAGGTGCCGGGGAAGGAACGGGAAGGGCAGCGTGGAGATCACGATCGCCAAGGAGAGGCCGAGGGCGTACACGGTGCTGGTGATGAAGAGGTTGGCCACCCGCTCCACGTTCGAGGTCACCCGCCGACCCTCTCCCACGATCTCTGGGATGGTGGCGAACCTGCCGTCGATCAGCACCAACTGGGCCACGGCACGAGACGCCGGAGCGCCGCTGCCAACTGCGATCCCGATGTCGGAGTCCTTCAGCGCCAGCACGTCGTTGACACCGTCCCCGGTCATCGCCACGACGTGACCCCGGGACTGGAGGGCCCGCACCATTGCCCGCTTCTGCACCGGGTTGACCCGGCCGAACACCGAGCCACTCTCCATGAGATCCGCGAGATCCTCGGGATCCTGAGGGAGGAGTCGTGCGTCGACGGTGTTGGCCGCACCGGGAACGCCCACCTCTCCGGCGATGGCCGCCACAGTCTCCGGGTGGTCCCCGGAGATCACTTTGACCCGCACACCCTGTTGGGCGAAATAACGGATGGTGTCGGCCGCATCGGCGCGCACCTGATCGGCGAGGACGAGGAGTCCCACCGGCTCCAGACCCGGCGGTAGCAACCCGTCGCCGAGCGAGCCCCGCGTCACTGCGACCAGCACGGCACGAGCGCCCCCGGCCGAGACCTCTGTGGCGATCCTCTTCACGTGCTCGTCGGTGGGAGCCAGGACCTCTGGAGCGCCGAGCACCCAGGTCTCACCACCGAAGAAGGTGACACCGCTCCACTTTCGAGCGGAGGAGAACGGCACCGAGGCCTGGACTCCCCAGCCCGGGTCGTCGGGATAGGAGGCGGCGATCGCGGCCATGGTCACGTTGGGATGGCTCTCCGCCGCGGCGAGCGCCGCCAATGCCGGCTCGGGATCACGCTCCTCGGTGACCAGGATCAGCTCCTCCACGGTGAGTCGTCCTTCGGTGAGGGTCCCGGTCTTGTCGAAGCAGACAGTGTCCACGCGTGCCAGCCCCTCGATTGCGGGGAGCTCCTGGACGAGGACCTGGCGACGGCCGAGTCTGATCACTCCGACGGCGAATGCGATCGACGTCAGCAGCACCAGCCCCTGGGGCACCATGGCCACCCCCGCCGCCACTGCGCCCCCGAGCCCCTCGATGAAGTTGCCCCCGCCTCGCATCGCACTCCAGACCAGCAGCGCGCCCATCGGGATCACCACCCAGCTGACTATGCCGAGGATGGAGTCGATGCCGTCCCGCAGCTCGGAGCGAACCAGGGTGAATCGCTTGGCGGCATGGGCCAGCTTCACCGCATAGGCGTCGCTGCCGACTCTGGTGGCCTGATAGCGACCCGAGCCCGCAGCCACGAAGCTGCCGGAGAGACACTCGTCGCCCGGCTGCTTGCGCACCGGATCCGACTCGCCCGTGAGCAGCGACTCGTCGATCTCGAGACCGCCGGAGCTCACCACCACACCGTCGACGACAAGCTGGTCGCCCGGTCGGAGGTCGACGAGATCGTCGAGGACGACATGATCGACTGGGCGCTCCACCACCTTGCCGTCACGCACCACCCGCACTTTGGGCGCGGCGACTACCTCGAGACGGTCCAGGGTCCGCTTCGCTCGCATCTCCTGGATGATTCCGATCGCCGAGTTGGTGACGAGCACGATGCCGAACAGGGCGTCGCGGGGCTCACGGAGCACGATGAGGGTGACCAGCAGGAGGGCACCGAGGAGGATGTTGAACCGGGTGACCACATTCGCCCGGACGATCTCCCCCGTGGTCCGGCTGGGTCGCTCGACGACGGTGTTGACCTGCCCCGCCCGGACTCGCTTGCGCACCTCGCCACTGCTGAGCCCGCTCTCCGGAGTGGCCAGGTCGAGATCGGTCACGTGGTGCAGCTTACGATCAGGCCAGGCGCACACCCCTACGCGCAACCCTGGGTTAGCCGTTGCCGGTGGCCGCCGCCTCCGCGGCCAGCTGGGCCCAGGTGCAGTCCTCGGGCGCCTTGTCGTCCCGAAAGCCCTTGAAGGCCGGGGCGCGCAACCGCCCGACATTGGTGAGCTGACGGTGCTCCACCATCGCCACCAGGCTCGGAGTGACCCAATGCGCCTTGCGCAGCTCGGGCCGGGAGCGAATCACCTCGGGTGGGAAGGCAGGCGCGGTCTCCTCGAGCGCCTCCAGGGATCTCACCACGTCGGCCAGCGACCGCTGGGTGAAGCCGGTGCCCACGTTGCCGACATACCTGAGCTGGTCGCCGTCGTAGACCGCCATCACCAACGAGCCGATTGACCCCTTGCGGTTGCCTTCTCCCTCGGTCCAGCCTGCGATCACGACGTCGGCGTCGAAGGTGACCTTCACCTTGAGCCACTCCTTGGAGCGGGCACCCGGCTGGTATCGGGACTCGCGCTTCTTGGCCATGATCCCCTCCAGGCCCTGCTGGGCGGCGGCGTCGAACAGCGCCCGGCCCCGCCCTTCGGTGACCGGGGACAGCTGTACGAACTCGGCGGGCACGATCAGCTCCTCGAGGAGAAGTCTCCGCTCGACCAGAGGTCGGCCGGTGACGTCGCTGCCGTCCAGAAACAACAGATCGAACACCATGAAGACCACCGGGATGCGTCTGGTCATCTCCTCGATCTTTCGTGCATCGCGGAGATGCATTCGCTGCTGGAGAAGTTGGAAAGAGGGCACACCGTCCTCGAAGGCGACGATCTCGCCGTCGAGCATCGCGTCGAGGGCGACCACCCGGTTGTGGAGACCGGCGAGCTCCGGGTAGGCGACCGTGATGTCCCGGTCATTGCGGGAGATGAGCCGCGTGTCCTCGCCACAGATGGCAATCGCCCGGATCCCGTCCCATTTCGGCTCGAACTGCCACTCGTCGTCGTCGAAGGCGGCGCCCGTAAGGGTGGCAAGCATCGGGTCGGCTCGTGGCGGGTCGTCCCCGGGCGGACGTCGGTCCTCGGACATGATCGCCAGCCACGAGTCCTTGCCGTCCATCGGCTGGGTGTGGACCAGGTGCCACACCCCGGACAGCCGCTGACCCTCGAGGGAGAAGGTGAGTCGCTCCTCGTTGCGATCGATGAGCTCCCAGGTGCCGTGATCGAAGATGCGCACCTCTCCCCCGCCGTACTCCCCGGCCGGAATGGTCCCGGAGAAGGTGGCGTAGCCCATGGGATGGTCCTCGGTGTGGATGGCGAGATGTCGCTCGCCGCGCCGGCGGGGAAGCCCCTTGGGGACCGCCCAGGAGACCAGCACCGGTGTGTCCCCGTTCATCATCTCCAGACGCACGTCGTGATGCAGTGCGGTGGCATGATGCTGCTGGATCACGAAACTCGTGCCGACCGGTGCCGACAACGGGTCGACGTCGCCGGACACCACGTCGGCGGGCGGCTCCGATGTGGTTTCGAAATCCCGCTTTGCGTCGTATGACGAAGTGCTCACTCGGGTCTCCTTGCCCCGGGGGACTCGGTTCCTATTCCTCCCCCGAGTCTGCTCCAACCCATGACCTCTGGGCCGGGCGACCGTGATGCCCCGACGTAGTCTGCCCCGATGACGAGACGTGTGGCGCTCGCCGCCACGCTCCTGGCACTCGCCTCCTGTGCCCCGGCCGACACCGCCACCCGGGCCACCACCGTCGATGTGACCGCGTCTCCCGACGTCACCGAAGCCACTACGACCACCGTCACCACACCGTCGACGACGACACTTCCGGCGAACCCCGACCTCGGAGGGGATGCAGTCTGGTTCGCCCCGCTGCCCCCGATGCCCACCGACGCCGGCCGGCCCTTCACCGGGTCCGACGACTTCATGGACCTGTTCCAGCCAGGAGCCCCTTGGGAGGGAGCCGCGGCGGGTATCCAGGTGTTCAAGCTGTACGGGGAGTGGGTGGCATACCACGCCACCCCGGACCAGCTCCGAACCGCAGTCGAGGCCATCCGGGATAGAGGCCTGGCACTCGGGGTCGAAGCCGGGCCACTCGATCCGCCACCGGAGTGTGGCAACGGCATCGAGGGGTTCGCCGGGACCGACGAGGGAGCACTCATCGCCAACCGGATCATGGAGGCCGGTGGTCGAATCGACGTGATCGCCCTCGACGAGCCGCTGTACTTCGCCTCCGTCTACGACGGTGAGCAGGCTTGCCATTGGGATCCGGCGCACGTGGCTGCCGAGGTGGGTGAGTTCATCACCCTGATGCGGAGCTTCTTCCCCGATGTGGTGGTCGGTGACATCGAGCCCACGCCCAATCCGACCACGGTGGGCACCTACACGGGCTGGCTGGAGACCTTCCGCGAGGTCAACGGATACGACCTCGCCTTCCTCCATCTCGACGTCGACTGGTCACGGGACGGCTGGCCGGCCTCGAGCGCGGAGATCGTCGGGTTCGGCACCGAGTTCGGGGTTCCGATCGGGATCATCTTCACCGGAAACCATTCCGATCCGGGCGATGATCGTTGGATCGCCACCGCCGGGGAGCGGGTCAAGGAGTACCTCGGGGGCGCAGGTGAGCCTCCGCCACATGTCATCTTCCAGTCCTGGATGGATCATCCCGACCGGGCCTTGCCCGAGGACGAGGCGTGGACTTTCACCAGCCTGGTCCACACCTATCTCAGCGATCCCTCCGCGCTCGGGTTCACCGAGGAGATGCTCGCTTCCAACATCGCACTCGGGCGCCCGGTCCAGGCCTCTGCCGCCGAGCCCGGGGCCGGGCCGGAGCGGGTGGTCGATGGCGATGCCGGTACCCACTGGTCGGCAGGTGGCGGCCCACCCCAGTGGGTGGAGATCACATTGGATGGCCCCAGCACGCTCACAGCGATCCGGCTGACCCCCGCCCAGTTCCCCGCTGGTGAGACCACCCATCGCGTGACGGGGTGGATCGATGGCGACTATGTCGAGCTTGCCGAGATCGTCTCGACGACCAGCGACGGCGAAGCCATCGACCTCACGGCGTCGAGCCCGTGGCAGGGAGTGGAGAGGATCCGGGTCGAGACGTCGGCCAGCCCCTCCTGGGTGGCGTGGTACGAGATCGAGGTGTTCTCCGGTCCTTGAGCACCGGCGCCCGGCTACGGCCTCCGTCAGGAATTGGCCGCGATGAAGGCGAGCACTCTCCTCCAGGCGTCCGCGGACTCCTCCGCGTAGTCCTCGAACTTGCGATCGAAGAACGAGTGTGGCGCTCCCGGGTAGACCACCACCTCATGGGTTACGCCGGCGCTCTCCAGCGACTCGCGGAACTCGTCCACCGCCTCCTGAGGGATGCCGGGGTCGTCACCACCCATCAAGGCCAGCACCGGGCACTCCATCTCCGCGACACGATCGACCACGGCGTCGGTGTCGCTTCGTCGCGGCCGGCCGTAGAAGCCGACGGCTCCGGCGAGACCGTGGCCGTTCGCTGCCTGGTGCCATGAGTTGGAGCCGCCGAAACAGAAGCCGACGGTGAAGACAGGGCGCTCCGGGTCGTTCTCGCGGAGCCTGGCGACCGCCGCGGCGACATCGGCGCTGATCCCGTCCAGGGTGGTCTGCTGGACGTGAGGCATGTAGTCCCAGTCGTTGGTCCGCTCTCCCATCCCGGCGGTGCGGCCGAAATAGTCGATGGCGATCGCGTCGTGACCGGCCTGGGCGAACCGGACTGCGAGGTCCTCGTAGAACTGGAACAGGCCGCGCACGTCGGGCAGTACCACAACTGCGGCATGGGAATCCTCGGCGCCACGGGCCGCGAAGGCCATGAGCTGGTTGCCGTCGGCGGCTGTCAGGGTGAGTCTCTCGCTCGTGACCTCGCGGTCGCCGGCTGGGACGGGTGGCTCGGAGTCATGGTCGAAGCACATGCACCAACCGTACCTTCCGGGCTCCGTCCCCGGAACGGGATCGAGTGTGGCCGGCCGACCACGGGCCGGTAGCCTCCGCCGCCGTGGGCCGATCGATACTCGGAGCATCAGTCAAGCGTCTCGAAGACCCGCGTTTCATCACCGGGGCCGGCAGCTACCTGGGTGACATCCATCTCGAAGACGAGATCTGGATGGTGCCGGTGCGCTCCGATGTGGCCCATGGGATCCTCCGGGAGGTCGACGTGTCGGCCGCCCGATCGGCACCCGGGGTCGTCGCCGTGTACGTGGCCGGCGACCTCGACATGGATCGGATGCCACTCGGGGCCCCCGACCTCGACGACCGCACCAGACGGCATGCCATCACCGGCGACCGGGTCCGGTTCGTCGGCGACATCGTGGCCGTGGTGGCGGCGGAGACGCGAAGCGCCGCAGTCGACGCAGCCGATCTGGTGTGGCCGGACATCGACTCGCTCCCGGCCAACTCCGATCCGGACCAGGCGGACTCCGCCGACGCCCCACTCCTCTTCCCTGAATTGGGAACCAATGTCATCTACGACCGTGGCGAGGCCGACCCCGACGTGCTCGCCGACGCCGAAGTGGTGGTCGAGACCCGGGTCGTCAACCAGCGCATCGCCGCGGTACCGATGGAGGCCAATGGCGCCCTCGCCGACCCGATGCCCGACGGAGGGGTCCGGCTCCGGCTGGGCAGCCAGTCCGCCCAGGGCCAGCGACGGGCGGCGTCGGCCGTGCTCGGAATCGATCAGTCCATGGTCCACATCAAGGTGCCCGACGTGGGAGGCGGATTCGGCGCCAAGATCGCCCTCTACCCCGAGCAGGCGCTCTGCGCGGCGATCGCCCTCGACCTGGGTCGGCCGGTTCGTTGGGAGGAGACTCGCACCGAGAACATGCTGGCGATGAGTCATGGCCGCGCGCAGACGAGTGTGGTCCGGCTCGGGGCGAGACGGGATGGGACCGTCACCGGTCTCTCCATCACGGTCACCCAGGACGCCGGGGCCTACCCGCTGTTCGGTGCCTACCTGCCGGTGTTCAGCCGTCGGATGGCGGTGGGCCCGTACGCGATCCCCAAAGTCGAGTTCCGCTGGCGTTCGGTGCTCACCAACACGACGCCGATCCACGCCTATCGCGGAGCCGGCCGGCCCGAGGCCACCATGGCCCTGGAGCGGGCGATCGAGATGCTCGCCGACGAGCTCGAGATCGACCCGGGCGAGCTCCGACGTCGCAACTTCATCTCTCCAGCCGCCTTCCCCCACGTCACCGCGGTGGACGAGCGCTACGACTCGGGTGATTACGAGGCGACCCTCGAGCTGGCGCTGAAGCTGGCCGACTACGAGGGGATCCGTGAGGAGCAGGAGAGAAGGCGGGAGGCCGGTGAGCGCAGACAGCTCGGAATCGGTCTCTCCTCTTATGTCGAGATCACAGCCGGGGCGGCCCGGGCGGATCATGGGGCAGTCGAGGTCGACGTCGACGGCTCCGCCACCATCTACTCGGCGGCGCTCTCACAGGGCCACAGTCATGAGACCACCTTCTCGCAGCTGGTGTCCCAGGTGCTGATGATCCCGATCGAGCGGATTCGCTTCGTCCAGGGGGACACCGACCTGATCGGCCCCGGAGGCGGCACCATGGCCTCCCGATCGCTGCAGATCTCGGGCTCGGCGGTGCTCGGAGCCGGAGAGCGTGTGTTGGACAAGGCCCGGCGGATCTTCGCCTACCGCAACGAGGCCTCCCTCGATGACGTGGTCCAGTTCCCCGACGGGCGGATCGGGGTGGTCGGCGTCCCCTCGTCGGGCTCGACCCTGGGCGAGATCGCCTCCGTCGCCGCCGACCCCGCCAACCTCCCCGAGGGGATGGATCCGGGACTGCGCGGTGAGGAGAACTGGAGCCAGGAGGAGGCGACGTTTCCCTTCGGGACCCATGTGTCGGTGGTGGAGGTCGACATCGAGACAGGCGATGTCCACCTGATTCGCCATATCGCCTGTGATGACGCCGGGACGATCCTCAACCGGATGGTGGTCGACGGCCAGGTCCACGGTGGTGTGGCCCAGGGGGCAGGCCAGGCACTGTTCGAGGAGTTCCGCTACGACGGGGCCAACCCGACAACCGGGAACCTGACTACGTACCTGCTGCCGACGGCCTCCACGCTTCCCTCGTTCACCGTCGATCACACCGAGACTCCGACTACGGAGAATCCGCTGGGCGCAAAGGGCATCGGGGAGGCGGGTACCATCGGGTCGACCCCGGCGATCGTGAATGCGGTGATCGACGCCCTCTCGCCATTCGGGATCCGGCATATCGACATGCCGCTGACCCCGGGGAGGATCTGGGCGACCCTGACGTCGGCTAGGGATGACCTGCGAGGAGCTCGGCGACCGGGGTAGTCGCCAGATAGAGGCCGCTGGCCTCGACCCGAGGCTCGTCGGCGACCGAGAGCGTCCCCGACATCCTGAGCCGCCGACCGCTTCGCTGGTCGACCCGGGCCGACACCGTGACCATCTCCCCGACGTCGACCGGCCGGCGGTAGCGAATCTCGATGTTGGCGGTGACACTGAGCATCCCCTCGGTGAGGACACCCGCCCAGACCAGCATCTCGTCCAGTGCGGTGGCGGCGACACCGCCGTGGAGCATCGATCCGGCACCGCGATATCCCGATCTCGGGACGAAACGAGCGCTGACCAGGCCCTCGGCAAGGGAGAACTCGTCGAGGTGGAGCCCTATCGGGTTGTCGCGGCCACAGGCGAAGCAGCCGTCGTCGTAGTGACGCCTGATCGCGTCGACCAGGGCGCTCACGTCGTCGGGCATGGGCGGTCACGCTACCGCCCGCGTCGCGCTGGAATGGGTGACCCCGGCGCTTGGAGAGCACCATGAAGAACGAAGCGATCGCCAGGCTGGAGCCAATCATCGGCCGTTGGGACCTGATGATGACCAACGCCTGGTTCCTGGACAGTCTCGAGGAACGAGTCGAGGGCTGGGCCAGCTTCGAGTGGCTCGACGAGAGCTTCATCGTCTTCCGCTGGGCATTGGGCGACGAGTCACCGGCGGTTCAGGTCATCGGGCACAGCGACGCCCAGGACCGGTCGCAGGTCTTCTATCACGATGATCGGGGTGTCGCCCGCATCTTCGAGATGGAGCTGGAGGGGGTCCGCTGGAGCATGCTCCGCGAGGATCCCGACTTCCATCAACGGTTCACGGCCGTGATCCACGAAGACCGCATCGAGGCCGCCTGGGACGCCTCCGAGGACTCCGGTGTCAACTGGCGCAAGGACTTCGACCTCTTGTTCACCCGGCCCGCCGACCAGAACTGACGACGCTCCCGGTTGGGTCTCGTGGGATGAATCGCCTCGCGCACGCCCCCAATCGTTTGCACGATGTGGCCTGCCTAGAATCAGTCGCAGTACGGAAGGAGAACCGCCCGTGACCGGCAAACAGCGCATCAGCTACGTACCACTCGACGACATGAGCCCGGAGATGCGGGCGGAGATGGAGCGCTGTGCACGGGAAGGGACTCCCCGACCGGAGAGCTCGGCGATCCGCGCCCACGTGCCCGCCGCCTTTTGGTTCTTCGCCAACAGCTGGAGAGACCTCTTCCGTGAGGGTGTCCTCGACCATGACATCAAAGAGCTGTGCCGTGTCTACGTCTCCCGCTCCGTCAAATGCGAGTACTGCGGGAACCAGCGCTCCGAGAAGGGCCGGGCCATGGGTCTGACCGAGGGCAAGTACGACGAGCTGCTCAATTTCGAGACGTCCGATCAGTACGACGAGAGACAGAAGGCTGCCCTCGCCTATGCCGAGGCGATCACCTGGCACCTCGACACCGACGACGCCTTCTGGGACCGCCTCCACAGCCACTTCGACGAGCCGGAGCTGGTGGAGCTCGGCTGTTTCATCGCCCTGACCATGGGCCAACAGAGTTGGCTGCGTCTGCTCGACATCGACCATCATCAGGTGATGCCGGGGACGGCGGCGGCCATGGCCCCGGGCTTCGAGAGCGCCGAGGACCTGGCCCGCACCAAG
>DASZOM010000056.1:0-126003 GCA_035550735.1 Acidimicrobiia bacterium | reverse complement strand
CGTCGCCTAGCGACGCTCACAACCCTGGGTTTCACGCCCGGCCGCGCAGGCAAGCCGTCTCAGCCACCTTCTCATCCCAGCTCACCGACGGCGAATGTCAGCTCGGCGACGGGAGTGCCGCCGATCAGGTGCTCGTCGATGATCCGATCCAGCTTCTCGATGTCGAGCCCGGCATACCAGGTGCCCTCGGGATAGACGACGGCGACACAACCCTGCTCGCAGATGCGGAGGCAGTCCGCCTTGGTCCGCAGCACGGTCCCGGTGCCGGGGTCAACCGGCTCGGGGTCGGCCTCCATGTCGCCCTGCCACTTCGGTGGCGCCGAGGTCGCCCCGAGATCCTTGAGCCGGGTCTTCAGGTGCCGCCACAAGAGGTTCGTCTCCTCACGTGGCGCGCACTTCGGGTTGGTCTGATCGGCGCAGAGGATGATGTGGCGTCTCGCTCTCGGGATCGAGAGCGCTTCGGCGATCTGGGCCAGACGCTGATCGGGGGTCACCCTGGACAAGTTAGGCCACGCTGATGACCTGGTCGGAGGTGCAGACGCCGATACGGGCCGCGCCGTGGACCACGGTGAGGTAACCCTCGACCTGTGACTCGGGGAGGCTGACCAGGAGCCCCCCCGAGGTCTGGGCGTCGACGAGAGGACGGAGCCGGTCAGGGTCGACCGCGGTCTGGACATCGGGCTCGATCGCGCGACGATTTCGCTCCGAGCCCCCCGCCCACATCCCCAGCGCGAGCAGCTCGGCGACGCCTTCGAGGACGGGCACCGCGGCGAGATCGATGCGTGCGCCGACTCCCGATGCGCGGCACATCTCCCGAAGGTGCCCGAGCAGACCGAACCCGGTCACGTCCGTGGCCGCCGTGGCCTGATGCGCCCAGAGGGCGGCTCCGGCCTCCTCGTTGAGCATGGCCATGAGCTCGATCGCCCGGGCGGCCAGCTCGGGCGGGCACTTCTCCCGCTTGATCGCCGTGGTGATCACGCCCATCCCCAACGGCTTGGTGAGCACCAGCACGTCGCCAGGACGAGCCCCGGCGTTGGTCACCACCCTGTCGACGGGCACCGTGCCGGTGACGGCGAAGCCGTACGTCGGCTCCGGCCCGTCGATGGAGTGCCCGCCGACGACGGTGCAGTTCGCCGCGGCCATGACGTCCATCCCGGCGGCGATCACCTGGCTGGCGATGTCGAACGCGAGCCGGTCACGGGGCCAGGCGATGTATTGGAGAGCCGTGAGTGGCGTCGCTCCCATGGCGTAGATGTCGGAGAGCGCGTTGGCCGCGGCGATGCGCCCCCAGTCACGCGGAGAGTCCACCACAGGGGTGAATATGTCGACCGTCTGGACGAGAGCACGACCGTCGCCCAATGCGTAGACGCCGGCGTCGTCGCTCGTCGCCAGCCCGACGGTGAGATCGGGATGGGTGGTGGCGGGGTGATCGATGACAGGCCCCAGCACCTGGGTCAGCTCGGCGGCGCCCAGCTTGCAGGCGCACCCGGCTCCGTGGCTGTATCTGGTCAGCTGGGTCTCGGTCACCGGGCGAGGTTATGCCGGTCGCACGGGGTTGTCGCTACCGGCGGGTGCAGGCGTACCCTTGCCCGTTCCTCTCCACGAGACCATGACCGAAGAGACCACATTCCTGACCCCCGCCGCGTTCGCCAAGCTCCAAGAGGAGCTGGAGCACTTGAAGACCGTGGGCCGGCGCGAGGTCGAAGACCGGATCGCCGAAGCGCGTTCGCACGGGGACATCAGGGAGAACGCCGACTACGACGCGGCCAAGAACGACCAGGGGTTGATGGAGGCCAGGATCCGAAAGCTGGAGCATCTCCTCCACACCGCCGAGGTGCGTGGTGTGGCAGACACCGGACGGGTCGAGGTCGGATGTGTGGTCACCGTGGTCGACGCCGACGGCGACGAGCTCGACTACTTCGTCGCACCGCCGGAGAACAAGGTCCCCGGTCTGCTCCTCGCCTCCCCGGCCAGTCCCCTCGGCGCCGCACTGCTCGGTTGCTCGGTCGGCGACGAGGTCGCCTACCAGGCGCCTGCCGGCGTGATGACCGTCGAGGTCAAGGCCGTACGTCCCTACGAGGGCTGATCACGGGCGGTACCCTGCCCCCGGTTCATCGTCGCCGGGGTCAAATTTGAGACTTCGACTGAGAAGCCCGCGTCAACTTGCACAACAGCTCCTCGCCGTGGCGCGTCGCAACCACGACCAGGTCGCCGACTATCTGGACGCCAACCGCGAGGAGTGGGAGGCGCTCGTCCAGGCAACACCCGGTGACGCCGCCGACATCCTCGAACAGCTCGACGAGGCCGACGCCGCCGAGTTACTGGCCGAGCTGCCCGCATCGGACGCCGCCGAGATCCTCGAGGAGATCTCCCCGGAGCTGGCAGCCGAGCTCCTGGAGAACTACCCGCTGGAGGATCTCGCCGCAGCCCTCAGCAAGATGCCGAGCGAGGCTGCCGCCGACCTACTCGGCGAGCTCGACGAGGAGGTCATCGAGGACGTGCTCGCCGCCATGTCCGACGAGGCGGAGGACGAGGTCCGGGACCTCCTCGTGTTCCCACCCGACAGCGCCGGCGGACTGATGACCACCGAGATCGCGGCCCTCCCCATCGGCCTGACCACCGGCGAGGCCATCGAGCGCATCCGCCAGCTCCACGAGGACTACGAGGACCTCTCCTATGTCTACGTGGTCGACGACGAACAGCGTCTCCAGGGTGTCATCTCGTTCCGTGACCTCGTGTTCCGCCGCCCCGGCTCGCCACTCGGTGACGTCATGGTCCCCGACCCGGTCTCGGTGGGCGCCCTCACCGACCGGGAAGAGGTGTCCGAGCTGGCCCAGCGGTATCACCTGTTCGGGATCCCGGTCACCGACGACCAGGGTCGGCTGATGGGGATGGTGACGACCGAGGCAGTCATCGAAGCGGTCCAGGACGAGGCCACCGAGGACTTCGCCACCGCGGTCGGTGCGGGCGCCGAAGAGACGGTCTACACCGCGATCGCCACCTCGGTGAAGTCCCGCTCCCCGTGGCTGATGCTGAACCTCACCCTGGCATTGATCGTCGCCCTCATCGTCGAGCAGCTCACCGGGGTCATCTCCGAGCTTCCCATACTGGCTGCGCTCATGCCCGTGGTGGCCACTCTCGGGGGCAACAGCGGGCAACAGAGCCTCGCCGTCATGGTGCGCGGCCTCGGTAACGACAGCGTGCCCGGTTCACAGGTGCGCAGCATCCTGGGACGTCAGGTACGGATCGGCGTGCTCAACGGGATCATCCTCGCCAGCGTCGCCTCACTGCTCGCCACGCTCCTCATGGCTTCGGGCTTCATGGACCATGGCGACACCCCGATCTGGCGGCTTGCCCTCGCGGTGGGGATCGCGGTGGTCGTGAACCTGACGATCGCCTCTCTGGCCGGCAGCGCCATCCCTCTGGTGCTGCGGCGGATGGGTCAGGACCCGGCGCTGGCGTCGACGATCTTC
This sequence comes from Acidimicrobiia bacterium, assembly GCA_035550735.1. GTDB lineage: Bacteria > Actinomycetota > Acidimicrobiia > Spongiisociales > ZC4RG35 > JANQRA01. The sequence goes on along the minus strand of DASZOM010000056.1, from coordinate 122,530 downwards.
CTCACTCTGATCACCGACGCCCTTGGATTCGGTGGCTTCCTGTTGACCGCCGCAGTGCTCACCTGAGCTCAGCTGCCGATGGCACCACCGGGGAACTCGGCGAACGGGCCCCGGAACTCGATCCGGTCCCGGCCGATGAGGGAGAGGAAGTGATGTCTCTCGATCAGCGCAGCCTGGTCCTCGGTGCGCTGTGCGGGGTCGACGGCGAATGCGGCGGCGGCGTCGGCATCGTCGAAGATCTCGGCGCCGTAGAGATCCGGGTTGGAGTCGATCAATTCGATGATGAAGTTCTCCAGGTCGACATCGGTATAGGCGCCGTTCGGGATCACGATGTGCTGGGCGACCCCTTGATCGTTGGGGATGTTCGCCACCACCTCGAAGGTCTCGACGCTCTGGCCGGCCAGTGTCGTCGACGGGCTGGTGCCCTCGCCGGTGCCGGCGGTGGTGGTGGAGGGCGTCGGTGCGGGGGCGTTGGTGCCCCCGGTGACGATCGTCGAGTCGGTGGAGAGCTCGGGGTCGTCCCCGCTACAGGCCGCCAGGGTGAGCATGGCTGCGAGAAGGGCGACGAGCCGGATTCTCATGAGCACCAAACGAACCGTAGCGCCGGAGGGTTCCCTATCCGGACTCTGCGACCAACTTGGCGAAGAGACCTGCCAGATCCTGGGTTACCGGTCCTGGTGTGAAGCGGGTGGCGCCGACCGCTCCCACCGCCTGCACCTCGCGGATGGTCGACCACACCATCACCTCGGATGCCTGGTCGAGACGGCTGAGCGGCCAGCTCCCCTCCTCGACCTCGACCCCGATCCCGGGGGCGGCTTCGACGACGAGGCGGCGTGTGATCGAGTCGAGGATCCCCAGGTCGAGGGTGGGTGTCTCCAGTACACCGTCGACGACCCAGGCCACAGAGAAGGTGGGGCCCTCGAGCACCGTCTCGTCGAGGGTGAGGAGGAGGGCATCGTCGTAGCCAGCCGCGTGCGCCCGCCTGCTCGCGGCCATATTGGGGGCATATGACGTCACTTTCGCCCCGGCGAGCTCCCATTCAGCCCCGGCGGCATGCCACGGGGCCTTGGTCGGCAGGAGCGTCGCCACGTCCGGTCCGCGGTCCCGGGGATGGCCGAACACGATGACACAGGAGGCGTGCTCGACACCGGGCACCGACGAGCCACGGGTGACCACCACCCGAACTGCGCCGTCACCCGCCGCAGTGGCCGTATCGGTCACCCATCGGCTCAGGTCGGCGCGGTCGGGCAGGTCGATTCCCAACCTGGCGGCGCTGTTCTCCAGCCGGTCGAGATGCTCGTCGAGGGCGAAAGGCCGGCCGTCGTAGCACCCCAGCACCTCGAAGCAGCCGTCGCCACGGAGCACCGACGAGTCGGTCACGGGGATTCGCCCGTCGGAAACCCGCCCGTTGATCAACACGTCGGTGATCACGGCAGAACCGGGCGATAGCGGTTGGTGATCGGCAGCCGGCGGTCCTTGCCGAATGCCTTGGTGGTGATCTTGACCCCTGGGGCGGCCTGGCGACGCTTGTACTCGGCACGATCGACCATCCGGGCCACGTTGAGGACCGTATCGGCGTCGTAGCCGTCGGCGACGATCTCCTCGACACCCATGTCTCCCTCGACGTAGCGCTCGAGGATGGCGTCGAGGGTCTCATACGGTGGCAGTGAGTCGGAGTCCCTCTGGTCCGGCCGTAGCTCGGCGGACGGGGGCTTGTCGATCGTGTTCTGTGGGATCACCTCTCCGTCCTTGTTGCGCCAGCGGGCCAGGTCGTACACCAGACCCTTGAGCACGTCCTTGAGGACCGCGTACCCGCCCACCATGTCGCCGTACAGGGTGGCGAAGCCCACGGCCATCTCCGACTTGTTGCCGGTGGCCAGCACCAGCGGGCCGTGCTTGTTGGATATGGCCATCAGGATGGCGCCACGAGCCCGGGCCTGCAGGTTCTCCTCGGCGAGCCCGAACGGGGATCCGTCGAAGACGTCGGCGAGCGCATCGAGCTGGGCGGAGAACACCCCGTCGATTCCGATCTGGTCGAAGCGGATCCCGAGGTTGGCGGCGAGGGCGGCCGCGTCCTCGATCGAATGCGTCGAGGAGAACCGGGAAGGCATCGAGACGCCCCACACCGAATCGGGGCCCAGGGCGTCACTGGCGATGGTGGCAGTGAGGGCAGAGTCGATGCCGCCGGAGAGCCCGATGACGACTCTGTCGAACCCGTTCTTGGCGCAATAGTCACGCAGTCCGGTGCACAGGGCGCGATAGACCTCCTCGGTGCGCTCCAGGTGGGGGGCGACAGCGGCGATCGGGGCCCGCTCCCCCCGGGTGGGCACCTCGACCACGAAGAAGTCCTCGGCGAACTGCGGGGATCGGTGCAGGACGGTGCCGTCGGCGGCGATGACCACCGAGGCCCCGTCGAACACCAGCTCGTCCTGGCCACCGAAGAGGTTGAGATAGACGACGGACGCATGGCCGGCTCGGGCGCGGGCGGCGAGCATCGCCTCCCGCTCTGCCGCCTTTCCCCGGTGGAACGGAGAAGCATTGATGTTGAGCAGCACCTCGGCTCCGGCCCGCGCCTGGGAGATGGGCGGGCCGTCGTCGAGCCAGATGTCCTCGCATATCGACACACCGACGGGGACACCGGCCATCTCCCAGAGACGATCCGGATCCGACCCGGCCACGAAGTAGCGGTCTTCGTCGAAGACCCCGTAGTTGGGGAGATGGACCTTGTGATAGATCCCCTCGATCCTGCCTCTGGTGAGCACGGCGGCGGCGTTGGCCACCCCTCTGGGCTCGGCGTCGGCGGAGCGACTGCCTGCTCCGGAGGCGAAGTCGACGAACCCGACCACCGTGACCAGCCGATCGGATCGACGGGCCAGCCTGCGCAGCACGGCGATGTTGGCCTCCACGAAGTCGCGACGCAGCACCAGATCCTCGGGCGGGTATCCGGACACGGCCAGCTCGGGAAGCACGAGGACGTCGGCGCCTTCTCGCGAGGCGCGGTCCATGGCCTCGGCGATTCGCCGCTCGTTCCCGTCCAGATCGCCCACCGTGAGGTTGATCTGGGCACCGGCCACCTGCAATGGCATGGGGACACGATACGCCCCCGCCCCCCGAACTCCGTCGGTCATACCCTGTCCCGGTGAGCTGGATCGAGGAGAGAGTCGCGGCATTGGAGCAGGTGAGCCCTCCGCTCGCCGCCACCCTGGCCGCCCGGCCAGACCTGCTCGACGGCGTGGACGCCGGAGCCAGTGTCAGCGCCCGGGTGCAGGCGGCTCTGATCGAGATCGCACTGGCCGATCTCGACGGCATCGGCCTGGCCGAGACGACACGCCGTCTCTCCGACGCCATCGACAGCGTGGTTGCCTCGGAGCTCGAAGAAGCCGTGGAGCAGGTCAGCCAGCGTCATCCGATCGCCCCCCGGGTCCGCTTTGCAGTCATCGCCATGGGGAAGTGGGGTGCCCGTGAGCTCAATTACTTCTCGGACATCGATCTCGTCTTCGTTCACGAGCCGGTCGCGGGTGAGGAGAACCCGAGCCGGGCCGCAGCCCTGGCCATTGCCGGCCGGCTCATCGCCACGCTCACGGCACGCACCTTCGACGGGCCCACCCTCAACGTCGACGCCGACCTCCGCCCCGAGGGGACCATCGGCCCGCTCAGCCGGAGCCTCGATGGATACGCGGGTTACTACGAGCGGTGGAGCGAGCCTTGGGAGCTCCAGGCACTGATCAAGGCGCGCCCCGCGGCCGGCGACCGCGATCTGGGGAGGCGGTTCCGCGAGATGGCGGACCGCACCATCTGGGACAACGGGCTCGATGTGGCCGCCCTGCGCAGCATCCGCGCCCTCAAGGTGAAGGCGGAGGAGGGCGCACAACAATCCGACATCAAGCGATCCCGGGGCGGGATCCGGGACATCGAGTTCGCCGTGCAGCTCCTGCAACTGGTCCACGGGCGGGTCGACACCGATCTCCGGGTCAGCGCCACCCTCGACGCGATCGACGCTCTCAGGGAGCACGGCTACATCGAGGAGCCCGAGGCGGAGCGAATGATCGACGCCTACGTCTTCTTGCGAAACGTCGAGCATCGCCTCCAGCTGCGCGAGCTGCGACAGACCCATTCCATCCCCTCCGAGCCGGCGGCCCGGGAAGTGCTGGCCAGGTCCCTGGGTTTCACGGTCGATCCGGTGGCCGAGCTGGAGGCCAGGCTCGCCGGCGTCCGCGCCACGGCACGCGACCTGCACGAGAGGCTCTACTTCCGGCCGATCCTCGACTCGCTGGCCGGTCTCGAGCACGCCCGACTCGACCCGGCCGACGCTGCCGTCCGTCTCGAGGCACTCGGCTTCCGCAACGCGGTGGCTGCCGGAAAGGCGGTCACCGACCTCACGTCTGGCCTGAGCCGCCGATCCCGGGTCATGCACCAGGCCCTCCCCCTGATGCTGGACTGGCTCTCCCAGTCACCGGACCCCGACCTCGGGCTCGATCAGCTCCGGCTGCTCCTCGCCCGCTCCACGGATCACGCCGCCCTGGTCACGCTCCTGCAGACGAACCCGGTCGCCGGCGAGCGTCTCTGCACGTTGCTGGGCACCGGGCGGCTGGTCGGAGACCTGATGGACCGCATTCCCGAGTTCATCCCCCGGCTGGCGAGCGACGAGCTGATCGCGGAGATCAGGGATCTCGCCCATGAGTCGGACCGGTTGCTGGATTTGCTCGACAGTCGCCCCGATCTGGAGGACAAGGTGGGGACGATCAGGCGTTCGGTGCGGCGACGCAAGCTACGCATCGCCGCCCGGGACATCCTGGGCCTTGCCCCGACCGAATCGACCCTCGTCGCCCTGTCCGACACCGCAGACGCGGCGATGAAGGCGGCTCTCCACGTTCTGATGCGCCCGGGTGACGGGTTCGGGGTCATCGCCATGGGCAAGTGGGGAGGACGCGAGATCTCCTACGGCTCGGACCTCGATGTGATGTACATCCACGACGGAGACGATGCGACCCGAGGGCTCGAACTGGCGGCCGGCGTGGGGAGGCTCCTCTCCGAGCCGACCCGGCACGGCGAGGCCTACCAGGTCGACGTGGGGCTGCGCCCCGAAGGCCGCAAGGGGCCACTCTCCCGGTCGATCGACTCCTTCCGCCGCTACTACCAGGACTGGGTGGCTCCCTGGGAGCTGCTCGCCCTGGTCAAGGGGCGGACCGCGGCGGGAGACGCCGACCTGCTCGCCACATACTTCGAGATGGTGGAACCGGTGATCTGGAGGGGTCAGCTCGGCCCGGATGTGGTTCGGGAGATCAGGCGGATCAAGGCAAGGGTGGAGTCGGAGCGGATCCCGCCCGACGAGGATCCCGACTTCCATCTCAAGCTCGGCCCGGGAGGCCTCAGCGACGTCGAGTTCGCCGTCCAGCTACTCCAGTTGCAGCATGGGGGCCGTCTCCCCGATTTGCGGGTCACCGGGACGTTTCCGGCCCTGGACGCCCTTCGGGACGCCGAGATCCTGGCTCCGGCCGACCACGACGCGTTGCACGACGCCTACCTCTTGCTGACCCGGATCCGACTCCGGCTCCATCTGCAACGAGGAAGGGCATCCGACTCACTGCCCACAGACCCCGCGGCCACCGGGCGTCTCGCCGCCTCACTCGGATTCGACCGCGTCGCCGACCTCAGAGAGCAGTACCGGGCCTACACGCGGCGAGCCCGGAGAACATTCGAACGGGTCTTCTACGACTGAGGGCCGATCAGGTGTCGACCCCGGACGCGCTGCGCTTCATCCATCCCCACACGGCCGTCCCCACGAGAAGGATGAGACCGACCACGGTCAGCCAGAACAGGCCCTCCAGGACCGCGCCAAGCACCGCGAGGACGATCCACACGATGAGCAGGAAGATGATGACTCCGCTCATCGCCCGGCACCGATCTCGTTGAGTTCGTTCATGGTTCCTCCTGTGGTTGGTGATGCCGATTACCCGAGTCGGCCTTGGTGACAAACCATCCGCCTGCCTGGGAGAAGACCGACCCGCGCCGTTAGTGTCCGGCCATGCCGGTCACCCCCGACATCGGGGCGTTGGTGGATGAGATCACTCCCCACGCCGTCGAGCTCCGTCGCCGCCTCCACCAGCACCCGGAGCCGGCGCGTGACGAGCACCGCACAACCGCGATGGTGCGGCGGTTCGTCGAGTCCTACGGCCTCGTCTTCCAGGGAAGGGAGCCGGCCACCGGAGGCTTCGTCGACATCGGGGCCCAACCACGGGTCGGATTCCGCGCGGACCTCGACGCCCTTCCCATAGCCGAGCCCGAAGAGAACCCGAATCGGTCGTTGATTCAGGGGTGGATGCACGCCTGCGGCCACGATGCTCACACCGCGATCGCCGCCGGGATCGCCGTCGTGCTGCACCGTCTCACGCCGGAGCAAGGGGCGCGCATCGTGTTCCAGCCTGCCGAGGAGACCATCCCGGGAGGTGCGCGGGACCTGGTCGCCGAGGGGGTGGTCGACGGTCTCCGCGGGCTGTTCGCCTTCCACGTCGACCCCAGCCTGGCGGTGGGCCGGATCGGGGTGAAGAGCGGGCCGATCACGGCCAGCGCCGACAGGGTGACAATCGTCGTCGACGGTCCCGGCGGTCACACCTCCCGTCCGCACCGGACCGTGGACCTCGTGTCCGCCGCGGGCCGGCTCGCTGCCGAGATCCCCGGTGTCATCCGAAAGGCGGTCGACGCCAGGTCTCCCGTGGTCGTTGCCTTCGGCTCGGTCCACGGTGGGGATGCCTTCAACGTGATCCCGACGCAGGTGGAGATCCGGGGAACGGTGCGGACCCTCGACCCGGCTTTGTGGAATGTCCTGCCCTCATTGCTGGACAAGGCGATCGAGGCGGTCCTCGCCCCCACCGGAGCCGGCTACACGCTGGAGTACCGCCAGGGCATCGCTCCCGTGGTCAACGATCGGCGTCTCGTCGAGGCCGCGGCGCGTGCCGTCGAGAACGCCCTCGGTGAGGGAACGGTGGTCGACACCGAGACCTCGATGGGGGGCGAGGACTTCTCCGACTACCTGACGGTCGCGCCGGGCGCCCTGCTGAGGCTGGGGACCGAGTGTGGGGGCGGTGACCTTCACTCCGCAGGGTTCCTCCTCGACGAGGACTGCATCAGGGTGGGGATCCACGCCGGTGTCGCCGCCCTTCTCGCGCAGATGGGCTAGCGCCCGCCCTTCAGACCGCGCGGATCGCCTCGGCAACCCGCCGGAGTTGGAGCATCAACGCGGCGAACTCGTCCGGTAACAGCGCTTGGGGCCCGTCTACCAGAGCCGAGTCCGGATCGGGGTGGACGTCGAGGAGCACCCCGTCTGCTCCCACCGCCACGGCGGCCCGGGCCAGGGCGGGCACGATGTCCTTGCGACCGGCGGCGTGCGACGGGTCGACCATGACAGGGAGATGGCTGATGGCCTTGGCCACCGGCACCGCGGTGAGATCCAGGGTGTTGCGCGCCGAATTGCCGAACCCGCGCACACCACGCTCGACGAGGACGATGTTGGGGTTGCCCTCACTGTGGATGTACTCGGCAGCATCGATCCACTCCTCCACCGAGGCGGCCCGCCCCCTCTTCAACAGGACCGGGCGCTCCTGTTGGCCCACCTCCTTGAGCAGGGCGTAGTTGGACATGTTCCTGGTTCCGATCCTGACCATGTCGGCGTACGAGGCGACCTGCTCGACGTGTCTCGGGTCGAGCACCTCGGCGACGAAGGGCAGCCCGGTGACCTCCCTGGCCTCGGCCAGGATCTCCAGACCTGCCTTGCCCAGTCCCTGGAACGAGTACGGGGATGTCCTCGGTTTGAAAGCATCCCCGCGGAGGATGGATGCCCCAGCCTCCTTCACCGAACGGGCGGTGGTGAGCAGCTGTTCGCGGTCCTCCACCGCGCAGGGCCCGGCGATCACCGTCAGGTTCCCGTCACCGATCACGACCGGGCCGACAGTCACCAATGTGTCCTCCGACCTGACACCGCGTCCCACCCGACGCCCGCCACGGAGCACGGGCATGACCCTCTCCACACCGGGGAAGTCCGTCCACGGTGCCTCACCCATCAGCACCGAGTCGACCGAGCCGTTGACCACGGTGCGTCCGCCTTCGCTGGTGACACTGACCTCGGCTCCGACCGAACGGAGGGTCTCTACGACGCGGGCGACCTCCTCGGGGCTCGCGTCCGGGTGCATGACGATGATCATGGGGAAGCCACGCCAGGCTAGCCCGGCGCCTGCCCTCCGCCGTCGCGGCCTACCATCGCACCCGTGGGCGTCACCGAGCAATACCCGACCGGGTACACCCCACACATAGGCGAGAGCCGCCAGTACTGGCGGGACATCGTCCTCGGTGTGAACGACGGCCTGGTATCGGTCTTCCTGCTCGTGGTCGGTGTGGTCAGTGGCGGGCTCGGGCGAACCGAGGTCCTGCTCACCGCCATCGCCGGGGCCATCGCCGGCGCAGTCTCGATGGCCGCCGGCGAGTACCTGGCGACCAAGTCACAGGACGAGGTGCTGGCCGCCGAGCTCGATCTGGAGCAGACGCACATCAAGGAGTTCCGGGACCTGGAGCTGGACCAGCTCCGGGGCTATTTCTCCGACATGGGGATCAGACCCGAACACCTCGACGGGGTGATCGCCGGGTTCGAGACCAACGACCAGGCCCTGCTCAATGCGATGGCCGCTCTCGAGTTCGGCGTGGTCGACTCGGAGCGTCGCAGCCCCTTCCGCGCGATGGGCATGTCGGGGCTGCTCTTCCTCGCCGGCTCGGCACCGTCGGTGATCCCGTTCGTGATCGCCCAGGATGCGACCACCGCCCTCATCTGGGCGACGATTTTCGCCGTGTCCGGTCTCTTCTTGGTCGGCGTGGTCAAGGCACGTGTGGCGCGCACCGCCTGGCTCCGATCCGGTCTGGAGAATCTCGTGGTGGCCGGGCTCGGTGGCGTGCTCGCCTGGCTGATCGGGCGGGCCTTCGGCGCCAACGTGAGCTGAGCCAACGGACAGCACTCCGCTTGCAATAGTTAGCAGCTTGCTGTACGCTCACATGAGATGAACGAGAGCAAGCATGGCGACCTGGGTGAGTTCATCAAGGCCCAGAGAGAGCGGGCGAACCTGTCGCTGCGGAGGCTGGCCGAGAAGTCGGGGATCTCGAATCCCTATCTGAGCCAGATCGAGAGAGGGATTCGCAAGCCCTCGGCGGAGATTCTCAGGAATCTCTCCCGCGCCCTCGAGATCTCGTCCAACACCCTCTATCGGAGGGCGGGACTGATCGACGAGGACTTGCCACCGGCGACGGTGTTCGAAGCGATCGAGAGCGACGAGCGACTGACCGGTGAGCACAAGAAGGTGCTGCTCGACATGTACCGGGCGCTGGCCCGGAACGATGTGAATACGTCAGAAGGACAGGAGTAGACAGAGATGCAAGCGAAGAACGTTCTGTACGCCGCGGTCGGGGCCCCCGTGGTCGCCGCCCGCAAGGTGGGCGACCAGGTCGCCACACTGAGAGGCAAGGTCTCCAAGGAGGCCGGCACCTACACCGAGGCTGCCACCAAGGCCATCGACGACTGGGCCGCCGAAGGCGAGAAGATCGTCACCCGGATCAGCGAGGGGAAGGTCGTCGAGGAGATCTCCCAGAAGGTCGACTTCGACCAGGCCAAGGAGCAGGTGAGCAAGCTGCGCGACCAGCTGGAGGACATGCTCGCCACCTGGCGCAGCTCGTTCCGCCCGGAGCGGGAGGGAGAGGCCTCCGAGACCGCACCGGCGTCTGCGGCCAAGCCGGCAACCACCAAGCCGGCCGCCAAGCAGACCGCCACCAAGAAGCCGGCCGCCAAGAAGCCGGCCGCCAAGGCTTCTGCCGCCAGGACGACCAAGTCGTCTTCGGCTGCGAAGAAGAGCCCGGCGAAGTCGACGGCCGCCAAGGCCAAGACTTCCTGAGCTCACTCCTCCTCACGATGAGAGAGGGGCCCTCCGGGGCCCCTCTCTCGCGTTCGACTCGCCGGGACCGCCGATCAGCCGTTGATCGAAGCCTCCAGCTCACCGGCGGCTGTGATCCATGCCTCGACCATCGACTCGGTGGGGAGCCGCTCCACCACCTTCTGCGCCCCGTTCATGCCGATGATCTTGGCGAGGAGCGCGGTCGAGTTGCGCCGTCGCAGGTCACGCAGGGTGTCGACACCCGCCTCCACCAGCAGCGCGGCGTACTCGGCTCCCACCCCACGGACACGGAGCAGGTCGGCGTGGTGGACCCAGAGCTGGAGGTCCTTGGGGCTCAGCCCGGTCTCCTTGGCCAGATGGGACCGGCCTCGGCGGGTTGCCGCTGACTCGGTCAGCGCCTTGCTCGTGCGTATCCCGGCCTTGCGCAGCTTGGTCGCCTGTCGATGATCAATACCAGCGACTTGATCGATCCGAGCCATCTCACCCTTCTGTCGCAGACCTCGATCGCCATACCCGAATATAGACCACACCATCGCGGCCGAATCAGGCGGAGTGGCGTGGTCTCAACTCGGCGACATCCGCCTCGGTGTCGACATCGCGCGGGGCGGAGCCTGGGAACCACACCTCGTTGACCCATTCCGGATGAGCCTGCCACAGCCGCTGCGCCCCGTCGTCGCCCTCGAGTGACATCACCCTCGCCCACAGGGAACGATCCACCAGCACCGGGTTCCCTCGGGTGTACCGGTATTTGGGGATCGACACCGGCTTGCCCGACCGCTGATGGGATGCCAACAGCTCCTCCACCACCTCCACCGGGATGTCGGGCTGGTCGCCGATGACGATGAGGGCGATCTCACATCGGGACAGGCGGGTCAGCGCGTCGAGACCCACCCGGAGCGAGGAGGCGATCCCCTCCTCCCATTCCAGGTTCTCCACCACATAGGCATCGCCGAGATCGGACTCGGCGAGGATCCGCTCGGCATCGTGGCCGAGGATCACCCAGACCTCGTCGACCGGGAACTCGAAGGTGCGGGCCAGCACATGGCCGAGGAGATTGGACTCGCCCCACGGCTCCAGTTGCTTGCTGCGGCCGAGTCGTGTCGAGCCGCCGGCAGCCAGGACGACGGCGGCTGTGGACATGGCGCGAATCTAGTGAGAGCTAGCCGGGCACCGGGAAGCGCGTTAAGGCTCCCACGCCCTCGCGGTCGAGTGGCGAGGCCACCGAGACCTGGTGCACCGAGCCGCCGGCGGCGACCGTCGCCTCCATCAAGGCCGCGACCAGATCGTCGATGTGGAACAGCCGGGCCCCGCAAACCGGGCAGTCCTGGCCGTCTCTCGCCAGATACCCGCAGTTGTCACAGATCATCCCGGGCCGGGAGAAAGGCCCTGCGACGACGAGGGTGTCGATGGCCTGTGCGTTGGCCGCCGCGATCACATCGGTCAGCCCGAGGACGGCGTTCCCTCCGCTCCAGGCGACGTCGCACACCCGGCCGGCAAGGGCGGCCTGGCGACGTCGCCTAATCTCCTGATCCAGGGCGGTGACCTCCGCCCGCAGACGGGGGATCTGGATCGACTGTGGGTTGGCGCCGAAGCTCTCCCTCGGCAGCCTCGCCAGATAGGGATGGAGGGTCCGGGCGATCTCGTCGACCATCTCGTCGTGACCGCCGACGAGCAGATAGTCGAAGCTCCGCTCCATGTGCCGCTCGAGAAGACGGTCGCCCGCCTCCCTCCACAGCCTGGCGCTGACCTCGTCTGCCCGTGACCTGACCGTGTGCTCGTCGTACCCCGAGAACCCACCCCAATTCCGGCTGCCGATGTCGGCGCCGATGGGGGCGTGCAGCTCGTCGATCATCCCCTCGACGGCGACGAAGGTGCGGGCAGTGGTCCGGTCGGCCACCAGGATGGCGCTGCGCAACGGCCGGGGCATCGCCCGGAGGGGGCGCATGTAGGGGCGAGGCCCGATGGTCGCCACATTCGGGGCGGGATGGTCGAGTGGCTCGAGGATGAATGTCCCGTCGATGTCGGAGGCGAAGATGGCGAACCCCGGGGCCGAGTCGATCTCGAGCTGCTCGGCGAGGTCGTGGATCCTCTCGGTGTCCACCCGGACGCTCTTCTGCACGCGCCGGTCGAACTCCTCGGAACGCTCCCGGATCGGCTTGACGAGATCGGAGAGGAGAGCGCCGAACCCGCCCGGGCTGGGCCTTCCCGCGTACACCGAGATGAGTGCCCCCTCGTGGCTTCTCAGATCGGCAATGCGATCGCCTGCCAAACGGGCCTCCGTCTCAGCGTTCGTCACCCTGCCTGGCCGAACCTACACAACCCCGCCGGCGACGCGTCACAAACGACGCATCAGCTCGATTGTGAGCTCCTCCTGGATCCAGCCGAGATAATCCATGACCTGACGGCTCTCCTCCGGCAGCTGGTCGTGGTCGGACTCGACGTCGATCCCGAGCCGGGCACCGAGGGCGAGACGTGCCTCGTTGAGCACGCGGAGCACGGCGTTCGCCTCCTCGTCGTCGATGGTCAATGGCTCCTCCGACATGACGGTCTTGTGGAACACGGCGCGATCCGAGCGTCGGGCGGCGTCGAGGTCCGACCCCATGAGACGCCACCACTCCTCATTGGAATCGGGATCGTCGAGGTAGACCGGCACCGTCAGCCGGTCGGCTGCGGGATCGGAGCCGGGTGCGCCGATACCGGCGAGGAGCGGCAGCACGTCACCGAGGAAGATCCGCTCCTCTGGAGTCAGCTCCACCCTGATCCCGTCGGCTGCGGACTCGAAGTGGCTCATTGCTCCAGAGTCGCCCAGAGACCGTGGTTGTGGAGCCGGAAGCAGTCGAGTTCGGCCTTCTCCCGGGGCCCGTCGGAGACGATGGCACGTCCCTCGTGGTGGACCTGGAGCATCAGCTCGGTGGCCTTCGTCTCGTCGTAGCCGAACAGCTTCCTGAAGACGTAGACCACGTAGGTCATGGTGTTGACCGGGTCGTTCCACACCACGACCTGCCATGGCTTGTCGAGGTCGATGTCCTCGTCGGTGCCGGGGACGATCACTGGGCTGGGATGTGTCGTCATCTCGGATCTGCAGACGCCTGCGGTGCGACCTCCGGTGCCAACACTAGGGCGTGATCAGACCGGCACACGTGGGCGTCTCCCCGCCCATCCGGGGCGGGGGGAGCCACGGTCCGAGCCACGAAACGCCACATCCTTGAGACCGAGGGAGACCATGTAGAACCCGGCGCAGAACAGTGAGATCGCCCCTGCCCCGGCGATGAGGACGTTCCAGGCGAACGTGCCCTGGAGTGCCGAGAAGCCGACGGCGACGAACATCATGGCGCCCCAATTGGTCAGGTCGTCGCTGTAGGCGAGCCAGGATGCGAAGCCATGGGCGACCACGGCCCCGACGACGGACGTGACCATGGTCACCGCGGCCAGGGGGATCATGTGCGGGACCAGGTGTCGCCTCGCCAGGTACCAGCCGCGGGCACCCGAGACACGGGCCGCATCGACGAAGGGCCGCTCCACCGTGGCCAGGGCATGGGAGCGCAGGACGATGGCCCCGGTGCTGGCGCCGCTGAGGACTCCGTACATGATCCCGAAGTTGAGCGGGGTCAGGAACTCACCGGCCGTCCCCCCGGCGAGGATGATCATCGCCAGCGGTGCGGGGAGGAGCAGCAGGATGTCCGAGACACGGGAGAGGGCCCGATCGGTCCTCCCCTGGAAGGTCGCCGAGGCCACCGCCATCGCGGTGCCGACGACCGCCGACACCACGGCTGCGCCGAGCCCGATGATGAATGTCGGCCACGCTCCTGCGAGCAGCATCGAGAAGACGTCGCGACCGAAGGCGTCGGTCCCCAGCCAATGATTCCCGCTGGGTGGCGCCGGCTGGAGCGGTATCTCGATCCGATCGCCGACGTTGGCGGTGATATCGGAGACCCGGGCCGCCACGAGGGAGATCTCGGTCGTCGGATCGGTCACCGTCTCGACCACAGTCGCCTCCAGGATCGGGGCGTCGTATCCGGTCGCCGGATCGTAGATGCCGGTCTTACCCGCCCAGAGCGTGACCATCAGGAGCGGGTGGAGCACGACCATCAGCGAGAACACGACGATGATCGCCAGCCCGGCCAGTGCCCACCTGTTCTCGACGAAGATGGCGATCGAGCCCGGTCCACTCCCCCCGAAAGCGGGCCGGTCATCTGCCATCGTCTTCTCCGTGGAGCCGGATCCGGGGGTCGAGCGCAGCATGGGCGACGTCCAGAGAGGTGCGCACCAGCACGGTGAGCACTCCCACGACGAGCAGAGAGCCCACGATCATCGGCGTGTCCTGGGTGCGGACCGCGTCGAAGATGACCACTCCCATGCCAGGCGGGCCGAAGAACTGCTGGGTCACGCTGACGATGCCCGAGTCGGCGCCGACACCGCCGAAGGCGGCTTCGAGTATCACCAGCCCGGTCATGAAGTAGGGGATCGAGACGGTGAACCTGCTCAGCACCGGCAGCACCGAGGTGCGGGCGGCATGACGATCCCGCACCTGGCGCTCGGGCATGCCCTTCGCCCTCGCCACCATCACGTAGTCCTCGAGGAGGGCGTCGTCCATCGCAGCCCTGGTCACCAACAGCACGTCCCCGAACGTCAGCAGCACGACCCCGACGAGGAGGAGGGTCATGGTGGCGGCGAGATCGCCGACCCGCTCGCCCAGACCCATCCAACGCCAGAGGAGCAAGGGTGTCGCCACCATGAGGGCGAGGAAGAGGAGACGGGGGATGTCGCGGCGCAGGGTCCTTCGCACCAGCTGCTCGATGCCCCACAGCACGGCGAACACCCCGGCCAGCACCGCCAGCATGCGCCACATGACACCGGCGGGGGTGAGGTCGGAAGAGAACCAGAGCTGTTCGTCGATGGCACCGAACGACCCCATCTCGAAGGGGAAACTGCTCTGCAGGAAGTGCTCCAGGGTGAAAGCGAGGGCTGGCGGGAAGGCGGTGAGGAACAGGATCGCCACGAAGGTCAGAGGCCCTGAAACGAGCGAGGAGCGCTGATAGGCGCTGGCCCGTCCCAGCCAGCCCCCGAGGACGAAGGCGAGCGAGAGCCCGACGGCCAGCACCAGGAGTGTCGAAGGGAGCGCCGCCGAGATCGAATCCCACACACCCGGCC
The DNA here is from genome assembly GCA_035550735.1 of Acidimicrobiia bacterium. GTDB lineage: Bacteria > Actinomycetota > Acidimicrobiia > Spongiisociales > ZC4RG35 > JANQRA01. Next base: position 107,453 of record DASZOM010000056.1, on the reverse strand, counting down.
CCTCGAACGACGTGCCCAGGTCCAGGGTGGCCACGGACCCGAGCCAGTCGAGGTACTGGAGGTAGAGGGGGCGGTCGATACCGAGCTCGTCTCTCACGTCTGCTGCCTGATCGGCGGTCATCGGGCCGAGCGAAGTGACGAAGTCACCGGGGAGCACCGCGTCGACGAGGAAGAAGAGGACGGTGACGAACAAGAACAGCGTCAACAGGCCGGAGGCGAGCCGCCTCAGGAGGTACCTGATCATCAGCGGGAATCTCCATCGATCAGGGAGCAATCGGCCATGGCGTCGGGCAACGCCGGGTCGGCCCATGGGATCAGGTTGACCGGGAATGGCGGGCCGACGCCGTCGAAGTCGGGGACCGGGTCGGGAAAGTCGGGGACGCCGCGGTCACGAATGCATTCGGCCAGGCTCTCCAGATCGGCCCGCACCATCGACATCAGCTCGGGGTCCGCATCGAGGTCGAGGAGCCCCGAGGCGAGGATGGGAGCACAGGTCTCGAGGGCGGCGAGCGTGGCGCTGTCCGTGAGGTCGAGATCGGCGAGGGCCAGGGCCATCCGCGGGCGGCCCCGCGCATCGAGTGTTATCTCACCGATCGACACCCCCTCATCGGCGAGACATTCCCGATAGGCGACGATCGCGTCGGTGACGGAGAGCGTGGTGGTGGTCGAGGTTGCTGCCGTCGTGACGGCGACGAAGGGGTGGGGGTCCGTGGGCGACGGTGCCATGCCCGAGGAGCAGGCCGTGGCCATCAGGGTGAGGATGGTCACGACGAGGGAGCGGCGGGCGGGCACTGTGCAGGGTCGGTCACTGACCGTCGGCGAGGATCATTGCGATGTCCCGCACCCGTACGTCCTCTCTTCCCAGCTCCTTGACTCCGTCGTCGAGCATGACGAAGCAGAACGGGCAGGCAACGGCGATCTCGTCCGCCTCGGTGGCCAGGGCCTCCTCGGCGCGTTCAATGTTGACCTTCTTGCCGGTCTTCTCCTCCATCCAGAAGCGTGCGCCACCCGCCCCGCAGCAGAGGGCCCGGGTCCCGTGACGGGGCATCTCGACGACTTGGTTGCCCGACCCGCCGACCACCCGGCGGGGTGCGAGGTATACGTCGTTGTGCCTCCCGAGATAGCAGGCGTCGTGATATGCGATCTTCTTCGTCTCGCCGTTGGCCTTGACGGGCTCCTCCAGCCGCCCCTGGGCGAGGAGCTCGGCGAGGAGCTGGCTGTGATGCACGACTTCGTACTCTCCGCCGAATTGGGGGTACTCGTTGGCCAGGGTGTTGAAGCAATGGGCGCACTGGGTGATGATCTTCTTCACCCCGACCTCGGCGAAGGTCTCGATGTTCTGCAGCGCCAGCTGCTGGAACACGAACTCGTTGCCCGCCCGCCGGGCCGGGTCGCCGTTGCAGAGCTCTCGCTGGGCGAGGATCGCGAAGTCGATCCCTCCCTTGTGGAGCAGTCGCGCCAGTGCCACCGAGACCGCGGTATTGCGATCGTCGAAGGAGCCGGCGCACCCCACGAACCAGAGGAACTCTGCGCTGTCCTTGCCGTTCACTCCGAAGACGGGCACTTCGAAGTCGAGCTCCTTGGTCCAGTCGGCACGTGCCTGCTGGCTCATGCCCCACGGGTTGGACTGGTTCTCCATGGCCACGAACGCCTTGCCCAGCTCCGCGGGGAACTCCGACTCCATCAGCGTCAGGTGGCGCCGCATGTCGAGGATGCGATCGAGGATCTCGATGTCCACCGGGCAGATCTCGTCACAGGCCTTGCAGGTCGTGCAGGCGAACACCTCCTCGGGCCTGATCCTCTGAAAGAGGGCGCCGTTGCCCTCGACCACCGCGTTGGTCGACACCGGCGGGGTGACCCCGGCCATGGCCGCGGCGACCTCACCCGACTTGAGGATCATCTCCCTGGGATCCAACGGCTTGCCGGTGATGTTCGCCGGGCAGACCGACGTGCACCGCCCGCAGATCGTGCAGGCGTCCGTGTCGAAGATCTGCTTCCAGGTGAGATCGGAGACCAGGCTCGCCCCCACCGTCTCGACGTCCTCCGCCTCCAAGAGGTTGGGCATCTCCCGCATCGCCCCCTTGGGCCGCTCCCGCGCCGACAGATAGAGGTTCGCCGGCGACGTGAACATGTGACGGAGCTTGGTGAGAGGCAGCAGCACCAGGAACCCGAGAAAGCTCATCACGTGGCTGGCCCAGAGGAACCGGTGCCAGTCGCCGGCATCGACCGGATCGAAGAGGAATGACAGCGGGTACCCGACAAAGGACCAGGTCTCGAAGCCGGGCCGGCCCGAGGAGGAGATCCGGGCCGCCTCCACCAGGAGACCGGTCACCCCGATCAGTGCCAGCAGCCCGAGGAGGGCGGCGTCCTGTGGCTTCGTCTTCGACCTGAGCCTCCACGTCGGGATCACGTAGCGAAAGAGGACGGCGAGGGCGAGACCGCCGAGGAACACCAGGCCTGCAAGGTCGAGGATTGCCGAGTAGCCGAGGTAGACGTTCCCCTCCAGAAACTTGAGGCCAACGGGGAGGATGTGGTCGATCTCGAGGGTGACCGTCCCGAGGAAGAGGACGACGAACCCGTAGTAGATCATCGAGTGCATCATCCCGGCCCTGGGGTCGCGCATCACGGTACGCATCGAGATCCCCTCGTAGAAGCGGCGAAGACGTCGCCGCCATTGCCCGCCTCGTCGTTCCCCGAGGCCTTTTTCCCAGCCTGCGGCCCTGAGAGCGAAGAGATGGAAGGCCAGCCAGACGAAGGAGGCCGTCCCGACGTAGAAGACGAAGACCAGGGCTCCGGGAACGTTCCCGAAGACCACCCGGCCCACCTCCACGTCGGGATGCTCGACGAGAGTCCCCAGAAAACCCAGGGCGAGGGTGCCCAGCGCCCCAACGGCACCGAGCACCTCGAGGACGACGACGGCTCTGGGACGGGGTCGGGCCATGGCCGGCGAGTGTAGGGGCGACGCAACCTCAGGTAGTGGGACCCGTATATGGGCCGAATCCTGTCGAGAAAGCCGGGAATCTACGACCAAGTTCGATCCGTGAGGGGTTCGTTACGAAGATCATCGAATTCGCCTGGACAGAATCAGGTTTTTCTGACATGCTATGATTCGAAACTCATCGAACATCATGTGTCCCTCCGAGAGCCCTGAACTGATCATCACCAGCGAGAAGGTGCGCGACCTGACCAGTGCGCCGCGACGTCTCCCCCTCGAGATCGAGGGAAATGTCACCCACGAGATCGTGCTCGCCATATGGTCGGCGTTCAGCCCCAAAGACACCAACACCGCACAGGACCTGGGTCAGGAGTGGCTCGATCGTGTGCGCGAGCAGACCGGGGCCGAGCTCACCACCGAGATCGAGACCCTGGGCGGGCCATGGGGTGGCAACTGGCTCGCCCTCTCCAGCCTCATGCTCTCCGCGCCCCATCCCCACGACCCGGACCGGGTGTTCGGCTGGCTCGACTCGATCGACGACAACCGCATGCGTCGCTGGCTCATCGGATACCACTCCCACGACGACGATCAGGCCCTGGTCGAAAAGGCCGCCGAGGGCGATCGGGCGGCGATCACCGAGTTACTGGGTGAATACGCCGCGGAGAAGCCCGAGCTCGTCGACCACCTGCTCTGGATCACCGCGACCGAGGGACTTCCTGGAAGGTATGTCGGGTGCCTGCGCCGATTTCGCACGGAGGTCTTCTCCGTGTTCGAGGACGAGTTCGCCGGGGCGATCAGCCGGGCCGCCGCGGCCCGCCGCGCCGCACCTGCCCGGGGCAGTGCCAAGGAGGTGGTCGAGGAGGTCACCAGTGGCATCGACTTCGAGATCCCTCTCGGGATCAATCGGGTGGTCCTGATCCCGTCTGTCGTCACCAGACCGCTGTCCCTGCTCGACGGTCACCGGGGGAACCTGATCGTCTACTACGGGGTGGCCGACGAGTTCATCAACAGCGACCCCGAGGCCGCCCCCTCCTGGGTGGTCCGTCTCTACAAGGCGCTGAGCGACGAGAAGCGGCTTCGCATCCTCCGCCGGCTCAGCGAGGGCGAGACTTCGCTCGACGAGCTCACCGACATGCTCGGGCTCACCAAGTCGACGGTCCATCACCACATCGGCCTGCTACGGGGGGCTGGGCTGATCCGGATCCGACTCCCGTCCGAAGAGGGCACCGGCAAGCATCGGGTCTACGCCCTACGTGAGCAGGTGCTCGGCGACGCCGCATCCTTCCTCGACTCGTACCTCCACACCGATCCGGAGCCCGTGAACCATGCTTAGAGACTTCGTATCGACCGCCGGCCACCTGCATGCCGAGTACCGACGTCGGCGCTTCAGGTCACCGGAGCCGTTGGAACAGCGTCGTCTCGGTCTGCGACGGGCAATCGGCCACTCGCTCATCGCACTAGGTGAGCGTCTGGCCCTGCCCGAGAGGCGCAGCCCGCTTGACAAGGCTGCCTGAGCACCTCCGAACTAGGGGCTCATCGGCACCGGATCCGTCTACCCGGGTCTCCCTGACTCCTAGGGGGAGGCCCGGGCGGGCGGGCTATGTCCCACTATCCGACATCACCACCCGGGAACTCAGCCATGTCGTCACCGGAACTGCGGCGACGAGCCCGATCGAGCCGATCAGGGTGCGGACGATCTCGACCGCCACTACCTCGGAGCTTGCGATGAACCCGAGGGACTGCGACGACAACGAGAAGAAGATCAGGAGGGGAAGCGAGGCGCCTGCATACGCGAGGAGGAGCGTGTTGACCGTGGACACGATGTGATCCCGCCCTACTCGCAGGCCTGCCTCGAAGAGCTGGGTCGAGTCGAGCGTTGGATTTGCGGCGTGGATCTCCCACACTGCCGAGGCCTGGGTGACCGTCACGTCGTCGAGGGCTCCTATCGCGCCAAGGACTATCCCTGCCAGCAGCAGTCCGTTGAGATCCAGACCCGGTATCGCCTGCAGGAAGAAGGCCTCCTCGCTCACCAACCCTGAGAAGGCAGCGATCCCCAGAACCAGCCAAGACAGACCGGCACAGAGCACCAGAGCAGAGAATGCCCCGATGGCCGCGACGTGGGTCAGAGGGTTGCGCCCGTGAGCGAGATACAGCGAGACGAGAGCGATCGCTCCACCGCCGATGAGGGCTACGAGCACCGCGTCCTCACCGGAAACGATGGCGGGAAGGATGAACCACAGCAGCGCGGCGAGACTGAGCCCCAACCCGATGAGAGCTGCGATGCCCCGCTTCCGGCCCAGCCCAACTACCGAGAATGCGAATCCGAGACCGAGGGCGAGCAGCAAGAAGCGCCGATCCTGGTCGGCGTATTGGTAGTCCATCGTCCCGTCGTCGAATTCGACAGCGGACAGGAACACGGTGCCCCCGACCTCGAGTCTCGGCTGCCCGGGCTCGTCAGGGAACTCGAGGACGACGACCTCACCGAGGGGCTCTTCGACGAGCCTGAGCTCGTAGACGAGACAGTCGACGTCGGGTGCGTAGGAGCATCCGGCCGAGCCGGCGGTCTCGGTCGTGGCCCTGACCGTGTCCTCGGCGAATCCGACCTCGGTGAGATCGAGCTCGGGCAGGTCGGTCGGCCAGAGGATGACCAGCCCGATGCCGACCAGGCCGGCGATGACGGTGATCCATGCCGCCAGGCCCCTCGGCCGCGGCAGCTTGCGACGATCCGGGCCGAGCAATGTCTCGAAGTCGCTGTCACGAGTGGGCATGGGGGGATCGTACGGACGCCCGATGTCCTGGAAAGGGCAACTCGGCCACACCGCCTCAGCCCGGCACAGGTCAGTCCCTGGAGAAGAGGGCTCGGGCGAGGAAGAGGGCGTTGGCGGGCCTTTCGGCGAGTCGGCGGGTGAGATACGGGTACCACTGCGAGCCGAACGGCAGATAGATCCGCAGCGGATGGCCCTCCGAGATCAGCCTGCGTTGCAGGTCCCGTCGCACGCCGTAGAGCATCTGGAGCTCGAATGGTCCCCGACGTCGGCCGGCCAGGTCGACGGCCAACTCGATGAGGTCGGAGTCGTGAGTCGCCACTGCCGGGATCGTGGACTCCGCCTCCATGAGGGTGCGCAGCTGGCGTGCGAAGGCGGCGTCGATCCCGGAGCTGGATTGAAGGGCCAATTCCTCGGGCTCGACATACGCGCCCTTGCACAGCCTGATGTGTCCCCCCAATGGGATGAGTCTCTCCAGGTCGGCCGGGGTCCGACGGAGGGCGGCCTGGAGGGCGACGCCGAAGTTCCCGCTCGCCTCCTGGCCACGTTCGAAGAGCCTGACCGTGGCCTCCGTGTAGCGAGAGCTCTCCATGTCGATGGTCACCGTGGTCCCCACCTCGCCGGCCCGGGCGCCCAACTCGGAGATCGCATCCATCGCCAGCCGCTCGTCGATGGCGAGCCCGAGCTGGGTCGGCTTCACCGAGATGTTGGCGTCGAGTCCCTCGTCGCGGATCCGGTCCAGGCTCTCCAGGTACTCCTTGTTCGCGGCCAGGGCCGAATCGCGGTCGTGAACCTCCTCGCCGAGCAGGTCGAGGGACACCAGGAAGCCCTCCTGGTTCAGCTGCCGGGCCACGGCGATCGCCTGGTCGAGCGTGTCGCCGGCGACGAAGCGCTCGGCTACTGCCCGGCCCGGTGAAGTGGAGGTGAAGAGCTTCTCGACGGGTGCCGCACCGGCCACCGCCATGGTGGCCTTCGAGAACAGGCTCAGGCCCCGCCTCCGAGCTCGCGGGCACGGACGGCGGCGGCACGCACCGCGTCCTCGACGAGGGCGCGGAATCCCTTCTCCTCGAGGACGTGCACCGCGGCCGCGGTGGTCCCTCCCGGAGAGGTCACCTCGTGACGAAGACGGGCAGGGCTCTTCCCGGTCTCCGTCAGGAGATGACCGGCGCCCCTGATCGTCTGGTGGACGAAGTTCTCGGCTACGTCGCGTGGCAGCCCCTCCCGCATCGCCGCCTCGGTCAGCGCCTCGGCGAGGAGGAACACATAGGCGGGCCCGGTCCCGGACACGGCCGTCACCGCATCCATGAGGGTCTCCTCCATGATGCGGACCGTGCCCACCGCGCCGAGGATCTCACGCGCCTTTTCGAGATGCTCGGTGCCGGCGTGATTCCCGGGGGCGATGCCGGTGACCCCCTCACGGACCAGCGCCGGGGTGTTCGGCATGGCCCGCACCACCGGGACGGCGCCGAGCTGTGCCTCGTAGGCGCCCGTGGTCACGCCTGCGGCGAGGGAGATGATGGTCTGGCCGTCACCGACCTCGCCGGCGAGCGTCTTGAGCACATCGGAGACGTCGCGGGGCTTGACCGCGATGACCACGACGTCACTCCCCCTGGCACCCTCGACCGGGTCGAGGAAGACGCGGCAGCCGGTCTTGTGGGACAGCTCGTCGCCACGGTCCATGCGACGAACGCACAACTTGATCTCGGAAGGGTCCCAGCCGGCTCCGAGCAGACCCGAGACCAGGGCCTCACCCATGGCACCGACACCGACCACTGCAACACTCGACCGCTCGCTCACGAGGGCGATTCTAAGAGGGCTGGTACCTTCGCTCGCAATGGACGTCAGGTCTGTCGCCCTCCGTCGCGACGAGTTGTTGACGCGCCGGCTGGATGCGATCGTGCCGGAGCTGATGTCCGCCCACGATTTCGCGGCGTGGGTCATCGACGCCCGCGAGTACAACGAGGACCCAGTGGCCCGGACCATGCTCCCCGCCACCTGGCTGGGCACGGCGCGACGACGCACCTTGCTCGTCTTCACCGACTACGGCAGGGTGAGAGGCGCCATCTCCCGCTACCCGGTGGGGCCGTTCCCCTCGGTGTGGGACCCGGGCGAAGAGCCCGATCAATGGGCCGCCCTGGCCGACTTCCTCTCCGACATCACCGGGACCATCGGAATCAACACATCCGACGTGTTCGGACTGGCCGACGGGCTCACCTCGAGCGAGCATCGCCAATTGGTGCAGACGCTCGACGACCATCGCCTCGCCCCGGCGGAGTCGCTCGCCATCGGCTGGCTGGAGCGCCGGCTGCCCGAAGAGGTCCCGGACATGGCCGAGGCGTGCTCCCTCTCCCACGGCCTGTTGCGTCGGGCGCTCTCCTCCGAGGTCGTGACTCCGGGGAAGACCACGACCCAGGACGTGGCGTGGTGGCTGGCCCAGAGCTCGCTCGACTCCGGCTACGGGATCTGGTTCCACCCCGGGGTGACAGTGCAGAGACGCGGCGACGGCCCGCGCTCCCCCGCCGACGAGGTCATGGACCGGGTCATCGAGCGGGGCGACCTCATCCACATCGACTTCGGGATAGTGCGCCACGGCTATCACACCGATCAGCAGCAGCACGGCTACGTCTTGCTCCCGGGAGAACACGAGGCGCCCGCCTCGTTCGTCACAGGTCTCGGTGAGGCGAATCGTCTCCAGGACCTGCTCATGTCGGAGATGAAGACGGGCAGGAGCGGCAACGAGGCGCTCACCGCCACGTTGCAGAGGGCCCGGGCAGAGTCGATACGGCCCATCGTCTACACCCACCCGATCGGACTGCATGGCCACGCCGCCGGGTCGACCATCGGCTTGTGGGACAAACAAGACCGGGTGGACGGCGCCGGCGACTATCCGATCTCGGGAGACACCGCATGGTCGATCGAGCTTGCCGTCGAACTGACCATCGCCGAGTGGGACGACCAGGCGGGAAGGATCATGCTGGAGGAGGACGCATTCCTCGACGGCGACGGGATCCTCTTCCTCGACGGTCGCCAGGAAGAGATCTGGCTGATCGAATGAGCGAGCCCGGCCCTAGTGGAGCCGGGAGCGGATCAACTCGACGACGGTGGCGACCGCCGCCGGGTTGTACCCCTCGGGGATGATGAGGTCGGCGTAGCGACGGGACGGCTCCACGAACTCGACGTGCATGGGGCGCACCGTCTCGAAATACTGCTCCACCACCGATTCGACTGAGCGCCCCCGCTCGGCGATGTCACGTTGCAGACGGCGGGCGAGCCTGAGGTCGGGATCGGTGTCGACGTAGATCTTCAGGTCGAGCTCGGCACGCAGATCGGGCTCGGCGAGGACCAGGATTCCCTCGACCACGATCACGGGCGCCGGCTCCACACGGATGGTCACCTCCGAGCGGAGATGGGCGGCGAAGTCGTACACGGGGTGCTCGATGGCGACCCCCGACCGCAGTCCCTCCAGATGTTCGACCAGCAACTCCGTCTCGAGGGAGTCGGGGTGATCCCAATTGACCCGGCCGCGCTCCTCGAAGCTGAGATGGATCATGTGCCGGTAGTAGGAGTCGTGGCGGAGCAGCGCCACCCGACCGTCGAGACGCGCCACCAGCTCCTCGGCGATCGTGGTCTTGCCCGATCCCGACCCTCCGGCGATGCCGATGAACAAGGGCCGATGCGGGGTCCAGGGACTGAGCTCGGGCATGGCGGGGCGAGGCTACCGCCCCGGCGCCGGGCTACTTCTCGGCGACCTTGCTCCGGAGACGGCGGATCTCGTCGTACACGCCGTCGGTGAGCGTGGTGGATGCCGGAGCGGAGACTCCCCGGATGCCGGCTGGCTGCGGTGGGGGGACGGGCTCGGGTTCCGGCTCCGGCTCGGGGGCGGCCGCCACCGGCTCGGGCTGGGGAGCGGGCTCGGGCGCCGGCGCTGGTGCGGGCTCGGGCTCGGGTGCCGCGGCGACGTGTTTGGCCCCGTTCTCCTCGGGAACCTGCTCGAGCCAGGTCGGCTCGGACTGACTGGTGAGACCACCGGCGAGTTTGTCGAGCCACTCCGACTCGTCGTCGGCAGCGATGGCCTCGGCGACACCGAGCCGATGCAGGGTGTGGAAGATCCGGACGGCGCCACCCCTCCCGACCTGGGATTCGAGGAAGTCGAAGGTGAACGGTTGGACGAGCGTCACCAGGACTTGCCAATCATCCGGGTCGAGGGTGATGGCGCCGTCGATGGAGCGGAGGAGACGGACCCCGGCTGCTTCGAACAGGCCGGCGTCGATGACCTCGCCTTCGAGAGAACGGAGGGCGTCGACCTCACGGGTGATCTCTTCGACGGAGAGGCCCTCGGTGTCGGGCCCATCGGCGGGACCGACGGCGAAGGTTCCCGAGTCGAGGGTGGAGAGGACGTAGAGGATGTCGGCGATGGCCCCGCGGTCGGTGCCCCGGTAGCTGCCCTTGGCACCGGAGAGCTCGGCACCGGTGACCGCACCCTCGCGGAAGTGGACGCGGCCCCTTCGCTCGCCCGCTATGTCGAGGGAGCCTGTCTTCTTGGTGACCTGCATGATCTGGAGCAAGTCACTGATGCTCCAGTCCGAAAGCTGGCCTGAAAGGTTCTGTCCGTCCAACGTGTTCCTCTGTGAGGAATTTGGTATCGGTAGGAATCGTCCGGAGATTGAGCGGACTTCAGGCCTTTTCTGCCTTCATCGCCCTCTTCTGGTCGCGCAGGACGGCCACGTCCTCGAAACTGGCTACATCGGCGATGCTGGGCCAGTCGGCGGCCTTCTCCTCCCAGCCCTCGGGGCGGACGCCGAGGCGCTTGCCCAGCAGCCCGACGAAGATCCGTGACTTGGCATCACCGAATCCGGGGAGCGCCTTGAGACGTCTCAGCAGCTCGGCACCGGAGTCTGCCGTCTCCCACAGGTTCTCGGCGCGCCCGCCGTAGTCGTCGACGAGCGTCTGGCACAACGCCTGGGTGCGCTTGGCCATGGCCGACCAGTACTGGTGTATCGCCGGCGGGCCTCGGAAGATCGCGGCTAGCTCGTCGGGATCCCAGCCGGCGATGCGCTCCTCGTCGAGGTCCTCGCCCAGTCGCTCCCTGAGCAGTTGCGGGCCGAAGAAGGCACGCTCCATGGGGAACTGCTGGTCGAGGAGCATGCCGATCAGGAGGGCCAGCCCGTCACTCGCCAGCAGCTCGTTGGCATCATCGGACTCTGTGAAGTTGAGTCGGTCGGGTCGCTCCATCGGCAGGAACGTACCAATCCCGGGCCGGGCACGCGACTGGCAACCCATGGCCGCGCCCGATCGACCAAGATTGGGGGGATGAGTGACGTGTACGTCGTCGACGGGTGCCGGACCCCGATGGGAAGGCTCGGGGGCCAGCTGTCGCTGGTTCGCCCCGACGACCTGGCCGCACATGCCATCCGCAGGCTGCTCGAGCGCAATCCCGACGTCGATCCGAGGACGATCGAGGACGTGCAGTGGGGCGCCGCCAACCAGGCCGGCGAGGACAACCGAAACGTGGGCCGGATGGCGGGTCTGCTCGCCGGTCTGCCCATCGAGATCCCCGGAGCCACGGTCAATCGCCTGTGTGGCTCCGGGATGCAGGCGGTGGTCTCGGCGAGTCACGCCCTCGGCGCCGGCTGGGGGGACGTCATGATCGCCGGCGGCTCGGAGTCGATGAGCCGGGCTCCGTACGTGATCTCCAAGCCGGAGAAGGGCTTCTCCACGGGGATGCCCGACTCCGCCGACACCGTCCTCGGTTGGCGTCTTGTCAACCCGGAGATGGAGAGGCTCTACACGCCTATCACCCTGGGAATGACCGCCGAGGTGGTCGCGGACAAGTACGATGTCAGCCGGGAGGATCAGGACGTATTTGCCCTCTCCAGCCATCGCAAGGCGGTGGCGGCGGTCGAGGCGGGACGGCTCGCCGCGGAGATCGAGCCCATCGAAGCTCCCAAGGACCCCCGTCGCAGGAGCTTCGCCCTCATCGAGAGTGACGAGGGGCCTCGCGCCGACACGAGCCTGGAGGCGCTGGGGAAGCTGCCACCCGTCTTCAAGGAGGGAGGGACGGTGACCGCGGGCAACTCGTCGCCCATGAACGACGGCGCCGCCGCTCTGCTCCTGACCACCGAGTCGGGCCTGGAGCGCCATGGCCTGACGCCCCTGGCCCGGATCGTCTCCACCGCGGCGGCAGGTGTCCATCCCGACGTCATGGGCATCGGGCCTGTGCCCGCATCGGAGAAGGCGCTGCAGCGGGCCGGGATCGGCGTCGATGACCTCGACCTCGTCGAGGTGAACGAGGCATTCGCCGCCCAGGCCATGGCCACGGTGCGTCTGCTCGGTCTCGATCCCGACAAGGTGAACGTCAACGGAGGGGCAATCGCCCTCGGCCATCCGCTGGGCGCCTCGGGGGCCAGGATCCTGGTGACGCTGATCCACGAGCTGGTCCGGCGTCAGGGGAGATTCGGTCTGGCCACCATGTGCATCGGTGTCGGCCAGGGCATCAGCACGGTCGTCGAGCGTGTCTGAACATCCCCTCGACGGCATCCTCGTCGTCGAGCTCGGCAACCTGATCGCGGCGCCCTATGCGACGATGCTGCTCGCAGATCTCGGAGCGAGGGTGATAAAGGTGGAGCCCGTGACGGGCGACCTCGGCCGCCAGTTCGGTCCCTTCCAAAACGGGGAATCCGCATTCTTCATGGCGGTCAACCGGGGCAAGGAGTCCCTCGCCGTGGATACCGGGGACTGGGTGTCGAAGAGGGTCCTCGACAATCTGGTGCGCAAAGCCGATGTGGTGGTCCACAACCTCCGCCACGGCGCGATGGAGCGTCTCGGCCTCGGTGAGGACCGTTGCCGCGAGCTGAACCCGACACTGATCTATGCGGTGATCTCGGCATTCGGCTCAACCGGGCCCTATGCCCGCCGGCCCGGCGTGGACATCGTCTTCCAGGGCGAGTCGGGGATGATCTCGATCACCGGCGAGGCCAAGGACGGCCCGAGGAAGACGGCGACCACGATCGGCGACTATGTGGCGGGGACGAACGCCGCCCTGGCCATCTCGGCGGCTCTGGTGGAGAGGCCGAGACCGGGAAGACGCATCGACGTGTCCCTGCGCGACGGCCTGATGGCGGTGCAGGGCGGTTGGAACGCGATCGCATTCGCCACCCACGGCCAGCCGGAGCGCATCGGCACCGCCAGCCCCTTCCTCGCCCCCAACCAGGTTTTCGAGGCCGCCGACGGCCACTTCACCCTGGCGATCGTCTCCGACCGCCACTTCCAATTGCTCTGCGACGCCATCGAGCGTGCCGACCTCGCCGCCGACTACCCGGGCAACGCGGAGCGGATGGCTGGGCGGGACTCGCTGATCCGCAAGCTCTCCCGGGTGTTCAAGGAAGAGAAGGTCGACTACTGGCTGGAGATCCTCGGGGCGGCGGGGCTACCGGCGGGACGGGTCTTAACCATCCCCGAGGCGTTCGACGACCCCCAGGCCCGACATCATGGGATGCTGGTCGAAATGGAGCACCCGGTGGCCGGCCACGTCCGAACCACGGGATCACCGGTCCGCCTCGACGGCGACCAGGCCCGCGCCTCCGGTCATCCCCCGATCCTGGGCGAGCACACCCGGCGCATCCTCGCCGAGACGGGGGTCGACTCCGCCACGATCGAGAAGATGCTCTCCGAGGGACGGGCGGTGGCCCCGTGAACGTGTTCAGGGCCGAGCCGGTCGGCGACGAGTGGACGGAGGTTCGAGCCGAGCTCGATCGGGTGTTTCGCCTCAGCCGGGAGGCGGCCCGCAATGAGGAGTCGTTCGTGTACATCGTCCATCACGACGACCTCCTGGGGAGACGCGGAGCGGGCAACGCCATGGTGGCGGCCGGTCTTCTCTCCGCGGCGCGCACCGCCGCCATCGAGGGATCCCGCAAGGGCTGGACTGCCAACGTGTTGGCCTACGACGCTGACGCTGATCCGGGGATGGTGACGCAGTGGGCCGAGAAGTTGGCCGAGGGCTCGATGGGGGTCACCGGGGAGCTGATCAGGGTCGGGTCGTCCCATCTAGGCAAGGCCCTGGCGTGAACGGGTCGATCGTGGTCACCGGCGCCGCCCGCGGGATCGGGCGCGCAATCGCGGCGAGGCTCGCCGCCAACCCATCATTCACGGTGGTCGGCGTCGACCTCTCCCCCGAGCTGGGCCTCACCGACCACGACATGGTCCCTGTCCAGGTCGACCTCACCAGTGACGACGGGGTGGCGGCGGTGCGCACCGCAGTCGAGGAGGTAGGGGCTCCCCTGCTCGGCCTGGTCAACAATGCCGGCATCACCCGTGACGCCCGTCTGGTCAACATGACCGACGAAGACTTCACCGCGGTCCTCGACGTCAATCTCGGTGTCGCCTTTCGTCTGAGCACGGCCCTGGCGGACCTCCTCACCGAGGGCAGCTCGATCGTCAACATCGCCTCCCGCGCCTATCTGGGCAACTTCGGGCAGTTCAACTACTCGATGTCGAAAGGGGGCGTCGTCGGGCTGACCCGGGCCCTGGCCCTGTCCCTCGCCCCGCACGTCCGGGTCAACGCCATCGCTCCCGGGCTCATCGGGACCGAGATGGCGATGGCGATCCCCGAGAAGGTTCTCGCCGACATGGTCTCCACCATCCCGTTGGAGCGCATGGGAGCGCCGGATGAGATCGCCAACGTCGTCTGGTTCCTGCTCACCCCGCTCTCCTCCTACATCACCGGCGAGGTCGTGGTGGTGGGCGGGGGCCGGTCGCTGAGCTGACCTGGCATATCGCCGCGACGGGCCAACCGTGGCCACCGCGGAGGCGGTCTGGGTGTCCCTGAGCTCGCCGTTGCTCAGTAGTACAGACGGCTGAGCCGCTCGGCGACCATCCCTGGCTTTTCCTGGCCCTCGATCTCGATGGTGTAGGTCTGTTTGACGTTGATGCCCCCGGGGACCTCGGTGGCCTCGTCGAGCCGGACCCGCACCCTGATCCTGGAGCCGACCGGGACCGGTGCCGGGAAGCGGACCTTGTCCAGACCGTAGTTCAAGGCCATCATCGGATGACCGAACCCCATGTCGATGCCGGCCGCCATCGCCACCGTCAAGGACAGGGTGAGAAAGCCGTGGGCGATGGTCCCGCCGAACGGGGTCTGGGCGGCCAGCTCGGGGTTCACATGGATGAATTGGTGGTCCTCGGTCGCCTCGGCGAAGGCGTCCACCCTCTCCTGGGTGATCTCCCACCAGTCGGAGATCCCGACCTCCTCACCGATTCGCCTCTGCAGACCCTCCAACACCTGCTCCATGTCACCTCCGGTCTGAATTGGGTAGCGCCATCCGACCATCTAACTTGGGGGTATGGCCGACGCAACCAAGCTAATGGTCTGGATCGACCAAGACCTCTGCACGGGCGACGGAATCTGCGAGGAGATCACCCCCGACGTGTTCGTCGGCAGGGATGACGGCCTCTGGGTCGTCAAGGAGGAGTCCAAGCACTTCGGGCGCACGGTCGTCTTCGACGGCGAACAGGCACCCGACGGGGCCCGCGGGCTGGCGCGTGTCCCCGATGCGCTCATCGACGACGTGATCGAGTCCGCCGAGGAGTGCCCTGGCGAGTGCATCATGCTCGAGCCCTATCAGGAGTCGGCTGTCCACAGCGGCTGACAACCCTCAGTTACGCTCAGCCGCAATGCAGGTGCTGAAGACGCGCCTCGACCCGCGGTCCGAGGAGTACCAGTCGAATCGCTCGGCCATGGAGGCAAAGCTCGCCGAGTTCGAGTCACTCCAGGAGCAGGCCCGTCTCGGCGGTGGGGAGAAGTACATCGAGCGTCACCGGGCCCGGGGCAAGCTCCTACCCAGAGAGCGCATCGAGCTCCTCGTCGACCGGGACTCTCCATTTCTCGAGCTCTCGACCCTCGCCGCCTGGGGCACCGACAAACCCTTGGGCGGCAACGTCGTAACCGGGATCGGGGTGGTCAACGGTGTCGAGTGCGCCATCCTCGCCAACGACCCGACCAGCCAGGCGGGAGTCTTCAACCGCTACACACTGGCCAAGTCGTTGCGGATCATGGACATCGCCATGGAGAACCGGCTCCCCCTGCTCAACCTGGTCGAGTCGGGCGGCGCCGACCTCCCCGACCAGGCGGACGTGTTCCTCGTCGGGGGCAAGTGGTTCCGCAACCTGACCCGTCTCTCCAAGAGAGGCATCCCCACGGTGGCGATCGTCTTCGGCAGCTCCACCGCGGGCGGCGCCTATTTCCCCGCAATGTGCGACTACGCGGTGATGGTCCGGGAGCAGGCGAAGGTCTTCCTGGGCGGGCCACCCCTGGTGAAGATGGCGACGGGCGAGGAGTCGACGGACGAAGAGCTGGGAGGCGCCGAGATGCACTCCCGGATCTCCGGGCTCAGCGACTACTTCGCCGACGACGAGCACGAGGCGATCAGGATGGGCCGGGACATCGTGGCCCACTTCAATTGGCGCAAGCTCGGACCGGGGCCCACGAGAGACGTCTCAGAGACCATCCACGACCCGGACGAGATCCTCGGGGTGATACCGGCCGACCTCCGGGTCCCGTTCGACATGCGGGAGATCCTCGCCCGGGTCCTCGACGGCTCCGAATTCGAGGAGTACAAGGCGGTCTACGGCACGTCGATCCTCAACGGCTGGGGGTACCTCCACGGGTATCCGCTGGGGGTGGTCGCCAACCAGCAGGGGGTCATCTTCGGCGACGAGGCGAAGAAGACCACCGAGTTCATCCAGCTGTGCAACCGATACGACACCCCGATCCTCTTCATACACAACACCACCGGCTACATGGTGGGCAAGGAGTACGAGCAGGCGGGGATCATCAAGGACGGCGCCAAGATGATCAACGCCGTCGCCAACTCCGAGGTCCCTCACATCTCTCTGATGGCCGGGGTGTCCTACGGGGCCGGCAACTACGGGATGTCGGGCCGCGCCTACGAGCCCCGGTTCGTGTTCGGTTACCCCAACCACAAGGTGTCGGTGATGGGGGCGAAACAGCTGGCCGGCGTGATGTCGATCGTGGCGCGTCAGTCCGCCGAGTCGAGGGGTGTCCCATTCGACGAGGAGGCCGACGCCGCCCGCACCGCGGCTTTGACCGCCGAGATGGAGGAGAGTGAGCAGGCCTACTTCTCCACTGCGAGGGTGCGCGACGATGGGCTGATCGACCCTAGAGAGACCCGGACCGTCCTCGGCATCGCCCTCTCCGCCATCCACTCCGGGCCCGTGCAGGGCACCGACCGCTTCGGCGTCTTCAGGATGTAGCGGTCACTCCTCGACCGGGGCGGGGAGGAAGTCGATGACCACGTCCTGGTAACCGAGGCTGAGCAGGAAGTCGATGAGCACTGACTGTGCGTTCTCCTCGGCCCGGTCCAGGATCCCCTCCTCGATGGCGTTGTCCACGAGGACCTCGTCGGCGATCCGGCGCACGTCGGACTCGAGCCCGGGGTCCCCGCTGGTGAAGATCCCCACGTCACGCTCGAGGACCTGGGTGGAATCCTCGTCGGGGTCGACGTACTGGATCGTGGCGGCAGGGATCGTCATCTCGACGACGCCGTCCTCGCCCACGGAGATGTCCCCGGCGGTCAGATTCGCCAGGTCGACACCGGCGCCGATCCGGGCCACGGCGAACATGCGCAACGAGTCGCCGCGAGCCCAAGCCAGCCATCCCTCGTCGGTGCCCTTCTCGACGATGGTGTACTGCACCGTCTCGACGGTCGTCAGTCGTGCAAGGTTGCGAATGGCGGTGATCGTCACCGGCCCGATCTCCTCGTAGGGCTCGGGCTCGAAGACGTTGGCGATGTCGCCAGGGGTCGGGATCGCCGATATCACCGTTCGCACCCCCCACCAGGTGAGCAGCCCAAGGCCGAGGACGACGATCAGGATGATCACGGGGACGGACGGGAACCGAGACGATCTCGTCTCGTTGTCCATATGCCCAGTTTATCGGTGCCCGGGGCCGTATTCGCAGCCAGGGGGTAGCCTGCCCGACCGATGATCTCGAAGGTTCTCGTGGCCAACCGGGGCGAGATCGCCCGACGCATCTTCCGCACCTGCGCCGAGATGGGGATTGCAACAGTGGCCGTCTACTCCGGCCCGGATGCGTCGGAGCCGCACGTGGTCGAGGCCGACGAGGCGGTGATGCTGGCGGGTGAGTCGCCGGCAGACACCTATCTCGACATCGACGCGGTCATGGCCGCGGTCAAGGAGACGGGTGCCGATGCGGTGCATCCCGGCTATGGCTTCCTCGCAGAGAACCCGGCCTTCGCCCGCAGGCTGGCCGAGGCCGGTGTCACCCTCATCGGCCCTTCGCCGGAGGCGATCGAGACGATGGGATCCAAGCTGGCCTCCAAGCACCTGATGGAGCAGGCCGGTGTCCCCACGCTGCCCACCGTCCCCCTCGACCACGCCACCGACCCACGGACCGAGGCGGCGCGGCTGGGCTACCCGGTCGTGGTGAAGGCGTCTGCGGGCGGAGGCGGCAAGGGGATGCGCGTGGTGCGACGCCCCGAGGACCTGGCCCCAGCCATCGAGAGCGCAGGCCGGGAGGCGCAGAGAGCCTTCGGGGACGACACGCTCTTCCTGGAGAAGTACCTCACCGCCCCGCGTCACATCGAGATCCAGGTGTTTGGCGACTCCACCGGGCGGATCGTCTCCCTCCACGAGCGGGAGTGCTCCATCCAGCGCAGACATCAGAAGATCATCGAGGAGTCGCCCTCCCCGGCGCTCGACGACGAGCTGAGGGAGGCGATGAGCCGGGCCGCGGTCGACGCCGCCGCCGCCGTGGGATACGTGGGCGCAGGCACCGTGGAGTTCCTGTTCCAGGAAGGCGACTTCTACTTCCTCGAGATGAACACCCGCCTCCAGGTGGAGCACCCGGTCACCGAGATGGTGACCGGCCTCGACCTGGTCCGGCTGCAGATCGAGGTGGCTTCGGGAGGCAGGCTGCCCGCCGAGGTGCCGCCGATCCGGGGCCACGCCATCGAGGCGCGCCTCTACGCCGAGGACCCGCTGAACGACTACCTCCCGGTGACCGGGACCTTCCATCACTTCCGGTTCGACGACGTACCCGGGCTACGTGTCGACTCGGGCATCGCCGACGGGTCCACCGTGTCGGTCCACTTCGACCCCATGATCGCCAAGGTGATCGCCCACGCTCCCACCAGGGAGGCGGCGTCCGCCCTGCTCGCCTCGAGCCTGCGTCGAGCACGGATCCACGGCTCCACCACCAACCGCGCCCTGCTGGTCCGAATCCTGGAGCATCCCGAGTTCGCCGGCGGGCAGACGGACACCGACTTCCTGCAACGCCACGATGTCGCCGAGCTCGCCCGACCGCTTCTAGACGAGAACGAGGAGCGACTGGGGGCCCTGGCCGCCGCCCTCGCCGACCAGGCGGCGGAGCGGGCGTCGGCCCGGGTTCTCGCCACCATCCCCTCAGGGTGGCGAAACTCCCCTGGTTCGCCACAGACCCGCTCGTATCAGGGAGAGCACGGGACACACCAGATCTCCTACACGATGGCGAAGCCCTTCCTGATCGAGGGGTCGGGTCTGGTCACGGTCGATGTCGCAACTCCGGATCGAGTGTCGTTCTCCGTCGGGGACGCCAGTCACGAGATGTTCATGGCCCGATACGGCGACGAGCGCTATGTCGACTCCGCAGCCGGCCCGGCGAGGCTCGTCGCCCTTCCCCGATTCCACGAGACCGAGGGCGGCGAGGACGCCGGGTCGTTGCACGCTCCGATGCCGGGAAAGGTGATCAGGGTGGTCGTCGGTGAGGGGGACACGGTTGCGGACGGCGCGGTGCTCCTCGTCCTCGAGGCGATGAAGATGGAGCACACGCTGAGAGCGCCACACGGGGGAACCGTGGTGAAGGTGCTCTGTGCGCCCGGCGAGCAGGTCGAGTCCGGAGCTGTCCTCGTCGTGATCGAGGAGAGCTGAGGCGGTCAGAAGCTGCCGAGCACCTCGAGGACCTGGTCGATGTCCGCGGGAGTGTGGTCCGCATTCACCTGAAAGCGGAGCTCCTCGTCGCCCTTGGGCACTACCGGGTAGTTGAGCCCGGTGGTGAGGATGCCGTTGGCGAACAGATGGGACACCAGCGCCGCGGTCCTCTCGGTGTCCCGGACCATGAGGGGCACCACCGGGTGCGGGCCGGGGATCGTCTCGAAGCCGGCGGCGACCAGACCCGACTCGAACCGCACGGTCATCGCACCCAGATGGGTCAGAAGCTCCTCACCCTCCGGTGAGTCGAGAATCGACAGGGCCATCTCGGCCGCGGCGGCCTCTCCGGCTGTGATCGGGTTGGAGTACACGTACATCGGGCCTTTCTCCCTGAGAAACCCGATCAGCGCCGACGATCCGGTGACATAGCCGCCATTGACACCCAGGGCCTTGCCCAGGGTCCCGATCAACACGTCGGCCCGGCCCGAGCTGATCTCCTCGGTGCCCCTCCCGGTGGCTCCGTACGCCCCTACGCCGTGAGAGTCGTCGACCACCACCACCACGTTCTCGGCGAAGGAAGGGTCGTGTCTGGCCGCGATCTCCGAGATGGCGGCCACGTCGGCGTTGTCGCCCCGCATCGAGAAGACCCCGTCGGTGACCACCACCGCCCGGGAAGCCTCCTCTGACGCCGCTGCCAGCTCGGCGTCGAGGGCGTCCATGTCGAGATGTGGGTAGACGCCCCGCTTCGCCGGGCGGCTCATCCTGATCGCGCTGATGATGCAGTTGTGGTTGAGCTCGTCGGAGAGCACCACCGTGTCCTCGGTGATGAGTGAGCCGAGCGTCGACACCACCGCGGCATAGGCCGACGAGTAGATGGCTGTCGCATCCCGTTCGTGGAAGGAGGCGAGACGCCGCTCCAGGTCGACATGGGGTTGATAAGTGCCCGAGATGAAGCGAACCGCCCCCGGACCGGCCCCGAAACGACGGGTGGCACTCTCCTCGGCGTCGACCACGGCCGGATGGGCGGACAAGCCCAGATAACTGTTCGAGTTCATCCTCAGAAACTCGCCGTCACGCCCGGCCAGCCGATATCTCGGGCCCCATCCCTGCCGGGGCGGGACCACCTCGCTCACCACCTTCTCCTCCCCCTTGGCCGTGCCCTCGGCACCGAGCCGCTCCAGTTCGGTGACGAGGATGGCATCGAGACGATCGCTGGGCATGGGGACGGGTTTAGCAGGTCTCTAGGGTGCGGCGGCATGACACGTCTCGGATTCGCCGGCCTCGGCATCATGGGCCGGGGCATGGCGTCCAACCTGATCTCGGCAGGGCATCAGCTCACGGTGTGGAACCGCAGCCCGGGCAAGACGGAAGGCCTGACGGCCTCGGTGGCCGACTCCCCGAGCGGGCTGGCGGCGGCATCGGACATCGTCTTCGTCTGTGTCTCCGACACCCCCGACGTGGAGGAGGTGGTCTTTGGCGACGACGGCGTGATCGAAGGCCTGGTCGATGATGCGATCGTGGTCGACCACTCCACGATCTCCGCGACAGCGACACGTCGATTCGCCGCTCAACTGGCTGACCGAGGCGGCTCATGGGTGGATGCCCCGGTGTCCGGTGGCTCTGAGGGAGCCCAGCGGGGCACACTGGCGGTGATGGCAGGTGGCGACGCCGCCGCCCTGGAGCGCGCCCGGCCTTACATCGAGGCCTATTCGTCTTCCATCGTCCACGTCGGCGAGGAGCCGGGGTCGGGGCAGATGGCCAAGGCGGTCAACCAGGTGCTCGTGGTCCTCAACCAGCTGGCGGCCTCGGAGGCCCTCCTGCTGGCCGACGCTGCCGGCCTCGACCTCCGCAAGACGCTGTCCGCGGTGGAAGGGGGATCCGCCGGGTCGTGGATGCTCTCCAATCGCGGCCCTCAGATGATCGAACGTGACTGGCGGCCCGGGTTCACCATCGATCTCCAGCAGAAGGACCTGCGCTTGGTGCTGGAGGCCGCCGACGAGACGGGAGTCCCCATGCCCGGCGTCGCCCTCGTCTACCAGCTCTACAGGTCACTCCAGGCGCGCGGGCTCGGCGGGGAGGGCAACCACGCCCTGGTCAAGGCGCTGGAGCACCTGGCGGGACGGGAGATGGGCGGTTGAGGCCCATTCTGTGAGTGTCTGTGGACACGGTGGGTACACGAATCCTCACAGAACGGAGGAAAAGGACGATTCAGCCGAGGAGATCGGCCTTGACCCGGGCGACGTGCCCGCTGGCCTGGACGTTGCGGTAGGCCTTCTCCACCCGCCCCTCCTCGTCGATGACGAACGTGGAGCGGATCAGACCCTCGATGGTCTTCCCGTAGAGCTTCTTCTCGCCCCAGGCGCCAAGCGAGTCGGCGAGGGAATGGTCCTCGTCGGAGAGGAGATCGAAGTTGAGATGCTCCTTCTCCTTGAACCTCAGGTTGCGTGACGGTGGATCGGGGCTGACGCCGACCACCCGGTAGCCGGCCTTCTCGAACTCGGAGTAGTTGTCGCGGAAATCGCACGACTCGGTGGTGCAACCGGGCGTCATCGCCTTGGGATAGAAGAACATCACGTAGCGCTGCCCGGCGAAGTCGTCGCTTGAGACCTCATCGCCGTCCTGGTTGCGCAGTTCGAACCGCACCTTGCCGCTCATGATTTCGAGGCTAGCCAGCCTCGGCGGCTGCCTTTGCCTCGTCCGAGCGGAGGAATGTGGACCCACCGGCCAGGAAGGAGAGCCCGGCAGGCAGCCAGTAGGACACGATCCGGTAGACGAGGATTGGGGGCACGGTGGCCGCTGCGGGGAACCCGTAGGCGGCGAGGATGAGGGCAAGAGCCCCCTCGGTGACACCGAGCCCGCCGGGCATCCCGGGCAGACCTCCGACCAGCTGGGAAGCGGCGTATGTGGCCCCGGCCTCGGCGGCCGAGATGTCGATACCGAAGGCATGCATGACGAGCCAGAGGGCACTCGCCTCGAGGGCGAGACGGGTCCAGATGTAGATCTGTGACTCCAAGCCGGGGGCGTGATTCACGGCCGAGGTCTGCACCTTCTCCTTGATCCATCTCGGTGCGCGCCGGATCAGGCTGCCCAATCGGCCGGAGCCGAACATGAGGGCGGCACCGACCAGGATCAGAATCGGGGCGATCACCACGAGTGAGGTGGAGAACACCGGAATCGCCTGCGTGGGCGCCTCGATCAGCAGGCCCGCCCCAGCCATGATCAGCAGGCCCGCATAGTTGAGCAAGACGGTGCGGATGCCGGGACCGGCCGTGCTCACGTCGACCTCGTCACGCACAGTCCACGAGAGGGCCACCGGCGTTATCGCCCCGCCGGCCGGGATCAGTCGAGCCACTCCCGCCCCCACCAGGGCCGCCTTGAACGCCGACCACTGGCTCACATTCGACCCGATCTCCTGGATCGACTCCCGGAAGAGGCGGCCGAAGAACCACTTGGCGGTGATCTGGGCGACGGCCGCGAGCAGGACCACCACGAGTGCGGTACCGCGGATCTGGGGGAGATCGAAGTCGGGATTGGAGAGGATCCAGTATGCGAATCCGGCGTAGAGGATCGCGGCGATCACCGCGATCCATATGACTCGCTTCGGGCTCACGGAGTCAGCGGATCGTCTGCTGCCTCTCCGCCCGTCGACCCCTCGACGCGATCTGTGTCGTACACGGCGCGTCTCATCATCGACGCCGTGTCGATGTAGTCACCGACGTTCCCCTGCATGCGGCGGCCGATGAGGACGGCCGAGAGCAGCAGGATGAGGATGCTCTCGGTGACCGGGTTGCCCAGGGCGACGCTGACGATCGGCAAGAGCCCCCAGCCGAGGAATCCGGCCAGGCCACCGCCGATCTTCCAACCGGCCAGTGACCAGCCCGTGGTCCAGACGATCATCGCCGGGTTCAGGGCGAGCAGCAGGCCTGCGGCGGGGGCTAGACCCCTTCCGGAGCGCCCTCTCATGAAGATCGACCAATTGTGGCCGATCACAGCGGCCACACCGACCAAACCGGCAGCACCCGGGCCGAGCCCGTAACGCAACGCCAGCCACACCGGGACCAGACCCTTCAGACCGTCGAGCACGGCCGCCGTCACCCCCCAGCCGACACCGACGGTGCGGGTCAGGTTGCCGGCGCCGACATTCCCCGAGCCGACCTGGCGGAGGTCGACGCCGCGTAGGCGCGCCATGACCTGGGCGAAGGGGATCGAGCCCAGCACATAGGCCCCGAGCAACATCAGGGGCCAATACATGATCGGCGAAGAGATGACCGGCATTACCGGCACAAGGTAGCTACCGCTCGTTGGAGTGTGAAGGCGAGATGCTCTCGGCACCGGAGGCGATCGGGAGCTTGAGCCGGAACACGGTCTCGCCGGCGTTGCGCTCATAGACGAGTGAGCCGCGCATCAACTCGGCGAGCTGACGAGCCACCGCCAGGCCGAGACCGACCGACCCCTGCACCCCGGCCGTTCCGGTCACATACGGGTCGAAGATGGTGGACGCCCGTTCCTCGGGGATGCCCGCACCGTTGTCGCGGATCTCGAGCCATGCCGATCTGCCGTTGGCACCGGACACGACCCTTCGTCGCGGTCCCCCGTAACGCTGGGCATTGGTGAAGAGATTCCTCAGGATCTGACGTACCCGGATCGGGTCGGCGAGCACGACCGGCGGTGATTCCTCGGGCAGCTCGACACTCATCCCCATCCCGCTGAGCACGGCCCGGGACTCATCGACCAGGTCGACCGGCACCGGCTCGATCACGATCGTCCCCATCTCGGCGCGGGCCGCGACCAGGAGGTCCTCGACGATGTTGGCCATGTCCATGGCCTGGCCCGCCGCCATCTCCAGCAGCTCGGCACGCTCCCCATCGGTCAGCTGGTCGTCTGCCACCAGCTCCGAGGTGAGCCCGATCACCGCGGTGAGAGGTGTGCGCAGCTCGTGTGAGATGCTGGCGATGAACTCGTCCTTGGCCTTGACCAGCTGCGCCATCGCCTCGTTTCGTGCCTTCACATGGGTGATGTCGGCAAGGCCGATGACGACCGTGCTTGCAGACCCGTCGGCGGAGGTGTCGACCGTTCGAGTCTGCAGCCAGGAGAGCTCACCGGTGCGGGTTCGCATGACGATCTCTCCCTCCCAGGCCTTCTCCCGGTTGTAGAGCGACACGATCGCCGCCACCCAGTCCCCGAGGTTCTCCTCCGTGACGGCATTCGGGCTTCGGTAGCCGAGGAAGCGCTCCCGGTCGGTCACTCCGATCAGGTCGAGTGCGGCGTCGTTGGCGCGGAGCACCTTGGCGAGGCTCACCGCCTTCTTGACCACGGTGGGGTAGGCGAGCAGGAACTGGCGGATCCGCTCCGGCTTGCCGGTGTACTCCGAGCGGACATATTCCATGGCCTCCGACCAGTCCTCCTCGAGGGCGGCGGTCGGCGCCTCCTCGAACAGCACCCGGTAGCCGGCCATGACGGACGTGGTCCCGGTCTGTATCGCAGACAGGATGAGGTGGGTCATCACGAAGCTCAGGGCGAGGACTCCGCCGAGTGCGATCCTCTCCGCCACCGGGAGACTCCACAGCCAGGGCAGGGCGAAGAGGATTGCGGCGACCGTTCCTGCGATCACGGTGCGATACGTGGAGGCGAACAGCATCCCCAACGAGGCGATGAGGACCAGCGCCACCGAGGCGGGCACGATCGTCCCCGGGTCCCCGAGCATCGTGTACCAGACGACGATCACGACACCGGAGCCGAACAGCGCCACTCCGCCGTCCTCCCGCCCGAAGATGATCTGAAGAGTCATCAAAGTCGCCGCCAGCACCGGTCCGACGGCCTCCAGGAAGAGATCGCGGTCACCGCTGAGGACACCAGCGACGAGATAGAGGGCGGCGACGAACCACGCGCTCGCGGCTCCTACCCGGACGATGACCCGATTGAGTTGGGACCTCTCCGCCAGGATCGATTGACTGGCTGACCTGGCCATGTCACAGAATCGGTATCGGCAAGATTGGCGCAGATCGGTCTATCGACCCATTCGCCGAAGGGGCGGTATCGTCCAAGAGTGAGCGTCGACCATCCCCGAGAGGTGCCGCAATGGCAGTGAAGATCACCTACGCCACCATGTCCGCCGACAACGAGGAGCTGAACAGCTCCTATGAACGGGCAGTGGAAGAGGCGAGATCCAAGCTGGGTCAGACCCACCCGGTGATCGTCAACGGCGAGGAGAGGACCGACCGGGAGCTCTACGAGGAGCTTGCGCCGATCGACGCCGACATCGTCGTCGCCCGCTACGCACAGGGGACAAAGGCCGACGTCGACGACGCGGTGGCTGCGGCCAAGGGCTTCACCCGGGAGTGGGAGGCCTGGGGATGGGAGAGACGGCGCGACCTGATGTTGGAGGCGGCCGACATCATGGACTCCCGCATCTACGACATCGCCGCCCTGATGTCGTTCGAGATCGGCAAGAACCGCCTGGAAGCGCTGGGCGACGTAGCCGAGACCGTCGAGTTCTTCCGCTACTACTCGCGTCAGATCACAGAGCACGATGGATTCGTGACCCCGCTGAAGGAGCAGGGCCGGGAGCACAACGTCTCCGTGCTCCGACCGTGGGGCCTGTGGGTGGTGGTCTCACCGTTCAACTTCCCGATGGCACTGGCCGCCGGGCCCTCGATAGCCGCCCTGCTCACTGGGAACACCGTGATCATCAAGCCGTCGAACACCGGGGCGCTGATGGCGCATGAGTTCTACAAGGTGATGCGGGACGCCGGGTTGCCCAAGGAAGCGCTGCACATCCTCACCGGGCGGGGAAGCGAGATCGGGGACTATCTCACTCACCACGACGACGTGGACGGGCTCACGTTCACCGGCTCCTACGACGTGGGCATGGAGCTCTACCGCACGGTCAACGAGAAGCGCCCCAAACCGGTGGCGGCAGAGATGGGCGGCAAGAACCCCGCCATCGTCACCGCTTCCGCCGATCTCGACACTGCCGTCGAGGGGATAGTCCGGGGGGCCTTCGGCCTGAGCGGGCAGAAGTGCTCGGCCACCTCCCGGGTCTATGTGGAAGACGACGTCTACGACGACTTCGTCGACAAGCTCGTCGAGCGGACCAACCGCATCGTCGTCGGGGAGCCCACCCGACGTGACGTCTTCATGGGCCCGGTCATCGATCAGGGTGCCGTGGCCAGGTTCAAGAAGGCGGTGGCCGAGACCGTCGACAGTGGCGGCCAGGTGCTCGCCGGGGGTGAGGTCCTCGAGGACGGCGACCTCTCGCGTGGCAATTTCGTACAGCCCACCGTGGTGACGGCACCTGCGGACTCATGGATCTGGAAGGAGGAGCTCTTCCTGCCCTTCCTCTCGGTGATGCCCGTGGCCGATCTCGACGAGGGGCTGCGTCTGGCCAACGACACGGAGTTCGGGCTGACTGCCGGTCTCTTCTCCGGGGACGAGGACGAGATCGAACGATGGTTCGCCGAGATCCAGGCAGGTGTCACGTATGTCAATCGGGCTGCCGGCGCCACCACCGGTGCCTGGCCCGACATCCAGTCGTTTGGCGGCTGGAAGGGCTCGGGCACCTCGGGCGCGGGCGGTGGCGGCCCCTGGTACCTCCGCCAGTACCTGCGCGAGCAGTCCCGAACGTTGGTGAAGTAAGGCCCGCCAGACGTCTACTCGAGGACGATCTGCAGTCCGTCCGGGTCGGTCATGACGAGACGGGCGCCGTCGGCTGCGGTGTCCAACCCGGCATTGGCGAGGTGGAGCTTCCACCGCTCCAGGTCCTCGACCTTGAAGACGAGTGAGTCGGGCCGGGAGGCCCCGCCTTCGACCAACTCGATGTGCTGACCCGGCCCGGCCTCGACCACTGCGGCGCTGACTCCGGCGGAGGGTGACCGCACCTGATGGAAGCCGAGCACGTCCCGATAGAAGCCGAGGGCGGTCTCCAATGAGGCGACGCCGACAGCGGTGCGGGTCGTCGTGACGCCACCCGGCGCCCGCTTGGGGCCACCTCCCGCCAGGACCTCTTTGGCCTCGGCGATCGTGAAGCGCCCCGCGGTGACCTCACGACCGACGATCACACCGCTCAGATGCCGCCCCGATGTCTCCAGCAGCATCAGCTTGCGCAGGTCCTCCAGGTCACGGACGCCACCGGCGGCCACCACCGGCTCCTCCACAGTCGCCAGGGCCTCGGCCATGATCTGGAGGTTGGGAGGGTCGGTGAGGGCATTCCTCCCCGCCTCGGACACGAGAAACGCCACCGCTCCGGCCGACGACATCTCGATCAGCACCTCTTCGAGGAAGCGACCACTGTTCTGGGTCCAGCCCCGGGTCACCACCTCCTCGTTCTGACGGACGTCGAGGGACACGACGATCTTGTCGGGATTGTCCCGGCACATCTCCCAGACCATGATCTGGTTCTCGATCGCAGCGGTGCCCATGACGATCCGCCAGGCACCGGTCTCCAGCAGCTTCTGCGCCTCGGCCTCCGAGCGGATTCCTCCTGCCACCTGAACCGGGATCTCGATCTCCTCGATCATCCTGCTGATGAGCTCCCGGTTGCGATAGTCGCCGTAAGCCGCGGCATCGAGATCGACGACGTGGAGATAGTCGATGCCCTGCTTCACCCAGTTGCGGGCCCGTCCGATCGGGTCGTTGTCGAGGGCGATCGCCTCGTCGAGGCCCCCTCGGGGCAGCCGGACGGAGAGCCCGCCGAGGATGTTGATGCGGGCATACAGGTCCATGGATGAACCCTACCGATCGCGGATCGGGCCCTGTCATGGAGGCCACTCCGTCAGTCCCCTCTATCGATCCCCAGGGCTTCTTCGGCGGCGTCGAGGATCTGCCCCCCGGCGGCGACCGGTGCGAACAGGTCTCCATGACGCTGCAGCCGGTCCCAGATGTCGAGGATGGTGATATCGCCATTGGCGACCTTTCCCACCTCGTCCCAGTGCAGCGGTGCGGCAACCGGCGCACCGGGTCGGGGACGCACCGAGTACACCGAGGCCACGGTCTGCCCGGATGCGTTCCGATTGTGGTCGACGAACACCCTGCCCTTCCGTTTCGGCTTGTCCCACTCCATGGTGATGTCGGCTGGGTTGGCTGCTGCCAGGTATTGACCGACCTCACCGACGAAACGGCGGACCCGGCCGTAGCCGTGCACCGGATCGAGGGGCACGTACACATGAAGGCCCCGGGCCCCGCTCAGCTTGGGATAGCCGACCAGGCCGAGCTGGCCGAGAGCCACCTGAAGCAGATGGGCACCTGCGGTGACCTGGTCCCAGTTCGATCCTTCGGCGGGGTCGAAGTCGAAGATGGCATAGGTCGGCATGTCCAGATCCGGGATCGCCGAGTGGAACGGGTGCACCTCGATGCATCCCATGTTGGCGAACCACATCAACGCCTCCGCGGAGTCGGCGAGGAGGAAGTCGATCGCCCCGCGCTGTGAGTCCGAGTCCACCGGCGTGGTCCGCATCCAGTCGGGCTGGTGGCCTGGCGCCTGCTTCTCGTAGAACGAGGGTCCGGTGATCCCGTCCGGGTACCTCGACATCGAGATGGGACGGCCGGCGAGATGGGGGAGCAGCACCGGTGCGATCGACGCGTAGTACTGGATCAGATCGCCCTTCGTGATCCCCTCCTCGGGGAAGAAGACCTTGTCGACGTTGGAGAACGTGATGGGACGGTCGACGCCCGTGGGGACGAACCGGTCGGCCTCCTTGCGCACCCGGATCGGCGAGGGCCAGTCCGCCTTCGCAGATGCCAGAGGACGGCCTTCACGCTCCTCCGTCGTCGCCTCGACGGTGGCTCTGACCTCGTCCCAGATGGCGCGGTGGCTCTTCATGTCGCGCGCCTCGGAGATGAGGACCATGGACATCTCCACTTCCTCGACCGCCTCGACCAAGGGACCCACCCGGAGCGTGCCCTCGCCATAGGCCACGTGCCTGATCTCGCCGGCGTCGCCGAACTGGTTGTCGGAGAACTGGACCTGGAGCGGCTGGATCATCCAGCCGGGGAAGCTGTCACGCAGGAAGGAGAGCACCGAGACGAACGCCGCCTTGGAGGTGAGCCCACCGTTGGTCATGGCGTGGATGTGCGCCCAGTCGACGACGGGACGAACGAACGAGTACTCGGCGGCGAGATGGGCGATGTCGCCCAGGCTCCCGAACTGGCTCCGTTTGCCCGAGGTCTCCAGACCGAGCCCGACCCCGAGTGATTCCACCTTGGGCCCGATGATCTCGAGACGGGATCGGATCCGATCCATCAGGACCGCCGGGTCCTCGTCGTAGGTGGCGCCGAAGTGGGCGACGACCACGGGTGCCCCCAGCCACTTGCCCAGCTTCATCGTGTGCTCGATGGCGAACACCGACTGCTTTCCCCGATCCTCCTCGGGGAGTGTCAGCCCGGCGAAGTACGGAGCGTGGACCGAGAGGCGGATGTCCCGCTCGGCGGCGAGGGCGCCGAAGTCCCGGCACCGCTTCTCCTTCCAGGGAAAGCCGCTGGTGAAGGGGAGCTCGAGGGCGCGATGGCCGTCGGCGACGAGATCGTCGAGAAAGCTCGCGTCGTCCCCGTCCTCCGGGGGTAGCTCGGATATCCCGAAACGCAGCGTCGCCATGGCAGGCGGAATCCTGCCAGGCTTATCGTGCACTGCCATGTCGGGCGCTGACACCCTTCGCAGCAAAGAGCATCTCCTCGGGTTCTGGAGTGTGACCGGAAACGCCGCGGTGATCGACTACGCCGCCGCCGCCGGTCCGGACTTCGTCACCCTCGACACCCAGCACGGCATCGACCTGGGCCGGCTCGACTCCTCGGTGTTCACCGTGCTCGCCTCCTATGGCGTTCCCGGGCTGGTTCGGGTGGAGTCGGCCGACGTCGGGCGCATCGGGCGGGCCCTCGATCTCGGAGCTGCCGGGATCATCGTCCCGCTGGTCGAGTCGGCAAGTGACGCCGGGCGTGCCGTGTCGGCCACCCGCCATGCACCGCGGGGTGGTCGCTCGCACGGCATGCAGACCCGCCGGGTCGGGCCGTTCGACGAGGCACCGTTCGTCGTCATCCAGGTCGAGACCGCCGGTGCGGTGGACGAGATCGAGGCCATCGCGGCAGTCGAGGGTGTGGACGCCCTATACATCGGCCCCTCCGACCTCGGTCTGGCACTGGGCGGTGTTCCCGCACCCGACGTCAACGAGGTGTTCGACGGCAACCACGCCAATGCGGCGGCGCTGGCCACTGCCTTCGATGCGGTCGTGGAGGCGGCTCGTGCCAACGATGTGATGCCCGGGCTCCACGTCGGGAACGGGGCGACCGCGGCGCGGGCACGGGAGCACGGTTTCGTCTTCTCTTCGATCAGCAGCGACGTCGGTCTCATCGGAGCCGGGCTCGCCCGGGAGCTGGGGGCCGCCCGGGGCTGAGAAGCCTCGTACCCGGAGCCATCGAGCTGGACGTCTCTCACCAGCGAGTCCTCATCGCGACGTGCCTTAAGACGGCACAAACCTCGCTTCGTAGCTTGGCCCGAGAGGAACATGCCAGGTCTCTCACGACGCACCGTCTATGTGATCTGGGCCGCGGGGGCCCTCGCCCTATCCGCGGTCACGGTGTGGGCCGTGCTCGCCATGCGACCAGGTGGGGCGCCGGAGCTCGCACCCGAGCCGCTGCAGGTTGGGCTGGAGGCGCCCGGCTTGATCTCGATAGGCAACACCGTCCCCATGGCCGTCTCCGCCGTCGGACCGGACCCACTCACCCGTCTCGAGGTCTGGGTGGGCGACGATCTGGTCGACTCCTCGGAGCTCGAGGGAGAGGACACCTGGGTCTCGGCTACCCTCGAGTGGCGGCCCGCCACCCCGGGTCCGGCATCGGCGGTGGCCCGGGTCCTCGACTCGGCAGGGAGGGTGGCCACATCGCCCTCAGTGCTGCTCGACGTTGCTGCTCCTGACCCCACACTCGTCACGATCTCGGATCCAGACGGTATGACCCTCACCGCCCTCGCCGAGACCTCCGGGGTCCCCGTCGAGGCACTGCTCGACATCAACCCCGGTGCGACCCCCAACGCGCTGATGGCACAAGGGACCCAGGTGTTGGTCCCATCCCCCAGCGGGGCGCCCTCCTCGGAGCCGGGGCCCCCCGGTGACGGCTCGGCGTCCCTCGAGGGTGATGTCATCCACTTCGACGGGGACATCCTGGGGCTCTTCGCCTACATCGAGGTGGATGGGGAGGTATGGCGGGCGCCGGCCGACCCGTCAGAGCTGCTCGAGGGCGATGGCTCTTACGATCTCGGTCCTCATCTCGCAAAACTCCCCCCGGGCGACAAGGACATCGAGGTGTGGGCCCGGATCGGGGACTCGGTGAAAAACGTCGGAGAGTTCTCGGAATCGGGTGCGCGCTCGCTGTTACCCACCACCGAGCTGTCGGCATTGCTCGACCTGTCTTTTCTCAGCACGCCGGTCCCCATGAAGAGTCTCGCCGTCACAGACGAGGACGTCGTCGACTTCGAGTGGTCTTCCACGATCAGCCACGCCGGTGTCCGATGGTTCGTCGCAACGGAGAAGCCCGGCCCGGCGTCGTCACTCACACCAAAGGGCCTGCGCCAGACCGGGACCGCGTCGGTCGAGACGGCCGACTCGACCTTCTCGATCGACATGGCGATGAACACCGTCCCCACCGTCGTCAAGCAGCCGATCCAGTCGACCACCCTCATCGACTCGGGATCGGTCGTGCTCCCCGGCGCCGGCGACCCGGTGAGACAGCTCTCCGTGCTGGATCCACCCGGGACCCATTGGGCATGGGCGGTCCCGATCGACGCAGAGGGAGACATCGTCGGCCCTCCGTCCAACCCGGTACGGCTCATCATCACCAAGGCTCCATACGACCCCTCCGACGACCCGCCCTACGACGTCCTCGGAGTCGACGTCGAGGTGCCGCCTGCGCCGAACCCCACGCTGGAGCACTGTGTCCGCATCGTCTCGGAGAGCCCGCGTTTTCCCAAGAACCTCGGATACGTCTACCAGAACGGCACACCTGTGGGCCACGGAGGAATGAAGGTGACCGGGACGCTCCCATATACCCTCGACGGGAACGGGCTGGCGCTCTACCCGTTCACCGCCTGCCCCGGTGAGAAGGGCTCCTTCCAATGGGGGAGCGTCGGGTGCGGGCTCGATCCGTTCTGTCACGTCTCCAAGGGGCTCGGTGCCTTGGGGCAGGCGGCGTTGGATGCGGGCGAGTTCATCGTGGGTCTGGCCAACAAAGCCAAAGAGGCCTACGACCAGCTCAAGGCGTGGGTGATCGCCCAGGTAGCCACCACGCTCTGCCCGGACGAGATCGCCGGCGCATGCGACACGCTCATCACCGTGGCGGTCGATGCCCTCCTCGCTTCGGTGGGTGTGCCTCCGACCATGCCGGACTTCGATGATGTCGCCGACCTCGCCAAGGGCCAGGCGATCGATCTCGCCCTCGACCAACTCGGTGTCGGCACGGCCTGCGACGCAATCGCCGGCGGGGCCACCGGCAAGACCTGCGGGGAGTTGGCCGTTGCCATGGGGGAGAAGGACGTGTGCGCCATGGCGCCGGAGGGACAGGAGCAGACCTGTGAGCAGATCGTCGGGCAAGCCCAGCAGGCGTGCCATGTGGCCGCCCAGGCGAGCAAGTGCGAGCAGCTCACGATGACCGCACGCGATCTCGTCGAGACCGGGATGAATCATGCCTATGACCTTGCGGTGGAGGCGACCGAGGACCAGGTCACGCAGGCGATGGGGACCGCACTGGGGTTCAATTTGGTCACCGACTCGAATCACGGTTGCGTCTGGGGTGGTCCTCAGGGTGACAAAGTCATCTGCCCGGATACCGGCCTGTTTCAGGACCCGCCCGTCGGCTGCTGGAGGGAGGCGTACGGGGCCGACAAGGGCAAGGTGAAGTGTTCGAAGCCACCGACCGAGATCGAGGCGATCCCCGAGCCACGTGGACAGCAACAGCCGATCAGGGTGGATGTCGTCCTCAAACGGAACGAGAACCTCATGCCGGAGGGCTTCGTCTGCCCGCCGATCTACGCCCTGGCGACCACGATCACCCCGCGGGGCGCAGTCGGGGAGCCCTACCTGGCCGCATTTGCGCCGATCGGCCCACCCATCCTTCCGGGCATCGACACCTACCACGTGACTCTGTGGTTGAGCGAGCCCAACCCGGCAGCTGTGATCCCCGCCGACAAGCGTCCGCCCCCTCCGCCGTCGGAGACGACCAACTCGGGCGGCGTGGGCACGACCCAGCATGTCCTCAGTGCCGTAGGGCCCGGGTACGACTGGATGTTCTTGCTCGAGGAGGGATCTCTCCTCGGAGTCCAGGTCTTCGGTGACTGCATCCCCAAGACCACTGCTGATGGCCCGTTCGGAGTTGCCGGGAAGGTCCCCGCCCCCCTTCCCCGCCTAATCCCGGGAGAGCAGGATTGAGCCTTCCGATCAAGATCGCGGCCCTGGTGGCGACGGCGGTGGTGGCCGGTGTCATCGCCTTCGCTTTCACCGGCGCCGAAGCCGCAGCCCCCTCACAGCCTCAGGCCTGGATCGACGACCCTCTCCATGGAGAGGTGGTGGCTCCAGGGCCCGTGGCCATCGTCGCCCACGCCTTCGACCCCGCCGGGGTCAGCGAGATGGTCCTCTACGTCGACGGCCAGGAGGAGGAGACGACAGTCCCCGACGAGAGCGGGGAGGAGTTGGTCGACGTGGAGTGGTCCTGGATCCCCCCGAGCGAAGACATCTTCGTTCTCGAGGTCGAGGGCGTCGGCCCCGACGGCCAAGGCGGAATCCGTGGGAGGGCCGTGATCGAGGTCCGCTCCCCTGCCTCGCCTGCCGACCCATCCGGTCCGACCTTCACGACGACGACAGTCCCGGGCTCTACGACCACGACTCAGGGCGTGTCGACCACCACCCTCGAGGACACCACCACGACAACCGGCTCCGGCGCGGCCACGACCACGACGCGGCCTCCATCACCCACGACGACAAAACCGGCCGCGACCACCACGAGCACCACCACCACGACCACCCAGCCCCCTCCGTGCACACCTCCCAACCCGATCCTCAAAGAGCCAGTCGACAATGCCCAGGTGTTCGGACCCGGCCCGCAGGTCACATTGGAGTGGTCGGGCTGGCGGGGCACTCCCCCGGCTTGCCCGGCCTCGGGCTACCTGATCCAGATTGCAACGAGCTCCACATTCGGCAGTGTGGTCGCCAGCACCGAAGTGGGGGCGGGGACGACCCAGTGGAGCCCGCCGGCCTCGGCATGGCCGTGCAACGTCACCCGCTATTGGAGGGTCATCTCCCTGAAGTCGAACGGGGGCAACGGCGGAGTCTCCGCGACATGGCGCATCAACGTTGTCTGCATCGGCTGAGCGCGTTCGATTCGGTGTGATCCCCGGCCGCGTTGGGTAACCAAAACCTCATGTTCGAACGGTTCGCGGCGTGGGTATCTCACGCCACCGGTCGGCCGCTTGCCTTTGCGATGGCTGTCCTGCTGGTCGTCGTATGGGCGTTGTCCGGTCCGATCTTCGGCTACAACGACACCTGGCAGCTCATCATCAACACCAGCACCACCGTCCTCACATTCTGGATGGTGTTCGTGCTCCAGCACACCCAGAACAAGGACACCAAGGCGATGGAGCTGAAGCTCGACGAGCTGATTCGGAAGCTCGAGGGCGCCGACGACCGACTGGTGGGGATCGAGGACGCCGCCGAGGACACCCTGGACGAGCTGAAACAGGACGAGATTCGATCCGCCACCACCGGTCGCTGAACCACCACGACCAGGCGACTCGACATCTGGATCGAACACGGCGACGAGTATCCTTTCGATGCGTCTCATCCGAGCCGCCCCCCGGGTCCCTAGCTCAATTGGCAGAGCAGCGGGCTTTTAACCCGAAGGTTGTGGGTTCGATTCCCACGGGACCCACTTCGGAAAGGTCAAGCGTCGCTTGGCCTTTTTGGGGATCGGCTTCGTCCTCTTCCGGATTCTTGTCCGTCTTTGTCCGTCGTTTGTCCGTCTGAGATTGAGCGAACGCGTCATCGAGGGCTTGCGCCACCGCTACTTGCTCGGAGGGGAATAGGTGGCCGTAGATGTCCATCGTCACCATGATCGATGAGTGGCCGAGGAACCGTTTGATCGCCTCCGGGTGCACTCCCTGGCTGATCAGGATCGCCACCGCGGTGTGGCGGAGATCATGCACGCGGAGGCCCGCGGGGAGTCCTGCCGCCAGAACGGCCGGCCGCCAAACATTGGTACTGAAGGTCGAGTTGCGCATCGGCGACCCGTTGCTCGCGGTGAACAGCAGGGCGTTTGGCTCTGGTGCTGCGTACGTGACGAGCTGATGATTGAGCATCTCTCGGAGGAACTTGGGGAGGGTCACCAACCGGTTGCGGTAGTTCTTGGTGGGGCCGAAGTGCAGATCACCGCCGACCTCTGCGAGGCTCTCAGAGACCTCGAGATTGCCTCGCAGCACGTCGACTCGTCGCCGTCGTAATGCTGCCGCCTCGCCCCATCTCAGCGCCCCATAGGCGAAGACATAGACGAGAGTCTTGTATTCGTCCTCGACATGCTGAGCAAGCCGGTCGACCTCAGCAGGCGTGAGGAAGAGTTGCTCGCGCCGTGGCTTGCGAGGAAGGTCGATCCCCTCCGCCGAGTTGGCTGGGAGGTAGCGCGCCCGGACGGCGGTCTTGAGAATCTGGGACAGGACGTTGTGTGCTTGGCGGATCCGTGAAGCCGAGAGTCCGGATGCCTTGAGATCAGCGACCCACTCCTCGATGGCTAGGGAGTCGATCCGATCGAGGCGACTGGATCCGAACCGAGGAACGATGTGCACCTTCAGCAGTGACTCGTACCCGGAGAAGGTCTTGGGCTTGAGATGGGTTCGGTTGGCCAGCCAACCCTCGGCCCAGTCCTCGAAGAGAGTCGAGGACAGCTCGGGGTTGATCCACTCAGCTCGCTGTTTCTGTGCTTCGACGTGGATGAGGTACTTCTCGGCGTCGACTTTGCGGGGGAAAGTCTTGGATCGTTCCCGTCCTGCGGGGTCGATGTAGCGAACCTGCCATTTGGTTTCGTCGACTGGGTGGCGTCGGATATGGGCCATGTCAGTTCTCGTCGGCGATCCGCTGCGCCACCCAGTTCTGGACGTCGCGCCATCGGAAGCGGAGGTGTTTGCCGACCCGGAATCCTTTGGGGCCGGTATTGCGGTGCCGCCAGGTATAGATGGTCTTCACGGGGACTTCGAGATAATCGGCGAGCTCTTCGACCGACAGTAACCGGTCGTCGTGTCGGCGTGGAGGGTCTGGTGTCTCGTCGAACGGGAGCGAAGGATGAGTCGACGCGGCCATCGCCTTGCCAACCATATCAGCTTGTTCTCTGCTATACAACCGTTAACTAACCGTCTATGGTTTGATCCCAGTCGAGGTGGCAGTTCTTGTATTTCTTCCCTGAGTTACACCAGCAAGCCTGGTTGCGTCCCGGTCTCGGTTTCGCCTTAGCCGGGATCCGTGGCTGGGGTGCCGATGCGAAGACTTCGAGGGCCTCCTGTCGTGAGTCCAACTCCCTTTCTCTTTCAAGGAGGCGGCGTCGCGTCGATTCGAGTTGGCGTTCCTGGAACTCGCAGAACCGCTCCTGCTTGGTCACGGCCGCCTCTCGGTCAGCCAGCTTCTTCTCTCGGGCGTCTACCGCGGATTCTCGAGCTTTGACCGATTCGGTGAGGGTCTCGACTTCCTCGTCCACGATCGAACCGAGCTCGTGGTCGATCAGGACGGCGACACCACCGCCGACGGATACGCCGATCATGTCGCAGTACCGCTTCCACACCGCCCACTGCTCCCTCGAAATGGGAACTCGAGTCGTCAACCCGGTGTCGTTCTTGCGAAGTTCGGTCCGGAGCCGGCCGTCGACCTTGGCCAGAATCCGCGGAGCCAGGCTCATAGCGTTATTGTAAACATGTTTACCGCATTACAGTGTGATGCAACTGTGTGCGGTTGAAACGCTATCACTTCGGGCGAATGTCAGCGTGACCATCCAGTCGAGGGATGGGCTAGGTCCAGATGGAAAGCGTGTGCAGCACAGGGCTTCGAGACGCAATCCAACAGTTCAGTTTGCGAAGCGAGTTCCTCAGTCCACGTTCGGAGCGACGATCACATCCCAAATCGACGAATAGCCGCTGCCCTGGTTGATCGGAGATCCGATAGAGGCGCTCGACGAGACGTTGTAGTAAGCGTAGTTGCCGGAGTTGTAGAACAACAGCTCGTCGTTTCCGATCCCTTCGAGATCCACCGAGGTGATTGTGTCCCACCCGGACGACCAGCCACTCCCCTCTGCGATTGGAGAGCTGAGAGATCCGCCCGAAGACACGTTGTAGAACGCGTAGATGCCCGAGTTGTAAAACAACAACTCGTCATCTCCGTTTCCTCCAAGATCCAAACCCGTGATGACGTCCCAGCCCGTCGACCAGCCAGTCCCCTGCGCGATCGGAGAACCAATCGAGCCGCTCGAAGAGACGTTGTAGAACTGGTAGTTGCCTGAGTTGTAAAACAACAACTCGTCATCCCCGTCGCCTTGGAGATCCAACGCCGTGATCGTGTCCCAGCCCGACGACCAGCCGGTCCCCTGCGCGATCGGCGAACTGAGCAAGCCACCCGGAGAGACGTCATAGAACTTGTAGGTTCCCGAGTTGTAGAACAAAAGCTCGTCATCCCCATCACCCTGAAGATCCAGTGCTGTGATGATGTCCCATCCCGACGAATACGTTCCATCGTTGAACGGAGCACCGATCACACCACCCGACGAGACGTCGTAGTAGCTGAACTGGCCCCCCGACTCGTAGAACAACAGCTCATCGCCGTCCTCGATACTGCTTGTCGCTTCACAGTTCTCGGCGGAATCCACACCCGACGATCCGTCGCATTCGTCCGTTCCAGCCTGTCCGTCGAGGGTGTCGTTGTCACTCTGGCCCCACAACTCGTCGTTGCCTGAACCCCCACCGATGGTGTCGCTACCGGAGCCGCCGCAAATGACATCGTTCCCGAAGCCGCCTTGGATCGTGTCATTTCCACCC
The DNA here is from genome assembly GCA_035550735.1 of Acidimicrobiia bacterium. GTDB lineage: Bacteria > Actinomycetota > Acidimicrobiia > Spongiisociales > ZC4RG35 > JANQRA01. The sequence continues at coordinate 68,776 of DASZOM010000056.1, read as the reverse complement.
CCACCGTGTATCACGTCATCGCCTGAAGTGCCATTAATCGTGTCGGCTCCGCTAGTGCCCCAGTGCGTAACATTGAGGCCGTTGCAGGAGGGAGGCGAACTCGTGAGTACTTGAAGCGACACCGGTGCATCATTCAGCCAGTGCGCGGCTGTGAATGGCGCGTTCCAGCAACCGGCCTGTGGGCAGGTCATGCCGGCGAACGAATAGCTGCTATTCCACGTCGGATTCTGTGTGGGTGACCCACCCGATACCACACCATAGGCCTCGGCGCTCGTGCTGTTGATTGGGTCTACCAGACCGGCACCAGAGTCGCCGCCGTCGACGATCCGTTGCGCCGGGTCTAGAAGAAGCAGAAAATGCCCGTCAAATGAGGTCTGGCTACCGTCACAGCCAGCAAAGGTGGTGACGCAATAATTGTTGGTATAGACCCAGGAGCATGACCAGTCCGGAGCATCGTCTGCAAAGAAGAAATCATCACCGCGAAAGCAGAGGTGCTGTCCGCGGGCAGCGTTTCCACCTACGGTTGTGATTGAAGGTGTCTGGGTTCCAAAACCCCGGACAAGATCGTCGTAGTCCGCTGAGGCAGTTGGCGCAACCGCCCAGGATATGTCCCACTTGTCATTGAGAATCCCGACCATCTCATAGGTCATCCCAGGCATTTCGGGGTGCTCGCTGATGATGTTTCCGTTCAGCTCGCAGTGACCGGCGGTAGCCACACCGAGCCGTCCATAGTCGTTGCGAGTTGAGGAGATGCTTCTTGTGGTGAATGCTACGGAGCATGTACCTGCGTCTTGGGAACCACTCGTCGCCAACTGATCAAACTCATTTCTCTCCTGAATCTCCACGGAGATTCCGCCTAGCTGCGCCGTGGGTATGACGGCTTCAACCTGTGCTAGTGAGTCCTTCGGCACCTGCAGAACTATCCGTTGCCTCGCAATGTCGGTCAGAAGTGCGGCCCGAGGAACCACTTCGTTGACTGTCTGAGCTGTTTCATGAAGGGCCTTGACAAGATCGGCTTCGGAGAATTCGACCGGAATGAGAGCCGTCGGAAACTCCTCGTAGTCGGCAACCGCTGCTTGCACCTCTCCGGAGTCCGCGTCCGAGGGCACAAATACCCGCACGTGGAACTCGGGTACGTGAACAAATTCGACCCCACCATAATCGTCACCCATAAGATGTTGGAGTCGCTCGTTGAGCTCCAACGGCTGACCGTTGGAGCTCGATGTTCGCCTCCGCCTGCGCCAGACTAAGGCCAAGATCGCGGGCGTACTGATCGACAGACGATCCACCTTCGTCCACTGCTTCTTGGGAATAGGCTGGTATCGGGAACCAAAGGACGGCAAGCACCGTCGAACACGTAGTTATCACAACGTGATGACTCTTGGACCGACGTGATGATGACCAAGGCCAGAGAAGACTCATGAGACACCAACCTACCAGCCCAGTTCTAAGCCTGTTGATCTTGGTATTGGCCGCGTGCTCCACAACGTCGGCCCCGGGCACGTCCTCCACCGACCAGTCCAGCGTCGTTGATGTGGCCTGCCCCGAGTACGCCGGGTTCCCGGTTGTGTGGCGCACCGACTTCCGCTTCGAGGATGGAGTCATGCATGCACCTGCATCCAGCGAGGACGAGCCGTGGCCCCTCGATCAGTCGTCTTTCGAAGTCGTTTCGGCCTATTGGGCGTTGACACCCAACTACATGTTCTACGACCTCGACCCCGCGGCCAGGTCATGTGTTAGTCAGGAAGACCGCTGGATGGCCATCGCCCACATCCCTGATCTGGGCTTGGGCGGAAGCAACCTTCCCTTCGGAGACCCTTCCGACTTTGACACGAACGAATGGGATCTAATCATCGCCCACCCTTGGCAGTTGGACCGGTTCGGCTTACCTGGTTCCACCGAGAAGCCTCACTACCCAGGCGTTGTCCTTTTCACAGACCAACTCGCAGTCACCGCGTCGGCGTGTGATACCCGGCCCAACATCGTGTTCATTCGGGGTGATGCCCTGGCGCCCCTTCAATGGCCCACCGACTTGCAGACGATGTCATGCGTAACACCTCCGGGTGTCGAACCTCCAGCCAATGATCGTATAGACCAACTTCCAATCATCGGTACACCCGAGTTCCGCGACTCGCAGCTGGTTTTATCCCACGATGGGATCGAGTACTGGTACGTAGCCATCACCGAAGAAGAATTCCGCGCCGCCTTCGATCGAAACGCCTTCTTCGAAATCGAAGACCCCATGTCAGTCCTTGAGGACTGGGAAGCCGAGAGCTTCGACATCATCGACAATCCGCCCGCAACCACGACACGGACAACAGAACCTGACGGAACAACGATCCCCTAGCGGGCTAGCGCGGTGGCCTGAGCGGAGTTCTCGCGACCCGGCACGACTCAACGACAGCCAGCAGCAAGCCGAAAGGGGTGGCGTCTCGAGATCGGCTGCCCGGCGTCGACCGGGGAGGCTCGACCATCTGGTGTCAATGCATGTCCCTCTCGTCCTGGGGGTCATATCGGTTCGAGATCATCCAATCGAAGATCTCATGGCGGAGAAATGTGAACTTTCGACCACCAGGCTTTCGATGAGCCGGGATGATTCCCTCGCGCACCCATGCCCGGATGATCTGCTCGTTAGTGTGCAGGAGATCGGCGAGCTGTTGGGTGTCCATCACGGCGGGTACCTCGGGGTACCAACGGTCATAGTCGATGGTCCCATCGCTCACGACGCATCCCGCCCGGAGTCGCCGCCTTCACCCTCGTCGACCGGCAGCATTGCAGCGAGGACTTCTTCTCGGAAGAAGCGAAACTGCTGGCCCCACCTCATTGCCTTGAGCTGTTTGTTGTGGACCTTGTCCCGGACGTCTCCGATGGTGCAGTGCATCATCTCGGCGACGTGGGCGGTGGTGAGGATCGGTGGAAAGAGCCGTCGCAGCTCTTCGATCGGGTTGGGATTGCTCATTCAAGCTTGATGATACGCAACGTTGCTACAGAACGGAACAGTCTCAAGGCCGGAAAGCCGGTCTTTGTCCGGTATTTTGTCCGTCAGAAGACAAGAAGCACTCAAAAACGATGCGAGACAACGCGAGAGAAAACCCCGATGGTTATTGAGCTTCCGGGGGTTCGTCCTCGTCGTCAGAGTCGTCTCCGAGGGCTTTTAACCCGAAGGTTCAGGGTTCGATCCCCTGGGGACCCACCCGAAGCAGCGCCGGTGAGCGGTTCGACCTCGGACTTGATCCTCAGAGCCCCGGCTCGACCGTGAGAACACGAACGTCGAGCGGTTCGGCGCGGCCTCTCAGCTCGATGGTGCGCCCCTCCAGATCACCGAAGGGGAGCCCCGATGCCCGATAGGAACTATCGCTGACCAGGATCTCCCCGGCTCGAGCCTCGGAAGCGAGCCGTGCAGTGACATTGACCGCATCGCCGAGTGCGGTGACGTCGTAGGCCTTGGTGCCTTCCACTCCGACCGTTCCCACATAGGCGAGTCCGGTGTGTACGCCAATCCCAACCGGGATCCAGGGACCGCCGGGGTCGGCGTGCCCTGTGTCTACCAGGAGACTGCGCGCAGCACTGAGGCCTTTGGCGGCATGGTCCCCTCCCCACAGTGGGAGGTAGAGGGCGATGACCTCATCCCCCACCGGCTTGTCGAGAAAGGCATCGCTGTCGATGAAGACCCGGGTGCTCGCTCGATAGAACCGCTGCATGAGGCTGGCGAACTCCCGCGGCCCCGCTTTCTCGGCGAGGCTGGTGGAGCCGCGGACATCGGCAAACAGAAGGGTCAGCTCGATCTCCGCGCCACCGGGATGATTTCGTGCCCAAACCTCACAGGCGTTGCAGAAGCGAGGGTTGCCCTTGGAGGGCCCGAGTCCGGTCAGCCTCAGGACCGGCGTCGCAACTCCACCCAACGGGAGGCTGCACAGCTTGCACCGAGGTGCTCCCGGTATGTGCTTGCGGATCCGCCCGTATCTGTAGATCGGGCTGTCGGGGTTGGTGAGCACATCCCGCCATGCCCTCTCCTGCTCCAAGTCATGCTCGGGCACGACATCCCTTCCAAGTCACGAGCCGATGTCGGCCGGGAGCCTACGCCGGCACGATCCTGGCATCGAAGCCCGAGCTTCCGGAGTGGGGCCCGTGGCGCCCCGATGAAGGTGACGTAGCCGTCTCGTTACCTTGAGAAGATGACCGCCGACTCGTGGCTGCCGAGGCTGCAGCGGCTTTCGCCGGCGACGGTGGACTGGATCATGGCGGTCCTGCTCGCCGGCGCGGTGACTGCGGCGATCACCGTCGCTCCCGAGCAAGGGCCGGGAGAGGTCCGGCTCGCCTACCTCCTCGGGCCGGTGCTGGGAGCGTTGTCCCTGGTGCGGAGACGCCGGCCCGTGGCCGTGCTCCTCTCCTCGACGGCGGCACTGGTCTTCTACAACCAGTTCGACACACCGGGGATGTTCGCCGCCATCCCGCTCTCGGTCGCCCTGGCGACGGCCTGGGCGGAAGGCCATCGCGCCTGGTGTCTCCTCGTCGCTGTCGTGCTCGGAGTGATCCCCATCGTGTACGTGTCCGTGACCGATCTTCCCCCATCGTTCGAGGAGGAAGTGGAGCGGGGCGCGGTCTCCGACATCGCCCTGATGGCAGCCGTCCTCTTCCTCGGCGAGGCATTGCGAGCTCGACGCGCCCTCGCCGCGGAGCAGGAGCGCTCCGAGGCGCTGTTGCTCAACATCCTGCCGGCTTCGATCGCCGATCGCCTCAAAGCCAGAGAGACCGTGATCGCCGACCGATTCTCCGAGGTCACCGTGATGTTCGTCGACCTCGTGGACTTCACCGCGAGCAGCGACGGGGTGGAGCCCGCCGAAGTGGTCAATGACCTCGACGATCTGTTCACGGTCTTCGACGAGCTGGCGGAACGTCACGGTCTGGAGAAGATCAAGACGATCGGCGACGCCTACATGGTCGCCGGAGGCCTCCCCGAGCCCCGGGCGGACCACGCCGAGGCGGTCGCCGAGATGGCCCTGGCGGTGCAGGACGTGGTGAGCGGGCGGACCGACCCGGGGGGCCGCCCACTCGCCGCGCGCATCGGGATCGACACCGGGCCGGTGGTGGCCGGGGTGATCGGCAGGCACAAGTTCAGCTATGACCTCTGGGGCGACACGGTGAACACGGCGAGCCGTATGGAGTCACAGGGTGTCCCGGGGATGATCCAGGTGACCGATCGCACCTACCGCCGTCTCCGCGACGAATTCCGATTCGAGCACCGGGGATCGATCGACGTCAAGGGCAAAGGGAAGATGGAGACCTGGTTCCTCCTGTCGAGCAACGATGGCGTGCGCGTCACACCGCCTCAGGCCGGGTCGCCAACGGCTCCCGACGCCGAGTAGAGCGTCAGTCGCTCTCCGACGCCTCGTACCTCCACGGGCCCGATCTCGGTGAAGCTGACACCGGGTTCGTCGACCAGGTCCACCACCGATTGGGTGACGAGCACCTCGCCAGGGCGGGCGAAGTCGGAGAGTCGGGCGGCCACGTTGACCGTCCTCCCGTAGAAGTCCCCTTCCCGGAAGAGCACCGGCCCGGCGTCGATCCCCACGTGAGCCGATGCCATGCCGGCCTCGTCCAGGGCAGCGACCATGTCGACCCCGGCTGCCACGGCCGATCCCGGAACCGGGAAGTGCAGCATCACGCCATCACCTAGCCACTTGACCGCCCTGCCCCCACGGGCCACGGCGTGTCGTTCGACGATGCGACGCACTCCCTCCGCCAAATCGGCGGCGGCTGTGTCGCCACGCTCCTCGGTGAGACGGGTGTATCCGGTCAGATCGAGGAACGAGATCGCCGGGACCCTCCGATCCCGATGGTGCAGACCCGCCTCTTCGAGGGCGGTGGCGAGACCGTCGATGATGTTGACCGACCAGGCGTGGCGCTGCTGACGGTGATAGATGGCGAGGACCGCCGCGTCGGTGTGCGTGGAGAGCCGGGACGAGATCTCAGACGAATACGTGGCCAGCTCGTCCACGCTGCCTCCTCTGGCCAGCATGGGACGGGCGATCTCGCTGCGAAACCACTCCGCCTCGGTCTCGGCGATCCTCCTCAGACTCTCGCCGTAGACCCGGAGCGCCTGCTCGATGGCATGCGGCCGGAACTGCAGTGAATGCTGGAACTCGGCGAGCGACAGGACGGTCAATTCGTCCTCACCCATCCGATCCTCCGGGTCCGGGGGCTCCCCTCCGAGACTCTCCCTGATTGCGGCGAGGGTCTCCCAAGGGAGACCGGTGTTGGCCGCCAGCTCGGCGAAAGTTCGATCGCTGAGGGGCACGAAGACGTATTGGCCGACGCCCTCGATGAAGTCGAACGAGACAACACCACGTCTGGCGAGCTCGGCGAGACCCTCGATGGGGAGGCCGGCCTTCTCCAGCATGTCGAGGACCTGCATCCTCCTGACCTCGGCGTCGGAGAACGAGCCCGTCCCGTCCGGATCGACGAGGCCGAGCCGGACGTAGGTGCGTGCCGCGGACTCGGTGACACCGGCCCTTGTCGCCGCCGTCTCGATCGCATAGCTCACGGACCGCGACGCTAATTGTCCTCGGCCGTAGAGTGCCTGATGCGTCGAACCGCAGGATTCGCCTTGTTGGTGTCGGCCCTAATCGTGTCGTGCAGCCCTTCGGAGCCGGCAGCCACCACCGTCGCGACGTCGTCACCCAGTACGACCCGGGATCCGACGACCACCAGCCTTCCGGTCACCACGAGCATGACCAGCGCGGTCACCAGCACCGTCGCCGAGGCACAGGGGGACACGGTGCCTGTTCTCCTGTATCCCACCGGTGAGATGGGCCCGGGCTGGACGGAGCAGGTCTTCGCCTACGGCGAGACGGAAGACACGCTCGGGACCGCCCCGGGGGGAGACGGTCTCATGTTCGGCCCCGAGTACGGGGTGCAGGCGGCCGACGGGACCTGGTGGTTCATGGATGCCGCCAAGATGCGATTCGCCCAGTTTGCCGACGACGGCGCCTACCTCTCCCAGGCGGAGTTTCCCACCGAGATCCTCGTCCAGGGTCTCTACTTCCAGTACCAGCTGCCTCAGGCCCTCGACGACGGCTCGATCGTTGCCTCCGGTTTTCGGGGTGAGGCCGGCTCGTCACTGCTCCGGTTCGCCGGAGGCGAGTTCACCGGCACGGACGTGGACGCCTCCGTGCTCTGGGCCCTGACCGACGGCGAGCTCCTTTACGGGTTCTCGGCGGCCGACGGCGCCCCCCACAGCCTCGACCCCTCCACCGACACTCCGGTGGCGGTGGAGTGGTTCCTCGCCAGGGACGGGAGCCGGTTCATGGTGACGCTGGAAGGGAGCGATGTGACCGTCGATCTCCCCGACGGCGGGGTCACCAAGACCTTGCAGCTGAGGTACTCCGAGGATCCCACCGTCGCCGCCATGGCGGGGATCGAGGTGAAGACCACCGAGGACGGGAGCATCCACATCCTCGCCTACGGAGTGCCCGAAACGGACGAGGGCCTCGAGATCGGCGCCATCGTCTCCATCGCCCCCGACGGGCTCGTCGCCAACTCAGAGCCGATCGTCTCCCCCTTCAGCGAGTCCGACCCGGGGTCACCATCGCATCTCGGCACCACTCCCGGCAGCGACTCCGTCTGGTACATGGTGGTGGGAGTGGACGGTGTCCACGTCTACACGAGAGCGGGCTGACCAGCCACTCTCAGGCGGGGCGCGCCACCACTTCACGACGCACCATCCACCAAGCCGCGGCACCGAGGACGAGGGCATAGCCGACGAGTCCGGCGAGCACACCGAGCTCGACTGCGACGCCGCGGAAGATGACGTCGTGGAGAGCCTGGATGCCGTACGTCGCCGGGATCATATAGGACACCACGTGCACGGGCTCGGCGAGACGGTCGAGAGGCAACACGAAGCCGGTGAAGAAGATGGACACGAGGAGAGCGATCATCGAGTACTGGACGGCCTGACTGTCCGTCCTCGACAGCCCGGAGATCACGAACCCGAGTCCGAGCGAGGCGAGGATCACGAGCGCCATCACCACGGAGTACATGGCCACCGACGCCCTCACCTCCACGCCGAAGACCGACATCAGGAGAGTCAGCACCGCGGTGACGATCGCAGCGATCGCACCGAACCCCAGGTACTTCCCGACGAGGGACTCGGTGCCTGCGAGCGGCGATACCCGAAACACCTCGGTGAGACCGAGCTGACGTTCCCTCACCAGCGACAGGGCGGCAAAGGTGAGGGTCAGGTGCTGGACCAAGAGGACCAATGTCCCGGGTGAGTAGAAGACGCCAGCCGATCGGGAGACCTCGTTGACCTGGGTGATCGTCACGTCGAAGGGGCTCACCACGAGCTGTGGCTCGACGCCCTGGACCCGGCCCAGGCTCCCCTCCAACTCGTCGAGCCTCTCGTTCAGAGCCTGCGCCTCGGCCAAGGACTCAGGGTCGTCGCCGTGCTCCAGCGAGGCGACCAGACGGTCCGAGCCCTCGCGAAGATCTGCAAGCGGCTCGTCGACTTCCTGTGTCTCCTGTTGAGCAGTGCCGACCACCTCGGCGAGCACGCGGCGGTTGATCTCGTCCACGGCGAGCCGGGCGATGAGGTCGATAGAGGTGCGGACCACCGGGTCGACTTCCCCGTGGACGACTTCGAATACCGCCTTCTCCCCCTTGTCGAGCGTGGCCATGGAATCCTCGGGTGCGATGATCAGGAGATCGACCTCGCCACCCTCGAGGCTGCGCATGCCCTCGTCGACGTCGGTGGCGGTCCCCACCAGGTCGATCGAGGCTCCGAACGCCTCGCTCAGGTCCGCCCGCTCCGCGGCGACCCTCGCCTCCTCGTCGCCCACGATCAGCAGTGTCCGAAACGGGTGTGGGCTCTCTCGATAGCCGAGACCGAAGATGAGCAGGATCAGGAACGGGCCCAGCACCAGCGTGACCAGCAATCGTGGCTGGCGGAGGACGCTGAGCAGCTCCTTGCGGCAGAAGCCGAGGGTCCTGATGATCCGGGCCCGGACCCCCTGGTCACTCTTCATGACTGCCGACCGCCTCCAGCCGTGATATCAACTCGACGAAGACGTCGTCGAAGGGAGCCAGGTAGGCCTCACTCTTGCTGAGCTCGATGTCGCGCTCCGATGCCCAATCGGCAACCACAGTTCGTGCCCGCTCGGGGTCTGCCACGACGACACGAACGACACCGGGGCCCACCCACTCCTCCGAGGCCACCTCGGGCAAGCTCTCGAGGGAGGCCATCTCGTCGGAGCTGAGATTGCGATCGAAGCGAAACTCGATCACGTCGCCGCCGTACGCCTTGTGCCGCAGCTCATCGGGTGTGTCCACGGTGAGGATGCGCCCCGCGGCCATGACCGCCACGTAGTCGCAATAGGCCGCTTCGCCGACGTACTGGGTGGTGACCACGATCGTCTTCCCCGCCTCGGCCAGCTCGCGGAACCTGTCCCAGAACTTGCGACGAAGCACCGGGTCGATCCCCGCCGTAGGCTCGTCGAGAAAGAGGAGATCGGGGCTGTGGATCAACGTGGACGCCAGCATCACCCGCCGGCGCTCGCCCCCGGAGGCCTCCTCCGGCAGCCTGTTCATGGCTCCGGCGAGATCGACGAAGTCGACGAGGGTCTTGATGCGCCTCCTTCTCCGGTAGGGCATGCCGTAAAGGGAGGCGGCGAAGTTCAGATTCTCCCTGAGGGTCAGCTCCGGATAGAGGATGGCGTGCTGGGGCATGTAACCGATCCGGGCCCGGGTCCGGGGGCGGAAGGCGACCGGGCGCTCCCCGAGGACCTCGACCTCGCCGGAGTCGGGGGCGATGACACCCGTGAGCATGCGAATGGTGGTGGTCTTCCCGCAGCCGCTGGGGCCGATGAAGCCGACGATGGTGCCCGCGTCGATCTCGATGTCGAGGTCGAAGACGCCGGCGCCGTCGCCGTAGTCCTTGGTCAATCCGGACGTCGAGACAGGACGGGCCCCATGGGCGTTAGGCATGGCGCCGTATACCCCGGGCGGGCGCCGGCCAACCGTTTCGGACCAGCCGTGACGTGGGTAGTGACCAATCGATGAATCGTCTCAGTCGGGGCCGACTCTCCGGGCGCCCAAGCCTGATTGGGGCTGGCGGAGTTGCCGTCCTCCTCCTCAGCCTCGCCGGGATGGTGGTCGGTCTGGTGCTGGTCGGCAGCCTGGCCGGTGACTACCGGTCGGTCGTTTCGGTCTCCCGGTCGGCCGTCGACGTCATCGGGGAGACCATCGCCTCGGTCGACGACATCGCCGCAGGCACCAGCCGGAGCCTGGAGTCGGCGGGAGGCAGCGTCGAGCAGGCGGCGTCCACACTCGACGATGCAGTGGTCACCCTCGAGCAGGTCGCCGTGTTCCTCGAGGAGGATCTTCCGGAGCAATTGGAGTCGATCCGCTCCGCCATGCCGGCCGCGATCCAGACCGCCGACGCGGTAGACGCCACCTTGCGCGCCCTTTCGTTCTTCGGGGTGGATTACGACCCCGAGGAGCCTTTTGGTGATTCCCTCGCCCGGGTGGACGACGCCCTCGCCGGCCTGCCCGAGGAGTTGCGGGCGCAGAGCGAGGCGCTGCGCAGCTTGATCCCCTCCGCCACCGACCTGGCCACGGAGACCGGCGACCTCGCCGGCGAGATGGCCACTCTCTCCGAGAGCCTGGAAGGATTCATCGGGCTGACCGGGCGCTACGAGGAGACCCTCGCCGAGGCAGAGGCGAGCATCGAGCGGACGACTGACGCGGTGGAGCCGACGATATGGCTCATCAGGTTGCTCGTCGTGCTGGCCGGGATAGGCGGGGCAGTGGTGGGGCTCGCCCTCACCGCGGTCGGCGGGGCTCTCGCCCGACTCCAGAGCTCGCCATCCATGGGGTCGACCGGCGACTCGACCAGCCCGGGCCTGGTGAAAATAGAGTCGGGGGAATGACCCTCGACCGCACCGACCTGCGAACCAGGATCAACCACCTCTATCGCCGTGAGCACGATGCCCTGGGTGACGAGGGCACCTACGCAATGCTCGACGAGGCGCGGCGCTGGGATCTGTCGGGTGTCCTCGCCGGTGGCGGGGTCGTCACCTTCGCCCATGTCAACGTGGCCGACTGCGGTCTCCACGTGGCGGCGGCGGTCAATGCCGCCGTGGACAGCGGCGCCGACACCCTGCTTGCGATCAGTGTTCTCCACGCCTTCACCGAGGAGATGGAGCTCGCCCGACGCGACGTCTCCTCAGGAGGCGGTGCGCCGTCCAGCCACCGCACCTGGGGGATCCAGGGGCCGGGTCTCGACTACCGACACGAATGGCAGGGCGACCACGCCATGCGCAGTCTCCGTCACTTCTGGGAGGCGGAGACCCGGCGACGCGGAATCACCAACCGGCGACTGGTGGAGCGCTACCCCTTCCTCGCCGGGGGGAAGCCGGGAGAGCTGCCCAACATCGAGGAGGCGGCCGGGATCGCGGAGAACGCGGTGATCGTGGCCACCGGCGACCAGTTTCATCATGGGATCGGCTACGGGATGAGCGAGGAGGAGTCGATGCCCCCCGAGCCCGATGGCCTCGAGGCGGCCCGGGGGAGCATGGAGCAGGGGATCTCCCTGATCGACGCCGGCGACTACCACGGGTACGACCAGCACTGTGTCCTCGCCAAGAGCGATGACCGCGACGCCGCCCAGCTCTACCGATTCCTCCGCGGACCGCTGCGAGGACGTCTCCTCGACATCGGCTGGTCCGATGCCACCGCCCTCTACGACCAGCCCGCACCGACTTGGGCCGGAGGCGGGTTCATCGCCTTCGACAAGGCGGGCTGAGTGGACACCACCGAGATCAGCATCGAGACCGGTGGGCGGGCGACCGCGGTGGACATCACGGCGCGGGTAGAGGCGTTCTGCGCGGGCAAGGGCGACGGCCTGGTGTCGGTGTTCGTCCCTCATGCCACCGCCGGTCTCGCCATCTTCGAGACCGGGGCGGGCACGGAGGGCGATGTCCTGGGAGCCATCGACGAGCTGCTGCCGGCCGATGACCGGTGGCGTCATGTCCACGGCTCACGCGGTCATGGCCGCGATCATGTCGTCCCCGCCTTCATCGCCCCCACTCTGACCATCCCGGTGATCGCAGGCCGGCCAGCGCTGGGCACATGGCAATCGGTCGTGCTCGTCGACACCAACGCGGACAACCTGTCACGGAGAGTGAGGCTGAGCTTCATCACCGGTTGAGGTCTGTGGATAACTCGATAGCCTTCGATCAGGCATGAACCGTCAGCTCTTCCCGCAGAACGTCATCGCCATGGTCTGGGACTTCGACAAGACACTGATCCCGGGCAACATGCAGACGCCGTTGTTCCGCCACTTCGAGATCGACGAGTCGGAGTTCTGGGCCGAGGTGGACGGTCTGGAGAGCTTCTACCGGAGCCATGGCTCACAGCTGATCCAACGGGACCATCTCTATCTCAACCACATCCTCACCTATGTCCGCGAGGGCCGGATGCCGGGTCTGGGCAACGACCTGCTCCGACGGCTGGGCGCCGAGATCGAGTTCTACACGGGCATGCCCGAGTTCCTAGAGCTGGCCCGAAAGAACATCGAGTCCCAGCCTCGGTTCGCCGAGCATCAGATCAGGGTGGAGCACTACGTGATCTCCACGGGCCTGCGCCAGATGATCCTGGGATCCGCCATCGCACCTCTCGTCGACTTCGTGTGGGCCTGCGAGTTCACCGAGCTGGTGGCGCCACCGGGCTACGGGGGCAGGCAGGGCCAGCTGTTCTCCCCGGAGGGCGAGATCCGCCAGCTTATCTATACGATCGACAACACCTCGAAGACCCGCGCCGTGTTCGAGATCAACAAGGGATCCAACAAGAACCCGTCGATCGACGTCAACGCGAAGATCGCCCCCGAGGACCGCCGGGTCCCCTTCCAGAACATGATCTACGTGGCCGACGGTCCCTCCGACGTCCCGGTCTTCTCGATCGTGGAGGCAAACGGCGGACGCACCTACGCCGTCTACCGACCCGGTTCCCCGGGTGAGTTCCAACAGGCGGCCCGGCTCCTCGAGCAGGGACGGGTCGACGCCTTCGGGGAAGCGGACTACTCCGACGGGTCCCACACCGCGATGTGGCTGATGCACGCCGCCGAGGAGATCGCCGCCAGGATCGTGAACGACCGCGAGGAGACCCTCAACGAGCGGATGGGGCTTCCGCCGCGGCATGTGCCCGACTAGGTAGGCCTCCCAGTCCCGTGTTGCAGCGCGTGTCGCGCCCTCTTCACGCGCCCGCGCGGAAAATCGAGGGGGCGGCTCCGAAGAGCCACCCCCTCAGCTCCGGGTAGGGAGCACCTGTGACATCTCTACACGCGTGCCGGGGTCGGGCGGCTCATCGTTCGTCGGTCCTCTTCCCTCACCGAGAGAGACTATCTCGCGCACATCGTGGTCAAACATGGGTACAACGACCCAAAGGCGAATCAGACTGCGGAGAGTGCCTGGTCGAGATCGCCGATCAGATCCTCGATGTCCTCGATGCCCACCGAGAGCCTGATCAGGCCGGGGGTGACCCCTATGGAGCGCTTCTGCTCCTCCGGGATGGCGGGCGGGCTCATCGTCCAGGGGTGGGAGGCGAGCGACTCGGTCCCACCCAGGGAGGTGGCGAGACGCACCACCTGCATGGCGTTGAGCAGACGGAAGCACTCCGCTTCGCCCCCCTCCACCTCGAAGGCAACCATCGCTCCCGGTCCCTGACATTGACGCTTGTAGATGTCATGGCCCGGGTCGTCGGGGCCGAGCAGGCTGAGATGGCGCACCCGGCTCACCTTCGGGTGCTCGGCGAGGTATGCCGCCACCCGGACGGCGTTGTCGGTCTGGCGCTCCACCCGGAGACGCAGGGTCTCGAGACTCCTGGCCAGCAGCCACCCAGTCCCCGGGCTCGGGGTCGTCCCGATCTCGTACCGGGTGCGCGCCAGCTCGGAGATGTCGTCCGCTCCACCGCACACCGCCCCTGCTGTCAGGTCGCTGTGGCCTCCCAGGTATTTCGTGGCGGAGTGCACCACCAGGTCGGCCCCATGGACCAGGGGGTTCTGCCACACCGGGGAGAGGAAGGTGTTGTCGACCACCAGACGGGCGTCGTGGGCGTGGGCGACATCGGCAGCGAGCCTGATGTCGAAGAGGTCATTGGTCGGGTTGGCCGGAGTCTCCACGAAAACCATGGCGAGGCGGCCATCGCCGGCCAGGGCCTCCAGGTCGTCTCCGGTCGCCCCGTGCCCGAACGTCCTCGTCTCCACACCGAGCTCGGTCATCAGACCCCTGAGCAGGGTGGTGGTGCCCCCATAGGTGGGAAGCGAGCTGATCACCAGGTCGCCGGGTCGGAGGAAGGTGAGCAGAGTCGAGGTGACGGCCGCCGAGCCGCTGTTGAAGATCAGGGCGTCGTCTGCGCCCTCCCAGAAGGCGAGCCGGGCCTCGGCCGGCGCCAGCGAGGGTGAGTCGAGACGGCTGTAGATGTAGCCGACTTCCCCTTCGCCACCCCTGCCCTCGCCGTAGGCACGGGCGAAGAAGGCCTTGCCTTCCTCGGCGCTGTCGAAGACGAAGGTCGAGGTCTCGTAGATCGGTGGTTTCAGAGACCCGAGATGCCGTTTCGCCTCGTGACCCAGCCCGACGGATGCGGTGTCACGGCCTTTCCTGCGCCCCTCGTCCTTGCTCACCGCAAGAGCCTACCGCCCCGGCCCCGGGGGGCCGCACCGGCTGGCGCCCCCGGTCTCCGATGAATAGCCGGGACGGCTAAACAGGGACCATGATCACCCCGCTGGAGCATGCTGCGGAGATTCTCCGCCCCGCAGAGCAGATACTCGTGTTCAGCGGCGCCGGGCTCAGCACCGAGTCGGGCATCCCCGACTTCAGAGGCCCCGACGGGCTGTGGACGAAGGTCGATCCCGACGACTTCAACATCGCCCGCTATGTGGAGAACCGGGAGCTTCGGGTCCGCGGCTGGCGAATGCATCTCAATGGGGAGCTTTGGGGGGCGCGCTCGACGGTGCAGCCGAACCAGGGACACATGGCCATCGTCCGTCTCCACGAAGCGGGCCGCCTGGCCGGGGTGGTGACCCAGAACGTGGACGGTCTCCATCACAGCTCCGGTCTCGACGACGACATGGTCGCCGAGCTGCATGGCAACGTGCGGCACAGCCATTGCCTCTCGTGTCAGAGACGATGGGACACCGAGACCGTGCTGGAGTGGGTGGAGGCGGGCGAGGACGACCCTCCGTGCCCGGTCTGTGGTGGGATAGTGAAGACCGGCACGATCATGTTCGGCGAGATGCTCCCCGAGTCCGAGGTCCGTCAGTCTTCGATGTTCCTCGCCATCTCCGACGCGGTGCTCGTGGTGGGCTCGACGGTCTCGGTGTGGCCGGCCGCCGAGGTCGTGATGAGGGCGGCAACGCAGTCCAAGCCGATCGTCGTCATCAACAAAGGGGAGACCGAAGCCGATCACCTGGCCGCGGTCAAGATCGACGCGGGGATCGGTGAGGTTCTCCCCGACCTCGTCGACCTGATCCTCTCCTAGCTCGCCGCAACCGCCCGGGTCGATTCCGACGTGCCCCGGGTACGATTTTGGGGATGTCCGGGTACGTGCCGCCGCTCGAGGACCACAAGTTCGTGCTCGACCACGTGGCGGGTCTGGAGGAGATCTCCAAGCTGAACGGATATCAGCACGCCGACCCGGCAACGGTGGGCACGATCCTCGAGGAAGCGGGCAGATTCTTCTCCGAGGTCATGGAGCCCCTCAACCGGATCGGGGACCAGCAGGGCTCCCGTCTCGATGAGTCCGGTCAGGTGCGCACGCCGGAGGGTTTCCCCGAGGCATACGCCAAATTGGTCGAATCGGGATGGCCCGCCGCGCACCTCCCGACCGAGTGGGGAGGCGGCGGCCTTCCCTATGTGGTGGGTGTCGCCATCCAGGAGATGTTCAAGTCCGCCAACATCGCTTTCTCTCTGGCCTCGATGCTCACCCAGGGCGCGGTCGAGGCGATCTCACGCCACGGCTCCGACGAGCTGCGTGACCTCTATCTGGAGAAACTGGTGTCCGGGGAGTGGACGGGGACCATGGTCCTGACCGAGCCCGAGGCCGGATCGGACCTCGGCTCGCTGCGGACCAAGGCGGTGCGCCAGGCCGACGAGACCTATCGGATCTTCGGGACCAAGATCTTCATCACCTGGGGCGACCATGATGTCGCCGAGAACGTGATTCACATGGTGCTCGCCCGCACCGAGGACGCGCCGCCCGGCACCCGGGGCGTCTCCATGTTCCTCGTCCCCAAGTACCTCCTCGACGAGGAAGGGAAGCCCGGGGAACGCAACGACTACCGGATCGTCTCCCTCGAGCACAAGCTGGGGATCCACGCCTCGCCCACGTGTGTCGTCGCCTTTGGTGACGGGGGCGACGGGGCTGTCGGGTACCTCGTCGGCGAGGAGATGGCCGGGATGCGGCAGATGTTCACGATGATGAACGCCGCCCGGATCGGCGTCGGCATGGAAGGACTCGCTCTCTCCGAACGGGCCTATCAGAGGGCGGGGGCGTACGCCCACGACCGTGTCCAGGGCAGACCGGTGCGAGAGCCCAGCGAGGAGAGCGTTCCCATTGTCTCCCATCCGGACGTGCGGCGGATGCTGCTCACCATGCGGGCCAACACCGAGGCGATGCGATGTCTGCTCTTCTATGCGGCCCGTTGCGCAGACTTGATGCTGCACGCCGAGTCGGAGGAGACCCGGGACCGGGAAGCCAAGAGGCTCGCCCTGCTCACTCCGATCGTCAAGGCGTGGATGACCGACCTCGGCGTCGAGATGACCTCGCTCGGGATCCAGGTCCATGGGGGCATGGGTTACATCGAGGAGACCGGGGCGGCCCAGTACTACCGGGACGCTCGCATCGCGCCCATCTACGAAGGGACCAACGGGATCCAGGCTCTCGATCTGGTGCTCCGCAAGCTCCCCGTCGACGGCGGGGCGGTGGTGGAGAGCGTCATCACCGAGATGACCGCAGTGCTCGAACCATTGGGCACCCATGACGATCTGGCGGGTCTCAGGGACGTGCTGAGTGAGGCGATCGACGGTCTGGCGGACACCTCGAGATGGCTCGGGGAGCGTCTCGTCACAGGCGAGATCGACGACGCATTGGCCGCGGCCACCCCGTATCTAACCCAGTTCGGGACCGTGCTGGGGGGTTGGCTGATGGCGGTGTCAGCCCTGGCCGCCAAGTCCGAGCCGGCCGACCACGACGCCGCCTTCCTCTCCGAGAAGGTGATCTCCGCCCGCTTCTACGGCGAACACCTCCTCCCCCACGCCAACAGCCTCATCCCCACCATCATCGCGGGCAACTCCCTGCTGGCTGCTGCGGACCTGTAAAACGCTTTCCTAATGCTCCACGGCCCACTATTGGGCTTTTGGACGTTTCATTACGACCGATCTGATCCTCGCCTCGCGCGGGGCCGTCACCCAGGACCACGTAGGCTGCATCGAGGTGGAGATCCGATCCAAGGTCGTCGTGGTCACCGGTGCCGGTAGTGGGATCGGTGCCGCCATGGCCCGCCGCTTCGCAAAGGAGGCCCCGGCCGCGCTGGTCCTCGCCGACATAGACGTCGACGCGGCGAGCGACGTCGCGGATGAGACCGGAGGGGTCGCAGTGCTCACCGATGTCGCCGACCCGGAGGCGAATCGGGCTCTGATCGAAGGGACCGAGGACCGCTTCGGCCCGATCGACCTGTTCTGCGCCAATGCCGGGATCGGGATGGTCGGTGACGAACAGGACGAGGTCTCCGTCTGGGAGAGGATGTGGGCGGTCAACGTGATGTCCCACGTCCACGCGGCCCGCTTCCTGATCCCGGCATGGCGGGCCCGGGGCGAGGGCTACTTCCTCGCCACCGTGTCGGCAGCCGGGCTGCTCACCAATCTCAAGGCGGCTCAGTACTCGGTGACCAAGCACGCCGCCCTCGCATTCGCCGAGTGGCTGGCGGTGACCTACGGAGACGAGGGGATCAGGGTCAGTGCCCTCTGCCCCCAATTCGTCAACACCCCTCTGCTCAGCGGTTCGGAGACCTTCAAGGCACTCGGGGGCGATCACACCCTTGAGCCGGAGGATGTTGCCGATGCGGTGATTGCCGGCATCGCCGAGGAACGCTTCCTGATCATCCCCCATCCCGAGGTCGAACGCTTCTTCCAGAACAAGGCAAACGACTACGAGCGCTGGCTGGGCGGGATGCGCAAGTTGCAGCGATCGGTTTTCCCATCCGGATGATTAGGGCAAAATCAGCCTCATGAGCAAACGACGTGTCGTCGTCACCGGAGTCGGCGCCCTGGCGGCCCCAGGCATCGGTATGGATGATCTGTGGAAGGGTCTGGCCGAGCAACCGGGGAAGGCGCCGAGGCTCATCCCCAATTTCGACCCCGAGGTCTGGATCCCGAAACGGGAGAGCCGTCGCCTCGACCGATTCACCCAGTTCGCCCTGGTGGCTGCGGACGAGGCCTTCACCCAATCGGGCCAGCCCGACATCGACCCCAACCGGGTGACGGTGTCGGTCGCCACCGGGATCGGCGGGCTCGAGTCGCTCGAGGGCCTGGTGCACGAGTCGGACAGTGACGAGCCACGGGTGTCACCGTTCCAGATCCCGATGATGATGGCGAACGCCGCCGCGGCGGCCATCTCGATCAAGTACGGGTTCGGCGGGCAGGTGAGCACACCCGTGGTGGCCTGCGCCGCGGGGACTCAGTCGGTCGTCGACGGGCTCCGCCTCCTGCAATGGGGATACGCCGACGTCGCCGTGGTCGGTGGCACCGAGGCGGCGGCCCGTGAGACGGCCCGCGAGGGTTTCAAGGCGGCCCGTGCCCTCTCTCCCACCGGGTATGCCCGCCCGTTCGACGTTGACCGTGACGGCTTCGTCATGGGCGAAGGCGCGGCGGTCCTGATCCTGGAGGCGGAGGACGTCGCCGAGGCTCGAGGTGCGAAGGCGTTCGCCGAGGTGCTCGGTGGGGCGTCGACTGCCGACGCGCACCACATCACCGCACCCCATCCGGAGGGCGACGGGGCGGAACGGGCGATCCGGCTGGCACTGGAAGACGCCGGTCTCGAGCCGTCGGACATCGTCTACATCAACGCCCATGGAACTGGGACCGACCTCAACGACAAGACCGAAGGCGCGGTGATCCAGCGGGTCTTCGGCGACGACCAGCCGGCCGTGTCGTCGATCAAGGGGGCGACCGGTCACGGATTGGGGGCGTCCGGCTCGATCGAGGCTGCGGTGGTGGTCGAGGCGATCCGCCGCAAGGAACTTCCCGCCAATGTCGGCCTCACCAACCAGGACCCCGAGATCCCCCTCCACGACATCGTGCGTGAGGTGCGCCCGTGGGAGCCCGGACCCACCATCTCCAACTCCTTCGGCTTCGGCGGCCACAACACCGTGCTGGTGATAGCCCCCATCTGACGTCCCGGGAGGTAATGAAACGCCCAAAAGCCCACTATTGGGCCCTGGAACCTAAGGAAACGGGTTGGGCCTACACTCGGGGGGTAACGGGAGCTCGGTGAGACCGGGCTGAGAGGGAGTCTGGGAGACTCCGACCGCTTGAACCTGAGACGGGTAATTCCGGCGCAGGGACTCGGACGCTCATCGCTCCCGATCAGAAAGGAGACGATGAGACACACACGGACCGTGGCCACGATTGTCATCGGGCTCGCCTTGATCGGTGCCGGCTGTGGAGAACGCGAGCAAACGGACACGCCCGAGACGCTGAGGTTGATCGCCCACGAGTCGTTCGCCGCCGAGGTGGACGAGACGACATTCGCGCCATTCACCGATGAGACCGGGATCGAGGTGGAGGTGATCGCCTCCGACGATGCCGGCACCCTGGTCAATCAGGCCGTCCTCTCCAAGGACAACCCGCTCGCCGACGTGTTGTTCGGTGTTGACGACACCTTCCTCTCTCGCGCCCTCGACGAGGGGATCTTCACCGCCTACGAGTCGGCCCACATCGAGACCGTCGACCCCGATCTGGCCCATCCCGAGAGCATGGTCACCCCGATCGACTACGGCGATGTGTGCTTCAATTACGACAAGGAGTGGTTCGCCGAGTCGGGGCTGGCAGTCCCTGACAGCCTGGACCAGCTCACCGATGAGGCCTACGCCGGATTGGTGACGGTGGAGCACCCGGCAACGTCGTCCCCCGGTCTGGCGTTCATGCTCGCCACCATCGACACATTCGGCGAGGAACGCTGGCTCGACTGGTGGTCCGAGATGAAGGCGGCCGGAATCGACATCGCCCCCGATTGGGACACCGCCTACTACGGGGAGTTCACCCGCTACGGCGGGCCCAGCCCGATCGTGATGTCGTACGCCTCCTCGCCCCCGGCCGAGGTGATCTTCGCCGAAGAGCCGCTCGACGAGGCCCCCACCGGCGTGATCGAGGCCGGTTGCTACCGCCAGGTCGAATACGCCGGGATCCTCGAGGGCACCCCGTACCCGGAGTCGGCCGGTCAGCTCATCGACTTCATGCTCTCGGTGGCGTTCCAGGAGGGAATCCCGTTGACCTGGTTCGTATACCCTGCCAACGCCGATGCGCAGCTTCCCCCCGAGTTCGTCGAGCACACCACGATCCCCGACCACCCCACACGAATGCCGTCCGAGCGGATCGCCGAGAACCGGGACGAGTGGATCGACCAGTGGGTCGCGGTGATGGAAGGCTGATGAGACGAAGAGTGCGGTGGGGGTGGGTGGCCATGGCCGCCATCCCCACGCTCTTCATCGGCTACTTCTTCGTCTATCCCCTGGTTCGCATCCTGGCCCTCGGCCTTTCCGAGCTGAGCATCGGGACCGACGGTGTCGAAAGCCGGCTGCTTCGGGTGGGCTGGTTCACCGTCTGGCAGGCAGTGGTGTCGACCATCCTCACCTTCATCGCCGCCGCCCCGCTCACCTGGGCGGTCTCCCGTTACGAGTTCCCGGGAAGACGTCTGGCAATGGGGTTGGTGACCGTCCCGTTCGTCCTCCCCACGGTGGTGGTGGGCACCGCCTTCGTCGCCCTGGGATGGCAGGAGTCGATCGGGGCGATCCTGGCCGCCCATGTCTTCTTCAACGTCGCCGTCGTGGTGCGAACGGTCTCCACGCTCTGGTCCCGCATCGACCCCCGACTCCTCGACGCAGCGAGGGTCCTGGGGGCGTCCGAGACCGAGGTGTTCCGCAGGGTCACGCTTCCCCTCCTCCGACCTGCGCTGGCTGCAGCGGGGTCGATCGTCCTGCTCTTCACCTTCACCTCGTTCGGGGTGGTGCTCATCCTCGGGGGCTACCAGTACGCCACATTGGAAGTGGAGATCTATCGCCAGGCCGTGGACCTGTTCGACCTGCCACTGGCGGCCGCCCTGGCCATCGTCCAACTCGTGGGAGTCAGCGCCGCCCTCTGGTGGTACTCGCGCTATCAGGAGCGCACCGCAGTGGCATGGACCCTGGAGAGGGGGTCGAACCGCATGCGGCCCGCCCGGAGAACGCGGGTTGGAGTCGCCGTGGCGGTAATCGGCACGCTGGCGGTGCTGGGGATCCCGCTCGGCGTGCTGGTGGGCCGCTCGCTCAGCGGACCCTTCTACCGGGCGCTTCTCACCGACGACCGAGTGGTGGGTGACCCACTGGCGGCGGTCGGCAACAGCCTCAGATTCGCGGTCGTGGCGATGGCGGTGGCGACGGTCGTCGGTCTGCTGGCGGCGACGGTGATCGCCTCCCGCAAGGGTCGGGTCTCGCGATGGTTCGACCTCACTCTGATGCTCCCTCTGGGCACATCGGCGGTGACCATCGGCTTCGGGTTCATCCTCGCCCTGGACCGGCCGGTCGACCTGAGGGCGTCGGTCTGGCTGGTGCCCATCGCCCATGCACTGGTGGCGGTCCCCTTCGTGGTGCGCACCACTGTGCCCACGCTCCGGGCGATCCCGGAGGAGACCCGTCAGGCGGCGGCAGTGCTCGGAGCGGGACCTTTCCGGGTCTGGCGTGAGATCGACCTGCCCATCGTCAGCCGGGCGGCACTGGTGGGCGCCGGTTTCGCCTTCGTGATCTCGTTGGGCGAGTTCGGGGCGACCTCCTTCATCGCCCGGCCCAACTCGACGACCATCCCCACGATGATCTTTCGCCTCCTCTCCCGGCCCGGCGAGGTCTCGTTCGGGATGGCGATGGCCCTGTCCGTGGGATTGGCGGTGATCACCGCTGCTGTTGTCATGGCGATCGACCGGGCCCGGATCGGCGAGCTGGGGACTTTCTGATGCTCCAGGTGTCGAATCTCGACGTGGTGATCGAAGGAAAACCGATTCTGACCGACGTCGATCTCGAGGTGGCCGACAGCGAGATCGTGGCGGTGCTCGGACCTTCGGGCTCGGGCAAGTCGACCCTGCTGCGGGCGATCGCCGGTCTCGTAGAGCCCGCCGACGGGGAGGTCAGATGGGACGGGAGCTCGTTGAACGGCGTGCCTGCCCACCGTCGCGGATTCGGGCTCATGTTCCAGGGCTACGCATTGTTCCCACACATGACGGTGGCGGGGAACGTCGGGTTCGGGCTCCGTATGGCCGGGAGCGGAGAGGTCACAACAGACGTGGAGGCCGCTCTCGACAGGGTCGGTCTCGCCGGCTTCGGGCCGCGCCGTATCGAGTCGCTCTCCGGAGGCGAGCAGCAACGGGTGGCTCTAGCGCGCACCCTCGCCCCCAACCCTCGCCTGGTGATGCTCGACGAGCCGTTGGGGGCGCTGGATCGCAATCTGCGTCAGAAGCTGGTCGTCGACACTCGCGCCATCCTCGAGGAGCGCGGGGTGACCGCGATCGTGGTCACCCACGACCGGGACGAGGCGGTGGCGATGTCCGACCGGCTCGCCATCATGAGGGAGGGCACGATCGCGCAGTCGGGCCGGCTGGAGGACATTCTCGCCGATCCTGCCGACGAGTGGGTCACGGCTTTCCTGGGCTGACGGGTGAGCCACCGCTAACCCAGGGTTGGCGCACTCGGCCGGGCGTGCACGCCCTAGGCGCCCCCCTCCTCCCCGAAGTGTGCGCCGAGACGGAACCCGAAGCGGAACGGATGCCTTCTCAGATGGGGGCCGAACTCGACGATCTCGTCGCTGGTCAGCTCGCCGTCCTCCCAGGCCTCGTCGAAGCGGTCACGGAGCACCCAGGCATCCTCGGGAAGCTGGGCCGCCTCCTCCTCGGTGATCACGTCGTCCTCGAGGAGGCTCTTGATGAGCTCGTGTCTCTCCCTGGCCTCAGCCTTGACCTCCTCGGCCTTGGCCTCGGTGGCGGCGAGGATCGCATCGGCCTGCTCCTCGGTGATGGTGCCCTCCCCGACGAGCTCCTCGAGGACCTCTTCGAGGAACCCGATGATGCGGGGAATCGGCCCCCGGTCGTCCCCGGCTTCTACCTCCTCCTGGGCGAGGGCGACCTCCGGTGACGAGACCAGCGAGGTGACCAGCCCCGCTCCGACGAGGAGCCCACCGGCGACGACGGTCGTCACGATCTTGTTTCTCATAGCCAATCCTTTCCTGGCGTACGAGACCAGTGTCGATCGCGGTTGTAAGAGGCCGATGAAGAGGGTGTGCAGGTTCAGAGCGCGCTCAGCGCGAGAGCCCCGACCTCACCCGCCAGCGTCGGAACCGCCCACATGAGCGGCGAATTCGGGCGGGAGCCGACGTGGGCGGCCGTCGAGGTCGGTGAAGGCGGCGGTGACGGTGAGCCGG
Organism: Acidimicrobiia bacterium; assembly: GCA_035550735.1. Classification (GTDB taxonomy): domain Bacteria; phylum Actinomycetota; class Acidimicrobiia; order Spongiisociales; family ZC4RG35; genus JANQRA01. Next base: position 45,068 of record DASZOM010000056.1, on the reverse strand, counting down.
GCCACCTCCTCGTCGCCCCGGTACATGAGCTGACGCCAGGTCGACTTGACCCGGCCGACGTCCTCGACCCATGTGTGGATGGTCAGCTCCTCGCCGTACCTCGCCGCAGCCAGGAACCTCGCCTGCAGCTCTACGACCACCAGCTGCCAGCCATGCTCCTTGAGGACGTCGAGTCCCCAGCCCATCTCCCCCAGATACTCGATCCTGGCGGTCTCGAAGTAGGAGAAGTAGTTGGTGTGGTTGACATGGTCGTACGGATCGAGCTCGTAGAAGCGCACCCTGACGCTCGTGGTGTGCACTTCCCGATCCCTCGGCAGATCGAGCGACAATCTCTCTCCTCTGGGCGGGGATGCCCAACGCTACCCTCGCCGCGATGAAGGCCTGGCAGCTCGAGGACACCAAGGGGATCGACTCCTACGTCCTGAACGAGGTGCCCGAGCCCGAGCCTGGCCCCGGCCAGGTGCGTGTGGCCATCAAGTACTCCGGGCTCAACCACCTCGACATCTGGACGTCGTTGGGCCAACCCGCTCCGAAGAGCCTTCCCCACACCACGGGCGCCGATGCAGCCGGAGTGGTCGACGCGGTCGGTGAGGGTGTCGCCGGGATCGCGGTGGGCGACGAGGTGGTCGTCGATCCTTCTCATTCGTGCGGGAGATGCGAGTACTGCCTGAACGACGACATCGTCTACTGCAACGAGTTCCAGATCCTGGGCGAGCACCTCCCCGGAACCTTCGCCGAGAAGATCGTCGCCCCGGCGATCAACATCATCCCCAAGCCGGCTCGGGTCGACTGGGAGGTGGCCGGGTCGTTCGGCCTCGCCAGTGCCACCGCCCTGCGCATGCTGGAGCGGGCACGTTTGACGAGAGGGGAGACGGTCCTCGTGGTGGGTGTCGGGGGTGGCGTCTCCGCCGCCGCAATGTCGTTCGCCCAGGCGTTCGGCGCCGACGTATACGTCACCTCCCGCTCGAAGGAGAAGATCGACTGGGCCGTCGCCAACGGCGCGGTGGCCGGATTCGACTCCACTTCCGAGTTCGGGGCGGAAATGGCCGACCTCGGGGGCGCCGACGTCGTGGTAGACAACGTGGGGCCGGCCACGCTCAAGCAGTCGATGCGCGCCGCCAAGCGAGGCGGGCGCATCGCAATTTGCGGCGCCACCAGCGGGCCGAAGATGGAGCTCACCTTGCCCGTGGTCTGGTTCAGGCATCTCGAGCTGATCGGATCCTCGATGGGCAACCACGCCCAGTTCGCCAGGGCCCTCAACTGGATCCGCCTGGGCAAGGCGTCCTCCCCGGTGTCCAAGGTCTTCGATTTCGGAGATCTCCCCGACGCCTTGCGCTATCTGGATTCCGGCCAGCAGATCGGCCAAGTGGCGATCAGGCACTGAATGCCCGGCGTCGGGCGCTGAGTGGTCCGGTGGCGTGCCACGATCAGAAACGGTCGATGACAGTCATGCCGACGCCCCCGAACTCGCCCATTCGCTCCAGGACGCCTGATGCCTCGTCGAGGGCCACGGTCCCGGTCACCAGCCGAGCCGGATCGACCCGTCCCGACTCGATCATCTCGAACACCCGGGGGTAGTCCGTCGCCGACATGCCCCGGCTCCCCAGGATCTCCAGCTCTCTCATGATCACTCGCTCCATGGGGATGGGCGGAGTGGCGTCGTCACCGAGGAGCAGCCCGACCTGGACGTGACGTCCGTGTTTGCGTAGGCACCGGATCGAGTTGAGGGCGGTGGTAGTAGTGCCCACCGCGTCGATCGAGACATCGGCGCCACCGTCTGTGGCCGCCATGATCGCCGACACCGGCTTGGCGACGTTGCCGTCGACGAGCACCTCGGCACCGAGCTCCCCTGCCATCTGCAGAGACCCCGAGTCGATGTCGACCGCCACGACCCTGGCGCCCATGGCAACACCGATCATCACAGCGGAGAGCCCGACACCGCCGCATCCGTGGACCGCCAGCCATTCCCCCTTCTGGATTCGCCCCCGATCGGCCAGCGCGCGGAAAGCCGTGATGAAACGACAGCCCAGGGCCGCGGCGTGCACAGGCTCGATGCCGGAGGGGAGACGCACCAGGTTGTGCTCGGCGTGATCGATCGACACCAGCTCGGCGAACGAGCCCCACGTGGTGAACCCGGGTGTGAAGCCGACGTCGCAGGTGTTGAGGTGGCCCTCCATGCACGGACGACACTCGCCACAGCCGATGGAGAAAGGCACCGTGACCCGATCGCCGACCAACCAACCCTCGACTCCACTCCCCACCTCGGCGATGGTCCCGGCCATCTCATGCCCTGGGACGTGGGGAAGGCCGGGCAACGTCTCGTGTCCCATCCAGGCATGCCAGTCACTGAGACAGATTCCGGTCGCCTCCACCCGGAGCACCACGCCACGCTCACCGGGAGTTGGATCGGGCACATCCGCGATCCGGAGTGGTCGCTGGAATGCGGTGATCTGGGCGGCGCGCACGGCCCGGCGAGAGTACCTCCTTGCATCTTGGTGAATGGTCGTTCATAATTGAACGATCATTCATTCAAGGACAGCATGATTGCGTGGACCGAAAAGGACATCCCGGATCTGAGCGGCCGTGTCGCCCTCGTCACCGGAGCCAACGGCGGTCTCGGACTGGAGACGGCGCGGGCCCTGGCCGGCAAACGGGCCCACGTCATCATGGCGGCGCGTAACCCGGAGAAGTCGAACGCGGCCGTCGAGTCGGTGAGGAGGCTGGTCGACGATCCGCTCCTCGATTTGCGCCGGCTCGACCTGGCGTCACTCGACTCAGTGGAGGAGCTGGCGACCGGGGTCAAGACCGACTACCGGCGGCTCGACATCCTGATCAACAACGCCGGGGTCATGGCCATCCCCGAGCAACGCACCGCCGACGGCTTCGAGATGCAGTTCGGGGTCAATCACCTCGGCCACTACGCCCTCACCGCCCATCTCCTCTCCCTCCTGGTTCGGACACCCGCGTCACGGGTGGTCATGGTCACGAGCACCGCCCGCCACTTCGGCCCGCCGGTGGACCCGGCGAACCCGCATCTGGAGGGGATCTACGACACCTGGCGCGCCTACGGGCAGTCGAAGCTGGCCAATCTGCACTTCGCACTCGGATTGGAGCAGAGATTTCGCAAGGCGGGCGCACCCACCCGGAGTCTCGTGGCCCATCCCGGGCTGAGCACGACCGATCTCCAACCCAACAGCTTTCGGGAGACCGGCGGGCCCAGCCAGCGGTTCTGGAGATGGCTGGCGGCGCGGACCGGCATGTCTCCGGCACGCGGTGCCCTCCCACAGTTGCGCGCGGCCACCGACCCGGAGGCTGAGGGAGGACGGCTCTACGCCCCCCGTTTCGTCAACTTCGGCGCCGCCGTGCGTCGCCCCCTGGTGGGCAGATCGCGACGTCAGGCCTGGATAGACACGCTGTTCGAGGTCTCACGTCTCGAGACCGGGCTCGACATCGACCCACTCGCCGCCATGACGGAGGACGCGAGATGACCACCCGGGTCGACCGGGCGGCCCTGGTGCGGCGGGCGGTGGTCGAACTGGTCGCCGAGTACGGGATCCACGGAGCCACGATGAGCCAGGTCGCCGAGGTGGCGGGGGTGGCCACCGGGACCACCTACGTTCACTACCAGTCCAAGGAAGACCTGATCATCGCAGCGTTCGTGGAGGTGAAGACCTCGCTCGGGCACGCCGCAGTCGACGGTGTTGACCTAGCCGGGGAACCGCGTCAGGTGTTCGAGACGGTCTGGCGCAACGTCTACGTCCACCTCCGCTCCGACCCGGCCCTCGCCCGGTTCCTGGTGCAGGTGGAGGTATCCCCGCTACGCCAGAGCGCCCACGACGCCCTCGCCGAAGAGCCACTCACCGCGATGGCACAGGGGCTCGCAGGACAACTGGTCGACCTCCCCCTCGACATCGTCTATGACCTCTCGATCGCGCCCGCGGTGCGCCTCGCCGCATCGGGTGCCCGTCTCGGCCCCAACGACACGGAGCTCCTGATCGAGGCCTGTTGGCGTGCGGTGCAACCGTGAGCACGCTCAGGGGAGGTTTCAGTAGTCGTAGTCGAAGGCGACGTCCTCGCCGACCGCGGCCTCGATCATGTTGCCGTCCGGGTCGACCACGAACCAGACGCCGTTGGCGCCCTGACCGTTGACATCGCCCGGGTTGGCATCGTTGGCGAAGCGGTAGAGGGGCATCCCGTTGATCGTCAGCTGCTCGGTCCCGTCGGTGCGAGGAGCGCTGCCGAACATCGCCTGATCGAGATCGCTCGAGATCGGTGTGGAGGCGTCTACGGCCGGCCAATTCTCGGCGCAGTCGTCGTAACAGACGCTCTCGCCACCCTCGTCCTGGGTGAACACATAGAGGGTGAACCCATCCGGGTCGACGAGGATCTCGCCGAGCTCCGAATCGGCAACGCTTACGCCCCCATCCGCGGCCCCCGCCGCGGTTGTGTCCGTTCCATCCCCCATCGTGGTGCCGGGCTCCGAGCCTGCCGTGGTGGTCGTGTCGGCGGCACCGACGGCCGTGGTGGTTGTGTCGTCCTCGGCCCCACCGCCACATGCGGCGGCCAGCAGAGCAACAACAGTCATCAATACGAAAGCCTTCAGTCTCATGGCACTCCTCGTGTCGTTCCCCTCGATACGGACGCCGGTCACCCATGGTTCGCGACCTGGCACAATCGCTTCGTGGACGCCGAGGTTCTGCAACGGTTCCGGGATGGCGAGGAAGAAGCCGTCAAGACCGTCTACGAACGGTTTCGCGGACCGGTCTTCGCCATCTCGCTGAGCATCCTGCGAGACCACGGCCTCGCCTCGGACTCCACCCAACAGACTTTCATCAAAGCCTGGCAAGGCGCCGCCAGCTACGACATCCACCGTGAATTCGGGCCCTGGATCTATGCCATCGCCCGCCGAACGGCCATCGACATCTACCGCAAGCAGAGCCGCTCCCTGGTCAGTGACGACGTCGACTCGGTGGACATCTCCCCCGGTCTCGACGCCGTTTGGGAGATGTTCGAGGTGCGGTCGGCGGTCGACCAGCTCCCTGACGATGAGCGTCAGGTGATGCGTCTCAGCCACTTCGAAGGCCTCACCCACGCACAGATCGCCAAGCACATGGGGATCCCGATCGGGACGGTGAAGTCGAGATCGCATCGTGCCCATCAGCGGCTCATCGAGTTGTTGGACCATCTTCGGGAGGAGTAGGTCGTGAACCAACGAGGGCGAAGAGGCGTAGAAGTCGTGAGGGATGATGTCTGACGAGCGAGCCACCTATCTGGAGTCGGGCGCGGGCGTGGAGCCGATGGGCAAGGACCGGCTCGACCGGGTCCGCGGGTTGCTGGCTCGCGCAGAGATGTGGGCGGAGCCTCCGCACGAGGTCGCCGAGAACGTGCTGGCCGACATCGCCGCCAGTACCGCAGGCCCGGCACCGGTCGGTCTCACCGGGATCGTCCGGTGGGCCATCGGTGGTATCGCCACCGCGGCCGCCATCGCCCTGGTGCTTGCCTTCGGTCTCACCGGCTCGTCCGGCACCGTCCTCGCAATGGACGGCACCGAGCTCGCCGCGGCAGCCTCCGGGGAAGCCCTGGTCCGAGTCGCCGATTCGGGCTGGGTCATCAGACTCGAGGTGGAGGGTCTCCCCGCCACCGGCCCCGATGAGTATTACGAGGGCTGGCTGTGGAGCGACGACGGCGAAGGAGTCAGTGTCGGCACGTTCCGTCACAGTGACGGCGACGAGCCCGTCACCCTCTGGTCGGGCGTGGACCCGGCCGCCTATCCGTCACTGTGGGTCACGCTGGAGACCGAGGACGGCGATCCGGCCGCCTCCGAGCGAGTGGTGATGCGGGGTCGGGCCCCGATCGACTGACCAACCGGCAAGCACAGGACACGTTTCGATCGCGGTGCTGCGAGAATCGGGTCGTGGCATTGCGAGCCCTGACCACGTTCCTGGTCGTCGGAGGGGGCCTGCTGCTCGCCGCGGTCCCCGTCTTCCTCGTCGGCAGGGTGAGGAACGAGCCGAGGCTCGTCCGCTCCTTCGGGCTGGGCGCCATCGCCGTCGCCATCCTGTGCGCCGCCATCGCCGCCGGCTCCGAGCGACAGGTCGCCCAATGTCTCGAGGCCGGCAACAGCGATTGCATCGACTCCGGCGCCGCCGGGCTGCAACTGGTGATAGTCGTCATCTACGTGATCGCCGCCTGGTCGACGGCGTGGCTCACCTATCGGGAGTGACCCGATGGACGAGGTGACCACCTGGCTGCTCGAAGGAGACCCGTCGATCCGCTGGCAAGTGATGCGGGACCTCACCGATGGGCCGCCGAGAACCGTGTGGGCGGAGAGAGCGCGTGTCGCCGAGGAGGGCTGGGGGGCACGACTGCTCCGGCTGCAGGGGAGGGATGGCAACTGGGGCGGCGGCAGCTACACACCGAAGTGGACCTCGACCACCTACACGATGCTCCAGCTGCGTCATCTCGGCATCGACCCCGAAGATCCTCGGGTGCGTGCCGCGGTGCAACGTGTCGAAGACAAGGTGGTCATGGGTCAGAGGAAGTGGCCCTTCTTCCATTACTCCACCGAGACATGTGTGACTGGGATGGCGCTCTCTCTCGGCTCCTACTTCCTCGACGACGTGGCGACACTGCCGCAACCGCCGCGACTGCTGGAGCAGCAGCGCGCCGACGGCGGATGGAACTGTCATGTGAGCTCGTCGGTGTCCTCGTTCAACACCACGATCTCGGTGCTGGAGGCTCTCCTCGAGTACGAACGAGCGGTGGGTGGGGACCGCACTCTCGCCGAAGCGAGGTCTCGTGCCCACGAGTACCTGCTGGAGAGGCGGCTGATGTACTCGCTGAGAACGGGGGAGCTGATCTACCCGAGATGGCAGCTGATGTCGTTCCCGCCCCGTTGGTTCTACGACGTGCTCCGAGCACTCGACTACCTGCGAGATGCCGGGGTGGAGCCCGACCCCCGCGCCGGGGAGGCGATCGAGGTCATCGAGAAGAAGCGACGCAAGGACGGGACCTGGCCGCTGCAAAACCGTCACCCCGGGCAGGAGCACTTCCGGATGGAAGAGGGTGGCAAGCCGAGCCGTTGGAACACACTGCGGGTCCTCAGGGTGCTCCGTTGGTGGAACGGCGAGGACTAGCCGATGCACCGGTGCGTGGCGGGTTGAGCAGACCCCGGCGCCACCTATAATCCATCGGTCACCCCGACTCAGGGGGAGCTCCAGGGCGCGTAGAACAGTCTGGAGTGTTCGCCGGCCTGTCAAGCCGGAGGTCGCGGGTTCAAATCCCGTCGTGCCCGCCAGCCGATCTGCGAGTATCGGTTGACAACTGGTCAGGTAGCTCAGTTGGCAGAGCGCCGGTCTGAAAAACCGGAGGTCGACGGATCGACGCCGTCCCTGACCACCATTCACTAGCTGCGCTTTCGCCCGAAAAGCCTTGTGCCAGTTGGGTTTCTGGGTGCCTGCTCGACTCCACTCGTTTCGCGACATTTCGCGACCTCTCACGTCGTTTTGCGGACTCTCGCGGACTATCCGCGGACTCCTCCACCGGCCGGAGCGTTGCGAGCAGCACCCAGCGTCTCTGAGTGAAGACTCACCGTCAGCGGTGCGCGGGCGAACACGAGGCGCGCCAAGAGTGCCGATCCTGGGCGCCGTCGGATGTCGATGACTGCGCGCGGAATTGTCAATGCCGGGCGGGAACTTTGATGCCCGATTCGTAGTCGTATAGATGTTGAAACGGATCTTCTTGACCTGCTGTGCGATAGGACTCGCAGCTGCATGTTCTGCGAGCACAGACAGCTCGGAGTCACCAACTTCCCAGCCGACAGCCGCGACCCCAGCTCCCACGTCCTCCACGCCGAGCGTCTCGGCGTCTGGGCCGAGCAGCCCGGTGATTGAGGCAGCCATCACGTCCATCGAACCGGGACCTCTCCAGGCTCGGTTCGGGTACAGCGTGGTTTGGACCGGCTCCGAAGTCGTCGTCTGGGGTGGCCATGTAGCGGATTTGTCCCTTCCGAGAGATGAGGGCGCGGCTTTCAACCCAGGCACTGCCCGGTGGCGCCCCATCGCCGCTCCGCCGATTGAAGGTATGACATGGCACTTTGCTGCGTGGAGCGGCACAGAAATGCTCGTTTTGGGACCCTCGGGCTTTGCGGCATATGACCCCAGGGAGGACTCTTGGCGGAAGCTACCTGACCCTCCGTTTGAGATTCCTCGTGCGAATCAACAATTCGCCAGTCGCTCCGAGTACGCATGGTCGGGCGGTCACATTTATGTGTGGAATCCCGTCTCAGATGAGCTGGCACGCTTCGACGTAGTGGCTGACGAGTGGGAAGTGTTAGAAGGCCCGGGATTGAAAGTCGACCCGGCCAGACTTCTGGCAGAGGGGGATCGGCTACTGGTCTTCGGGACACGCTGGCCCGGCAGCTCTGTCGGGCCAGCGACGGAGGAGCTGCTCGGGGCTGAATGGGAAGGCGGAGTATGGGCCGACCTCTCCCCTATTGACTTCCTATCGGACCAATACGCCAATGCCGCCGATCCCGGCACGGCGACATTCGTGGGCGACTCGGTCCTGGTCTGGGGTGATCCGAGTCCAGATCCTGGCTTGGCTCGGGTTCTCGCCCCAGACCACACCTGGGATACCGCTCCGGCGCCTCCCATCGACGCGAACAACGCACACCCGAGACCGATCCCACTCAACGACGGGAGGGTCCTGGCCCTTTCGGAAGGAGGTAACGCGGCAATCTGGGAGCCCGATCTGAACGCTTGGACGCCGGTTGGGATTCTGCCGGGAACCCTGGGCGCTCGGGAGGCAATATGGACGGGCCACGAGGTCATCGCCCCGGGAGGACCCAAACCTTGGAGATGGATCCCGCCCGCAGCGCCTTGATAGCGCATTAGTACGCGCCAACGACCTGCGAACTCAACCCTTTCACCAGACCGAGATACGGCAATCCCGGACAGTCCTAGCGGCACGGTCAGTGATCTCAAGGACTGCCGGACACGTGGAGACCATGGCATCGCTTGTACTTGAAGCCCGAGTCGCAGGGACACGGCTCGTTCCTCCCCACCTTCACAACGGTGCGCGCGCTGGAGACCGCAGCCGACTTTCGCTGAAGCCGAGCCTCGCGCTCTCTCACTAAATCCTCGACTCTTCGCAGCTGCGCGGCCTTGTCCTCCAGCTCACGCTCGCGGGCGTCCAGTCGATCCACCCATTCCTGCGATGCCCAATGGAGGTCGAACGCACTTTCGGGTGCTTCGTCAACGACGGTGGCGAGCTCGTGGCTGATGAGGCCGGCGACGGCCTGACCCATGGTGATATTCAGCACGTCGCAGTAGCGGTGCCATGTTGACCAAACGGCGTCCGACACTGGCACCTTCACAACTTGAACGCCGTCAGAGTGATCCAACTTAGTGAACACCCGCCGGTCGATCCTCGCCAGCATCCCGCGATCCAAAGCCATCACCCACGCTCCTTGGTTGACCAGTAGACCGCCGCAACTTGTTGCAGGTGCGTGGGTGTTGACAGGGTGAGGGCGCGATCGACTGGGAGGCTGTGCCTGGGCCTTGACGTCGCGCTCTCTCGGAATCCTCGAGTCGTGCCCTCTCGAATGGGAATGCTGGATTCTTGAAGGGGATCTATCTGCACGCCGCGGCTTCTTGGTGAATGGACGACTCGTCTTGACAGCCTCGGCGGAGCCCGCCGGACGAGAAGTCCAGAAGATCCTCGTTTTCTGCTGCTCGTCATGCGGATCCGGTTAATCGTCGACCCTGTCAACAGAGTGTCAAGGACCCTGTCATCCGGCGTTTGGCACTCTGATGACAGGGTCCCAGCCCACGCTTGCCTGGATGGGGCACGTCCGTCGAACTGAGAGTGGACGGTGGCAAGCTCGCTACCGGGATCCGAGCGGTCGCGAGCGAGCGCGGAACTTCACACGCAAGGTCGACGCCGACCGATTCCTCATCGGGGTCGAGTCGGACAAGCTTCGAGGGCAGTGGATTGACCCGGAGGCGGCTCGGATCGGACTCTCCGAGGTCGCTGAGCGTTGGTACTCGACCACGGCGCCCCTCAAGCCCAAGACCCGCAGCGGATACCGCTCGCTCCTCAACTCGCGCATCCTCCCCAACCTCGGTGATCTCCAACTCCGGCAGATCGACCCGGTGGTGGTCCGAGAATGGGTTGCCGATCTCCAAGAGGATGGACTGTCTGCCTCTCGGATACGACAGGCCCGCAATGTCCTCCACGCGGTCTTCAAAACGGCGGTGGACGGCTCGATGATCAACCGGAACCCCGTTGCGGGAGTGAAGACGCCACCAGTCGTCACGCCACCCCGCCGTTACTTGACTGCTGACCAAGTCGGGAAGCTTGCAGACGCAATCCAATCGCCGTACGACCTCCTGGTACTCGTACTCACCTACTCGGGGATCCGGTTCGGCGAGGCCGCCGCACTTAGACGATCGGACTGCGACCTCGAGGGCTCCCGGCTGCACATCAAGGAGTCATTGGCCGAAGTCGCCGGCCAGCTTCACTTCGGGACCACGAAGACCCATCGCCAAAGGGTCGTCGCACTGCCCGCATCGATCCGTGACATGCTCGAGGACCACCTCCAGGGCAACGACATCGCCTCCCGCGGCCTCGTCTTCACGTCGCCAAAGGGCCGGCCGGTCCGCTACTCGAACTTCCGACGGCGGCAATGGACACCCGCGATCGAGAGGGCAGGACTAACCGGTCTGGAGATCCATGAGCTGCGACACACAGCAGCGTCACTGATGATCAACGAAGGCGCTGATCCCAAGCTGATCCAGACCCAGCTCGGCCACTCCTCGATTTCGATCACCTACGACATCTATGGGCACCTGTTCCCGGACCGCCTCGATGAACTTGCTGCCAAGCTCGACGAACTCATCGATCGGGATAGGTCAAGAAGGAACCGCGTCAGGGGCATGGGTCACTCGCTCTGATTCTTAGAGAAGCGTTGCCTTGAGAGCGTGAGGCTTTGTATGTTACACTTCCTCATTGTGTTTGATACTATCCTGCACAGTAGGGCATACTTAGCGAGTTACACGCATGATATTTCAGACTCCTGAACCAGTAGACGCCGAGTTGGAAGTGCTCGGGGAGATCAACGGTCTTCGAGAGAAGCTCCGCTTCCAGCTTCACGAGCCGCGCAGATGGGTGGGGTCACTGCGCCGGCTCTCGCTGGCACGCGCCATCCAAGGCTCCAACACGATTGAGGGCTACACAGCCGAGCTGGATGACGCCGTCGCGGTCGCAGCTGGCGAAGAGCCCGTGGACACCGATGCAGAGACGAGGTTGGCGCTCAAGGGGTACCGAGACGCCATGACCTATGTTCTTCAGCTCTCCAACGACCCTGATTTCGAATACAGCGAGCAACTCATCAAGAGCCTGCACTTCATGATGATCAGCTACGACCTGAGCAAGAGCCCAGGTCTGTACAGACCGGGAGCAGTGTTTGTCTACAGCGGCGATTCTGGCGAAGTCGTCTATGAGGGGGCTCCTGTTGACTCGGTGCCGGGCCTCGTCGGCGAGTTGGTTGCCGAGCTGAACACCGACAGCGAGGCTCCGGGGATGATCCGTGGAGCCATGAGCCATCTCAACCTCGTCATGATTCACCCATTCAGAGACGGCAACGGACGAATGGCCAGGGCCCTCCAGAGCCTCGTGTTGGCCCGCGAGGGCTTCCTCTCGCCAGTGTTCGTGAGCATCGAGGAGTACCTGGGGCGGAACACTCAGGCGTACTACGACATATTGGCTGAGGTTGGCCAGGGCTCGTGGAATCCGCAGAACGACGCCAGGCCGTGGATCCGGTTCAGCCTCACGGCCCACCTCCGACAGGCGCGGACGATGCTACGAAGGGTCCGAGAGAGCGAGCGGCTCTGGACCGAACTCGAGAAGATCGCTGGGCGGGAAGGATTGGCGGACCGTGTTGTTGCAGTCATGTTCGACGCTGCGATTGGATTGCGGGTACGGAACAACACATACCGGGCCGCCATTGCAGACCACGAAGAAATCAGTGATGCCACCGCTTCTCGGGACCTTGGAAAGCTGGTGGAGGCAGACCTGCTCATGTCCCACGGCGAGAAGCGAGGGCGGTACTACACGCGAAGCCCACGACTCGCCGCCGCGTGGCAAGCCATAGTCGAATCACGGGACCCGAAGGACGATCGCGACCCGTTCGCGAATGCCGCTTGACCCCGACGACCATCAACCAACGGACTCCTCGCGGACTCTCCGACCCATCACCCCAGGTCAGAAAACTGAAACCATCGGTCTGAAAAACCGGAGGTCGACGGATCGACGCCGTCCCTGACCACCATCCACCCCCGGTCAGCCGAGTCGGCGGCCATCCGTTACCAGCTCGGCGTCCTCCATGCTCCTCGAGAACCAGTATGCCGAGGCCATAATCGGCCCAGGCTCGCATCAAGCTCCCGCGATCGATACAGGGCACGACCAGAGGGCGTTTCCGGTCGAGACCGCGAACTGGTCCTTGGCATGAGTGGCGTCCACCCGCTGCCGACCTAGCGCGTCGACAGCGCCCTGGTCACCGGCTGCTGCCGCCTCGGCGACCTGGCGGTTCAATTCGGTCTCTGTCTCCATGAGCTGGAAGAGCTGGTCGAGACGGCTGGCGATCTCCGCGGGTGCGGAGAGGACGCGTAGCTCGGCGATCACGCCTTCGGCGTAGCGGGCTTGCGTTTCGTGCCAGGATGCGACACTTTCCAGATCGGGGAACCCGGGGAAGAACTGTTCGAAGTTCTGGGTCTCGGAATGCATGAGTCCGGCCACCTCTGCCCGAAACGCGGAGTCTGCCGCAGTGCAAATTGCCACTGCCTGAGCGACATAGTGAGCCACCTCCAGCTCCTCATCGGCCTGGGCCAAAGCCTCCGTGGAGCCGGTAAACTCTTCCACATATAGCTCCCAGAGGGCGATCGACTCCTCGGAGAGGAGCGGGTAGGCGTTGAGCGCCTCGAAGGGTGGAGGCATTATCAAGGTCCTCACCCCCGGCCATGGCTGGGTCGGATGAAGGAACATTCGCTCCAGATCATTGGGGTGGGTGGAGGCCACCCAATCCTTGAACATGAACCAGAGGTCGCGGTAGGCGTCGAAGCCAAATCTCTCGGTCGCGTGCTGGAGACCGTCACCGTCGACGACGACGTGGAACTCGTCGGTGATGTGCGGCCAGTCGAGAGACCGACTCAGGTCGTTTTCGCTCGTGAAGTCACAGCCGACGACCACCTCTCCGTTGGGGGTCGCGACGGGCTCAGCTCGGCAGCCGAGATTCTCGAACTTCCATCCGACCGCCTGGTACCACTCGTGAAGCAATCGGAGCTGATCGGGACCAACCACCCCTGCGCCATACCTTCCATCGCCGTTGAACATACCGGCAGCGGTTTCTCCGTCGCCTGCGACCCATGCGGCCATGAACGCTAGGGCGAGGTCGACTTTGTCGCGCTCCGGTAAGGACTCGATGGCCACCACCTCGACATACTCCCTGCTGCGCTGCTCCCACAGTCGGTTCGACTCTTCGCTGATTCGCTGCATGGTGTGGCTGGCGTCGGCGTACATGATGGCGGCGTCTTCGGGATGGTTTTGTGACACCCAGTGGTCGAATGGCTCCCACACTTGCGCCGAAAACCCGTTCTCGATGAACCGGATGTAGTTGGATGCCGAGATGATCTTCCCGTCGAGGATCGTGAAGTTCCATTTGCTGCCTTCGTAGGGGCCGAGGCCCATCTCGTCGGAGCGAATGCCGTGATAGTCGTAGGAGCATGCCACCGCTGTGCCCACCGGCGAGACGTCGCCTGCCTCACAGGCGCCAATCAGGAGCCTGAAACCTTGTGCTTCCCAGAAGGCGGTTTCGAGACGCAACCCCTCCAAACCCCCGAACTCGGAATCCAGCACATCAACGGCCAGATATGAAGCCGCGGTGTCCGCGTCAAAGCTCCCAAACGCCTGGAGAAAGGCCGTGGCCGTCTCCACGTCAGCGGCACTGTTCGGCGATGGTCCGTCGTCGGCTACTGGCGTCTCGTCTGTCATCTGGAAGATGATCACCGCTCCGATGATCATCGCCACGACTGCGGCGATCCCCATGAAGAGACCTCGCTTTGGCTTGCCAGGCTCCTGGTCGACCTGAATACGGTCGTTGGTCTGCATTCTCATCCTCCTTTGCCGGGCGACGAGGAGGGCTGACGTGTCGACGGGTTCGAGCGCCTTTAGATCGGCCACAGGGTTGGCCTGTCGCACCAGGCGGTCGATTTGGTCGTGCGTCATGTTCCTCCTTGGTTGGCAATCGGAGGGGGGCTGATCGGGTTTGGCTCCAGGGTCGGCGCCAGCAATCGGGCCAGACGTCGATAGGAGCGGTGGATTCTTTGGTCGATGGCGGCTCTGGTCGTCCCCATCATCTCGGCGATGGTCTCCCGGGACAGTTCTTCCCAGGTGTAGAGCATGACGATCTCTCGGTCCTTGGGCTTCAGTCTGCGAACCGCGGCCGCCACCTCCTGGTTTCGCGAATCCTGGATGACCAGAACCGAAGGGTCGGGAGGAGGTGGGACTCCCAGGCCGCCCAGTATTGCTTCGAGTCGGGAACGCCGGTGCATAGCCCTGAAATGGTTGGGGACGACCTTCGCGGCGATCCCATAGAGATAAGGGAGTGTCTTGGGCGGCTCAGGGACGTCGGCGATGCGGCGCCAGGCCACGAGAAAAGTCTCTGAACAGGCGTCGGCGGCCTCATCGGCGCCTAAGCGTCGTGTGCAGTAGGCGAGGATTTCCAGTCTGTGCGTGGCATATAAGGACTCGAATGCCTTCTGCCTCTCAGTCGAGACCGTGACTTTCCCCATTGTTCTAAATATGTCCGGCCAATCGGAAGCCTTGACCGGATTCTCATCAGATTCTCGTCAGACCGCCGGGACACGCGGACACAAAAGGTCAGACCGGGAATCGGTCTGATAATCGGAAGGGACGCCCGTCGGGCCGGGCCATGACCCGGCCCACGGGCAAAGCCTGATGCCATCGACCCACCGCTGGAAAACGAAACCGATGGGCAGACCAGTCAAGCTGACTCTGGCCTCGACATCGTGTCTTCGACTCACAACGTCAATTACCAGCGTTCGGTCAGGTGCTCCCGCCCTGGCGGTGGGTCGAATTCCTCGGGCCAGAAGTCGGTGATCTTCGAGATCAGATCTCCGTCGAACTCGAAGAAGGCCATCGCGTCGCTCTGACGAACCGAGTCCATGTACCAGTCGAACCACACGACTCCGTGACTCGAGTCCGCGATGACCACCTTCGGCTCTAGGTTCCAGTTTCCCGGGTACTCGCGGTTGAACTGCTCATATCGGTCCCGCCCTGTGATCCGCTCCCGAGACTGGGGAATCTCGTAGACGACGTCTTCGCGCATGAGGATGCGCCACGCATCCCAATCACGCCGATCGAGTGTGGTGATGAACTCCTTGACGATCTCCTTCGGATCCCTCATCGAGATCGAAGCTACCCGCTGTCGAAGACAGTCCCTCCCTCCATCCCCTCGATGTCCGGGAGTAGCCTTCCCGGCCGGCACGTTCGATCGCAGATTGGAGTCGTGATGGCGCAGGCCGAATTCAGCGGATCGGGCACAGCCGAGGATCCGTGGGTCCTGTTCACACCCAGCCTGGGCTCACAGATCCAGATGCACCGTGACGAGGACCAAGATCCGCCGCTGCTGGTCTGCACCGTCGGCACGACCGTCCTTCACTACGACCTGAGGGTCATCGAGGACCTGCATCAGATGCTGAAGGACCGGGGCGACTGGGTCGAGCTGGGCAACGCCGACGAGCAGAAGCCGGCCAAGGAAGGCACTGTCGAGGCGTGGGCCCGGTCCGAGGGCAACCCGATCGGCGGCGGGTACGGCCTGAAGAAGGGGCTGAGGGGCCGGGTCGGCAACTACGTCCCGCCGGTCTTGGAGGCGCTTGGTCTCGCCGAGGTCGAGCACAACGCTCGGGGCAATCGCATGCGCGCCATCTGATCGATCTCCAGTTCTCCGTCCGTCTCCCCGGCAAGCGCCCTGATCGGCTGATCTACCATCAGCTCATGGCCGCGATCGAAGTGAAGGGCCTGGTCAAGCGGTACGGGGACAACGCCGCGGTGGACGGAGTGGATCTCACCATCGAATCCGGCGAGGTCTTCGCCCTGCTCGGGCCCAATGGCGCCGGCAAGACCACCACCGTCGAGATCCTCGAGGGGCACCGTCATGCCGACGAGGGAAGCATCTCGGTCCTCGGTTTCGACCCTGCCTCGGGTGGCCGGGAGTTCAGGGAGCGCATTGGCATCGTCCTCCAGGAAGGGGCCGTGGAGCGGGAGCTGAGCGTCGTCGAGGCACTCGAGGTCTACGGGGGCATGTACCCGAGACGGCTGCCGGTCGACGAGCTGATCGCCATGGTCGGCCTGAACGAGAAGGCCGACGCCCGGATCAAGACCCTCTCCGGCGGCCAGCAGCGACGTCTCGAGCTGGCGCTGGGCCTGGTGGGTGATCCGGACCTCATCTTCCTCGACGAGCCCACCACCGGATTCGATCCGTCTGCCAGACGGCAAGCCTGGGGCATCCTCGAGAACCTGACCGATCTGGGCAAGACGATCCTGCTCACCACGCATTACATGGACGAGGCTCGGCGACTCGCCGATCGGATCGCCATCATCGACCACGGCCGCATCATCGCCGAAGGCACCCCGGAGACACTCGGGGGCAGGGATGCGACTTCGGCGGTGATCCGGTTCGCCCTCCCTGCCGGGACGCAGCCGGACGACCTGCCTGTCGCGACCAAGCGCTTGGGAGATTCGATGGTCGAGATCGATGCGGAGTCCCCAACCCGGACTTTGCGTGACCTGACCACATGGGCGGTGGAGCGGGGGATCGAGCTCGAGGGCCTCACCGTGGACCGCCCCTCGCTCGAGGATGTCTATCTGGAGCTCACCAGTGACGAGTGAGCCCAGCAGACGGCCCGGCATGGGCGAGCTGATCTGGCAGCAGGTCCGTTACCAGAACAAGATCTTCTGGCGAACGCCGATCGCGGCCTTCTTCACCCTGGTGTTCCCGCTGATGCTCCTGGTCCTCTTCACCGCCATCTTCGGGAACGAAGTCATCGAGGGTCTGGGTGTGACCACGGCCCAGTTCTTCACTCCCGGGCTGGCCGTTTTCGCCGCAGTCTCGGCGTCCTACACCAGCCTGGCGATCGGGACCGCCATGGCCCGGGACGCCGGAATCCTGAAGCGGGTGAGGGGGACGCCAATACCGCCCCGCGCCTACATGGCCGGTCGGGTGGTCTCGGCAGTGTGGCTGTCCTTCCTCGCCATCGTGATGATGATGACCGTCGGAGTCGTCTTCTATGGGATAGAGATCTTCCCCCGAACGCTTCCGGCCGCCTTGCTGACCTTCGTGGTGGGTGTGGGCTGCTTCGCCGCCCTCGGCCTCCTGGTCGCCGCCGTGTCGCCCAACGGCGACGCGGCACCGGCCATTACCAACGCGACGCTGCTCCCGATCGCGTTCATCTCCGACATCTTCTTCCCGATCCAGGACCCGCCGGCCTGGATGGAACTGGCCGGCAGCATCTTCCCCTTGAAGCATTTCGCCGTCGCTTTCCGCGATGCCTTCGACCCCACGCTGACCGGCCCCCAGTTCCATTGGGTCGAGCTCGGCATCATGGCGGCCTGGGGTCTGCTGGCCACCGTGCTCGCCATCAGGTTCTTCAAGTGGGAACCGAGCCGTGGCTCATCCGAGCGGCGGAGACGCCGCCGACCGGCCACCGTCCCCGAGTGACTGACCCCTCCTCCCGGCAGCCCTGGAGCGGGCGAAGGTTTCGTCATGATGGGCGTCGGGTAGCGTCCGGCTGATGAAGGCCCTCACCCGCCGCCGCATCGTCGTCTGGCTGGTAGCGCTGGTCATAGCCGTCGTGGCGGGAGCGTCCGTGGCCCTCGCCCAGACCCGGCTCGGCGGGAAGATCCAGGCGGGCGACGAGATCGTCGTCGCCTCCGGCGAGACGATCGACGGCGACTTGTACGCATCGGGTGGCCGGGTCCGCGTCGATGGCACGGTCGACGGGGACCTGGTGGTCGCAGCCGGTCAGCTGACGGTGGACGGAGAGGTCACCGGGGACGTGATCGCGAGTGCCGGGACGGTTGACATCGGCGGCGAGGTCCTCGGTGACGCCAGGATCGCCGCCGGCCAGGTGAGTGTCAGCGGCACCATCGAGGAAGACCTGTTCGTCGCCTCCGGTCAAGCAAGGATCGCCGCCTCGGGCGAAGTGGGCGAGGACCTCGTGTTCGGCAACGGCCGGATGACGATGGACGGGTCGGTGGGTGGCGATGTGCTCGGAGCGACCGGGAACTACGACCGCCAGGGCACCGTGGCCGGTGAGGAGAACGTCACCATCGGCCAGGACGAGGAGGAGGCACCGACGGCCGGGGACCGGATCCTGGACGCGGTGCAAGCCTTGATCGGCATCCTGGTGGTCGCGGCCCTGTTCATGTGGCTCGCTCCCAAGCTCGCCGTCGAGCCCGCCGATACCCTGCGACAGCGGCCACTCGCCGCCCTCGGGGTCGGGTTCCTCGCGCTCATCGGCTTCGGTCTCCTCATCGCACTCATATTCCTGGTGGCGGTGTTGGTGGTGATCGTCCTCGCCCTCGTCGGGCTTTCCAGCCTGCTCGGAGCGGTTGTCTTCGCATCGCTGGTGGCGGTGGTGTTGCTCGCCTTCCTCTTCTTCCTGGTGGCTGCGTTCGGCGCGCCGGCCTGGACGGGCCTGTCGATCGCCAGTGGGATGACAGATTCCGATTCGAGCGGACGACGGTGGGCCGCCCTGATCATCGGTGTGGTCCTGGTCGTTGCGGTGAGCTCGATACCCATCGTTGGCGGTTGGATCGGATTCGTGGTCCTCCTCTTCGGTCTGGGCACGCTGGTCCTCACCTACCGTCCGCGTCGGGCGGCGGTGCAGCCGGCGGTCGAGTAGCCGGCCTCAGAGGGTCAGCTGGGGGCTGGTCGTGGCGAACACGAACAAGAGCACGACGGCCGCGACGACACTGGCCGCCAGCAGCACGGTCGCCCGGGTCGACAGGGGCCACCTCTCCCGCAGGAAGCCCCTGACGTCCCCACTGACCGCCATCTCGTACAGCCAGGCTCGGTTCCAGTAGGCAAAGCCGAAGATGAGGATCGTCGCCCCGACGAGGGCGAGGATCAGGTTGACGTTCTCGAATGCAACCCCGTTCCCGGTGGCGCTCAGCACCAGGTACCCGGGGAGTCGCCCGGCGAGCGAGACCAGGATCAGGGTGCGCAGCCGGATCGGGGTCATCCCGGCGATCAACGAGATCACGTCGTCGGGGAATGCTGGGAGCAGAAACACCAGGAACAGGACCAGGACCCCACCCTTCTGAGCGAGGTGGTCGAAGCGATCGAGTGTCTCCGGTTTCACCAGCCGCTCCGCCAGCGGCCGGCCGAATCTCTTGGCCAGCAGGAACAGCAGGGTGAACCCGATCGCCGCCCCGATCATGGTGTAGACCACACCCCAGAAGGTGCCGAAGAGGAACCCTCCCACCAGGCCCGACACCTGTCCCGGGATCGGCGCCAGGAGCACCTGGGCCGTCTGCATCCCGATGAAGACCAGCGGTCCCCAGACACCGAACTCCTCGACCAGCCGACGGGCACGATCGGGGTCGGTGAACGTGGAGAACACGGGCCAGCCGAAATAGACCACGGCTGCCACACCCAGAAGGCTGGCCGCCGCGATCAGGGCGCGATAAGCCCTGAAGTTCCTGGTATCGGCTCGTCCCATCGGCGCTTCACGCTATGTGAGTGAGGTCCCGAATCCAATCGGGGAGTCCCCGGAGAAGACCCCCCCGGTCCCGTGCCCCAATTTCGGGGCATGCTCTCAGGGCCATAGAGGCCCGCCCACCTCGACACCCAAGCTCTCACCCCACCGGTTGGAGAAGGACACCTCCTCGACCGGCCGGCGCTCCGCCACACCCCATCGGCCGGTGGGATATCCGAAGGAGACTGCGGCGCTCAATTGCCACCCCTTGTCGGTGGGCACGTCGAGGAGAGCGAACACGGGATCCGGTTGCAGGAACCCGAGGATGGTGGTGAGACAGGACCCGACACCTTGGCCGCGGGCGGCGAGCATGGCATTCCATGCCGCCGGATAGATCGATGCGCCGGACGGGTCGTTGCGGCTGAAGAAAAGCACCCAGAGCGGCACCTGCTCGAAGTTCTCCGCCAGCCAGTCCGATGAGCGCATGACCCGCATCGTCGCCTCGTCCCCCCTCTGCTCGGCCGCCCCCCTCCGGCCCTCGTAGACCACCTCGTTGAGCAGGCGGTAGGCCTCCCGGTAGATCGGCCCGAGCTGAGCTCTCACCTCGGGATCGTCGACGACGATCATCCGCCAGTTCTGGGCATTGCTGCCCGACGGCGCCCGCACCGCTGCGTCGAGTATGCAGGCGATCACCGCATCGGGGATGGGATCTGACCTCACCCGCCGCATGGCGCGAGTCGTGTACAAGGCTTCGTAGAGGTCCATGTGCCCAGGGTATGCCGAAGATCGGAGCGCTAGCCGTCCCAGACCGAGCCCGCCGCGATCCGCCGCCCGTCCGGCACCGGGGCGCTGATGATGGCGCCGTTGCCGGCACGCACATTGGCACCGACGGCGATGCCGAGGTAGGTGGTCACGCCCATACCCAGCAACGTGGCCTCGCCGACGTCGACACCACCCGCAAGCAGGCACCCCGGCGACAGATTGACATGGTCGGCGAGGACGCAGTCGTGCGAGACGACCGCCCCGGTGTTGATGATCGCCCCGACGCCGATGATCGCATCCGACCCGACGTAAGAGTGGGCCAGGATCTGGGAACCGGCGCCTATCCGGGCGCTGGCCTCGACGAATGCGGTCGGGTGAACCAATGTCGGCATCGTGAAGCCGCGGGCCAGCAACGAGCGAGTCACCTCGACGCGGACCGCCATGTTGGTGATGCCACCGATGGCGTTGACCGCCTGCCCGATCCCCTCGCCGCGGATGGAGGCCAGGTCCTCGCGACTGCCCAGGACGGGGACGCCGAGGACATCTGTGCCCTTGGCGAGGTGGTCGTCCACCACCCCGGCCACCTCCAGGTCACCCGTGGCGCGAATCAGCTCGATGAGTGTCTTCCCGTGCCCGCCTGCGCCAAAGATCAAAACGGCCCTCGGGTCGGCAGGGACCTCCGCTCCTCCGGCGCCCGCCGCCTCGCGCACATGACGCTCGGTGACCAGGACTCCGACGGGGAGGGTGCCCAGATCGACTCCAAGCTCGCGGGCCACGGCCAGCGCCGGCTCGGTGATGCGCAGGTCACCGGGCACCGTGTCGGCCGGATCCGCATCTGCCTGATGGGGAGTAACGAAGTCCGGGTCGTCCGAGAGGTAGCACAGGATCCCACCGGCGGACACCATGGTTCCCAGCTTCGCGGCGAGCCCGAACACGAAGCCGGCAGCCTCGGCATACACGTCCTCGACCGACTTCGACGTCTCCAGCGAGCAGAGGACATCACCCTCGGAGACATGGCCGCCTTCGGCGACGGCCACGTCGACCACCATTGCATCCGGCTCGTTGGGATTGACGAGCGGGACCTCGACGACGATGGGGTCAGCCATCGAGGGCGGCTATCAGCTTCTGAGCAGCACCAACGACGGAGTCGATGTCGGGCAGGACCAACGCCTCCAGGGCACGGGAGGCCGGCACCGGGCTGTCCAATGCGGCGACCCGGGCGACGGCGAGCTTCTGGGAGGATGCCTCCACCGCCCGGGCGAGCACTTCGGCGCCCCATCCGTGGGTGAATGTGCCCTCCTCCACGGTGAGCAGACATCCCGTGCGTCGCAGCGAGTCCTGAAGCGGACGGGGGAGATCGCCACCCGGTCCGAGTGGGTCGAGCTGTTCCAGGACGACGAGCTCGGAGAAGATCTCGAGCTCGTAGGCCATCTTGATCTGGGCCTCGCCGGCTCGCTCCGCCATGTCGCCATACGCCGCGATGGTGAGCTGCGGCCGGGGAGCACCGGCCACTCCGGCGGTGGCAGCGGAGGCATAGCCCTCCTGACGGTCGTGCTGGATCGCCAGGGCGGAGAACATCGGGTCGTCCAGCCTCCGCTGATACTGGAGTTTGTTCTCCACGAACAGGACCGGGCCCGGATCGTCGATCGCAGCCTTCAACAGGGCCCCCGGGTCGAGGAAGGCCGAAGGCGCCAGCACTCGAAGCCCGGGCACTCCGAGGAAGAGCTTCTCCAAGGTCTGGCTGTGGGTGGGGCCATACCCGCGGCGGCCACCCATCGGGGTGCGGATCACGATCGGGATGTCCAGGCTCCCCCCGTACATCCACCCGTACTTGGACAGGCCGTTGACGACCTGGTCGGTGATCAGTGTGACGAAGTCACCGAACATGACCTCTACCACCGGGCGGAGGCCGCTGAGCGCCAGACCAGTGGCCACTCCGACGAAGCCCGCCTCCGACACGGGCGTGGTGATGACCCGTTCCGGATAGGCGTTGGAGAGCCCACGCGTCACCTTGAAGGCGCCGCCGTAGGGGTCGAGAACGTCCTCACCGAGGACGTAGACGCTCGCATCCGTCTCCATGGCGGCATGGAGGCCGGCGTTCAGCGACTCGAGGACAGTCGTCACGCCGCCCCCACCTCGACCCGGGGCTCCGGATCGCCGAGCGCCGTGGTGAACGCCTGCTCCACTTCGGCATTCACCTCTTCGGTGATCGTCTCGCGTTCACCCTCGCCGAGACGGGAAGCGTGTATCACGAGCGGGTCCCAGTTCGCCCGCATCTCGGCGATCTCGGACTCCGCCCTGGTGTCGTCACCCTTGGAGTGCGGTGCGAAGCGCCTGGTGTCGATCACGAGAGCACGTGGCTCGCCTGTCTCCCGAACCTCCTCGATGACATCGCCCGCCGTCGCCGCGACCTCCTCGACGTCGGAGGAGGTGAGGTCGCGAGCGGGGACACCGAAGGCCTCGAACCGGCCGGGTATGCCTCCCGCCATCGCAAGCTCGATGGGTGTGGTCTGGGCGATGCGGTTGTTCTCCACGACGTACAGCACCGGAGCCCGCCAGAGAGCGGCCATGTTGAGAGACTCGTAGATGACGCCCTCCCCGAGGGCACCGTCGCCCATGAAGACGACCACCACGTCGTCGCCTCCTCTGAGCCGTCCGGCGAGGCCGACTCCGGTCGCCACCGGGATGGTCGATCCGAGGACGCCGTTCGAATAGAAGTTCCGCCAGTGGATGTGCTGCGACCCGCCCCGGCCGCCGCACACCCCCGTTGCCTTGCCCATGAGCTCGGCGAAGAGGGCGCGCATGTCGCCGCCATACGCGAGGAAATGGCCGTGACAGCGGTGGTTGGAGAAGACGGAGTCACCGTCTCGAACGTGTTCGAGGACACCTACCGCGTTGGCCTCCTCGCCGATGTAGGTGTGGGTGGTCCCGTGGAAGATCCCGGTGGCGAACTTGTCGAGAATGGTCTCCTCGAAGCGCCGAATTCGGAGCATCGCCCGGTATCTCGCCGCGCTGTCTCTCATGTCTCCTCCCCGAATTTGGGCATGGTGGCGTGCCCTTCGGCGCTGATCCCCTCTCGTGCGAGGACCTGTCCGACGGTCCGGGCGAGGATGCGCAGGTCGAGGAGGATGGAGTGATTGTCCACGTACCACGTGTCTAGCGCGAATTTCTCGTCCCAGGTCAGATCGTTGCGCCCGTTCACCTGGGCCCAACCCGTCATCCCGGGAGGCACGTCATGCCTTCTCATCTGCTCCGGTGTGTATCGGTCCAGATACTCCATGAGGAGGGGACGGGGACCTACCAGGCTCATCTCGCCACGGAGCACGTTGAGCAGCTCGGGCAGCTCGTCGAGGCTGGTCTTGCGCAGGAAGCCCCCGATTGCCGAGATCCGCTCTCCGTCGGGCAGGAGCTCCCCATTCTCGTGGCGGTCGTCGGTCATGCTGCGAAACTTGATCAAACGAAAGGGCTCGCCCTTGTAACCGGGCCGGGTCTGGCGGAAGAGGACGGGAGCGCCCTGGGTGAGTCTGATCACGAGGGCAAGCACGATCAGGACCGGCACCCAGATCGGTGCGGCCAGCAGGGTCAACACCACATCGAAGACGCGTTTGGCCCCCAGTCCCTGAGATCTGCTTCCCACGTTCACCCAGGGTGATACTAAACCGGCTCGCTCCCGCCCACTAGAGGCGGCTCTGGCACCCGAGAGCATTCCTGTAGGGCCGAATGGTTGGCCCTACCAACGGGTACAGTCCGTGCATGACCGGCGAGACATTCACCTGGAAAGGCCGCTTCGGCCCGATGGAATTGGCCGTCGGTGACGCGACCTTTCGGCCCAGCACGATTTCCACCCTGCTCGCAGACGCCCTCGACTTCCGCCCGGGGAGCGTGGTCGTAGATGTCGGCTGCGGGTCGGGCATCCTCTCCATAATCGCCGCCAAGCTGGGCGCCTCTCGTGTGTTCGGTGTCGACGCCGCCGAGGGGACGGTCGAGGTGGCGAATGCCAACGCCGCCACCCACGGTGTCTCCGACCGGGTGGTGTTCGCCGAGGGCGACATGTTCGAGCCACTCGCCCCCGATGTGGAGCCTGACGTCATCATCGGCGACGTCTCGGGCATCCCCGACGAGATCGCCGCCGTCTCCGGCTGGTTCCCGTCGGGCCTGTCCGGCGGGCCCACCGGCGCCGAATTGCCGATGCGCATGATCGAGGAGTCGAAGCGACTGCTCAAGAAGGGCGGCCGCCTCTTCCTGCCCACCGGGTCGTTGCAGGACGAAGGGAGCATCCTGGAGCGGGCCAAGCAGGTGTTCGGGTCGATGAAACAGCTCGCAGAGCGCAACATCCCCCTGCCCAGCGCCCTTGCCGAGGATCCCGCAGTCCTGCGGATGCTCAAGGACAAAGTCATCGCCCTCAAGCAACGGGGCAGCCGATTCCAGTGGACGGCTCGGATCTGGGAGATCGAGGTCTGAGTCGTCGACGACGGCGTTCCGGCTGACCGTATAGGTCAGCGTTAGATCGGCCTTGGTCGTAGATTTCCCGGAATGCGGCGCCTCCTGGCCGGGCTCACTGTCGTTTTGATCGCCGGGTGTGCTGCCCAGCCCCCGGAACGGAGCCCGCTGCCCGACGTCGCCGAGGCCGTCCCCGAGCCGCTGGGATGCCTGCTCAGCGTGGGTGAGCCGCAAGGGGTCACCGTCCTCTCCGTCACCGGCGACGGGGCGGCAGTCGGGGCGCTCGAGGACGGAGACATCATCACCGCCATCGAGGGGTCCCCCACCGAGACCAGGCCGGCGTTGTCCGAGTTGATGACCGGCTACGGGCCCGGGGAGGAGATCGAGGTCGAGTACGTCAGGGACGGTGTCGCCGGGACCGCCACCATCACCCTCGCACCCAACCCCGCCGACTCCACCCGAGGGATGATCGGGATCACGGTGCAGACCGCCTACGACCAGGTTCCCTTGGAGGAGGCGGACGACGTGGTCGCTCCATCGGAGACGGCGCGCCCGATCGTCGTCGGCGGCAAGCTGGTCCTGTTCGATCCCTTGGCCAACACCTGGCAACTGACCGGGATCACCCCGCCCGAGGACACCAGGTGGGTTTCTACCTCAACCGGCTTCTATTCGGTGACCGAGACCACTCCGGTCCAGATCGTGGACCTTCTGACCGGTGATCCCATCGCCGACGACGGGTTCCAGGATTGGGATCCGCAGCGACTCATTGGGGTGGTCGGGGACAATCTCCTGCTGGTTGTCACCGCGGAGATCCCCGACCAGCCCGGATTCGTCAACCTGGCCATCGCTTCCTTCGACCCCCGGACCAACCAGACCCTCTGGGTCAGCCCCGTGGGCGCCAGCTTCGGGATCCCCGTCGCCGCCTATGGTTCACAGGACGGGTCGGCTTTCGTCGCCGTCGGGGCGGACGCCGAGTCGGGCGATCAGGCCGGTGTCACCCTCTACGACAGTGCCGGCACACCCCAGAACCAGGGCCCCCTCAACGAGCACGGGGACCCGATGGGTTGGTTCGACGCAACCGCGATGGCTTTCCGCACAGACGAGGAGACCATCACCGTGTACGACTTCACCGACGGCTCGACGACGCCATATCAGCTTCCAGAGACGGTTGCGGGAGCAGTCACCGCGACCGTCGGCGACGGACGTCACATCATCGCGGTACGGGAGCGCGACATGCTCCTCCAGGATCTCATCGACCCCAACTTCAGCGCCCCCCTAGCCACCAACTGCGTCATCGGACGTGCCGGCGACCCCGGTTGGGGGGTGTAGAGCGGCTCAGTCCTCGACGTCGGCGTCCACCGGGACCTGGCCACGCTCGCGGCGAAGGAGGGCCTCGCGCTGACGCTCGCCCGCCACGACATCGGAGACGGCCTGCCAGCCCTTCGGCTCGCGCATGGTGCGTGACCCGGGTGACGATCCCATGATCTCGGCCACCTCCTCGCCGGAGATGTTCTTGCGCTCCTCGAGCACCGCCGCCAGCTCCAGCACCTTCTCCCGATGCTCCTCGAGCAGGGTCGCCACCTCCTCGTAGAGGTGAGCGAGGCTCTTCTCGATCGCCTCCCGATCCTCCCGGAGGGACACCGACACCGCATTGGCCGGACCGCCGCCGGCGTTCTGACGAGTGTTCAACGCCGATGTGAGGCTGGAGCCCATGCCGAACGACCCTTCCATGAGAGCGGCGATCCGGGAGGCCGAGCTCAGGTCACCGGAGACCCCGGAGCTGTTGTCGTTCTCGAAGAAGAGCCGCTCCCCCGCCAGCGAGGCGAGGGACACCATGATGTCGGTCTCGAACTCCGACTTCCATTGGGTGTAGCGCTCCTCCTCCGACTGGCTCTTGACCATGCCGAGGGTGGACGAGCGCTTCTCGATCGACACCAGGTCGATGCGGCGATGAGCCCCGAGCAGGTGGGCGGTCACCGCGTGTGACGCCTCGTGAACTGCGACGGCGTGACGCTCCCGCTGCACGTAGTCGACGTCCTCGGGAGGGCCGAGCTCCTTGAGGGCCTTTGCCTTCCAGATGTCCGGCCACTCGATCGCCTCCCGGTCGTCGCGCACCGCCAGGATCAGGGCCTCGTTGACCATGTCCTTGATCATCGCCCCCGAGTAGTAGGGGGTCACCGTCGCCAGCTTTGTGATCTCCTCCTCGCCGAGCCGGTGCTCCACCTTGTTCAGATAGCCGACGATCGTCTGACGGCGTCCCTCCTTGGAGGGGAAGCCCACCTTGTACATGCGGTCGATCCGCCCCGGCCGCAGCAACGCCTCGTCCAGGGCGTTGGGCATGTTGGTCGCCATGATGTGGAGGATCCGGTACTTGGGCGGGGGCTTGGGCCGGAAGCCGAACAGCTTGCGCAGCCGGTTGATGAAGCCGCGTGGCTTGGTGAGACCGTTCATCTCGGTGAGCAGGGCCTGCAGTGTTCCCATGCCGCCGCCACCCATCCCCATGCCGCCCATGACGATCCGGTCCACCCAACGGAGACGGGGTGCCTCGGCAGGGGTCGTGTCGGCGCTGCGTCCCCACTCGTCGACCAGCATCCGTTGGGAGACCGGGCTGAGATAGGAGAACCCGTTGCAGGCGAAGCCGGCGTCGCCACGCAAGACATGGCCGAGCTGGCCCTGGGGAACGCCACCGAGCTGGCCGCGGGAGCCGAGGGCGTCGGCCTCGTCGAAGAATACGATGACCCCGCCGTGGCGTAGGGAGAGCTTGCGCAGCTTTCGATACAGGCTCTTCACCTTGAGCACGCCGATCCCGAAGAACATGTTGATGAACGCCCCGGGCTCGACGAAGACGAAGGGGCGACCGGTCTCACCTGCCGTCGCCTGGGCAAGCAGCGTCTTCCCGGTGCCCGGCGGCCCCCACAAGAGGATGCCGCCGGGGATGTAGCCGCCCTTCGCCTCGATCTCGTCCGGCTTCTCCAGGAAGGCGATGTTCTCCCTGATCATCTCGAGGACGTGGTCCTGGCCCCATACGTCGGAGAAGCGTGTGGTCACCTCCTCGGGAAGGATCACGTCCATCCCGCCCCGGGAGAGCAGCCAGAAGATGCCGATGAACTGGACGGCGACGAAGAGGAACCCGAATGCGAGCTGGAAGATGAAGGGGAGGGCGTCGACCAGAGTTCGGGGGGCCTCGACGAGAGCCTCGATCGGAGAGCTGACCTCGTCGATGAAGTAGTCGAGGATCACCCCCAGGATGAGCAGATAGAACGCCCAGCGGAACATCCGGCCCACGCGGAACCGGGTCCACGGCTTGAAGTGTCCCTGTGCGAACCGCTCGAACCCGCCGAAGAAGCTGTCGTGCCAGAAGGAGTGGTATGCGGCCGAGCGCTCCGAGACCAGATAGTGGATCTGACGCAGGACCTCCACCATGAACACGATCCCGAGCACCCGGCCCGCGGTGGTTGCGAAGTAGTGGCCCAGCACCTCACCGAAGCCGAGGAATCCGAGGTCGGGGGAGCTGAGGATGCTCCCGGCCATGATCAACAGGAGCAGAACCAGGAACTTGATCCGGTCCCATGTGTCGGCCCGACGCCGGGTGGCGCGGCCGTCCGGGTTCCTGTTGCTCAACCCTTCTTGTTCACGAGCCATGAGTCGACCACCTTCGTGATGGTGTCTTGATTTGCGATGAAGCACTGCCGGTTGCACCCGGCGACGATCGAGTAGATGCGGGAGTCCTCGGGGTCGGAAACCGAGATCAAGTAGGCGACGCCGAGGTCGGAGCCCGATTCGCTCTCGAAGGAGACGAGAACCCGCAGCCCGTCGAATCCCGCGCCGAAGGTGAAGTCCTCCTTCTGGATCTCCTCGGGATTGGGCAGCGTCCGGTAGGGCAGCACGGATTGGGTGAGCATCGCCCGGGAGAGGAAGTCACGCTCGACATCGCCCACCTGACGGACCGAAGCCGCGCCGATCGGGTAATCGGCCTCGGCGAGACCGGTGGTGAGCTGGGTCACGTCCTCGACCGGGGCGCCGTCGAAGCCGATGCTGGTGATGGCCGGGAAGGAGAACCCCTGGTAGGGCACGTCGAAGGGGAGCTGGTCCAGCGTGGAGAGCTCGGACAGCTCGTAGCTGTGCCAGCCATTGGGGAGGTCGAACCTGGTCAGGCTCTGATCGTCGGTGATCGTGCGAACATCGGCTCCGGCACCGGAGCAGCCCGCCACGGCGAGCCCGAAGACGACGACCGCCATCGTCCTGCCCAACCTCGGCGACTTCATTGCCACAGATTACGACAGACTCGCCGTTGGGGTTCACAGACTCGGCCGCCCGACCCACTCTTTCTCGACAGAGTTCGGCCCGTGTCCGGGTCCCGCTACCTGAGGTAAGCAGTAACTTGCCCCCTTGCCCGTGACTCGCAAGGCACTCGGCGCCAACTATTGGAAGCTGTGGATCGCATCCGTGGTCTCCAACCTCGGAGACGGTGTCTCTTCGATCGCCTACCCGTGGCTGGCCTCCGCACTGACCCGCAGTCCGGTCCACATCGCCGCGGTCACCGTGGCGACCCGACTCCCCTGGCTGGTCTTCTCTCTGCCGGCCGGTGTGATCACAGACCGCGTCGACCGGCGCCGTCTGGCGGCGTGGATGGACGTCATCCGCTGTGTCTTCACCTTCGGTGTCGCCTTCGCCGTGCTCGCCACTCCGGGGCTCAGCTCGCCCGACGAGATCGCCGCCGGGACGGCATCTCCGCCTGCCAGCGCCGGGCTCCTCCTCGTCGTCATCTATGCCGCCGCCATCCTGCTGGGAACGGCCGAAGTGCTGCGCGACAACTCGGCGCAGACGCTTCTTCCCTCGATCGTCGACCGGGAGCACCTGGAGAAGGCCAACGGGCGTCTCTGGGGCGCCGAGATGGTCATGAACTCCTTCGTCGGCCCACCGCTCGCCGGCATCCTGCTGGGCGCCGCCTTCTCCCTGCCCTTCTTCCTCGACGCCGGGAGCTTTGCGGTCGCTGCAGCCCTCGTCTTCCTCATCGCAGGCGAGTTCCGCCCCAAGAAGGATGGCGATGAGCCCCAGGCACGGGGGTCGTTCTGGGGAGATCTCAAGGAAGGCGTGCGCTGGCTGTGGAGTCACCCCCTGTTCCGGCCGATGGCGATCGCCCTGGGGATCCTCAACGGCACCGCGATGATGGCCATGGCGACACTCGTTCTCTTCGCACAGGAAGTGCTCGCTCTCGATGCCACACAGTTCGGTCTGCTCTCCACCGGGTTTGCACTCGGTGGTGTCATCGGAGCTGCCGTTGCCCACCGGATCAGCGTGGCCATAGGCCAGGGGGCGTCGCTGTTCACGACGATCCTGCTCAGCGCGTTGTGGCTGGTGATCAGTGGCCTCACCTCCTCGTTCTGGGTGTTCTGGGCGGTGGGGCTGGTGACGGCGGTGACCGGGACCCTCTGGAACGTGATCACCGTCTCGTTGCGCCAGTCGCTGATCCCGGACCGCATCCTGGGACGGGTCAACTCGGTCTACCGCTTCGTGGGCTGGGGGATGATGCCGATCGGGTCCGTGCTCGGCGGCGTGGTGGTGGCGGGAACCGAGGGCCTGGTAGGCAGGGAGTGGGCCCTGCGCACGCCCTTCCTGTTGGCGGGGGCCATCACCGCAGGGTTGTTCGTCTACGCCCTGCCCCGACTCAACTCGGCACGGATCGACGAGGCGAAGGAGGCGGCATCGGTCCAGGCGTGAGCGGTTCCACCAGGTCTGCGGGCAATGCGATCTCCATGGCGAGCAGTTGTTGGGCAACGGCCTTGCCCTGAGGATCGAAGCGCAAGGATGCGGTGCCCCCGGCGCCCAGGCCACCGATGAGGACGAAGTTGACGGCGTGGATGCCGGGAAGCTCGAACCGCTCCACCGACCTGGCCCTCAGGTGCGCCAGGTGCCCGCTCACCTTCTCCGCCGTCAGCTCTCTGAGAATCGCTTGGTAGAACCGTGGATGGCGGGCCCTGATACCGATGTTGACATCGGCCCCCTTGTCTCCGGAACGGCCATGGGCGATTGTGATCAGGGGAACCATCACCGTAGGGCCGTGGTATTCCTCGACGGAGATGACCCGGCCGGTTGGAGGAGCTCCCGTGAGCACGTCCTCCTCCTGGGAGGGGACCACGGAGCCGTCGAGCTCGACGCGGGGCTGAACCTGATGCCGATCGACCGGGAAGCACTCCAGCCGGATGAGGGGCATGGGCCGGGGCAAACCGGAGCCGCCACCGGCGACACCCGGTGGGCCGGAGAGACCGATCGACGGGACCTCCCGGAGAAACGCCCCCACCGCATCCCGACTCTCGTGATGGACCGCGATCTTGAGGACGACCTCCCGGGATGCGTCGCCACGGGAATGTGGTCCATACGTGTCCTCTGAGCCGAGAACCTCCACATCGGTCGCGGTGAAACCGCCGAGACCTCCGGCTTCGAGCATGCGCCGCCCTCTCTCCAACAG
This sequence comes from Acidimicrobiia bacterium, assembly GCA_035550735.1. Classification (GTDB taxonomy): domain Bacteria; phylum Actinomycetota; class Acidimicrobiia; order Spongiisociales; family ZC4RG35; genus JANQRA01. Next base: position 13,619 of record DASZOM010000056.1, on the reverse strand, counting down.
GTCTGCCCCCACCCGCCGCGCCTTGGCCACGGCATCCCTGCCCCCGATGAACAGGAGGGACTGGGCCCGCCAGCCGTCGGCGATCTGGGCACAAGCCTTGAGAGTTGGCGGTGGTGGCCAACCCCGCGCCCCACCGACGCGTACCCGGTTGGCACCGACCTGCTTCAACGTCACATCGCGCCAGTCGCAGGTCACGTCGGGGAGCAGGTAACGGGACGGGTCACCGATCTCGTAGAGCAGCTGCTCGGAGACGGTGCGGATGTCCACCAGGGCATCGGTGCCCTCGGGAGCGGTGATCTCGAAGGTGCCGTCGGGCGACACGACCACGATCGGGTAACCCGGGTTGGTCCAACTCGCTGTGTCTTCCCAGTCGGTGAGCAGCCCGCCGGTGGCCTGGGGACCGCATTCGATGAGATGACCCGCCAGCGAGCCGGCGGAGAGCCGGTGGAATTGGTCGGGCCCCCAGCCGAACTCGTGAATCAGCGGGCCCAGGGTGAGCGCCGAGTCGACCACACGGCCGGTCACGACCACCTCCGCCCCCGCATCCAACGCAGCCGCGATCGGCCGAGCGCCGAGGTACACATTCGCCGAGAGGGGGTGCGCCGAGAGCCCGGCCGCGTCAAGCACCTCCCCGCGTCCCATGAGATCGTCGCCGCTCACCACAGCCACCCGTGCTCCGGGAGCCGCCGACCGGATGACCTCCGCGGCGGCGTGGGGGTTGACGCCCCCGGCGTTGGTGATCACCCTCATCCCCTTCTTCCGGAATCCTGAGAGGTTGGCGGCGATCGCATCGATCAGGTCGCGGGCGTAGCCCAGGCTCGGATCCTCGGCCCTGGCCCGGCTCAGGATGGCCATCGTGATCTCCGCCAGGCCCTCGTAGACGACGTAGTCGGGCCGCCCGTCGGCGAGCAGCTGGTTGGTGGACAGCGAGGAGTCGCCCCAGGCCCCGGCAGCGCCGGCGACTGTCACCGTCTCGGAAGCGGACATCGCCGGGAAACTAATGTCGCAAACCTGATGATCCCCTCCCCGTTCGGAGCCGAGCACGACCTGTTGCGGCGCACGGTGAGGGAGTGGGTCGATGCCGAGATCGCACCTCACGTCGCTCGTTGGGAGGAGGAGGGAGACTTCCCCGACACGGTGTTCCGCCGAGCCGGCGAGCTGGGATTCCTCGGTCTCGGTTGCCCGGATTCGGCTGGTGGCCAGGGTGGCGACTACTGGGCCCAGGTGGTGTTCCTAGAGGAGCTGGGTCGGGTCAACGGCTCGATCGCCATGGTGCTCTCGGTTCAGACCGACATGGCGACTCCCCCGATCCTCGAATTCGGCACGCAAGCCCAGATCGATCGCTGGCTGAAGCCGGCCTTACGCGGCGAGCTGATCGGCGCCATCGGGATCACCGAGCCCGACACCGGGTCGGACGTGGCCTCTATACGCACCCGAGCCACCCGCGACGGGGACGAGTGGGTCCTTAACGGGTCGAAGATGTACATCACCAACGGCGCCCGCGCCGACTTCATCACCATGGTGGTGAGGACCGGCGAGGCGGAGGAGGGGAACCCGTGGGGTGGGATCTCGATGTTCCTCGTCGACACCAGCCTTCCCGGGTTCTCGGTCTCGAGGAAGCTGGAGAAGTCGGGTCTGCGCATGTCCGACACGGCCCTCCTCTACATGGACGATGTGCGTCTTCCCGCCGACGCCCTGCTCGGTGTCGAAGGGGAGGGCTTCAAGCAGGTCATGTGGGAGTTGCAGGGCGAGCGGCTGGGCGTCTCGATCTTCGGTGTGGCCGGGGCACGCGCCGTGCTCGAGGAGGCGGTGCGTCATGCCCGGGATCGCGAGGCCTTCGGCCAGCCCATAGCGGAGTTCCAGGCGGTGTCCCATCGGCTCGCCGATGCGGCCACCGAGCTCGAGGCGGTCCAAGCTCTCGTCTACGAGTGCTGCGACCTCTGGAACCGCGGCGTCTATGCGACCGAGGAGGTGGCGATGGCCAAGCTCGCGGTGGGTCAGCTCACCAACAGGGTGGCCGACGTCGCGGTGCAGACCATGGGCGGCGCCGGGCTGGTCGAGGGAAGCCTGATCTCGCGGGAGTGGCTGGGGATGCGCATCGGCCGCATAGGAGGGGGGAGTGACGAGGTGCAGCGTCAGATCCTCGCCCGGATCATGGGGATGACGTGAGCGGTCTCCAGCCGATCTTCACCGAGGACCACGAGGCCTTCCGCGAGATCGCCCGGCGTTTCGTCGCCAACGAGATCGACCCTCACGCCGAGACATGGGAGACCCGGCGTGACTACCCGCGCGACCTGTTTCGCAAGGTGGGGGAGGCGGGGCTGTTCGGAGCCAAGTTCGACGAGAGGTGGGGCGGCACGGGCCCCGACTACGCCGCCGAGGCGGTCTGGATCGAGGAGGTCTCCCGGTCGATGACCTTCGGGACCGCATCCGACCTCGGAGCCCACTCCCAGCTCGCAGCCCTGTATGTCGACCGTTTCGGCAACGACGAGCAGAAGGACCGCTATCTCCGGCCTTCGATCACCGGTGAGAAGCTGGGCGCGCTTGCGGTCACCGAGCCCGGGGCGGGGAGCGACATGGCCGGGCTGACGACTACCGCCCGGCGCGATGGCGACCGATGGGTGCTCTACGGCTCCAAGGTCTTCATCACCAACGGATCATGGTCGGACTACGTGGTCGTGGCCGCCCGGACCGGCGACGGCGACGCCCATCACAACCTCTCCCTCTTCCTCGTCGACAGTGACACACCCGGCTTCACCAGGAACCGGATGCGGCTGATCGCATGGCACACCTCCCACACCGGCGAGCTGTTCTTCGACGGGGTGAGCGTGCCGGCTGAGAACCTGATCGGCGAGCCCGGCGCCGGCTTCTCCCAGATAATGGCCAACTTCCAGTGGGAGCGACTCACCATGAGCCTGGCCGCGGTCTCCCTCGCCGAGCGCTCTCTCGGGACGGCGATCGCGTATGCCCGGGAACGAAGCGCCTTTGGCAGACCTGTGATCGCGTTCCAGGTGTGGCAACACCGGTTCGCCGACCTCGCCGTGCGGATCCGCACCGGCAAGGCACTGACCTATTCGGCCCTCCGGCTCCACCTGGCGGCCAGGCGGGGCACCGACATCCCTCGTGACGAGCTGACCCGGATGACCTCGATGGCCAAGCTGTTCACCCAGCGTCTCGCTTGGCAGGTTGCCGACGAGTGCGTCCAGGTCCATGGTGGCGCCGGCGCCCTCATGGAGTATCCGGCGCAACGCTTCTGGCGTGACGCCCGCGTCGGCCCGATCGGCGGAGGCACCGACGACATCCTCCGCAACATCATCGCCCGCAGCCTCGAAATCGCTTTCCTAATGTAAGGGGGCCCAATAGTGGGCTTTTGGACGTTTCATATGAGCCGATCGGGGAGAAGGGACGTCTGATGCTCGAATCGCTCGCTGCCTCCTGGTGGGTGTTCCTGATCCGCGGTCTCGCCGCCATCGCCTTCGGGGTGATCGCCGTCTTCTGGCCCGGGATCACGGTCGGCGCCCTGGTGATCGTCTTCGGTGCCTACGCCGTCGTCGACGGAGTGTTCGACCTGACGCTCGGGATACGGGGCACGGCGAGCACCGGACGCTCCCTGACCGGTGGCGACCGGGTGTGGCTGGTGCTGAGTGGGATCCTGGGAGTCGCCGCTGGTTTCATCGCCTTCGTCTGGCCGGGGATCACCGCGGTGGCCCTGCTCTGGGTCATCGCCTTCTGGGCGGTGTTCACCGGTGTCATCGAGCTGTTCGCCGCCTGGCGACTGCGCGCCGAGTTGACCAACGAGTGGATGTGGGTCATCTCCGGGCTGCTCTCGATCGCCCTCGGTGTCCTTCTCATCGCCCAGCCGGCGGAAGGGGCCCTGGCCCTCGTGCTCTGGGTGGGCATCCTTGCCATCGCCTGGGGCACCGCCCTCTGTGTCCTCGCCTTCCGGATCAGAGGGCTGGCGGGCCGGCCCGCCCCGGTCTGAGAGTCACCTCAGGCAGGTTTGATGTTGCGGTTCACCCGGAACAGGTTGTCCGGGTCCCACTTCGCCTTGACCCGAGCCAGCTCGGCGAGACTCGCCCGATACGACTCGGCGACACGTCCCTCGTCCTCGTCGGCGGTCTGGAAGTTGATGTAGTTGCCCCCGGTGGAGTGCTTCTTCAGGGCGGTCCAGGCCGAACGCACCCACTCCTTGTTGGCAGCCAGGGGCCCGTCGGGCGGGGTGAGCGAGGCGATGACGCAGGCATACTCGGCATCACGATTTCCCACCGCCCCGTCGTCCTCTGCGAACTCGGCCAATGCGCCGCCGATGTGGAACAGGACGATCTGATTGGCCGGAGCCTCCATCCCGACCATCTGGGCCCGGTAGTCGGCGAGGACCTCGTCGTCGAGCCCTCCGAAGAACTCCGACTTCCAGTAGTACTGCATCCCCTTGGGCTGGGTCGCGTCGAGCATCGACTGCTGAGCCGTGTACTGCTTGACCTGGATCAGGTCGGCCCAGGGCGCCCCGAACGCGCGCAGCTCGGCAAGGTCCGCATCGGCTTGTTCCGGGGTGCCGGTGTGGCAGACCACTATCGCCACCAGGGGCTTGCCGTGGTAGACGGGGTCGAGCCATGGCGCCGGCGGGGCGTTTCGCATCAGCATCGCCAGCGTCAGTTGACGCGGTGCCCGCTCGGTGACCCGGCGGTAGAGCTCGGTGACCCCTTCCGCCTCATCAGCCGACCATGCGATGAGCCCGGCGGTCACCTCGGGGCCGATCTCGTGTAGCTGGAATACGAACTCGGTGACGACGCCGAAGTTGCCGCCGCCGCCGCGCAACGCCCAGAACAGGTCGGGGTTCGTCTCCCGGGATGCCCGCACCACCTCACCGGAGGCGGTCACCAACTCGACTTCGAGGAGGTTGTCGACGGTCCAGCCGAACTGACGCGTCAGATAGCCGAAACCACCGCCGAGGGTGAGTCCGGCCACGCCGGTCTCGGACACGAATCCCAGAGAGGTGGCCAGACCGTGTTCCTGGGTGGCCCGGTCGACGTCGGCGAGGGTGCAGCCCGGTCCGACGGCCGCGGTCCGATTGGCCACGTCGACGACCACCGACCGGAGCAGCGCCATGTCGAGGGTGATCCCACCGTCCGACAGTGCGAGACCGGCGATGTTGTGGCCGCCACCTTTGATAGAGAGCTCGAGCCGGTTGTCACGGGCGAGATTCACCGTGGTGACCACGTCGGCGGTGGAGACCGGCTGCACCACGAGTGCCGGGCGCTTGTCGATCATCCCGTTCCAGATCAGCGTGGCCGCGGCGTAATCCTCGTCTTCCGGCCGGATGACCCGCCCCTCGAGAGTGTCGGTCAGTTGCCCTGCGACGTCTTCGGGTATGGCTGTCTGCATGCTCAACGTCTCTCCTTGGTCGCTTGTGACGAACCTAAGAGGGCGAAGCCCCCTTGGCGATACCTATTTGTCTCCCGGGTTACCCATTTTTCGACACTCCATGTCGACGGCCTGCTCAGGGCGACCAGACGGCCCAGCTCCCTCCGGAAACCAGCTCGGGGGCGCTCTCCCCAAGCGTCTGCACCCAAATCCCCTGCTCGCCGTCGATCGCCCCGGCGAGCACGAAAGCCGAGGAGTCGGCCGCCCAGAACGACAGTGACTGCGCGTACTGGGGGAAGAACGGGAACAGGTCCCGCAGCTGGATCGGCGACGGCTGATAGGCGGAGTACTGCTCGAGACCCCCGTCACCCCACACCGAGGCGACGAGAGCCGCTCCGCTCTCGTCGGGGGCGAGGACCAGGAGGCGTTCCCCGTCCGGGCTCCAGAAGAACCCGACGGCAGGAGACTCTGCGGCCGTCGTGAACTCACCGCTGTCGAGATCGATGACGGTCACGACGTTGGGACGCACCGCCGCGGCCGTCTCCCGCAACGCCACCGATTGACCACCACCGGACGAGATCGACTGCACTGCGACCTTGGTGCCCTGCCGGTTGGCCACGAACGTGGTCAAGCCGGCCACCTCAGCCAACGATCGGCTGCTGCCGTCCGAGGATACGAGGACCAGGTCACCACCGGACACATGGAGCACCCCGTCCGGAATCCACTGGGGAGCCAGATAGCCGTCGTCGGTGTCGCCAGCGGGCCCGTCGGAGGATCCCACGCCTAGATCGAGAAGACGCTCCGGCCCGGCGTGAGCCGCAACCCGTTCACCGGTCGGGCTCCATGAGAAGTAGAAGGGGGCGTCCTCCTCGACCAGCTCGACCTCACCGGAGGGCAGCGTGATCATCTCGAAGACGACACCGCTCGATCCGTTGCGCAGTGTGCCGACCCGGTCCTTGGCTGGGGACCAGAAGGCGTAATAGGGGAATTGGTCGAGCGGCACCACGGTCGGCTCGCCCTCCAGGTCGCTGATTGCATAAGCGGGGCCCTCCCCACTGACCTGGGCCCAGGAGAGACGGGAACCATCGGGAGACCAGATGGGCTGGGCGAGGCCGATTTCCTCCCCGGCCACCGCCACCTCGACCGGGTCGGAGCCGTCCGCCTCCATGACCACGATGTCACCTTCGGAGTCGACCACGGCGAGACGTCCCGGCCCCGTCGGCTCCGGGGCGAGCGAGGTCGTCGAAGGCGTGGCCTGGGAGGTGCAGCCGGCCAGCACGAGCACCGCCAGGACAGATCGTCTCAGCACGTGCCGAGCCTACGTAGCCTGTCATCCGAGGTCGCGTGCGAGCAGGTCGTCGTAGGCCTCGCGACGCACCACGAGTCGGGCATCTCCCGCTCGGGCGAACACGACCGGCGGTCGCAGCGCCATGTTGTAGTTCGACCCCATCGTGTGCCCGTAGGCGCCGGTGACCGGGGTGGCCACGATGTCACCCAACGTCAGGTCGGAGGGGAGCCTGCCATCCCAGACGATGACGTCCCCCGACTCGCAATGCTTGCCCACGAGCCGGATCGGGCGATCCCGATCGGCATCGGTCGACCTCACCAGGAACACCTCGTAGCCGCTCCCGTAGAGCACCGGCCGTGGATTGTCACTCATCCCACCGTCGACGGAGACATACGTGCGGACACCGGGGATCTCCTTGATGGTGCCCGCCGTGTACAACGTCACCGCAGCCTGAGCGACGATGGAGCGGCCCGGCTCGGCGAGGATCCGGGGGTCGAGGCCGGCCTCGTCGACCGCGGCCCGTATGGTCTCGCCCCATTCGGTGATGGTGGGAGCGGACTCACCCTCCACGTAGGGGACCCCGAGGCCACCCCCGACCGAGAGCGTGTCCACACCGGATTCCTGCACGAATCCTGCGAGGGTCTCGACGACCCGAGCGAAGGACGTCGCGTCGAATACCTGACTGCCGACGTGGACGTGGACACCCACCAGCTCCAGCCCGGGAGCCGTCTCGACCCGGTGAACCGCGGTCATGGCGACCCCGCCGGCGACACTCAGCCCGAACTTGGAGTCGGTTGCGCCGGTGCGGAGGAACTCGTGGGTGTGGGCCTCGACCCCGGGGTTGACCCTCACCATCACCCGTGCTGTTCGGCCGTCGAGGACGGACTCCAGCTTGTCGATCTCGCTGAGGGAATCGATCACGATGACGCCGACCCCGGCGTCGAGAGCGGCCGCCAGCTCCCGGAGCGACTTGTTGTTCCCGTGGAAGACCATTCTCTCGCCCGGCACACCGGCGGCGAGCGCCACGAAGAGCTCTCCCCCGGTGGCGACGTCGAGGTCCATGCCCTCCTCATGAGCCAGCCGCGCCATCGCCGTGCACAGGAACGCCTTGGTGGCATAGGCGGCACCGTCGGGAAAGGCGGCCACGGCCTCACGGCACCGGGCCCGCAGATGCTCCTCGTCATAGACGAACAGGGGCGTCCCGTACTCGGCTGCCAGGTCGACCAGATCACACCCGGCGATCGACAGCCGCCCCCGATCGTCGATGGTCGCGCCATCGGGAAGCAGGTGCCGGGGAAGGACGCTCATCGGACCGGCGATGGTGCCAGACCGGACGCCCCCTGTCAGAACGGTGGAAGGAGCAGATCACGAGGCGGCAGCTGCGGCCGACCGGCGTCTGTTTGGTGGAGGAAGCCACGTCTCGCGTTCGAGCTCATGATGATTGCCCATCCACACCAGGACTGGAGGCTCCTGCAGGAAGGCCATCAAAGTCGGCCACCATCTAATTGCTGAAGGTGACCGAGAAGGCGGGGGCCCAGCGGGTGACGACTCGGCCGTAGCACTCGCCGGCGCGCATCATGTCGCCGGTGGCGAGCGCTTCGAGGGATTGGTGGATCTGGTCGCAGGAGTCGTCGAAGACGAGCTCGTTGGGATCGAAGAGCGTGGCCACCTCGGCATAGTCGAGCTCCAGCATCGAGCCGTCGGGGAAGGGCTGCAGCCATTCGAGGAGCTGGCCCAACTCCTCCGCCGGACCGACGAACACGGTCAAGGAGGTGAGGATCTCGAGACCGGCGGCGATCCTCTCCCGCGCCCGCTCGATATCGGTGCGGAACCGGAGGGAAGGGCCCTCGGGACGGTCGTAGACCTCCTTGGCGGAAGGGTCGAATGCGACGAACCAGCGCACCGGGACGTGCCATGCCGAGGTGAGGATGTGGGAGCGGTGCTCAGGATGACTCCGGTGATAGGCCTTGAGCTCGCGATCGGCCGCCTGGGCGGCTGCCTCGGGGACCAGTCCCACTCCGAGGCCCCGAAAGGCGTTGGCGAAGGCAACCGTCGACTCCAGGACCCGTAGCCGGAGATTGCGCGGGCAGACCAGCCGACGTCCCTCCCATTCGACGGTCCAGTGGCTGTCCCCCTCCGCCTCGGAGAGCAGGCCGTAGCTGCGCACGAAGCCGGGGACGGGGTCGGACGATCCGGAGACCTCCGGTGAGTACACCCTGAGGTAGGAGGACTTGGTCACCGATCCATCCTGGCACACCGATCCGGCAAACGGCCAGGACGCGAGGTCCGGTCTCGCCGGTAAGATCGGTGGATCGCCCCGATTCCGATTTCGAGGAGGTCAGGACCTTGGGTGTATTCGAGGCCGTAGCCGTCGAGGGGCATGAGCAAGTCCTCTATGGCTACGACAAGCTATCCGGCCTCCGGGCGATCATCGCCATACACAGCACGGCTCTCGGTCCCGCCTTAGGCGGGACTCGCTTTTTTCCGTACCCGACCGAAGACGACGCCCTCCGCGACGTGTTGCGTCTCTCCGAGGGGATGACCTACAAGGCCGCCGCGGCCGGGCTGGATCTGGGGGGAGGCAAGGCGGTCATCATCGGCGACCCACGGGAGGACAAGTCGGAGCGGCTGCTCCGCGCCTACGGCCGGATCGTCGACTCGCTCCAGGGCCGTTACATCACCGCCGAGGACGTCGGCACGACCACCACCGACATGGACATGATCAGACGGGAGACCCGTTGGGCCCTGGGTAACTCGGTAGCCCACGGTGGGGCGGGCGACCCGTCACCGGTGACCGCCCGCGGGCTGTTCGCCGCGGCTCGGGCAGTCGCCCAGAAGAGGTGGGGAGATCCCGACCTGGCGGGCCGGCGATTCGCCGTCCAAGGGGTGGGCAAGGTCGGCTCCGCCTTCGTGCAGCTCCTGGTGGAGGCGAGAGCCGAGGTGATGGTCACCGACGCATACGATGCCGCAATCGAGAGCGCCGTCGACACCTACTCGGTCAAGGCCGTCGACCCCGACGACATCTACGAGGTCGACTGCGACATCTTCTCTCCCTGTGCCCTGGGCGCCGGCCTCAACGAGGAGACCATCCCCCGCCTCAACTGCCAGGCGATCGTGGGATCTGCCAACAACCAGCTCGCCACTCCCGAGGACGCCATCCGTCTCGCCGAGAGAGGGATCCTGTATGCACCCGACTTCGTGGTGAATGCCGGAGGGCTCATCAACGTCTTCGATGAGCTCCAGGGATATTCCAAGACGAGGGTGCTGCACCGGGTGGACGGCATCTACGACGCCACCATGACGATCCTGGACAAGGCGGAGGCGCACGGCATCACCCCCAACGAGGCAGCGGTCATGGTCGCCGACGAGCGCATCAAGGAGATCGGTGACCTACGCCGGTTCCGTCGCAGCGGGGATGACCGGAACTGAGATGATCCACGGGACCCTCGACCACCGCGGCCTCGGGCTGACCGACGACCAAGTCGTCGAGATGTACCGGCTCATGCTGATCACGCGTCGCATCGACGACCGGATGTTCGCCCTGCAGCGCCAGGGCCGGGCCGCCTTCGTGCTGGGCTCGTCCGGGCACGAGGCTGTCCAGGTCGCCTCAACCTTCGCGCTGGACCGCGAGCGGGACTGGGTGCTGCCCTATTACCGGGACATGGGTGTGGCCATGGGTTGGGGTTTCACCCCGCTCGAGATCTTCCTGGCGGTGTTCGCCAAGAAGGACGACCCCTTCTCCGGCGGCCGCCAGCTTCCCAGCCACTGGTCGGACCCAGACAAGAACGTGTTCAGTCAATCCTCGGTGATCGGCACGCAGTTCCCCCATGCCGCCGGGATCGCCCACGGGCTGAAACTGCGTGGCGAGGGTGCCGTCGCCGTGGTCTACGGGGGCGAGGGCGCCACTTCGGAAGGCGACTGGCACGAGGCGATGAACTGGGCGGGCATCCACGACCTGCCCCTCATCTGTGTGATCGAGAACAACAGCTACGCCATCTCGGTGCCCACGGAGGAGGAGGTGGCGGGTCGTGTCTCCGATCGGGCGATCGGATACGGCTTCCCCGGCCACTTCATCGACGGCAACGACCCGTTCCAGGTGCTGGCAACGATGCAAACGGCGGTGGAGCGGGCCCGCGCCGGCGAGGGGCCCACCCTGATCGAGGCCGAGACCTATCGCTATTACGCCCACACGTCCGACGACAACGACGCCCTCTATCGCAGCCGCGAGGAGGTGGAGCGATGGCGGAAGAAGGACCCTGTCGAGCGGCTCAAGCAATATCTGATCGAGAACCGTCTCCTCACCGAGGCCCGTGAGAAGGAGATAGACGAGGAGGTGGTCCGTCTCCTCGCCAGTGCTGTGGAGGAGGCGGAGGCGGCCGCCAACCCGGACGAACCGACGTCACGGGTGTACGCCCGTGTGATCGAGCCGGGTCCTGCCGCGACCGAGCCGGAAGCGACACCCGAGGGAGAGACGGTCAACCTGATCACCGCGATCAACCGCACCCTCCATGAGATCTTCGAGATCCACGATGACACCGTCCTGTTCGGGGAGGACGTGGCCCGGCGCAAGGGCGGGGTCTTCAAAGCCACGGAGGGGCTCACCGACAGGTTCGGCGCCGAGCGTTGCTTCAACACCCCGATCGCCGAGTCGTCGATCATCGGGTGCGCCATCGGCATGTCGGCCACGGGATTCAAGGTGCTGCCCGAGATCCAGTTCGCCGACTACATCCATCCCGCCTTCGATCAGATCGTGTCAGAGGCGGCCCGGGTCAGCTATCGGTCCAATGGCCGCTGGAGGGTGCCCATCGTCATCAGGACGCCCTACGGCGCCGGCATCCACGGAGCGCAATACCACTCGCAGTCGATCGAGTCGTTCTACGCACACGTGCCCGGGCTCAAAGTAGTGATCCCCTCCACCCCCGCCGACGTCAAGGGGCTGCTCCACACCGCGGTAGAGGACCCTGACCCTGTCATGTTCCTCGAGCCCAAGAAGCTCTACCGGCTGGCGCGGGGCCCGTTCCCCGAAGGCGAGCATCGCATCCCCCTGGGTCAGGCCGCATTGCGCAGCCTGGGCACCGACCTCACCATCGTCGCCTACGGGGCCATGGTCCACTTCGCCATGGAAGCGGTACCGATCCTCGACGAGCTGGGGATCAGTGCCGAGGTCATCGACCTGCGCAGTCTCAAACCGCTGGACTGGCCCACCATCGAGGAGTCGATCAAGAAGACATCACGGGCCCTGATCCTCCACGAGGACAACGAGTTCGTCGGCTACGGCGCCGAGATCGCGGCCCAGATCGCCGACAAGACATTCGAATGGCTGGATGCCCCGGTGAAGCGGTACGGGCTGCCCGACGTCCCGATCATGCCCTACGCCGGCTCACTGGAGAACGCCCTCTACCCGACACCGGAGACCATCGTGGCCCGAGCCCAGGAGCTGGCCAAATACTGAACCCTTCTGTGAGAAGGTCAATCGACCTCGTCAACGTCGATGACCTGGCCGTGCACGGCACGGTCCGTGGAGAACACACCGATGCGTGATGACACTCTCGAGCTGAGCTTGCGGTAGGCGAAATCACGCACCGCCGGGACGAGGAGGAGGAAGCCGGCGAGATCGGTCATGAACCCGGGTGAGATCAGGAGGGCCCCGGCAACCAGGACCGCTGCTCCGTGAGCCAGCTCACGCCCCGGCAGCTCACCGTGGTCGAGACGCCGACGGAATCTGCGCCAGACCGTCATCCCGGCCCTGCGAACCAGATAGGAACCGAGGATCGCGGTCACCAGGGCGATGCCGAGCGCCCAGCCGAAGCCGATCCGGGAGCCGATCCAGAGAAAGACCATCATCTCGGCGAGAGCGGCCAGGGCGAACAGCGCAGATAGACGCATGCCCCGACGGTAACGGTCGATCGCTGCAACCGGCCTGCCTGGCCTTTCGTTTGCCTCGTCTTTGCCAGGGGTACCCGCACCTCCATGCTCATCGTTGCCGGCGAGCCGCGTGGCTCGGCTCTCGCGGGCATCGATCGGCTCACATGGCTCATGGTGACGCTCGGCGCGATCGCACTGGCCATCGTCCTCTCCCGAGACAGACTGGACCCGCAGGACCCGGACCCGCAACCGAGGGTCCCCAGCGTCGCTGAGCGACGCTGCTAACCCTGGGTTCGCCGGAGGTCGGAGAGGATCTGCTGGGAGGCGAACCTCCCGGGAGCACCCATCACACAGCCGCCCGGGTGCGTCCCCGACCCGCACTGGTAGTAGCCCTCGATCGGGGTGCGGTACTGATTCCACCCTGGGGCGGGACGGAAGAAGAACATCTGCGGGGCGAGGAACTCACCGGCGAAGATGTTGCCCTCGGTGAGCCCCACGGTGCGCTCGATGTCGAGAGGAGTCACCACCTCGCGATGCAGCACCAGGTCGCCGAACCCGGGGAAGACCTCCTCGAGACGGGCCTGGACAACGTCGCCCAGGTTCTCCCGCTCGGTGTCCCAATCGCTCTCCTTGAGGTGGTACGGGGCGTACTGGATGAAGTTGGACATCACCGCCTTGCCCGGAGGGGCCATGTCCGGGTCGACGTTGGACTGGATGCATGCGTCGATGTAGGGCCGGGCGCTGTACCACCCGTACTTGGCGTCGTCGAAGGCGCGTTCCAGGTAGTCGAGGCTGGGCCCGATGTTGATGAAGCCGCGGTACGTCTCGGTGCGGCCCTCCAACCCGGGGAAGGTCGGGTTGGCGTCCAGGGCGAAGTTCACCTTGGCCGACGTCCCCTGGAACTTGAAACGGGAGATGTCCTCGACCAGGTCGGTTGGCAGCTCCCGTGGATCGACGAGCTGCATGAACGTGCGGCGGGGGTCGAGGGCGCTGACCACGGTCCCGCCGGTGAGCTCGGTCCCGTCCTCGAGGACGACACCGGTGGCTCTCCCATCCTTGGTGAGCACCCGATCGACAGGGGACTCCAGTCTGATCTCGGCGCCGA
>DASZOM010000055.1:0-13816 GCA_035550735.1 Acidimicrobiia bacterium | reverse complement strand
CTCCCGCCATCACCCCGACGACCCGGTCCGTGGTGAAGGTGGGCGGGCACTCGGCGGCGTCGAGTAGGCCCATTCGCCCCGCGGTGCCGGCTCCCACGTATATCAGCCTCCCGCCCTGCTCGAGCCGGGCGACCACGGCGTCGATCGCCTCGGTGATGACGTCGGCGGCGGCACGAACCGCGTCAAGTGCCTCGGACTGGTCGGCGGTCATCAGCTGAACCAGTTCCGAAGTGGCGCGCAAGTCGAGGTCGGCCAGTTCGGGTCGGTGCTGTTCGGTGAGGAGGTGGGAGAGGTCCATGCTCAGTCCTGACGGCCGCGGGTGGGGTCGAAGATGTCCCGGAGCCCGTCGCCGAGCAGGTTGAGCCCGACGACTGCGACCACGATCGAGGTCGCCGGCGCCACCATCAGCCACCAGCCCCGTGCGAACAGGGTGCGGGCTTCGCTGACCATGAGACCCAGCGAGGGATCGGGTGGCTGGGTGCCGAGGCCGAGGAAGCTGAGGCTCGACTCGGTGAGGATTGCCCAGGAGAGAGCGAGGGCGACCTGGACGATGACCGGCGCGGTCACATTGGGGAGGACGTGACGGAAGAGAAGGCGTCTCGAGCCGAAGCCGAGGACCCGCCCTGCCTTGACGAAATCCGACTCACGCACCGTGAGCACAGGGCCTCTCGCCACCCTGACGAAGATCGGTGTGTAGACGATGGCGATGGCGATCACCGTGTTGACCCAGCCCCGTCCGAGCACGGCGACGATGGTCAAGGCGAGCAGGATGGCGGGGAAGGCGAACAGCATGTCGGTGGCGCGGCCGATCAGCCGGTCGGTCCAGCCCCCGAAGTACCCGGCGACGATGCCGGCCAGCGAGCCGACCAGGGCGGCGATGGCAACGGCGAGGACTGCCACCCGGAGCGAGGCAAGCACGCCCAGCATCACCCGGGAGGTGACGTCACGGCCGAATTGATCGGTCCCCAGCCAGTGCTGCGTCGACGGGGGAGAGAACCTGATCGCAGGCTCCTGGGCGATGGGGTCGGCGGGGGTCAGTCCAACCAGCGCCAGGAGCGCCGCCACGAACAGGAAGCCGACGATGATCAGCCCGACCTTTCCGTTCGGATTCCGCCAGAGCTCCCGGAGACGGTTTCGCTCCTTGGCGGCGGCGACCATCCCCTCGGTGCCGACGAGCGTCTCCGTCATGCCAGCCTCACCCTCGGGTCGATCCGGGCGTAGATGAGATCGACGGCCAGGTTGACCAGGACGAACATGACGGCGATGACGAGCACCGTGCTCTGCACGACGGCGAACTCCCGCTGTGAGATCCCGGTGAGCACGAGACGCCCGATGCCTGGGAGGGCGAAGATCTCCTCGACGATGATCGTCCCGCCGAGCAGGTAGCCGAACTGGATCCCCACGATCGTGACCACGGGTATCAGCGAATTGTGCAGGACATGGCGGTAGCGCACCCGGCGGCTGGTGAGGCCTTTGCCACGGGCGGTGCGGACGAAGTCCTGGGCGCTGGCCTCGAGGAACGCCGAGCGGGTGGTGCGCATCGCCGCCGCCGACAAAGCGACGCCCAGCGTCAATGCCGGGTAGAGCTGCTGTTGGATGTTGACCAGCGGCGCTTCCCACAGATGCGCGTAGGAGGCTGCCGCGGGGAAGTACCCGAATTGGGCGGCGAGGATGGCGATGATGAACGCCCCCAGGATGAAGTTGGGGATGCCCAGTCCCAGGAGCCCGAAGGTCTGGCCGACGGTGTCGCGCAGGGTGTTCGGATTGGAGCCCGCCATCACCCCGATCGCCACACCGACGAGGCTGCCGATCGCGGTGGCGAGGATCGCCAGCTCGATGGTCACCGGGAGCGACTCGGCGATGAGGGTGGAGACCGGGCGGCCGCTGGTCACCGAGAAGCCGAAGTTCCCGGAGAGAACACTCCCCATCCAGGTGAAGAACTGGGCGACCAGGGGCCGGTCGAGCCCGTAGTACCGCTCCAGCGCGTCGCGTTGGGTGGGGGTGAGGGCTCCTGCCTCGAGGCCGAACCGGGCAGTGATCTCATCTCCGGGCAGCACCCGGAGCAGGAAGAAGACGAGGAGCGCCACCCCGAGAAGCGTGACCACGGCTTCGGCGAGACGCCGCAGCAGGTATCCCCTCATCGGAGACGGTCCAGCGCCGCCACCACCGAGTTGTGGAACCTGGCTCGCAGGGAGTTGACCGGCTTGTCGATGTCGACCTGAGGATGGGTGGCGTTGGTCAACAGCACGGCGCACAGCTCGCGCTCGGGGTCGATCCAGATCGAGGTGCCGGTGAACCCGGTGTGCCCGAAGGCGCTGGCGGAGAGCAGCTCGCCCGACGGCCGAGGGGACCATGCCGAGCGGGCGGGTGGGAAGAACCCGGCGTCCGCCCTGCTCAGCTCGTCGAGACTGGGAGCCGATCTGGCCATGAGCTGCCAGCCGAGCCCCCGGCCCCAGCCCTGGTCGGACACGGCCTGTTCGACGACGGCCGAGGAAAGGACCCTTTCCCCTTGCCACTCACCGTGGTTTCGCCACATCTCCGCGAGCACGCCCAGATCGTATGCATTGGAGAAGAGACCGGCGTGGGCGCTCACGCCGTCGAGGGCGTAGTGGGTGTTGCCGTCGTTGACGACACCGGGATGGAAATCGGTCCGCCAGTCGGCGAAGACGAGATCGGCCCAGTCGGCCATCCGCCGCTCGAAGGCATTGCCCTTCTCTGTGGTGGCAAAAGCCCCGGCATCGCCGGCGGGCCGGTAGCCGGTGCTGGTCAAACCGAGCGGTTCGAACAGCAATTCCGAGGCGAGTTGGCCGAGCTCGGCGTCGCCCGCCCGTTCCAGCGCCAGACCCAGGGTCATGAACCCGATGTCCGAGTACTCGAATCGGGTGCCGGGGGCCTTGGCCAGACCCATTCGGTTCACGGCCGCCAGGACGCCCGGCCGGTCACGCGCCTCGACATAGAGCGGTCTCCACCCGGGGATGCCGGAGCTGTGGGAGAGGAGACGTCGGAAGGTGACGCCCCTTCCGGCCAGGCTGGTCAGCTCGGGGAGGAGGCCGGTGACCTCCTCGTCGAGAGAGAAGATCCCCCGGTCGACCATCGCCAGGGCGACCCCTGCGCCGACCAGGGGCTTGGTCAGCGAGGCGAGGTCGAAGATGGTCTCCGCCGACATCTCACGACGCTCGGGCTCCAGGGCGGCACTGCCGAATGCCTCGTGCCAGATCACCTCGCCACGCAGTCTGACGAGGGCGACCGCTCCTGCGGTCACCCCCGTCTCGACTGCGGTCTCGAGGACCGCGCGTACCGCGTCCATGCCTGCCCGATCCGTCACCGGAGACGGAACCGGCTCAGCCCGAGGTGAGGGTCGCCCCTCGCAACGACTGCAGCGAGCCAGTCGGATGGCTGACGAAGCCTTGGAGCTGTGGCGACGCCACCTGGTTGCGGAAGCCCCGGAACAGCCACACCCAAGGCGACTCGTCGAGCAGGATCTCGGAGATCTGCTGGTAGATCGGGATCCGAGCTTCCTGGTCCGTCGTGGTCCGGCCTTCCTCGAAGAGGGCGTCGAGCTCCGGTGAGCTGATGCCGCCGACGTTCTGGAAGACGGCGTCCGAGGTGAAGTAGCGGACGTAGGTGTGGTGCGGATCGGGGCCCGAGCCGTTCTCGGAGAGTGCCGAGTCGAAGTCGGCCGCCAGCCAGCGGTCGACGTAGACGTTGGTCTCCAACTGCTCGAGTTGCAGATCGACACCGATCTCGGCCAGCTGCGCCTGCAGGTTCTGGCCGATGTTGACGTTCACCTCGCTCTCGCCGGTGATGATGATCGTCTCGATGGAGAACCCGTCGGCAAACCCGGCGTCGGCGAGGAGCTGGCGTGACAGGTCCGGATCGGGACCGTCGCAGGGGAGGCCCTGCCAGGGGTCGGTGGCGAAGGGGCCCTCGACATACGGCCCGGTGGGCTCCCCGAATCCGAACAGGGCGGCTTCGATCACTTCCTCACGGTCGATCGCACAGGAGATCGCCTGGCGGACCTCCTTCACGTCGAGGGGTGGGCGCGCCGTGTTGAGGAAGAACGGGAAGTAGCCGAGTGCAGGCGCCTGATGCACCACCAGCGGGTCGGTCACCTGCTCGATGACCGCCGGGTTGGTCATCACCCCGAGATGGACCTCGCCCGCCTGGAGCGCGGCCAGCAGCGACTGCTCCTCGGGCAGGATCCGGATCGAGATGCCGTCGATCGCCGGTGCCCCGCCCCAGTAGTCGGGGAACGCGGCCAACTCGACGGACTGGCC
This sequence comes from Acidimicrobiia bacterium, assembly GCA_035550735.1. GTDB lineage: Bacteria > Actinomycetota > Acidimicrobiia > Spongiisociales > ZC4RG35 > JANQRA01. The sequence continues at coordinate 9,539 of DASZOM010000055.1, read as the reverse complement.
TTGGTTCCACTCGGTGAACGAGAAGGCGCCGGTGCCGTTGGGCTCGGTGGCCACGGTCCCGGCAGCGATGGCCGCGTCGGACATGATCGAGGTGTTGACCCGTGTCAGCACCGAGGGGAGGGTGGCGTTGGCCTCGGACAGGCCGAGGACCACGGTCAGATCGTCGGGTGTGTCGATTGTCTCTACGGAGGAGATGAAGCTGAGGCCGACCGCTCCGGTCTCCTCGTCCAGGATCCGCTCCAGCGAGGCCTTGACGTCGGCGGAGGTGAAAGGATCGCCGTCGTGGAATACGACACCCTCACGGAGATTCAAGGTGAGCTCCGTGCCGTCCTCGCTGTACTCCCAGTCGGTGGCGAGGCTCGGCTGGATCTCGAGGTTGGCATCGAGCTCGAACAACGTGTCGTAGACCAGCCCCAAGGCGTCGATCGTCTGGAAGGCCGTGGCGAGGTGGGGGTCGAGATTGTCGATGTCCCCGTTGCGGCCGACGACCACCGTGCCGCCGGTCTCGGCGACCGTGGTCCCCGTCGGTTCCGTCGTGCCCGGTGCCTCTCCCGTGGTGCCGGGGGATTCCGAGGTGGTCGCCGTGGTGTCGGTCACCGACGGCGGCTCGCATGCCGCCAGAACCAACAGAGCGGCCAGAAGCCCGATCAGCTTGTGTGAAGGTCGCCTACGCATGTTGCCTCTCCTAATCACTCGTCCGCCCGGTCGGAGCCAGATGGTCTGGACCTTTGGTCTAGACCACTGCTACCCTAACGATGGCTCCGATTCCCGTCAACGGAGCCTGCCCTTCTCCACGGAGGTCCTCACGCCAATGCATGTCCAGACCGTCTCGGGCCCGGTGGAGCCGCAAGGTCTCGGTGGCGTTCTCATGCACGAGCATGTCGGAGCGCTCGCCCTGGAAGGTTTCTACGGTGCGGAACCCGGCGACCAGACGCTCGTCGAGGGAGCCTTGCGCCGGCTCCCCGAGATGGGCATCGGAACCATCGTCGACCTGACCGGCCGCACTCGCGTCGAGAAGGGGTACGACTTCGAGGCGGTGGCATCGCTTTCGCAGCGCATCGGCGTGCACATCGTCATCGGCCACTCCTACTACAAGGACCCCTGGCTGGAGCACGCCGGGGTCTCGGAACTGGACGAGCTCACCGAGGTCTATATCAACGGCGCGGTGGGAGGGGCCGGCGGGGTCGAGGCGGGGATCTTCGGCGAGGTGGGGACGAGCCTCGACCAGATCACGCCCCGGGAGGAGCTGCACATGCGGGCGGTGGCCAGGGCGCACGTCGCCACCGGTCTCGCCATCTCCACACATTGCACGCTGGGGACGATGGCCGTCGAGCAGGCCAAGATCCTGTTGGCCGAGGGCGCCGATCCCTCGCGGGTCGTCATCGGTCATCTCGATCTCGAGCCGGAGATCGACTATCTCGAACAGGTGCTCGACACCGGGGTGAGCCTCGGTTTCGACACCTGGGGCAAGGAGTGGTTCGACTATCGGGTGCCGGGCAGCGAGCACGACGGGTTCGGCGAGTTCGTGAAGTGGACCTACCACCGGTCCGACGAGCGCCGGATCGCGGCCCTGGCCGAGTTGTGCGCCCGGGGCCACGACGACCGCATCGTCCTCTCCTGCGACATGTCGGGGGCGGAGGCGTGGATGAATCCTGACACCCACGGCCGCTTCGGCTTCTCGTATCTGCCCACCGTGGTGACGACCCGGCTTCGTGAGGCCGGGGTCTCCGAGCAGTCGCTGCGACGGATGCTGGTCGAGAACCCGGCGAGGATCCTGGCCATCCCATGAGCGAGGTCGAGATCAGACAGGCCGAGCCAGGCGATGCCCGTGCCATCGCGGGAATTCACGTGCGATCGTTTCTCTCCACCTACTCGCATCTGCCGAGGACGACACGCTCCGCGGAGACGGGGTTGGAAGGACGGGTCGTCGTCTGGGAAGAGCGGTTGCGTCGCCAGTACCAGACGACCCTGGTCGCCACCGAGTCCGGCAGGGTCGTCGGCTTCATCCACTTCGGCCCCAGCAGCGACGACGACGCCGACGGGGCCACCGGGCACATCTACTCGGTGCATGTCGAGCCTGATCTGACCGGGCGAGGGGTGGGCGGCCAACTGGTCGGGGCGGCGCTGAAGGCGCTGTTGGACAGCGGGTACGGTGCGGCGACCCTGTGGGTGGTGGAGGACAACGAGCGGGCTCGCCGCTTCTACGACAATCTGGGCTGGGCACCCGATGACGCGTCCCGCATCGAGAGGCTCGCGGTGGGCGACGAGGAAGGTGACGAGGTGGATGTGGTGCGTCTGCGCCGCCAACTCGTCGGGGTGACGGAGGGAGCATGAGAGCACAGGCCTTCGGGAGTGACGGCGCCGTTCCCAAGTACTACGAGGTGCGCCAGTGGCTGCGACAGCAGATCGACGGTTTGCCTCCGGGCACGCCGGTCCCGCCGGAGCGCAACCTCAGCGATCGCTTCGGCATCTCCCGGACGACCGTTCGCCAGGCGCTGCACGATCTGGCGGTCGAGGGGCGGATCGTGCGGATGCAGGGGCGCGGGACTTTCGTGGCCGCGCCGAAGGTGAATCAGAACCTCCAGCTCAGCTCGTACACCCAGGACATGCAGGCGCAGGGGATGCGGCCCGGCGCCAGGCTCATCGACGTGACGGTCGTCGAGTCCGAGGCCGACGTCGCCGCCGGGCTGGGTCTCGAGGAAGGGGCGCCGGTGACCAGGGTGGAGCGGATCCGCTATGCGAACGAGGAGCCGATGGCGGTCGAGACCGTCTATCTCGACCACAACCGGTTCCCCGGCATCGGCGAAAAGCTCAACGACGACGCCTCCCTGTACGCCATCCTCGAGTTGGAGTACTCGGTGGTGCCGTCGCAGGGCGTGGAGACCATCGAGACGGTCCTGGCTCCACCATCGGTGTCCCGTCTGCTCGGCACCGACTCGACAACGCCGATGCTGATGCTGACCCGGACCAGCCGGGATGCCGACGACCGTCCGGTGGAGTACGTGCGCTCTCTCTATCGGGGCGACCGGTTTCGTCTCACCACCCGGCTGGCGCGGCCGTCCTGAACGCGGGCATCGCGGGGGCGCGCTCGGGTTGTTGCCTAATGAAACGTCCAAAAGCCCAATAGTGGGCCGTGGAGCATTAGGAAAGCGGTTACCTTCACCCCACGTGAATCGGGAGATGGCGCAGAGACGCGCCCTGAGGTCGTTGATGACGTCGGTTGCGGTGGGGCAGGCGGGCTTCATCGCCACGGCCGCCATCGTCGGGCTGCTCGCCGCCGAGATCGCGGGCAGCGACCTGCTCGCCGGTGTTCCCTCGGCGATTGGGACCCTGGGGACGGCCGCCGCCGCCTCCCCCTTGGCCTATCGGGCGAGACGGCTCGGCCGCCGGCCAGCACTGGTCAGGGGGTACCTCGGTGGCATCGCCGGGGCAGGCCTGGCCGTCTTCGCCGGCCAGCTCCGCAACTTCTGGCTCCTGGTCGCCGCCATGTCGTTGTTCGGGGTGGCCAACGCCTCCAACCTGCAGAGCCGGTACGCGGCCGCCGACCTCGCCGATGATGACCGACGGGCCAGCTCGATCGCCATGGTGGTCTGGGTGGGGACGATCGGCGCCGTGCTCGGCCCCATCGCCGCCCCTTGGGCGAATCGGGTCGGGCTCGGGCTCGGACTGGGTGAGTGGGTCGGCCCGGTCTTCCTGTCGGTGCTGGGTTTCGCAATGGCGGCAGCGATCACCGCACGTTCCCTCAGACCCGACCCACTCGTGGTCGCCGGGGGTGTCGACCGAGACATCCCCTTCGAGAGCCCTTTGCGGGGGATCGGCCGCTCATGGACCGCGATCTGGGCCCGGCCATTGGCCCGGCTCGCCGTGTTCGCCATGGCGGTGAGCCAGATGGCGATGGTGGCGGTGATGACGATGACCCCGCTTCACATGCGCGACCACGGCCACGCCGAGCTGTCGACCCTGGTGATCTCGGTGCATGTTCTGGGGATGTTCGGCCTTGCTCCGCTCATCGGACGGTGGGCCGACCGGCTCGGGAGGCTCAAGGTGCTCAGCGTGGGAGCGGGCATCCTCGCGATGGGAACGGTCGTTGCCGTCGTCGCCGGGTATCTGCCGAGTCTCGTGTTCGTCGGCCTCTTCCTGCTCGGGGTCGGCTGGAGCTTCGCCCTGATCGGCGGGTCGGCGCTGCTCACCGAGTCACTCCCCATCGAGGAGAGAACCGGGGCCCAGGGCTTCGCCGACGTCTCGATGAGTGTGCTCGGGGCCGCCGCCGCCTTCACCTCCGGCCTGGTCAAAGAGACCTTGGGCTTCCACTGGCTCGCCAACTTCGCCACCCTCGCCGCCATCCTCACCCTCGCCGCAGTGGCCTCGGTGAGCCGGGCCCAGGAACGGGTCGCGGTCTGAGGTTCTCGCTCTCACCTCAGGGAGCCGGGCCCGTATACGGGTCCCACGACCTGAGGTAAGGCGTAACCTCCCTCCGGGTGACCCAGACTCTCGACGCGGGACGGGAAGCATTAGATCGCCACGCCTGGGAGGAGGCCTACCAGGAGCTCAGTGCCGCCGATATGGATGTAGCGCTCGAACCAGACGATCTTGTGCGTCTCGCCGATGCCGCCTGGTGGTCGGGTCATCCCGAGGAGGCAAACGAAGCCCTGGAACGGGCCTACCGCGGCTACACGCAGGCGAACGACAACGTGCAGGCCGCCGCCATGGCGTTGCGTCTCTCCGAGCGGGCGCAGCGGTCGCTGCAGAGCTCGGTTGGCCAGGGGTGGCTCGCCCGTGCGGAACGCCTACTCGAAGGCGAGCCGGAGACGATGGTGCACGCCTGGTACGAGCTCATGCGCTCCGTCGAGGCGATGGTCGGTCTCAGGGACCTCGAACAGGCCGTGGCCCACGCCGATCGGGCCGTCGAGTTGGGCAAGGCCCATGGCGACCCGGACGCGGTGAACACGGCATTGAGCTTCAAGGGGGCTGCCCTGGCCAAGATGGGACGCGTCGAGGAGGCGCTCGCCCTGATCGACGAGGCCGCCACCGCAGCGACCTCGGGCGAGTTGGGGGCGAAAGCGGCTTGCGACGTCTACTGCGTCACCCTCGCCACCTGTCGCGACATGTCCGATCTGCGCCGATCCCAGGAGTGGACGGAGCGGGCCGAGAGTTACATGCGGCGCAACGGCGCCCTGGGCTACCCGGGGGCATGCAAGGTGCATCGGGCCGAGCTGAAGCGGCTCCAGGGGCGATGGACCGAGGCGGAGGAGGAGGCTCGGTCCGCCTGTGACGAGCTGGCCCGCTACCGCCTGCTCGACGTCCTCGGCGACGCCTACAACGAGATCGGCGAGATTCGCTTCCGGCTGGGAGACCTCGACGGCGCCGAGGAGGCGTTCCTCAAGGCGTACGAGTCGGGCCGGGATCCGCAGCCCGGGCTCGCCCTTCTCCACCTGACCCGGGGGGACACCGCCGAGGCGGCGCAATCGATCGACCGTAGCCTGCACTCGGCCGGCGGCTCCGGCTACGACTTGCTGACACGGGTTCAGATGCTTCCCGCCAAGGTGGAGATCGCGCTGGCGGTCGGTGACATGGAGGGTGCGCTGGCCGCCACAGAGGAGTTGGAGCAGATCGCCGCCGAGCACGAGAACTCGATCTGGACCGCTGCCGCCTCCACCGCCCGAGGCCGTCTGGCTCTCGCTGAGGGGAAGACCGACGCGGCGGTGCCCCTCCTCGACGCGGCGTGGAGGCAATGGCGGGATCTCGATCTCCCGTATGAGGCCGCCAGGGCTCGAACCAGCCTGGCCCTGGCTCGCCGCGCCGCCGGCGATGAGTCCGGGGCCGTCCTCGAGCTGAGGGCGACGCTGTCCGTGTTCGAGCAGCTCGGCGCGGCGAGGGACGTGGCGTTGGTGGGGAGGCTGCTGCAGAAGATGCCCGCCGCCGACACGTCGGCCACGGTGACCAAGACCTTCATGTTCACCGACATCATCACGTCCACGGACCTCATCGGGCTGATCGGCGATGCCGCCTGGGCCAGCCTCCTCCAATGGCACGACCGGACCCTGGAGGCGAGGTTCGTCGCCCACGGGGGCGAGGTGGTCAACCGGATGGGCGACGGGTTCTTCGTCGCATTCGAGGATCCCCGCCGAGCCATCGAATGCGCCGTGGACGTGCAGCGGACCCTCCGCGCCCATCGCGCCGAGCACGGCTTCTCCCCGTCGATACGGATCGGGATCCACACCTCGGCCGCCACCAAGACGGAGGGTAACTACACGGGCAGAGGCGTGCATGTAGCCGCCCGGGTCGGGGCCCTGGGTGAGGCCGGGGAGATCGTGGTCTCGGCGACGACCCTCGACGGAGTCGGCGAGCTCGACCTCGGGCTGTCCGATCCGAGGACGGTTACGTTGAAGGGCGTGCCGGAACCGATCGAGGTCCGCGGTGTCGCATGGGAGTGACCGCTACCGCAGCAGGGTCACCATCAGGAACGAGAACACCGCCAGGCTCAGCGTCAGGGTGAGCCCGAGCAGCAGCGGCGCCCATCCCAGGCTCCTGGTCTCGGCGAGGCGGGTTCTCATCCCGATCGCCACCATCCCCGCGGTGATCAGACCCGTGGAGAGCCATCGACCGAGCTGACCGACGCCATCCGGGACGAGCCCGACGGAGGCGAGAGCGGACAGGGCGAGGAACCCGAACACGAACGGCGGGATGGCCTTCAGCCAGGGGAGCCGTCGGGCGTCGCTCGTCTCCGACGCCTCCCGGGCGCTCATCAGTGCGAGACCGGCGACCACGGGGAGGATGAGCAGGTTGCGGACGAACTTCACCGTCACGGCCACCGTCGCCGCCTCCGGGCCGAACGCCTCCCCGGCGGCGACCACCTGCGCCGTGTCGTTTATCCCTGTCCCGGCCCAGATCCCGAATGTCGTCTGATCCATGCCCAGCGTCGCCCCGATCACCGGGTAGGTGAAGAGGGCAAGCGTCCCGAACGCGGTGATCACCCCGACCGCCAGGGCGACTTCCCTCTCCCGTGCCCTGATCACCGGTGCGGTGGCGATGATGGCCGAGTTCCCGCAGATGGCGGTGCCCACGGCAAGAAGGATCCACCCGCTCCGTGACCTGCTCAGAACCGGGCCGAGCACGGCGGCGAGCGCCCCGACCAGGACGACGCCTCCGAGGGCGATGCCGAGGGCAAGAGCTCCCGGCTCCAGCAGGTCGCCGAGGGTTATCCGCAAACCGATGAGGGCGATCCCGACCGGCAGCACCCGTGTGGTCACCATGGTGATGCCGTCTCTCCATGCCGCCGCGGCGGGGGAGAGGTGACCGAGGACCAGACCCGCCAGCAGCCCGATCATGATCGGGCTGACCACCTCCCCTAGGGCAGTGGATGTGAGGATTGCAACCGCGGCGATGACCGCGATCACCCCTACCTGGATGAGGGTCGATCTGGCGATTGTCGAGGATACGCAGACCGCGCCCTCCGCCGAACCGACGTGGTCGCTCGTGGTTGGGGGATCACGAGGCGTAGACGTCGACGGCGAGCCACTCCGTGCCATCCCAGATCAGGGGGTTCATCTCGAACTCTTCGACTGCGAGCCCGGCGATGCCGCGGCTCACCTGGCTGACGATGCGAGCCAACTCGGTGACGTCGGCGGCATTGGCGCCGCGATATCCGTCGAGGAGAACCCGGCCGTCGAGACGGTCGATCAGAGCGAGCGCGGTGAGCGGAGTGATGGGAGCGGGGGAGAAGACGACGTCGTCGAGCACCTCGGCGAGGACGCCGCCGAGGCCCACCGAGACCAGCGGTCCAAAGACGTCGTGTCTCACCGCGCCGACGATGACCTCGAGGCCGGGTCGAAACCGCTGCAGGCGGAGAGACGTCGACCTCAGTCCCGACGTCTGGCTCAACTGGAGGAGTGACCGGAATGCCTCTTCGAGCTCTGTGCGGTTGCGAACGTCGAGGATCACGCCCGCGACGTCGGTCTTGTGAGCGGGTGCGTTGCCATCCAGCTTGACCACCACCGGATACCCGAGCGAATCGGCGGCGACGATGCCCTCGGCGATGTTGGATGCGACGGCCCCCTCTAGCGGAGGAACCCCCCAATGCTCGGGTGGGCCGAAGATGGGCGCCGGCGGAGCGGTAGCATCTGTCCGCCTGGTGAGACCCACCAGAGCGCGTATCGCAGCCCTCGGCTCCTCGGTGATGGCCATGCCCGCCTCCCGCAGCTTGGCGAGGCCGTGGGACGCCTGGTCACCTGCCATCCACAGGTGCAGCACCGGCGCCTCCTGCTCGAGCTCGATCAGGGAGCGCGCACGGGTCACGGTGTGAGATGGTGGATGGGCCGTAGAGACCGCCAGCACCACGTCGTAGTCGCCGGATCGGCTGAACTCTCCGACCACGGAGGCGAATCGACCCGGATCACCGATGATCCCACCCATGTCGAGCGGATTGCCTACGGAGCCGTGGTCGAGATGGGCGCGGACCGCCTCTCCCAAGATCTCTCCGGGTGGGTCCAGAGTGAGCCCGGCACCACCGGCGAGATCGGCGAGAAGGATGGCGACTCCCCCCGAGTGGGTGACGATCCCCACCCGCCCGCCTCGCGCCGGCTCCGAGTGGGCAAGCATGACGGCCACCTCGTAGGCCTCGCCGGGAGTCTCCGTCGCGATCACGTCCAGGCTCTCGAAGACCCCGCTCATGACCTTCTCCGCCACGGCCATGGCGCCGGTGTGCGAGCCCATGAGTCGTCGTCCGACCTGGCCGGTCCCGATCCGGCAGGCCACCAATTGCTTGCCTCGCGACTCAGCGGATCGGACGGCATCGATGAACCGCCTGCCATCCCGGACGGTCTCGATCACCGTCAGGATCACCTTCACGTCGTCTAGCAGGGAGACGGCCTCGATGGCCTCACCCAACTCGAAGTCGCCCTCGTTGCCGGTTGAGATCGAGACCGCGATTCCCTCGCCGCGCGCCGCAGCCAGGTTGTGGAGATAGCTCCCGGTGCCGCCGCTCTGGGTGACGAGGCCGACCGGGCCCGACCGGATCTCGGCGGCGGGACGATCGAGACAGGTGAGGAAGCTGGCGGCGAGCCCTGTCCCGGGACGGATCACTCCGCCGCTGTTGGGCCCGACCAGCCGGGTGCCCACCGAGCGCGCCGTGTCGACCAGCTCCTCCTGGCGGTCCCTGCCCTCCTCCCCACTCTCGGCGAACCCGGCGGCGAAGAGGATGACCCAACCGACACCCCGACAGCCCGCGATCAGGTCCCGGGCAGCGGCCCCGGGCACGGCGGCCACGACGAGGTCTGGCGGGGTGGGGAGATCGTCGACAGAGGCGAAGACGTCCACTGCATCGATCTCGGGAAGTCCAGGGTTGACGCCCCAGATCTCACCCTGAAAACCGAGTTTGCGCAGTGCGGCGAGCACTCGCGCCCCGTGTTTGGCCGGGTCGGCCGAGAGTCCGGCGATGGCGATCTTGGACGGGTCGAGAAGACGCTCGAACTCGCTCATCAGCTCAACGCGCAGGTTCGCCCAGTGCGAACCCGGGGTTCCTGGCGCCGGATACGGCGCCA
>DASZOM010000054.1:0-8386 GCA_035550735.1 Acidimicrobiia bacterium | reverse complement strand
CCCCCCCCCCCAACCCTGGGTTGCGGGCTAGCTCTCGGCGTACCCGTGGTCGTCGAGCCACTCGCCTGCGATCACGGCGGGATCCTCACCGTCGATGTCGGCGCGCTTGTTCATCTCGATCAGCTCCGCCTGCACGATCTGCTCGGAGATCTCGCCGAGCAGCGCGGTGAGGTCCTCCCCGTACTCGTCGACCACCTCGGTGCGGATGGCCGGCACCAGGTTCTCGGCCGGTTGCAGTCCCATGTCGTCCTCCAGGACGACCCAGCCCTTGTCTGCGATGACACCCTGACTGCTGAAGAGCAGCGCCAGGTCGACGTCGCCGCCTTCGAGGGCAGCGATGGTTATCGGCCCTGCCGCGTCGAGCGGGACGAACTCTGCGAACTCGAGGCCGTACACGGTCTCAAGCCCCTGGAGGCAGAACTCACGCTCCGGGCACTCTGGAGGGCCGCCGAACGCGAGCTCGGAGGCCACCGGCGCCAGGTCCGAGATGGTGGTCAGCCCATGCTCGGAGGCCGTCTCGGCGGTCACCACATAGGCGTTCTTGTCCTCGGCCGGGCTGTAGGCCAGCAGGGTCACCCCGGTCTCCTCGAAGAGGGTCTTCGCCTCCTCCCAGGTCGCCTCGGCGTCCGACGTCGGGCTGCCGCCGAGGAACGAGAGGATCGTCCCCACGTACTCCGGGACCAGGTCGATCTCGCCTTCCTCGAGGGCCGGCTTGACCACCTCCCGGTTGCCCAAGTTCATGCTCCGATCCACGCTGTAACCGGCCCGTTCCAGGCCCTGTGCGTAGATCTCGGCGACGATCACCGACTCGTTGAAATTGAACGAGGCGACGGTGATCGGGTCTCCTTCGGTGCTGTCACCCGATCCGCATGCCGTGGCCACTACGGCCAGGGCCAGGATCGCCCCAACAGCCCGATTGCGGAAGATTCTCCGCATGGGTCTCTCCTTCATTTGGGTGCAAAAGAGGCCAGGTCTCGTGCCTGACCGGATGTGACAACCATCGAGCTCAGACCAGGATTCCCCCTATTCCCGGGCGGCACGCAGCCCCTGTGGCATCGACGCCCGTTGTGCCACGGCCAGGCCCACCTCGGCGATGACGGCTAGAAGGGCCACCAGGATCGCCCCGGTCAACAGCTTGCCCTGGTTCTGCTGGCTGAAGCCGTCGACGATCAGACGGCCGAGGCCGCCCCACGCCACCAGGGCGCCCAGGGTCGCGGTCGCGATCACCTGGACGAACGCGATGCGTATCCCCTCCAGGATGACCGGTGAGGCCAGGGGCATCTCGACCCGACGGATCAGCTGGCTCTCCAGCATCCCCATCCCCCGCGCCGACTCCACGGTGGCCCGGGAGACCCCCTGCACTCCGGCGATGGTGTTGGTGAAGATCGGGGGCGCAGCCAGCGCAACCAGGGCGACCATCACTCCCCACGGGCTCAGGACACTGACTCCGAGCTGCAGCATCACCATCACACTCAGGACGAGGATGCCGAAGGAGGGCACGGCGCGCCCGATATTGACCAAGGCCCCGGCGAGATCGGCGCCCCTCCGATTGTGCCCCAGCCACAGGGCCGGCGGGAAGACCAGCACCAGTGCGAGGAGAGTGGAAGCGACCGAGATCCAGACGTGCTCCCACAACAGGACCGGGATCGAGTTCGACCCCGACCAGGTCGAAGGCTCGGCGAGAAACTCGACGACCTGATCCCAGATCACGGACGGGACCGCCTCGCCCACGGAGTGAGCCATCGCTGGATCAAGATGAAGATGACGTCGAGGACGGTGGCGAGGACGATGCACGAGACCAGACCCACCAGCGTCTGTGTGAACTGGCGAGCCTGAAAGCCGCGGTAGATGAAGAAGCCGTAGCCACCCAGACCGAGGATGACCGAGACGGTCACCAACCCCACCGTGGTGACGGTGGCGATCCTGATCCCGGCGACGATCACCGGCAGTGCGAGCGGGACCTCCATCCGCCAGAAGCGAGACCGGCGGGTGTATCCCATCCCGTCGGCGGCCTCCAGGGTGGAGGAGGGAACCCCGTCGATGCCTGCCACGAAGTTGCGCACCAGGATCAACAGCGTGTACGAGGTGAGAGCGATGATGGCATTTCCGGCATTGAGGCCGACGAGGGGGATCAGGGCGCCGAACAGCGCCAGGGAAGGGATGGTGTAGAGGATCCCCGAGGTGATCGTGATCGGCCCGAAGCTGGCACGCCATCGCAGCACCAGTGCGGTGAGCCCGGCGGCGATCACCACTCCCAGGCCTACGGGGACCAGGGTCAGGAAGAGGTGCTCGGCGGTCCGATCCAGGATGGCGTCGGCGTTGCGCCCGATCCAGGCCCAGTCGATCACTCCGTGATCTCCTCGGCGATCGACTCGAGATCCACCATCCCCACGTATTCCCCGTTGTCGACCACCACCGCCACCCGGGTGCGACCCGTGACCACGGCGTCGATCGCCTGACGCAAGGACGACCTCGGCGTCAGCGATGCGGCGAACGGCTTCGGCTCCAGCTGTCGAAGCGGGCCGGAGCCCAATTCGGACTGGTACACCCAGCCCAGCAGGCGGGATCCGTCCAACAACCCGACCCAGTCGACGCCGTGTGTGCTCATGGCCCGCAGTGCCTCTTCGGCGTCGGAGCTCACGTCGACAACCGGCCCCCGGATGATGTCGACCTTCGAGACGGGACGAAGTGCGAGACGCTTCAACCCGCGCTCTCCGCCGAGGAAGTCGGCGACGAACTGGTTGGCGGGGTCGGCGAGGATGGCCTCCGGGGTGTCGTACTGCTCGAGGATCCCGCCGATGTTGAGGATGGCCACCCGGGTGCCCAGATAGAGGGCCTCGTCGATGTCATGTGTCACGAAGACCACGGTCTTGCCGAGACGATCGTGCAAGTCGAGGAATTCCTCCTGGAGCCGGCCACGGACGATCGGGTCGACTGCGCCGAACGGCTCGTCCATCAGGAGCACGGGCGGGTCGGCGGCCAGAGCGCGGGCCACTCCCACCCTCTGTTGCTGCCCGCCTGAGAGCTCCGAGGGATACCGCTCCAGCATCCCCGGATCGAGACCCACGACCTCGATCAGCTCGGCGACACGGCCCGCGATCCGCTCGGCGTCCCAGCCGAGCAGGACCGGCACCGTCGCGATGTTCTGGGCAATGGTCCGATGCGGGAACAGTCCCACCTGCTGGATCACATACCCGATGGAGCGACGCAACACGTGTGGCTCGACACTCAGGGCGTCCCGCCCGGCGACCTCGATCCGGCCCGACGTCGGTTCGATGAGCCGGTTGATCATCTTCAACGTGGTCGTCTTGCCGCATCCGGAAGGCCCCACCAGGGTCACGAACTCGCCTTCGGCGACGTCGAGGCTGAGCTCGGACACAGCAGGAGCCGGCACGCCGGCAAACGCCTTGGTGACGTGATCGAGACGGATCATCGGTTGGTCGGCCAGGGTTGGTCTCCGTCCGGGTCGAGGTCGACGAGACCCTAAATGATGTCAGCTCACGTCATCGAGGAAGGCGAGCACGGTGGAGACATAGCGTTCGAGATCGACGTCGAACGAGCCCACGTGATCGGCCCCGTCGAACTCGACCACCTCCACGAGGTCGGGCTGTGCCGCCTCGAGCGCCCTGCTCTGGTCGATGGGGATCGACTCGTCGGCCGTGCCGTGGATCGCCAGAAGCGGAACACGAAGCGAGCGCTCGGCGCGGTCGATGTAGTCCAGTGACTTCCAGTTGACGTCGATGCGCAGCGACGTGAAGAACTTGGCCACCCATGAGAGGGTCACCGGAGGTTGGACTCCGATCACCGGCAGCTCCTCGAGGGTGCCCCGATAATCGATGGTCGCCCCCATGTCGACGTTGGCCGAGTCGGTGATCACACCTGCGATCTCGTCGAGGTTGTTGCGAAAGACGTAGGAGAGGGCGTGGGCGGCACCCGTGCTGTATCCCGCGAAGACGACCTCGCGGGCGCCGTTGGCCACGGCGAAGTCCAGAGCACCGGCGACATCCTCCCATTCCGTCGTTCCGTAACGGTGATAACCGCTGGGATCGGTGGGCTGGCCCTCGTCGTTTCGATATGTGATGGCGAGCTGTGGGTATCCGGCCTGCTGCAGCGGGGCGAAGAGTGGCTCGGCCTCGGCCGGAGTGGCATTGAGCCCGTGGATGTGGATCACCCATGTCTCCCCTGCCGCCGGCAGGTGCCAGGCGTCCATCGTGCCCATGGGCGTCTCGTACTGGACCTCGACCAGCTCGAAGTCGGACACGGGCAGCACCGCAGCTTCGGGGGCCGGGGTGAATGCCTCGTCGATGATCCGGTTGGAGTACATCCAGCCGCCGGCGACGTGAAAAACGAGGATCAGCGCCACCAGACCCCAGAGGACTCCCCGAAAGATGCTGCGACCAGACATGGCGGTGATTCTGGCCGAAGTCAGGCGACGGGCAACGACAAACCGCCGACCAGGAACTCGTCGTGGTCGGTGACTGGGATCGGATCGCGGCCGAAGGTCGGCTCCAGCTCCCGGGCCTGGAGGATGGTCTCGTCGACACGCACCGACATCGCCTCCTCCATGACCGACGCGACCGGGTTGCCACCGGCCCGTACCAGGCCCTCCCGTCGCACCAATCCGATGAGACGGCCCTGCTCGGCCACGGCGAGTGTGTTCTCGGTGTGCATGCGCAGCGTGTCGTCGGCCTGGCGGAGCGGGGCGACGAAGACAGGCTCGCCCATGAAGCGGTAGACACGGTCCGGGGCGCTGCGAACGACGACCACTCCCGCCTGGGCTGTTCGACGGAGACGCGCGCCGGGACCGGTGCGGGAGCGATTGAGCCAGGAGCCTCCCGGTGCGCCGAGCACGAGCAGAGCATCATCGTCGATGCCCTCGGCGAGCTCGGCGATGCCCTCGACGACCACGACACGCCGACTGAGGTCAGGGAGATGCGCTGCAACCTGATCGAGCATCTCCCTCGCCGCCCCGGTCTCTTCCTCGCTTTTGGCCGCAGAGATCAGCTCCGCCTCTACACCCAGACGACGGCCGAGACGGGCGGCAGTCTCGGCGGCGAGAGCGGAGTGGGGGCCGCCGGCAACCGTGGCGACCACTTTGCCTACACGCTCCGGCTCGAAGTCCACGGGGACCGCAACGCTGACCAGATCGAAGGCCGACGGGAGCTTCTTGGCGACGAGGACGTCGGCTCGCTCGTCGATGCAGCTCTCGGCGAGGTCACCCTGGACACGCTCGGTGCGATCGCCACCGAGCACCTCGGCGAGCTCGAGACAGCCTTTGCCTCGGGTCCAGACGACCTTGAGCTCACGACCGTTCGAGGCAAAGGTCATCCTGTCTCCCCGGTGTGGTCAAGACCTGGTTTCACCACAACGGCAGCCACCATATACAGACGATCCCTCCTTCGTGCCTGCTTTCCATCCCCCCACCATCGCGCCCCGGAGTGACAGAATCCCGAAATGGAGTACTCACGGGTCCTGACTGCGCGGCGGATGATCCGCAACTACACAGAGGTCGGCATCGAGGAGGAAAAACTGGAGCGGGTAGGCGCCGCCGCCCTCCGCGCCCCGTCCGCCGGCAACAGCCAGGCCATCGCCGTCGTGGTGGTGACCGACCCGAAGACACGGGCTCGTATCGCCGAGATCGCCGACGAGAGCTCCTACGTAGCCGCCGGGTTCGACCCGTGGATCTCCCGTGCTCCGGCACACATCGTCATCGCGGTGAGTGAGCAGGTCTATCACGACCGGTATCACGAGCCGGACAAGCTCGGACCCGACGGTGAGATCTCGTGGCCGGTGCCGTTCTGGTGGGTCGACGCCGGGGCAGCGATGATGGCCGTCCTCCTGGCCGCGGTCGACGAGGGGCTCGGTGCCGGTTTCCTCGGCGTCCATTCGCTACCCGACCTCGCCGAAGTGCTGGACATCCCGGAGCACTACCGCCCCATCGGAGTCATCACCGTGGGCCACCCCGCCCCGGACCGACGCTCGGGCAGCCTCGACCGGCCCAGGAAGACGGTGGACGAATTGGTCTTCTGGGAGCGGTGGGGCTGAGTGGGCTACGACATCACCTCGCCGGCGAATGACCGGATCAAGTGGCTGGTCAGGCTTCGGGAGCGGAGACATCGTGACGCGGAAGGCGTGTTCGTGCTGGAGGGGGAACGGCTCTATCGGAGGGCTCTGGGCGCCGGTCTCGACCCAACCGTGGTCTTCACCGACGGCACCGTCGACGTCGAGGGTGACGCCGTCACCGTGGCCCCGCCGGCGTTGGACAAGGCGTCCTATCGAGAGCGCTCGCCCGGGGTCATAGCCGTCTTCCCCCAATTCGACACCATCCTCGAGCACGTCCGGCCGTCTTCAACGGCCCTGCTCTTGATCGCCGAGGACATCGAGAAGCCGGGCAACCTGGGGGCGATGATGCGCACGGCGGCGGCCGTGGGCATCGACGCACTCATCGCGGTGGAATCCACCGTCGACCCGTTCAATCCGAACACCGTCCAGGCTTCGATGGGAGCGCTGTTCAGTCTCCCTCTGGCGGTCTCCTCCTGGGACGAGACGGCGCCGTGGCTGGATCGGGAAGGGATCGAGCTGGTCGCGGCGTCTCCGGATGGTGACCTCTCGCTCTGGGAAGCGGACCTGACCCACACTTTGGCCATCGTCATCGGCGCCGAGCATGCCGGGTTGTCCGAGCGCGCGGCATCGCTCGCCAAGCGACTGGTGGTGATACCCCAGGCCGATGGGGTGGTGGACTCGTTCAACGCCTCGGTAGCGGCAGCGATCGTCTTGGTCGAGGCGGTGAGACAACGGACGGTGGGGTGACGGCGGGACGTGGGGCAGGGCGTCCCTACCTAGTTCGTCGTCTGCCTTGGGCCCTGCGGAATCTGATCCTGCGACGATCTTGATGGAAGTAGATCTCGAAGCCCCGTTCGTGCACCACCACCTGATGATGGAACCAGCAGAGCACGACGAGGTCCTCCTGGTCGGTCTGGCCGCCTTCCGACCACGGCACGAGGTGGTGGATCTGGAGGCGGTTACGTGAGATGCAGCCGTCGGCACCGCACATGTGGTTGAACTCGGCCAGCAAGGCGCGCTTCAACCTTGGGGGTGCGGTGCGTTGCCTGCGCCCGTAGTCCATGAGGCGACCGTCTTTGGTACGGGCAATGACTTCGGCTTCGGCGTCGCAGAGGATCGCCTGCAAGGCGTCACGGCCTACCCGGGGACCGGGCTCGAGCACCACGCCAGCCTCTCCACCGGTCCCGGCCGCGTGCCTGGCGTCAACGATCACCGACACGTTGGCCGGCGGCGCCTCGTCGGACACCATGGTCTGGACCAGCGCGGTCGCCCTGCGCCATCCGGTCGAGCCCTTCGATCCGTCGGGCAGGTCAGCCAGATTGTCGGCGGCTTCGCTGAGGACCTTGTCGACGAGTGCGCCGGCGGGACCGTCGAGGCCTCCCCACAGATTCCACCAGGACGCGTCCAGCGACGGCTGCATCACCAGATAGCGGTCGTCGGCGGAGCGATACTCCCCCTCGGCCGTGATCCGAGCACGCTTCGCCGCCTCACGGCGCACCGTGGCCACGTCGGCCCACTCCATGAGACCGACGTCCTCGCCTATCCGGGACAACGCCTCGACCCGGTCGTAGGAGACACGCCCGTGGGCCAGGTCTTCCTGAAGGTCGGGGCGCTCCTGGAGACGTCGCATGGTCCGGACCAGGGTCCGGGCTGACTCGATCCCCATGTCGAGACGAGCCGAGACCCACTCAGAGAGCGACCGTGACCCGTCCGACGCCGCGACCTGGGCGACGTCCAACTCGGCGAGATCCTGCATCTGCAGCTCTCGCAACCGGGCGATCGCCCGGTCGGCGGCGAGCAGACGTTGCTCCCGCCGATCGATGGAAAGCCTCTGCTCTGACATGGTGCAACGGTACGAAGGGGGTGGGACAAATTTGGGTGGCTAACCCACCCCATAAGAGAAGAATTCGAACCCGGGAGAATTCCCAGGAGATCCCAGGTCCACATCGTGATCCAGATCAGAATGGGGCGTCAGTCTGACTGAGTTAGAGATCGGTCCAGGGTCAAGTCCTAGTTCGCCAGTATGTCAATCTGGCGGGACGGCCAGGCCGGATATAGGAGATTCGCTATGGCCTCTCATGACGAGATTTGGGATCGGCAAGCCTTGACGTTCGCTCGGTACTTTGCGAGTCGGACGATCATGATGGCTGTCGTTGCCTTCGTCGGTCTAATACTCGCTGTGGTGGCAGTGGGGGCCATCTATGTCTTGGTCGTGTTGGACGACCCATTCTCTTACCCGAGCTGGGTTGACGGCGTGGCGGGTTTTCTCGGAATCGGCGGATTCCTCTGGTTCGTTTGGTTTCTCGTCATGAGTATCCACTCG
>DASZOM010000053.1:0-24320 GCA_035550735.1 Acidimicrobiia bacterium | reverse complement strand
TCGGCGCCGACGGCGATTCTCATTGCCTGCGGCAGGGTAGCCAGAACCGGCTGGGCTGCCGGGGTCGGCGGTCTTGAACCCACCGGCAGTTAGATTCGCGCTCGATGTCCAGAATCGTCGTGGAGGGCGGGGCGCGTCTCTCCGGCACCGTCAGGACGCTCGGGGCGAAGAACGCCGTGCTCAAGGAGATCGTCTCCACGCTGCTGGCGCCGGGAAGACACCATCTCACCAACGTCCCGCTCATCCTCGACGTCGAGCTCATGACCCGGGTCCTGGAGCACATCGGTTGCCGTGTCGAGCCCGGTGACCACGAGTTGTGGATCGTGGTCCCCGAGGAGCCCCTCCCCGAGGCTCCCATCGAGCTGGTCCGTCAGATGCGGGCATCCATCGTGGTGCTCGGGCCCCTGCTCGCCCGTTGCGGCGAGGCCCGTGTCGCCCTGCCCGGCGGCGACGACCTCGGGGCCCGTCCCATCGAATGGCACATGAACGGGTTGGAGCAGATGGGAGTCAGCTTCGAGCTGGTTCACGGTGAGGTCGTGGCGCGGGTCGACGGAAGGCTCAAGGGAACGGAGATCGAGCTTCCCTTCCCTTCGGTCGGCGCCACCGAGAACCTCCTCTTCGCCGGGGTGCTCGCCGACGGTGAGACCGTCATCGTCAACGCCGCCCGGGAGCCGGAGATCCAGGACCTGATCGTCCAACTGAACGCGATGGGGGCGGACATCGAGGGCGGTGGCACCGCCTTGGTGCGCATCCGGGGCGTCGAGCGATTGCAGCCGGTGGAGCACCGGGTGGTTCCCGACCGGCTCGAGGCCGGGACGTATGCGGTGGCCGGGGCGATCACCGGCGGGGATGTCACCGTCACCGGCTGCCGTCCGGACCACCTCCGCATGGAGCTCTCCAAGCTGGAGGCGAGCGGATGCGAGGTGGAGAGGGGCGACGGTTGGCTGCGAGTGCAGGGACCGGAGCGACCGTTGCCCGTCGATTTCGCCACCCTGCCCTATCCAGGGTTCCACACCGACATGCACCCGCAGATGGTCGCCTTCCTATCCCTGGCCACGGGCACGTCGATAGTCACCGAGAACCTGTATGACGCCCGCTACCGCTATGTGGGCGAGTTGGCCCGGATGGGCGCCGACATCACGGTCGAGGCGCAGCACGCCATCGTCCGAGGCGTGGAGCGGCTCTCCGGATGCCCGGTTCTCGCCCCCGACATCAGGGCAGGGGCGGCCCTGGTCATCGCCGGGCTCGCTGCCGACGGAGTCACCGAGGTGAGTGAGCCCGACCACATCGACCGGGGCTACGAGGAGTTCGTGGGGCGTCTCGAATCCCTGGGGGCACGGATTCAGCGCACCTGAGCGACCCCCGTAGACTGAGGAACAACCCGGCCACCAGCATGGTTCCCGAAAGAGAATGAGCCAGTCCACACCAGTCACGATCGCGCCGGCCACCGATACATCGGGGCCGATCGACCTCGAGAAACTGCGCGAGGCGCTGGACTACATCCGCCCGGCGGTGCAGGCCGACGGTGGCGATCTGATCCTGCTCGGCGCCGATGACGGCAAGGTCAACCTGCAGATGGTGGGTGCCTGCGGGGGCTGCCCTCTGTCGATGATGACCCTCAAGGCCGGCATCGAGCGAATCCTGAAGGATCGGGTCCCCGGGGTGCGCGAGGTCATCGCCTCGGCCGACGCCCCCGGTCTCGACGATGCCGACGAGGGCATCGGCATCTCGCTCCCCACCCTCTGAGACCAACCCTCCCCCGCTAACCCAGGGTTTGTCGTTTTAGGCTCCGCTGACCCATGGATCCCACCCTCCTCGACTCGGTCCGATCAGGGGATCGGCGCGCCCTCTCCCGGGCGATCAGCCTGGTGGAAGGTGATGGCGAGCTGAGCGGGCTCGACCGGGCAACCGGGGTCGTGGGTATCACCGGCCCACCTGGGGCCGGCAAGTCCACCCTCATCTCGGCCCTCATCGACGTGATCCGCGCCAGGGGGGAGACCGCGGCGGTCCTCGCCGTCGACCCGTCCAGTCCTCTCACCGGCGGCGCCCTCCTCGGCGATCGCATCCGCATGCAGGGCCACGTCGACGACCATGGCGTCTTCGTTCGATCCATGGCGACCCGAGGCCATATCGGCGGCCTGGCCCGGGCCAGTGGGGAGGCGCTGGCGCTGATGGACGCCGCCGGATTCGACTGGGTCATCGTGGAGACGGTCGGGGTGGGCCAGTCCGAGGTCGAGGTGATGGAGGTCGCCGACGTGGTCGTGCTGGTGGTCGCTCCGGGCTGGGGCGATCAAGTGCAGGCCGACAAGGCGGGGGTCGTCGAGATCGCCGATCTCTTCGTGGTCAACAAGGCCGATCTCCCCGGGGCCGCGGACGTGGCCCGCGCGTTGCGTGAGACCGCCGAAGCGGCCGACCACGAGGTGATCATGACCACCACCCTCTCCGGTGAGGGGGTGGCCGGGTTACTCGACCGGATCGCCCGACTTCTGGGCTAGCTCCGCCTGGGCGGCGGCGAGTCGTGCCCCCTCGACCCGCGGTGGGCTGCACGAGACGTAGTCGAGACCGAGCCCGTGGACGAAGGCGATCGAGTCGGGATCGCCACCGTGCTCACCACAGAGCCCGAGCTTGAGACCGGGGTTCGCCTCACGGCCCTCCTGGCAGGCAACCCTGATCAAGCGGCCGACACCGCCACGATCGAGGGTCTGGAAGGGGTCGGAGTCGAGGATGCCTTCCTCCAGGTAGTCACGGAGGAAGAGCCCTTCGGCATCATCACGGCTCAGCCCGTACGTCATCTGGGTGAGGTCGTTGGTACCGAAGGAGAAGAAGTCGGCGACACGGGCGATCTCGCCGGCGGTCAACGCGGCACGGGGCAGCTCGATCATGGTCCCGATCTCGATCTCCTCGTGGTCACCGATCTCCTCGAGGATCATCTCCCGCATCCGGCGCAGCTCCTCGGCGGTGGACACCAGGGGCACCATGATCTCCAGCCTGGGGTCACCGCCCGCGGCGAGTCTCCGTTCGTAGGCGGTGACCGCCGCCCTGGCCTGCATCCTGTAGAGCTGACCCACGACCAGGCCCAGCCTCACGCCGCGCAGACCGAGCATGGGATTGTCCTCCTCCCAACGGGCCACCTGCTCCGACATGCTCTGCAGGTCCTCGATGGGCCGCCCCGCCCGCACCCGGCGCAACGCCTCCTTCTCCAGCTCCAGCCGGCTGGGCAGGAACTCGTGGAGTGGAGGGTCGAGCAACCGCACCACGACGGGGAGCCCGTCCATGGCCTGGAGGAGGCCTTCGAAGTCGGTGATCTGGATTTGCTCCAGCTCCTCGAGTGCCCGTTCCCGGATGGCGTCGTCGGCAGCGAGGATGATTCGCTGGACCACGGCGAGTCTCTCGCCCATGAACATGTGCTCGGTCCTGGCCAGGCCGATCCCCTCGGCACCACGCCGACGTGCCTCTTCGGCATCGGCGGGCGTGTCGGCGTTGGCCCACACCCCCATGGTGCGGATCTCGTCTGCCCAGGCGAGCAGATGCTCGAGGTCGTCCAACGCCTCCGGTTCGATCAGCTCGACTTCCTCGACGTAAACGGCGCCGTTGGTGCCGTCGATGGTGATCTCGCTGCCTTCCCTGAGGTCGTGAGCCCCGATGCTGGCGACCCCGGCCTCGGGATCGACCACCAGCTCGGCGGCGCCGGTCACCGCCGGCTTGCCCATGCCCCTGGCGACCACCGCGGCATGAGAGGTCTTCCCACCCTGGCTGGTGAGGATCCCGGTCGCCGCCGCCATCCCGTGTATGTCGTCGGGGGTGGTCTCCGGTCGGACCAGTATCACCGCGGTTTCGTCGCCGGCCAGCTCCACGGCGCGATCCGCTGTGAAGACCACCTTGCCCCGCGCCGCCCCGGGTGAGGCGGCAACCCCTCTGGTCACCGGCTTCGGTGCGCCGGACGGGTTGATCTTGGGACGATGCAGCTGCTCCAGCGCCGCCGGGGGAACCCGGGTCACTGCGATGGCGCGGTCGATCAGACCCTCGTTGACCATGGTGACCGCGATTCGCACCGCGGCCTCGGCGGTTCGCTTTCCCACCCGGGTCTGCAGGATGTGCAGCCGGTCGCGCTCGATGGTGAACTCGATGTCACACATGTCGCGGTAGTGCTTCTCCAGCTGGTCCATGATGGCGAGCAGCTCGTCGTGACAGCGGCGATGGAGACCGGCCAGCTCGTCGAGGGTGAGAGTGTTGCGGATCCCGGCCACGACGTCCTCGCCCTGGGCCCGGGGCAGGTAGTCGCCGTAGGAGACCCTGGCGCCCGTGGCCGGGTCCCTGGTGAAGCAGACCCCGGTGCCGGAGTCGTCGCCAAGGTCGCCGAACACCATCATCTGCACGGTCGCGGCCGTGCCCAGATCGTCCGGGATCCGGTTGATGCGGCGGTAGTCGATGGCGCGCTTATTGCCCCACGACCGGAAAACGGCCTCGATGGCGCCGTGGAGCTGGTCCCGGGGGTCGGAGGGGAGGTCCCCGGGGCGGTGCTCCTCGACTATCGCCCGAAACTTCCGAGTCGCCATCTCGAGGTCCTCGGCGCTCAGACCCGAGTCGTCTTCGACGCCGCGCCCGGCGCGTAGCTCGGCCAGCACGTCCTGGAAGAGGTGATCGGGGATTCCCAGAACCACGTCGGCGTACATCTGGACGAAGCGGCGGTAGGCGTCCCAGGCGAAATGGGCGTCGCCGGACCACATGGTGAGGTCCTCGACGATGTCATCGTTTACCCCGATGTTGAGGATGGTGTCCATCATCCCGGGCATCGAGAACTTGGCGCCCGATCGCACCGAAAGCAGGATCGGGGCCTCGCCCCCGCCAAAGGTGCGACCCGTGACCTTCTCCAGCCGGCCCACCGCCTCGTCGACCTCGGGCCAGAGGTCAGCTGGCACCGCCCCGGTTTGCATCGTCTTCCTGCACACGTCGGTTGTGATGACGAATCCGGGCGGTACAGGGAGGCCGAGGGCGGTCATCTCCGCCAGACCGGCGCCCTTGCCACCGAAGAGGTCCTTGTTGGCGCCGTCTGCGTCGGCGAAGTCGTACAGGTGTGGCAATCAGCTCTCCTGGAGGGGGTGAGTAACCAAAGTACCAAGGGCCCAAACCCTGTGACCAGGCCCGCGGGCAGTAACTTCGGGGCATATTGGCCTTCGTCGACATCGCGGGGAAGACCCTCCACTACGTCCATGTCGGTCAGGACCACGTTGCCACACCCATCGTGTTCCTCCACGAGGGGCTGGGCAGCGTCGAGTTGTGGCGGGACTTCCCGCGCCACGTGGTCGAGGCGAGCGGCCACCCCGGGCTGGTGTACTCGAGACAGGGCAACGGATGGTCGGTTCCGCTGGAAGGGGAGCGGGAGCCGGACTACATGCACGTGGAGGCGCTGCAGGTCCTGCCCCGGCTCGTCGATCGTCTCGTCGGCACTCCCCCGATCCTGGTGGGGCATTCCGACGGCGCGTCGATCGCGCTGATCTACGCCGGTGCCGGCCATCCCGTGGCGGGCATGGTGCTCATCGCCCCCCACGTGTTCGTGGAGGAGCTGACCTCCAGCTCCATCGCCGCGGCGCGTGACCGGTTCGAAGACTCCGAGATGGCGGTGAAGATGGCCAAGTACCACACGGACCCGGAATCGACCTTCATGGGATGGGCCGACATATGGCTGGATCCTTCGTTCCTAGCCTGGAACATCGAGGAGTATCTGCCACAGGTGAGCAGCCCGATCCTGCTCATCCAGGGTGACGCCGACGAGTTCGGCACGACACGACAGCTCGAGGCGATCGAGGATGCGGTGAGCGGTCAGACTCGTCGTCTGCTCATCCCCGACGCCGGGCACTCTCCACATCTCTCCCATCAAGACGAGGTGCTGACGGCCATCACCGGGTTCATCGGCGGCCTCGATTGAGCGGGCCCTCGGTCTCCATTTCGCGCCGCGTCGCCTGGATCGACACCGACGCCGCCGGCATCTGGCACCACTCGGTCATCCTCCGGTGGTTCGAGGAGGCCGAGGCAGAGCTGCATCGAGAGCTCGGGATCATCGACGAGACATTCGGAGCGACCCCCCGGGTCAGGACCAGTTTCGAGTTCTTCAGACCGGTGAGATTCGACGACGTCGTCGACATCGCCTTGACGGTGGCGTCACTTGGGACGACATCCATCACCTACGAAGTCGAGGTCACGACGGACAGTGTCCCTGTGGCCTCGGGTTCTCTGACCGCGGTGCTGATCCACCGGGAGAGCGGCGAGAAGAGGCCGTGGCCGGATGACCTGCGCCGGGCGCTTGAGCCCCAGGGCTGACAGATATTCAGAGAGCAGTTCGGGAGGCCAGCAACCGGAGCAGCGCCTCACGGCACCGCTCCTTCCACGTGGCATGGCTCTGCTTCCAGTCCGGGGTCTGGATCCATTGCAGGAATGTGCCCTCGATGAGCGCCCGCATGTGACGGGCGGCCACAGCCACGTCGTCCACTTGGAAATCGCCCTTCTCCACCCCGTCCTCGATGACCTCGCTGTAGAGGCCGTTGATTATTTCCACGAGCATGCTGGACAGGGCGCCGAAGCTGGGCACCCTGCCGGCATGTTCGATCACATCGAGATAGAAGAGGTAGAAGTCGCGGTTGGCTTCGGGGTCGATGAAGATGGCGTCGATCAAGGCGGTGATCCGGTCCGCTGCGGCGTCGCTCTCCTGCAGACCCTGGCGGATGCGTTCCGCAGTGCGTTCGACGGCCCAGTTCATCGCGGCGAACAGCAGCGCCTCCTTGGTGCCGAAGTGATACAGGACGAGTGCCTTGGAGACCCCGGCCCCCTCGGCGACTTCCCGGAGAGACATCCGGTGTGAGCCCCGTTTTGCCATGTTCCGATAGGCCGACCGGATGATCTCCATCTCTCGGGGACTTCGTTTGGCGCCCAGCATCTCGGTGGCCATGACGGCAGGGTAACCGGCGCGACCAGGCAACTGACCGCGCGGTCAGTCTATGATCGTTCGCGTGATCGACTTCCAGACGAGCCCGGAGAGCTATCGCCACTGGAGGTTGAGAGTCGACGGGCGGGTGGCCCACCTCGACATGGCCGTGGACCCGGACGCCACTCAGGGCCCCGGCTACGAGCTCAAGCTCAACTCGTACGACCTCGGGGTCGACATCGAGCTCGCCGACGCGGTGCAGAGACTCCGCTTCGAGCACCCGGAAGTGGGTGCGGTGGTGATCGGCTCGACATTGGACCGAGTCTTCTGTGCCGGGGCCAACATCGGGATGCTGGCCTCCGCGTCTCATCCCCTCAAGGTCAACTTCTGCAAGTTCACCAACGAGACCCGGAACGCGATCGAGGACGCCACCGCCAACTCGGGCCAGCGTTACCTGGCCGCGCTGAACGGGAATGCGGCCGGTGGCGGTTACGAGTTGGCGCTGGCCACCGATCACATCATGCTCATCGACGACCGGAGCGCCTCGGTGTCGCTCCCCGAGGTGCCCCTGCTCGGGGTCCTCCCCGGCACCGGGGGGCTGACCCGCCTCACCGACAAGCGGTTCGTGCGTAGAGACCGCGCCGACGTCTTCTGCACCCTCGAGGAAGGCGTCAAAGGTGAGAAGGCCCTGCAGTGGCGTCTCGTCGATGAGCTCGTCCCGGCGCCGGCATTCCAAGAGACGGTGACCGAGCGTGCCCGCCAGTTCGCAGCTGAGAGCGACCGGCCCGCCGATGCTCGAGGCGTGGCGCTGACTCCTCTGCAACGGGAGATCGGTGAGGATCGGGTCGAGTATTCGCTGGTCGAGGTGGAATTCGACCGGGCCGAGGGGATCGCCTCGATCACAATGCGCGGCCCCGACCGGCTACCGCCATCGGATGGCGACGGTGCGGCGGCGCTCGGCGACTCCTTCTGGCCCCTGCGTCTCGCCAGGGAATTCGAAGACGCAGTCCTCCATCTCAGGGTGAACGAGCTGGAGATAGGCACGATCCTGATCAGGTCCGAGGGTGACCCGGGTCTCGTCCTCGCCCACGACATGTTCCTGCTGACCGAAGTCGACCACTGGCTCGTGCGGGAGATCGTGCTCTACTGGGCCCGGCTGCTTCGTCGCATCGACCTCACGTCGCGCACGGTGATGACCCTGGTCGAGCCGGGCAGCTGCTTCGTCGGCTTACTTGCCGAGCTGGTCCTCGCCGCCGACCGCTCCTACATGCTGATCGGGGAGCGCTCCGATGGAGCAGGCGGCCTCGCCAGCCTCTCGTTCACCGAAGCGAACCGATTCGCGTATCCGATGTCGAACGGCCTGTCTCGCATGGAGACGCGCTTCTGGGGCGATCCGGAGGGTCTGGCCCGTGCCGCCTCCTCGGTGGGGGAGAAGCTCGACGCCGAAGCGGCGCTCGCCGCCGGGCTGGTGACCGATGCCATGGACGAGCTCGACTGGGACGACGAGCTGCGCATGGTCCTCGAGGAGCGCTCCGCGTTCTCCCCCGACGGCCTGACCGGTCTCGAGGCCAATCTCCGCTTCCCCGGCCCGGAGACGATGGAGACCAAGATCTTCGGCCGGCTCACCGCCTGGCAGAACTGGGTGTTCCAGCGTCCCAACGCCTCGGGGGAGGAAGGAGCGTTGCGGAGGTACGGCACGGGGATCCGACCTGACTACGACCAGAGGAGAGTGTGATGGGCTGGCAGGACGTCGACTACGACACCCTGATCCCGAACAACGTCGGGCTCGCCGAGGACCCCAAGCTGCAGCGCGCCTTGGAGAAGTGGCACCCGGGCTACATCGATTGGTGGATGACGATGGGCCCCGAGGGATTCCAGACGGCCGACGTCTACCTGCGTACCGCGGTCAGTGTGGAGAGGGAGGGCTGGGCCAGGTTCGACTACGTCAAGATGCCGGAGTACCGCTGGGGCATCCTCCTAGCCCCCGAGGAGGAGGACCGTCGCATCCCCTTCGGCGCCCATGTCGGCGAGCCGGCATGGCAGGAGGTGCCCGGCGAGTACCGCTCGATGCTGCGCCGACTGATCGTCATCCAGGGGGACACCGAGCCCGCCTCCGTGGAGCAGCAGAAGCACCTGGGCAGCACCGCACCCTCCTTGTACGACATGCGCAACCTCTTCCAGGTCAACGTGGAGGAGGGTCGGCACCTCTGGGCGATGGTTTACCTGCTCCACAAGTACTTCGGCAGGGATGGTCGCCAGGAGGCAGACGACCTGCTGGAACGCTCCTCGGGGAGCGCCGAGCAGCCCCGGATGCTGGGCGCCTTCAACGAGGAGACCCCGGATTGGCTCTCGTTCTTCATGTTCACCTACTTCACCGATCGTGACGGGAAGATGCAGCTCGAGGCCCTGGCCCAATCCGGGTTCGACCCCCTATCCCGGACGTGCCGGTTCATGCTCGCCGAGGAAGCCCATCACATGTTCGTCGGGTACACCGGGGTGATGAGGGTGGTGGAGGCGACGGCGAAGGCGATGGCCGCAGCCGGGATCGAAGATCCGTACGACACCGCTGCGGTGCGAAGCCTCGGTGTCATCGACCTGCCGGCGATCCAGCGCAAGGTGAACCTGCACTACTCGCTCACACTCGACCTCTTCGGCTCCGAGGAGTCGACGAACGCTGCCAATTTCTTCAACGCCGGGCTCAAGGGCCGCTACCACGAGGAGCGTCTCGACGACGACCATCAGCTTCGGGACGGCACCTACCCCGTGATGAAACTGGTCGACGGGGAGTTGAGACAGGTCGAGGTGCCGGCACTGAACGGTCTCAACGCACGGCTACGCGACGATTTCATGGAGGATTGCCTCGGCGGGATTCGCAGATGGAATCGGGAGATCGCCATCCACGGGGTGGACTTCGAGATCGCCCTTCCCCACGTTGCGTTCAACCGCCAGATCGGGGAGTTCGCCGACCTGTCCGTGTCCCCGTCGGGAGATGTCATCAGCTTGGAGGAGTTGGGGGAATCTCGCGATCGGTGGCTCCCCACCGATGAGGACCGGGCCTACATAGAGAGCGTGATGCGGGCCCATCTGGAGCCGGGCGAGTTCGCTCCCTGGATCGCCCCACCGGCCCGCGGGATCAACCAAAAGCCCACGGACTTCGAGTACGTGAAGCTGCCGTGAAGGAGTCGTTGAGCCGATCTCGGTTTTGGTTGCGACGCCCCTACCGCGCCACATACACTCCGCCTCTGTCCGCTCATCGTACAAATGTGCGCTCAGCGTACAGGGAGGCAGGAGGTTGATGTGAGGGCTCATCGACGGGCCCCGGGCGGCCGCCGAGCCGGCCGTCGCACTTCGCTACCCGATGGAGACATGGAGGAGACTGATGAGACGACGATGGAGATCGGTGTTGCTGCCTCTGGCCATGGTGATGGCACTGGTGGTCTCGGCTTGCGATGGCGACGGAGGGGCGGGCACCACGGTGGCTTCGCCGGACACCACTGAAGCGGCACCTGACACGACGGCCGGACCGGGCACCACGGCTGCACCTGACACGACGGTTCCCGGTGAGCCGATCAGGATCGGGATGCTCACCGACCTGACCTCCAACTTCACGCCCTGGGGCGTGCAGGTGAGAGACGGGATGCTCATGGCCGCCGAGGAGATCAACGCCGCCGGAGGTGTCGACGGGCGGATGATCGAGATAGTCGAGGCCGACAGTCAGAACGACCCCGACGCCGCAGTCGAGGCGATCGAGAGACTTGCCGAGGACGGTGTCGTCGCCATCGGCGGGGTCATCTCCAGTGGTGTCGCCGTGCCCGGCGCAGCCCTCGCAGAGGAGCTCCAGATCCCGATGTTCATCGTGAAGGGCGGTTCGGACGCGGTGCTCACCGCCGACAGCCGGTTCACCTTCCGAACCTGTCTGCCCGCTGCGCCGATGGACGCCGGCCCGATCCTCCAGTACGCGGAGGAACAGGGTCTGAGCAGCGTTGGCGCCATCATCGCCGACTATGCGTGGGGCCAGTCGATCAACGCCGCGCTACAGGCCACCTTCGAGGGATCCGACGTGGCGATCCAGATCGAGACAGCACCGGTGCCGGAGACCGACTTCACCACCGCCCTGCGCGCCCTGCAGGACTTCGGGGCCGAGATGATCGTCGCCACCGGGCACCCGCCAGGGTCGGGGCCGATCACGGCTCAATCCGCCGAGCTCTTCGACGTGCCGGTCACCGGCGCATGGACGCCGTTCTCCCTCGTGGTGGGTGGTCTCGAGGACGCGGCGATCAACCGCTATGCCGACTTCGCCTGCGCCGACTATGTCGGTGAGGAGTACCAGGCCATGGCCCAGCGCTACCTGGAGTTCTCGGAGAACACCTTCATGTCCGACGACGCGGTGGCGGCACACGGCATCGTCACCATGGTCGCCCAGGCAGTGGGTGAGGTCGGTGACGAGCCGGTGGCGATTGCGGAGTACATGCACGCCAACGAGTTCGATCTCGAGGGCTACGCCCACACCCTGAGCTGGACCGAGTGGGGCGAGATCACGGCGGCACAACCCAAGCTCTATCTGGTCGTCGCCGGGCCGCCGCCTGAAGGAGTTCACGAGGCCGGGGACTGGTGGCTGGAGGAACTGGTCCACTCCGAGCCGCTCGAGCCGTACATGCCTGGATCCTGACGACCGAGTGGCACTTCTCGAGCTCAAAGGGGTCGAGAAGCACTTTGGCGGGCTGCCCGCGGTAGACGGGGTCAGCTTGCGGGCCGACGACGGCGAGATCGTCGCCGTCGTCGGTCCCAACGGCGCAGGGAAGAGCACCCTCCTCAAGCTGGTGGTCGGTCTGGAGAGGCCGGACGGGGGCTCGATCGTCCTCGATGGTGGGGACATGACAGGGGAGCCGGCTCATCGCGTCCGCCGCATGGGTGTGGCCATGGTGCAGCAGACCCCCCGTGCCTTCCCCAACCTGACCGTCCTCGAGAATGTCACCCTCGGGGCCATGTTCGGCCGTCGGGGGGGTCATCGTGACGAGGCGGCTGCGGTGGAGACGGCCGGTGAGATGTTGTCGTTCGTAGGTCTCGGACATCGTTCGAACGACGACGTCGGCAGTCTCAACCTCCACCAGCAACGTCTCCTCGAGTTGGCCAGGGCGCTCTCGTCCGGGCCTCGTCTCCTCCTCCTCGACGAGGTGATGGCCGGGCTCAACGACGCCGAGTTGGAGGCCTCGGTCGACATCGTGCGCGACATCCGTGCCCGTCATGGCGTCACCGTGATCTGGGTGGAGCACGTGATGAAGGCCGTGATGCGCCTTGCCGAGCGAGTCGTCGTCCTCAACTTCGGCCGGGTGCTGATCGAGGGCCCGCCGGCCGAGGTCATGCGGGATCCGGCGGTGATCGAGGCGTATCTGGGCGAGGAGATTCGCCATGCTTG
Source organism: Acidimicrobiia bacterium (assembly GCA_035550735.1). Lineage (GTDB taxonomy): Bacteria > Actinomycetota > Acidimicrobiia > Spongiisociales > ZC4RG35 > JANQRA01. Next base: position 11,985 of record DASZOM010000053.1, on the reverse strand, counting down.
AGGTGCTGGGGCTCTCCGCCGGATACGACGGCAACGACGTCGTACGCGACGTCTCTTTCCGTGTGGAGCAGGGTGAGGCGGTGATGGTCATCGGCTCCAACGGTGCCGGCAAGACGACCCTGTTTCGGGCCGTGTGCGGTCTGCTGGGTGCTTCGAGTGGCCAGGTCGTCTTCGATGGCGAGGACCTGTCCGGGCTGGCGGCACAGCGCATCATGAGAATGGGGATCGGTCTCGTCCCCGCCGAGCGTCATCTCTTCCCCAGGATGACGGTCCTCGAGAACCTCACTCTCGGGGCCTACCCGAGACGTCCCGACCCCGAGATGATGGAGATCGTCCTCGACCTGTTCCCACGTCTCGCAGAGCGAAGGCGCCAGCACGCCGGGACCATGAGTGGCGGGGAGCAACAGATGCTCGCCGTAGGCCGCGCCCTGATGTCGCGGCCCAGGCTCCTCGTCCTCGACGAGCCCACCACCGGTCTCGCCCCCAGACTGGCCCAGGAGGCCTATCGGGCCTTGGGTGTCCTCCGGGGACGGGGTCTGACCCTCCTCGTGGCGGAGCAGCAGGTTCCCCTGGCGATGGCCTTCTGTGACCGTGGCTACGTTCTCGAGAACGGTGTCTTCGAGTTGGAAGGCACGTCCGACGAATTGGCTCGTGATCCACGGGTTCGTCGTGCCTATCTGGGAGTGGCGTGAGGGCGGCCATCCTCGACGGGATCGTCCTCGGGCTCCAGTTCGGCATCCTCGCCGTCGGGCTGACACTGGTCTACGGGCTGGGCGGCATCCTCAACCTCGCCTACGGGCAGATGCTGGTGGTCGTGGCACTGGTGGTATCCCTCTTGATGGCCGCGGGGGTACCGGCGGCATGGGCGGTGATCATCGGTCTCGTCGTCGGAGGGACGTTCGGGCTGGTGCTCGACCTCACCCTTCTCCAGCCCGTGTACCGAAGACGCGGCGAGGCCCGGGTCCTCCTCAGCCTCCTCCTCACCCTGGGAGTGGCGTTCCTGGTCGACGGTCTGATGGTTTGGCGCTATCCGACCGAGGCGCTGTCGCTGCGCATCGGGGGGGAGTCGGTGCGGATCCTTGGTGTCCAGATGCGGACCGGCAGCCTGCTCGCCTCCGGAATCGCCCTTGCCGCTTTCGCCGGCCTGTTCGCCTTCTTCCGGACGACGATGTTGGGCCGGGCGATCCGCTCGATCATCCAGGACGAGGAGGGAGCCCGCATCGTCGGCATCGACCCGGCGCGGATGCGCACGCTGATCATCGTGCTCAGCGGCATCCTCGCCGGCCTGGTGGCGGTGACCCGTTCCATGACCTCGCCGGTCACGGTGGCGGAGGGGGTCAGTTTCACCATCTTCGCCCTCATCGTCACCGTTGTGGGTGGTCTGGGCAGCGTCGCGGGCGCCTTTCTCGCCGGTGTGATCCTCGGGATCGTCAACACCGTGAGCACCTTGTACATCGGAACCTACGTCACCTACATCCTCCTGCTCGGCGCGGCCGCTCTCACCATCCTCATCCGGCCGTCGGGCCTGCTCGGGGCGCGGGAATGAGCAGCGACGTCGCCCGGGAGACCGGCACCTCCCAGGTGGGCGGTGCCGAGCGGCACTCCTCGCGGTCCCTCGCACGCCTTTTGATCCCGGTGCTGGTCGTGGGTGCCGCATTGGCTCTGGTGCCCCTGTTGCTTGGAGATTCCCGTCTCCTCATGGGCCTCGCCGTCAGCGGTCTGGTCTACGCCTGCTATGCCATCGCCTTCAACGTCATCTTCGGCAGCACCGGCCAGCTCTTCCTCAGTGTCGGGGCCCTGGCCGGGATCGGTGGCTACGGAGCGGCCCTGCTCGGCGACCGGGTGGGCTTGCCGGTCGGCGCCGGGATCCTGGTGGCCACGTTGGCATCTGCATCGATGGGTGCGCTGCTCAGCTGGATCGCGGTGCGACGGTCGCTCGACGTGATCTTCACCGGGATCATCACCCTCATCTTCGCGCTCGGATTCGAGAATCTGCTCCTCGGTCTGAGCACGCTCACCGGCGGTGAGTCGGGGATGTCGGTGACGCCGGGGTCCGACACCTTCCTCAGGGAGAGGCTCCCGCCCTACTACCTCTTCCTCGGGGTGGTCCTGGTCTATCTGGTTGCCCATGGCCTGCTCCGGCGCTCGCACATCGGCTGGGCGTTCCGCGCGCTGCGCGACGACGAAGTCGCCGCCGAGCTGGCCGGGGTCGACGTGGCCCGGTACCGCATCTACGGAGGCTCGATCGGCGGCGCCATGCTCGGGTTGGCCGGTTCGTTGTATGCCGTGAGCGAGGGTCGCATCAGCCCGACCACGTTCGGCTTCGGCGAGGTCGACGTTGTCGTCCTCGTGATGCTCGCTTTCGGGGGCATCGGGACCCTGTTGGGGCCCCTGCTCGGCGCGGTCGTGTTCACCGTGTTCGACGAGGTGCTGATCGACTTCGGCCAGCTCCGCGTGGTCGCCTACGGCATCCTCGTCATCGTCTTGTTCCTCTGGGTTCCAAGAGGGGCGATCCCAACGTTGGGATCGCTGTGGAAGCGTCTCGCCGGCAGACGCGACCCGGCCCCTCCGACCACATCGCCGGGCCGTTGAGTGGCGAGGCGAGCGGTGAGCCCCTTTGTGTACGCTCGAAGCCGGCTGCGCATTGGAGGTGATCGACGATGACTACCCGCTCGCTCGAGGATGTGCTCGCCGAGGCCGGAAACCCGGTGGACATGCTGCGCAACTCGCAGATCGGCGCATATGTCTACCCGGTGGTTGCCCCCGAATTCAGCAACTGGCGTGACGAACAGCGGGCATGGCGGGAGACCGCAGTGCTCTACGACCAGTCACATCACATGGCGGAGCTGATGGTCGAAGGGCCTGATGCGACGGAGCTGCTCTCCGGTCTCGCCATCAACAGCTTCGCCGACTTCGGGACCGATCGTGCGAAGCATTTCGTGCCCACCAACTATGACGGCTACGTGATCGGCGATGTGATCCTGTTCCGCCTCGGTGAGGAACGATTCAACATGGTGGGCCGGGAGCCCACGGTCAACTGGGTCCAGTTCCATTGCGAGACCGGCGGGCACGACGTGACCTTCGCCAGGGATGACCGCTCCCCGAGCCGGCCGGGTGACCAGCCCGTGGTCCGCCGTCACTATCGGTACCAGATCCAGGGCCCCAAGGCCGGCGCCATCATCGAGAAGCTGGTCGGTGGGCCCATGCCCGACATCAAGTTCTTCCACGTAGGCAAGGTCCGCTTCGCCGGACGGGAGATGCCCGCCTTCCACCACGGGATGGCCGGCGAGCCCGGTCTCGAGGTCTGGGGCCCGTACCAGGAGGGTCCGGAGGTGAAGCAGGCCATCCTCGAGGCCGGCGAGGAATTCGGCTTGAAGCAGGTCGGAGCCCGTGCCTATGCGACCAACACCTTGGAGTCGGGGTGGATCCCCTCTCCACTCCCCGCCGTCTACACCGGGGAGCGGATGAAGGCATACCGGGAGTGGCTTCCAGCCGACCGCTACGAGGCGGTGGGCTCGGTCGGTGGCAGCTTCGTCTCGAAGGACATCGAGGACTACTACCTGACCCCGCACGCTCTCGGGTACGGCTTCTACATCAAGTACGACCACGATTTCATCGGACGGGATGCGTTGCAGGCGAAGGAAGGCAGCCCGCAGCGGAAGAAGGTGACATTCGAGTGGGATCCCGACGACGTGATCAGGATCTGGGCCTCTCTCTTCGAGGAGGAAGGGGAGAACTTCAAGTTCCTCGACGTCCCCCTCTCCAACTACACCTCGGCCAGCTACGACTCGGTCATGCGCGACGGGAAGCACGTCGGCTTCTCGATGTTCAGCGGCTACACCTTCAACGACCGGGCGTTCATCTCTCTGGGGACCGTCGACCCCGATGTGGAGCTGGGAGACGAGCTCACCCTGGTCTGGGGTGAGGAGGACGGCGGCACACGCAAGCCCACCGTGGAACGACACCGGCAGACCGAGATCAGGGTCCGGGTGGTGCCCACCCCGTATTCGAAGGATGCCCGCGAGTCGTACGGCGGGCGTTGGAGGTCGGCGTCCTAGCTGTCGATCAGGTGCCGGAAGCGGGCGGCAACCGCGTCGATCTGGCCGTCGATCGCTGCGGTGTCGACCACGGGGGATTCCACCCGTGCGCTCATGGCGGCAGCATCGACCACGAGACTCTCCAAGAGGCGTTCGACCGAGCTCACAACCGCGGCCGCAGTCTGGAACACGATCGGCAACGAGAACCACTCGAGATGCCATGAGCCGATCCCGCGATCGAGCTCGTGGGACGGTCCCTGGTCGATCATGGCCACGGCCCCGCGGCAGGCTCCGGCCGCGCTGATGGCCCTGATCGCATCGAGCGGGTTGCGCTTGTCTCCCATGCTCGACGATCCGCCCGCACGAACCTCGACCTCGGCGACGTCGCTCGAGGCGAGGATGGCGATGTCCGTGGCGATCTTCGCAAGGGATCGCACAAACCGGTCGACCGAGCCCACCAGCTTCCACACCGGGCCGCGATCGCCCTGCCAGGCGAGGGGAGTGGCGGCGAGGCCGAGGCGAGCGGCCAACGCCTCCACCACCTGTTGAGATGCGGCGCCGTACTCCGCCCTGTCGCCGACAGGACCGCCCAGCTGGACCGGGAGACCGGCACGGACCTCCCGCCCCTCCTCGATTCGGCTGAGAAGCCCGTCCAGCCACAGGGCACATCTCATCCCGAACGTGGTCGGGCGGGCGTGCTGGAGAAAGGTCCGCCCTGTCTGCGGCTGAGCCCGATGGGTCTCCATCGACGTGAGGAGATGAGTGGCTATCCGGGTCACACCGGTCTCCAGGATGGAGAGCGATCTCACCGCCTGCATCATGTGGGCGCTGTCCACCGCGTCCTGGGTGGTGGCGCCGTGGTGCAGCCATCGTCTCTGCCCGTCGGGGATGCGGGCGCCGAGCTCGTCGAGGATGGCGAGCATCGGAGTGCCCCTGTCCCAGGTGGACGACCAGGCGGCGTCGTGGTCGTCGAGCGGCACGGCGCAGGCGGACGCCACCAATGCCGCGTCTTCGAGCGGGGCGATGCCGGCGTCGGCGAGGGCCATGGCGAGAGCCGCTTCGAAGGTGAGGATTGCCTCCACCCGCGCAGTCGCCGTCCACAACGCCGACATCTCCGGGGTGGTGTAACCGGGCTCGAGGACTGGCGGCGAGGTCATCAGATGCGGGGCCGTTCTCAGACGTCGAAGAACACGGTCTCGTCTTCGCCCTGGAACCGGATGTCGAGGCGGAATGTCTTCGGGTCCGAGCCCGGCTCCAGCTCGGCGATGATGGTCGGCCTTCTCTCCTCCGGGACCGCCTGCAGGACCCCATCGTCCTTGTTGGCCTCGATCTCGTCGGAGAAGTACACCCGGGTGAAGACGGGGTTGAGCATTCCCCGGCCCTGGATGATCAGGGAGATGTGGGGAGCCTGCATGCCGCCTTCGGGGTCGGGCGCTCTCCCGGGCCTCACCGTCTCCAGCCGGTAGATCCCGGTCTCGAAATCGGTCATCACCCGGGCGAATCCGGTGAAGGTGGGGTCGAGCGACAGCTCACGCCGGTCGTCGGGGTGGTTGAACCGCCCCACCGGGTTGGCCTGCCACACCTCGAGGAGGGCGTCCTCGATGTGATGCCGGTCGCCGTCGAGGACCCGGCCGGTGATGACGATCCGCTCCCCGCCCTCCGCAGGTGTGGGGATCACGTTCTGGCCATCCTCGCCGAGACGCATCGAGTAGAAGGGGCCCACCGTTTGCGAGGGTGTCTGTCCCAGAGTCGGATTCACTCCTCGTCGACCTCCTCCAGCGTGCTCAGCTCACCACGCAGCACGATGTCGAACCTGTAGCCCAACGCCCAATTCTCGGTGGTCACATCGTGGTCGTAGCGGGCGATCATCCGCTCTCTCGAATGCGGGGGAGCGGCGAGGTAGATCGGGTCGAGATCGAGCAGCGGATCGCCCTCGAAGTACATCTGGGTGACCAGACGCTGTCCCAAGGCGGGCCCGAGGACGGAGATGTGGATGTGTGACGGCCGCCAGGCGTTGGGGTGGTTGCCCCATGGATACGGGCCGGGCTTGATGGTGATGAAGCGGTACTCCCCGTCCTCCCCGGTGATGCACTGGCCGACCCCGATGAAGTTGGGGTCCAGGGGCGCCGGGAAGGCGGTCTCCCTCCAATGGGCATACCTGCCCGCCGAGTTCGCCTGCCAGATCTCGAGGACGGTCCGGGGGACACCATGGCCGTACTCGTCGAGGACGTGACCGGTGACGATGATCCGCTCGCCGAGCGCCGGCTCGCCGGTGGCGTTGGTGGTGAGATCGGCGTCCTCAACCGACACCTCCGACCAGGCCGGGCCGGGCCCGGTGGTCTCCGAGAGGGTCGCCACGATCTTCAACAGATCGTGATCGGGGCTGCGCTTGATCGTCGACTTGTACTCCGGGTAGCGGAAAGGAGGGTGATCCGAGTACGCCCGCGGTCCGTAATGCCGGATGATGGGTTCGGTCATTGCTGGTCCTCCTCGTAGATGGACTTTGCCATCCTGAACGCCCGGTTGCCCGCCGGCGCCCCGGCATACGCGGTGACATGGAGCAGGATCTCGGCGATCTCCTCCAGGCTGACCCCGGTGTTGCGGGCCGCCTTCAGATGCAGTTCGAGCTCGTCACTGCCCAGGGAGGCGAGGACGGCGATGGTGATCATGCTCCTCGTCTTCACGTCGAGCCCATCCCGGGACCAGATCCCGCCCCAGATGCTCTCGGTGATCCACTCCTGGAACACGCGGTCGAGGTCGCTGGCCCGCTGTGTCGCCTGGTCGACGTGGGCGTCTCCCAGCACCCTTCGCCGCATGGCCATGCCTTCGTCGAATCTGCCCATCGCCTCCTCCGTGCTCGTCGTCATAGTGGCAGCCCCACGTAGTTCTCTGCCATGGCGCGTCGCGCGTTCTCCGAGTCGAACAGGTACTCGAGCTCGGTTCGCTGCAGCCTCCGGTCGAAGTCGTCGGACATCCCCGGGAACCTGTGCATCATCGTCGTCATCCACCACGAGAAGCGGACCGCCTTCCACACTCGCGCCATCGCCCGGGCCGCATAGCCGTCCAGGGCCTCGTCCGAGCCCGTCCGATAGTGCTCGTCGAGGGCGTTGGACAGATAGATGACGTCGGATATCGCCAGGTTGAGCCCTTTGGCCCCGGTCGGGGGCACGATGTGGGCGGAGTCGCCGGCGAGATAGAGACGCCCAAAGCTCATCGGCTCCGACACCCAGCTCCGCAGTGGTGTGACCAGCTTCTCGATCGAGGGCCCGGTCACCAGGCGCTCGGACACCTGGTCGGGGAGTCGTTTCTGCAGCTCCGACCAGAACCGGTCATCGGGCCAGTCCTCGACGCGATCGTCGGCCGAGCCCTGTACGTAGTACCGGCTCAGGTTCTCGTTTCTCATCGAGCACAGTGCGAAGCCGGTCTCGTGATTGGCATAGATCAGCTCGTCGTTGACCGGCGGTGTCTCGCTCAGCAGCCCCACCCACACGAACGGATAGGTCCGCTCGAAGCTGCGGAGCACCGACGCAGGCATGTGGTCGCGGCTGGTCCCGTGTGCCCCGTCGCAACCGGCGACGAACTCGCAACGGATCCGGTGCTCGGCGCCGTGGCGTCGGAAGGTCACGCTGGGCTCCGACCCCTCCACGTCGTGGACCTCCACGTTCTCGGCCTCGTCCACGAGGACGATGCCCTCTGCGTCGAGCATCTCGTAGAGATCCCTCTGCAGCTGGGTCTGGCCGTAGATGACGACGTGCTTGCCCACCAACTCCTCGAAGTCGATGCGAATCAGCTCGCCCCCGAAGGCCAGGTTGACCCCTTTGTGGACATAGCCCTCCGCGTCCATCCTCCGGCCGAGCCCGACGCGGCGCAACAATTCGGCGCTGCCATGCTCGATGACCCCGGCCCGGACCCGCTCGAGGACATGCTCCCGGGTTCGCAGCTCGAGGACGACGCTGTGGATGCCGTGGAGATGGAGCAGATGGGCGAGAAGCGAGCCGGCCGGACCGCCACCGATGATCGCGACCTGGGTCCGCTTCGGGATGTCCATCATCTGACTCGACCCGGGGCGGAAGCGCCCGGCGGGGATGGATCGTCCATCATCAGGGTGCTATGTTCGCACACCGTACGAACGTTCGCATGTTGAACTCCTCCTGACATCGGCGAAAGGAATCGAGGTGGACAGTATCGCCCCGGGGTGTCGTGGCTGAGTTCGTCTCCCTGCGTCAGGCGGTGGCCGGGCTGATCCCCGACGGGGCCAGCGTGGCCATGGAGGGATTCACCCACCTGATCCCCTTCTCAGCCGGGCACGAGGTGATCCGCCAGGGCAAGCGGGATCTCACCCTGATCCGGATGACACCCGATCTGATCTACGACCAGCTGATCGGCATGGGCTGTGCCCGACGTCTCGTCTTCTCCTGGGGTGGCAACCCCGGAGTCGGCTCGTTGCATCGCTTCCGTGATGCCGTAGAGAACGCTCACCCGGTGCCGCTCGAGCTCGAGGAGCACAGCCATGCCGGGATGTCGACCCGGTATGCGGCAGGGGCATCGGGGCTCCCCTTCGGGATCCTGCGTGGGTACCGGGGGTCGGACCTGGTGGCGCACACCCGGGTGGCCACAGTCAACTGCCCGTTCACCGGCGAGGAGCTCGCCGCGGTTCCCGCCCTGAACCCGGACGTGACCGTGATCCACGCACAGCAGGCCGATCGCAAAGGCAACATCGGTCTCTGGGGCATCACCGGCGTCCAGCGTGAGGCGGCACTCTCTGCCCGAGCGGTGCTGGTGACTGTCGAGGAGGTCGTCGACGAGTTGCGCACCGACAGGCCCAACCACGTAGTGCTCCCCCATTGGACCGTCGACTCGGTCTCCGAGGTGGCCGGTGGGTCCCACCCGTCCTACTCGATGGGATACTCGACCCGGGACAACCGGTTCTACACCGAATGGGACCAGGTCTCCCGCGACCGTGACGTCTTCTCACGCTGGGTGGAGGTGTTCATACGTGGGACCGATGACTTCGCCGGCTACCGGGCGGCTCTGGAGGACCGCTCCCTCTTGGAGGAGGTGCTCGGTGCCCGACCGTGAGCCCGTGGCGTACACCGCCGACGAGATGATGACGGTCACGGCGGCACGTCATCTCCGGGACGGCCAGGTCTGCTTCGTCGGGATCGGTTTGCCCAGCGAGGCCGCCAATCTCGCCCGGCTCTCGCACGCCCCCGACGTCGTCCTCATCTACGAGTCGGGGACCATCGGCACGACCCCGGACATCCTCCCGCTGTCCATAGGCGACGGCGAGCTCGCCGAGCAGGCGCAGCTCGTGGTGAGCGTTCCAGAGGTCTTCGCCTATTGGCTCCAGGGCGGCCGGGTCGATGTCGGGTTCCTCTCCGCTGCCCAAGTCGACCGTTTCGGGAATCTCAACACCACGGTCATCGGCGGCTACGACCAACCCACGGTGAGACTCCCCGGGGCCGGCGGGGCTCCCGAGATCGCCTCGTCTGCCGGCGAGGTGATCCTCATGCTCCGTCAGTCCAGACGCTCCTTCGTGCCCAAGGTCGACTTCATCACCTCGGTCGGGTTCGGCCCGGATGGCGAGGGGAGGGATGGACATCGCGGGAAGGGGCCGGCCGTCGTGATCACGGATCTAGGCGTGCTCCAGCCCGACCCCTCGACGTACGAGCTGACCATGGTCGCCGTCCATCCCGGTGTGGACGTCGACGAGGTCAGGGAGGCGACCGGATGGCACCTGTCCGTGCATCCCGACCTGGGAGTGACCGAGCCCCCGACCGAGGACGAGCTCCGAATACTGCGTGAGCTCAAGGAACGCACGGCGTTGGCCCATGTCGGGTGATCCTCCTGTCATAGGGGACCCCCGATCGAGCGATTTCATCCAATCCCTGGGGAGGGGGCTCGCCGTCATCAACAGCTTCTCCCGGGAGCGGACCACTCAGACCCTGAGCGAGGTCGCTCAGCAGACCGGTCTCACCAGGGCGACTGCCCGCCGGATCCTGCTGACTCTGGCCGAGCTGGGGTACGTCCACCAGGACAGCCGATCGTTCTCGCTCACCCCCAAGGTCCTCGATCTCGGCTACTCCTACCTCTCCTCACTCCAGGTCGTGGAGCTCGCCCAGCAGCCCATGGAGCGGTTGGTGGAGGAGGTGAGGGAATCGTCGTCGATGTCGGTCCTCGATGGTGACGAGATCGTCTATGTCGCCCGTGTCCCCACCAAGCGGATCATGACGATCGCCCTCGCCATCGGATCGCGCCTCCCGGCCTATCCCACGTCGATGGGTCGGGTCCTGCTCGCCGGGCTCGACGACGACGAGCTCGACACCTACATCGCCTCCATCGAGTTCCAGGCGCTGACGGAGCACACCATCACCGACCCGAGCGAGTTCCGGGCGACGATCGACCAGGTCAGGGTGGACGGCTACGCCCTCGTCGACCAGGAGTTGGAGGAGGGGGTGCGCTCCATCGCGGCGCCCATCCACAATGCCCGCGACGAGGTGATCGCGGCGATGAACGTCTCCTGTCATGCCTCGAGGGTGAGTGTGGCCCGGATCAACGAGGAGCTTCGCCCCCGCCTCCTCGCCACCTCCACCGAGATCAGTGAGCGGGTTCGAGTCCTCCCCGGACGCTGAGCGACGCCGCCTCAGGGACCTGTTCCAGGACGTCGACTTCGAGGTGATCCCGCTCTCGGGCGTCGTGGAGAAGGCGAGGGTGCTGCCCCCCGGCGCGACGGTGACGGTGACCGCCTCGCCTTCCCGGGGCATGCAGGCGACTGTCGACGTGGCGTCCCGGCTCCAACAGGGCGGATTCGAAGCCGTTCCCCACCTCGCGGCGAGGATGATCGCCGACCGAGCGCAGCTGGCCACCATGCTCGCCACCTTGCGGAGCAACGGGGTGACTCGCGTGTTCGTGATAGGAGGCGACCCCGACCCGGTCGGTGTCTACGAGGACGCAGGCGCCCTGCTCAGGGACATGGTCGAGCTGGGCCACCCTTTCGTCGAGGTGGGGATAGCCGGCTACCCGGAGGGCCATCCCGGCATCGACGACCGGAAGCTCGGTGAGGCGCTCCGGTCCAAGGCGACGATGGCAACCCAGGTCGTGACCCAGATGTGCTTCGATCCCGGGACGATCATCGACTGGGTGGGCTCGATCCGTCAGGACGGGATCGAGCTCCCCCTCAAGCTGGGTGTCCCTGGTGCGGTGGAGATGACCCGGCTGCTGGCCATCGCGGCACGGATCGGTGTCGGTGACTCGCTGAGAGTGCTCGCGAAGAATCGTGGGCTGCTTCGGGTGCTCAGACCCGGCCGATACACCCCTGACCGCCTGATCGAAGGCGTCGCCAGGTCGAAGACAGCCGCGGATTTCGCCGGTCTCCACCTCTTCACCTTCAACCAGGTGGCAGCGACGGCGGCATGGCGCGATGAATGGCTCGAGCGTCTCGGGGCAGTGGGTTGAAAGGGCTGGACGGAGGCGGGGGCGGCTGCCCCTAGGTTCGGACGAGCTGTTGGAGTCGTGGGCGGAGTGCTGGTTTGGGCGCTGGGTAGGGGGTCCGGTCGGGTTTGCGGAAGACCCGCATGCCGGGTGGTCCGGTGATTTGCCAGTCGTGTTGGTGGAGCCAACGGTGGTGGTGTCCGCAGAGGAGGATGAGGTTGTCGAGGTTGGTGGGTCCGTCTTGGGACCAGGGGGTGATGTGGTGGATCTGCAGCCATCGGCTGTGGCGACAGCCGGGATGTTGGCATTGGTATCCGTCGCGGTGGTAGACGAGGTCTCGGAGCCAGGCGGGGACCTGTCGGCTGGCTCTTCCGATGCCGATGACTTGTTCTCCGTCTCTGATGATCCCCCGGATCAGGCTGTCGCAGCCGAGACGTTGTGCGGTGGTGTTGGGGATGAGCGCTCCGTTGTCCAACTCGGCGACACCCTGGTCAGTGGTGGTGAGCGCTTCGAGGTC
>DASZOM010000052.1:0-64210 GCA_035550735.1 Acidimicrobiia bacterium | reverse complement strand
ATCGACGCCACGGGGAAGCTGGTGATCCCGGGTGGCATCGACGTCCACACCCACATGGAGCTTCCCTTCGGAGGCACCTTCGCCGCAGACACGTTCGAGACCGGTACCCGAGCCGCCGCCTTCGGTGGCACCACCACCATCATCGACTTCGCGGTCCAGACCAAGGGCGAGTCGGCGATGGACGGGTGGGAGGCGTGGATGGAGAAGGCGCGGGGGAACTGCGCCATCGACTACGGCTTCCACATGATCACCGGGGACATCAACGACCAGACGTTGAAGGAGATGGAGCTGTTGGTTCGGGAGGGGGTGACCAGCTTCAAGATGTTCATGGCGTACCCGGGCGTCTTCTACTCCGACGACGGCCAGATCCTCCGTGCCATGCAGAAGGCGGCAGAGGACGGAGCCACCATCTGCATGCACGCCGAGAACGGGATCGCCATCGACGTGCTGGTCGGACAGGCCCTCGATCGGGGCGAGACCGACCCGATCCACCACGGCATCGTGCGCAAGTCGATCCTCGAGGGGGAGGCGACCCATCGGGCGATCCGGCTGGCCGAGCTCACCGGTGTCCAGCTCTACATCGTCCATCTCTCGGCCAAGGAGGCCCTCGACGAGGTGATCCAGGCCCGTGATCGTGGCCTCAACGTCTTCGCCGAGACCTGTCCGCAATACCTGTTCTTGTCGTTGGAGAACCTGGGCAACGGGTTCGACGGAGCGAAATACGTCTGCTCACCGCCTCTGCGCGACGAGGCAGAGGGTCATCAGGACCGGCTGTGGCAGGGTCTGCGCACCAACGACCTCCAGGTGGTCTCAACCGACCACTGCCCCTTCTGCATGGGCGACCACCCCAGATTCGGCACCCAAAAGCAGCTCGGACAGGGCGACTTCTCCAAGATTCCCAACGGGATGCCCGGAGTGGAGCCGAGGATGGGACTTCTCTACGGGCGGGGCGTGCTCGAGGGGAGGATCAGCCTCAATCGTTTCGTCGAGATCACCGCGACCACACCGGCCAAGATGTTCGGCATGTACCCGAAGAAGGGGACGATCGCCGTGGGATCCGATGCCGACATCGTGATCCTCGATCCTCAGGCCGAGCAGGTGATCTCGGTGGAGACCCACCACATGTATGTCGACTACTCCGCGTACGAGGGCTGGAAGATGCAGGGCAAGGTGCACACCGTGCTCTCCAAGGGCCGGGTGATCATCAGCGGTGACCAGTACCTGGGAGCACCCGGTGACGGTGAGTACGTGCCCCGGGGCACGAGCCAGTACACCGTCTAGTCGAAGAGACCGACCCGGGCCCAAACCCGGAGACTGGCGATCACCGGGAGGAGTAGGAGGACCACCATCGCGGTCAGGGACGCCTTGGCTCCCCAGCCGCTGAGCCCGACCCCGAGGATCAGCCCCACGCTGACGAGGGCGAGACGATCGGCCACCGTGTAGACGATCCTGGCCTCGGCGCGCTCGTAGCGGCTCTCCAGGATGGTCGTCAGGGCGATCACGGAGAGGACCGCGGTCGCCAGCGACCCGACGAGGAGCCAGCGAACGGGGTCGTCGAGGGGTGACGCCGCCTCCTCCACGGTGATGAGCACCCCGGCGCCGCCGGCGGCGATCGCCACCACCAGGGGGAAGTGGAGGTATAGCCAGAGCTGGGTGAACCGGGAGATCGGCCGGCGGTGGGACACCAGGTCGAAGTAGAGCCACCAAAGTCCGATGGCGACGATCATCCCGCTGAGCCCGATCACCAGCTCGTCGAAGTCCAAGGGGGTCAGCTCGGCCATTCCGTTCACGGAGCCCACCACGACCTCGCCGAGCACGATGATCACGAAGAGCCCCATCCGCTCGATCAGAGAGTGTGTGGCCGCGATCGTGGCGTCTCCCTCTTGGCTCTCCGGCGGTGTCCAGCGGCTCATCGCCCACGTGTAGCCGAGGCCCTCGCAGACGAGGCCCAGCGCCCACATCCAGTAGGTGAGCGGGGGGTCGACGGCGACGCTGGCCGCGAACAATGTCGCCGAGACCAGATAGGCGATCGAGTAGGGGACCGAAGCCGGCCGGTGGTCTGGGTCGTGGAGCCCGGTGCGAAACCAGAGTGCGACCAGCAACAGCGTGTTCGCCGCGTAGCCCAGGGCGAATCCCGTGGTGCCCTCTCCGGGGACGTCCGCCGCATGCACGGCCATCAGCGCCACGGCCAGCATCTGCGCGAAGGTGAACACCCGGATGCTGAGGTCGTTGGTGGTGTGGAGATCGTGGTAATAGGTGCCGTTGATCCACGACGACCACACCGCGTAGAAGAGGAACACGAACCAGCCCACCCCCGCCCAGCCGGGGTGCTCGGCAAGACCGTGTGCCAATCGGGAGATGACGACCACGAAGACGAGGTCGAACAAGAGCTCGAGGAACGTCACTCTCCGCTCAGGATCCCGATCCGCGAATCGGCCCGGAGGGCGCCACAGCCGACGGAACGTGGATGTCACGCGGCGCAAGCTACCCGAGGAGATGGTTCGCTAATTTGGGCAGATGGACTTCGGTGTGGTGCTCCAGACCGACCCGCCTGCCCAGCGGGTCATCGATTTGGCCAGGATGGCGGAGGGCCTCGGCTTCACCCATGGGTGGACCTTCGACTCACACGTCCTCTGGCAGGAGCCCTTCGTCATCTACTCGCGCATCCTCGCCGAGACCGAGAGGATGGTGGTGGGCCCGATGGTGACCAACCCGGGCACCCGGGACTGGACGGTCCTCGCCTCCCTGTTCGCCACTCTCAATGACATGTACGGCGCCCGCACCATCTGCGGGATGGGCCGCGGCGACTCCGCCCTCCGTTACATCGGGGAGCAGCCACGCACGCTGGCGACCATGGTGGAGGCGATGAGGGTGATCAAAGACCTCGTCGCCGGTCGGGAGATCATCTACAACGACAAGCCCCTGTCCATCCCCTGGATAGAGAAGGGATGGGACCTCCCGATGTGGGTGGCCGGCTACGGCCCCCGGGCCCTGGCCACGATCGGGGAGCACGCCGACGGGTACATCCTCCAACTGGCCGACCCTCAGGTGTTGGAGTGGACCGTGGCCGCGGTGCGTCAGGCAGCCGAGGAGGCGGGCCGCGACCCCGACCAGGTGTCGATCTGCGTGGTCGCCCCGGCCTACGTGGGCGACGACATCCAGCATCAGCGGGAGCAGTTGCGTTGGTTCGGGGGCATGGTGGGCAACCACGTCGCCGACATGGTGAAGCGCTACGGCGAGGACGCCTCCAAGGTTCCCGAGGTGCTCTCGGACTACATCAAGGCGCGTGAGGGCTACGACTATGACCATCATGGGCGGGCCGACAACCCGTCGACTGAATTCGTGCCCGACGAGATCGTCGACCGCTTCTGTGTCCTCGGCGACGCGGGCCGGCACGTGGAGAAGCTGTCATTGCTGCGTGACCTGGGAGTCGATCACTTCGGCATCTACCTGATGCACGACGACCAGGAGGCGACCCTGCGCGCCTATGGGGAGAAGATCATCCCGGCGATCAACGGCTGACTACTCGAGGGCCCGACACGGCCCATGCCAACATCGCGACATGGATGTGCGGGCCGAAGGCCAGCAAGGTTCTGCCTTCATGAAGCGTCTCATGGGCGCCTCGGGCCCGCGCACGGGTCGAGGGCCCGGTGACAGGGAGTCTCACCGAACTCTGATCATCCTCTAGACGTATGCGGCCCCCACCGCGGCTGCAAACAACGTGATCATCAGGATCAACGTCGCATATCCCCACATCCCGTGCTCACCGAAGTCATCGTTGAGCTTGGCAGCGGTCAATCCCACCGCCAGGAAGAAGAGAACCGTCCCAATCCATTCCGGCACTCTCTCACCCGCCCTTCCCTCTCATAGCCTCCGTCGGTGACGATACGCGACTCTGCGTGCTTATGTCGGGTGGTGTACCCAGCCGGTCTGTCACTCATCACCCAATCGGCGTATCACAGGCCCGTCGCGGCCCTCTCCCCGGCATGGAAGCCCTGTCGCGGGAAAGGAGCCCGAGATGATGGATTACGGGAGGGCGGAGGCGATCCGTCGTGAGAAGGTCGGTCGGTACGCCGACGAGCAGGAGAAGGCGTCGGCACGGAGACGGGCCGCCGCACAGGAGCCCGGCCCACTTGGTGACCTGCTCGGTGCGCTCGCCCGTGGTCTCGCCGGCATCGGGCTGGCCGGGCGTCGCGGAAGACGCCGGCCGGTCAGGGCTGCCCACTGATCGCCCGCCCCGGCATGAGCCGGGGCAGTCGTATCAGACAGTCCAGTGAGACACGCCGTCGCGCACGGTTCGGGGAAGGCCCGAGGCGTAGCCGGCGGCCGCCACCGCCGTCGCCAACGACGACCCGCTCCACTTCCTGGTCTCGTCGCCACGCCCGGTGAGACCGACCAGCTCGATCCCGGGTGCGATGTCGTTGACCCAGCTTCGGCGTTTCCGCTGTTGTGGCGAGACGGGGAGGAGCAGGTTGCCTGCCCGGTCGCTCCAGACGACCGTCTCACCGGCGTCGTCACAGGCGGACACCGCCCTCACTTCGGGAAAGGCCGCCGGGTAGACCCGACGACGATCGGTGGAGTTCCCGGCGGCGGCGAAGACCGTGGCTTGGGGGAATGCCTGACGCCATCGGTCGATGGCAGCGGAGAGAAGGACCATGGCCCTCGTCGGGATCTCGTCCGACGGGCCTCCCAGCGAGATGTTGAGTGCGTCCACCGCCGCGCCCCTCTTCCCGCCAAGCCGGTCGATCAGCCGCAGGATCGCGGCAGAGACATGGGCTTCGGTGGACGGTGGCGGCTCCGCATCGTGGGCTTCCTCCCGACCCCGCAGCTTCTGGGCCCGGTACCGGCCTGCCCGCGCCATGTGGATCTGATGGGATGCCGCCACCTGACGGATGACGCTGGCGACGAAGGTCCCGTGACTCGCCTCGTCGAAGTCCGCATCGACATCGATCGGATCGGCCTCCACGTTGTCCGAGAGCCAACCGGGCGCCTTCTGGTCGGAGATGCCGCTGTCGACCACGGCGATGATCCTGCCCTCATTCCCCGGGGCCATCGCCTCGTGGTCGAACTCCACGTCGTCGCCCAGCGGCAGCTCGGAATACGACTTGTGCCACTGATAGCCGAGGGCATGCACCGGTGAGGCGGGGACGCCGGTCGCCGAGATGCCGGCGGCGGCGAAGGCCGGGTCGACATCGACGCTGATGAGCCCGGCCAGACTCGTGATCTGCGCGATACGCAATGAGTCGTCGTCGTCGAGGAGTTGGCGGAGGGCCCCGTCGTCGGCGGGGCGGCCACGGACAAGCTCACTGAGACGAGCCAGCTGCTCCTGTCCGGAATCCGAGCCCGTGTCGATGCCCACCGCGACGAGCCCGGGTATGTAGTGGACGCCCACCTCCCCCTCATGGCTGGCGCCGGTGTTGTCGTGGTCGGTGCTCACGATCCCCCCTCAGAGACGTGGGCGGGCGGTCCCCGCCCGAGCCCTGCGAGTATAAGGATCGATCCATGGGCGATGCCGGTCTGAACTCGACCGCCGACCGCTTGCTCGAAGCCGCCAACGGCCATCCCGAGGCGGTGCTCGACGACGGTCTCCGTCACCTCGGGGCCCTGGCGCGATCCGAGCATGTGGAACGGGCCAGGACGCTTCGGGCGCTCAGTGTCTCCGCTCGGATCCTCGGCCGGTTCGACGAGGCGATCGCCTACGCCGGCGACGCCGAAGCCGAGGCCGGGAAGGCAGGCAGCCCCGAGGAGCAGGTCCTGGCGTCGCTCACCAAGGCGGGGGCGCTCACCATCGCAGGCCGGGCGACGGAAGCCGTCACCGCCGTGGATGGCGCCCGATCGCTGGCGAACACCTCATATCTGACAGCTCGTTGCTCCTACCAGCGGGCGGTGATCAGCGACCTCGCCGGTGACGTGGCTTCGGCTATCGAGGGCTACGAAGCGTCCCTCCCCGCATTTCGGGAGGCGGATGACGCTTTGATGATCCGCTCCACCCTGCAGAACCTGGGCGATCTCCACATCGCCACCGGCGACCTCGCCCGCGCCGCCAACGACCTCTTCGAGGCGCTGGTCATCGCCGAGTCGCAGGGGCACCTGCCCGCCGTCAGCGGGATCATGCACAACCTGGGCACGGTGCAGGCCTATCGAGGAGACATCCCCGAGGCCCTGCGTCTCCTCCAGACCAGCGATCAGATCTACATGGACCTCACGGGGGACACGGCCCCCCAGCATGTGGCCCGTTGTGAGGTGCTGATCAGCGCCGGGCTGTACCGGGAGGCACTTCGTCTCGCCGGTGACATCGCCGATGCACGGCGCAGAGCCGGCGACGGGAACCATCTCCGCAACGCCCTGGTGGTTGCAGCCCGCGCCGCCCTCCTCGCCGGCCGGCCCGAGGAGGCGATCGCACACGCCGGTGAGGCCATTTCACTCCTCGAGTCGACCTCGGGTTATGGGACCGACCTGGAGGTTCGCCTGACTCTGGTGGAGGCGAGGCAGCAACTGAAGGGCGCCACTCCGGAGCTGCTCGGCGAAGTCCTCGACATCGCGGGCCGAATGGATGACGACGGTATTGCGATCGGGGCTGCACAGGCCCAGCTGCTGGCGGCCCGAATTGCCCTGGACCTCGGGGACCACGCTGTGGCCACCCGATGCCTGGCCAGGGTCGCGGCCGTCGAGACCGGGCCACCCGAGCTGTTACTGCATTCCCACGTGGCGAGGGCCCGTCTCCGTCTCGGAGAGGGCGACCTCCGGCGGTCGTGGGCTGCAGTGCGCTCCGGTCTCGGTCTACTCGACCGGTTCCAGTCGACACTCGGCGCCACCGACCTGCGTCACGGCATCGAGAGACAGGCCGAGGAGTTGGGGCGGATGTCGGTCGACCTCGCCATGCGCTCCGGGCGCCCCCGCCGCATCCTGGTCAATCTGGATCGGTCTAGGGCGCGGGCACTGCGCCACCGCCCGGTCGTGCCTGCCAAGGACGAAGCCACCCGCGCCAGGCTGGAGGAGCTTCGCCAGATCGAGGCCGCGTTCCGCAGGTCGGCAGGCGTCGAGACCGTCGAGCTGATGGAACGGAGACGTCGTCTCCAGGGTCAGATCGTGGCAAGAGAGCGTGGTCGACGAGGAACGGGAGAGAGCGGCCACGGGAGCATCGCCGTCGACGATCTCATCGACGAGCTCGGCTCACGGTCTTTGCTCGAGCTCGGCTTCCACGACGACCGATTGATCTGCGTCCATCTCGAGAAGGGGAGGGCGCGACTGCTCGAGCTGGGGGCCGGGTCCGAGATCGACGCCGAGCTGCGACGAGCCCGCTTCGCCATGAGGAGATCGGCGCGCCTGGGACGCCGGCTCGACCCTTCGGTGCTGGGCCGTCTCGACCGGGTTCTGCTCGACGGTCTCAGGGCGAGGGCGGACGACGTGATCGTGGTCCCGCCGCCTGCACTGATGGCGGTGCCGTGGGGAGCGTTGCCGTCGCTGGCCGATCGAGCCGTCTCGGTCGCCCCCTCGGCGGAGATGTGGTGGCGGGCGGGCAGGTCGGTGGGAGGAGATGAGAACCGGCCGATTCTGGTCACGGCGGGACCCGACCTCGTCTCGGCGGAAGGTGAGGCGGCCCGGATCGCGTCTCTGTATCCCCCGGCGGATGTCGTCGCGACCGACGGGACCGTTGCCGATGTCCGGGAGGCGATGGGCCGGGCGGGCACGGCACACATCGCATGTCATGCCTCCTTCTCGACGGAGAACCCCATGTTCTCCTCGCTTCGTCTCGCCGACGGTGACCTCAATGTCTACGACTTGGAGAGACTCGGCTCGGTTCCGGCCGTGGTGGTCCTATCGGCTTGCGACTCCGGGTACACGGAGACGGGCGAGGGTGACGAGCTGGCCGGGCTCACCTCGGCACTCTTGAGCATGGGGACGCGGACCGTGGTGGCGAGCGTCGGCCTGGTTCCCGATTCACCGGCGACACCTGAGCTCATGGAGCGATTCCATCGCGGGCTGATCGGCGCCGTGGAGCCGGCCCGAGCGCTGGCCACGGCGCAGGCGGGCATGGCCCACGATCCTGCCGGGTTCGCAGCCGCGGCGTCGTTCATCTGTGTCGGGGCATGACCGCGGCCGCCGACGCCTACGATCCCGGCATCGAGGCCCTGTCCCACGGAGAATTGCTGGAGCTTGCTGCCAATGGCGAGCAGGCTGCCTGGGATGCCCTGGTCGACCGTTTCGGGCAGATGGTCTGGTCGATCGCCCGCAGCTTTCGTCTCGACGACGCCACGGCCAAGGACGTGTCTCAGACCGTCTGGCTCCGTCTCATCGAGAACGTCGGGTCGATCAAGGACCCCGAGCGTCTTCCGGGCTGGCTGGCGACGACCTGTCGTCGTGAGGCGATGAGGGTGCTCGGCGTGTCCAAGCGGGCTGTGCCCACCGAATTCACCAACGATGTCGCCGACACGTCGACGTCACTCGAGCAGATGCTGATCGACGACGAGGAGAGCCGTGAGGTGGTCGCCGCCTTCGCAGCGCTCGATGAGCCCTGTCGCCGGCTGCTCCGCCTCTTCACCGTGGAGCCGGCACTCAGCTACGAGGAGATCGCCGAGTTGCTGGAGAAGCCGATTGGCAGCCTGGGACCCACCAGATCGCGATGTCTGGACAAGCTGAGGGCGGCGATGACGCGTATCAGGGCGCTTGGCGGCGGCTCTTCGCGGGCAGGAGGTGAGCATTGAGCGAAATCCCCATGTCGCACGAGGACGAGCAAGTCCTCGCCAAACTTCGCCGCGGTCTCGCCGAGGGTGACCCTGTGCCGACCGACGTGGTCGAGTTCGCCAGGGCGGCACTCGGCTGGCGTCAGATCGACGCCGAGCTGGCGCGTCTCGACTTCGACTCGATCGAGGAGGATGTGCCCGCCGGTGTCCGGTCGTCGATCACGGCCCGGATGCTCTCGTTTCAGGCCGGGCGATGGACGCTGGACATCGAGTACGACGATGCCGCCCAGCGTCTGCTCGGACAGATCGAACCGGAGACCCCGTACCGGGTGGACATCCACTCCGCGGGGACGTTCTTCACGGTCCAATCCGACGAACAGGGTCACTTCGAGGCCGAAGGCATCCTGTCCGGGCCGCTGAGCCTCGTGCTCCGCTTCAACGGCGGGCCGGTCATCAAGACCCAATGGGTCGTTCTCTGAGGCGACTGCCCGCCATCTGAGGGCAGGTGCCCGTCAAGGGGGCTCGAGCTCTCACCGATCGTGATCGCGGACAAGGAGAACCCCGGGCCTGTCGGCCCGGGGTCCCACTCGTTCCCCCTTGTCGGAAGCCTCCGTCTCAGTCCGCGTGCAGCGGATTCGACATGCCGCCCCGCCTCTCCTCGTCCCCGTTGGCCGTGATCGTTGGACCTGTCGGGTGGCCAGGTGCGGAGATGACGACTTCGCTCCCCGTCGGGGCCGGCGCCTCGGTCGAGGCGGTTCCGGTGACCGACGAGACCAGCATCGCCCCTGCGATGACGGCGCTGAGGGCGACTGCCCCCGCGGCCAGGATCACAGCCCGTTCGACCCTGTCGGGTGTCGCGGGATGGGTGCTCGAAACGGTCAACTCCTGCTCCTGTCCTTGTCGACGGGATAGAGCGGAAGTCACGCGGCCTGATACGTGTTCTCTCCTACATGGAGCTCGGTATCACCAGCTTCGCCGAGACCATCCCTTCGTTCGGCAACGATGAGGTGATCGGTCATGGCGAGCGTCTGCGTCAGGTCGTCGAGGAGGTCGTGGCCGCCGAGGCGGCGGGGCTCGATGTCTACGGTCTCGGCGAGCACCACCGCCCCGACTTCGCATCCTCGGCGCCCGCGGTGGTTCTCGCAGCCGCGGCCGGCCGCACCTCGCGCATCCGTCTCTTTCCCGCCGTGTCCATCCTCAGCACGGACGATCCGGTGCGTGTCTTCCAGCAGTACGCGACCTTGGATCTGATCTCGTCGGGCCGCGCCGAGCTGCTGGTCGGTCGAGGGTCGTTCATCGAGTCGTTCCCCCTCTTCGGCTACTCCCTGGACGACTACGACGAGCTCTTCGTCGAGAAGCTCGATCTGTTGCTCCAGATCAGGGACAACGAAGGCGGGTTCGAATGGACGGGAAGATTCCGCCCGCCGATACGGGGCCAGGGGGTATACCCGAGACCGGAGCGAAAGCTCCCGATAAGGGTGGCGGTCGGGGGGACGCCCCAGTCGATAGTGCGTGCCGCGACCCGCGGGCTCCCGGTCGCGTTGGCGATCATAGGAGGCAGCCCCGACCGGTTTCGGATGTTCGCCGACCTCCACCGTCAGACCCTCGTCGAGTCGGGTCACGACCCCGCCCAGGCACCGCTCTCGGTTCACGCGCACGGCTACATCTCTGACTCGAATGAGCAGGCTGCCGAGGAGTACTACACCTCCTACGCGGCGGCGATGACCCGTCTCGGCCGCGAGCGGGGATGGGGACCGATGACGAGAGAGCAGTTCGATGTGATGCGCTCGCCGGAGGGCTCGCTGGTGCTCGGGGACGTGGAGACGGTTGCGGCGAAGATCCTCCGCTTCGAGGAGGTGCTCGGGATCAACCGATTCGAGCTGCACATCAGCGTCGGCACCCTGCCTCACGAGAGGGTGCTGCGCAGCATCGAATTGCTGGGCAAGGTGGCGCCGATCGTCAACGAGGGCGACTGAACACCGGCTCAGACCAGGAGTGCCTCGGGGTCTGCATGACGTCGCCGTCTCACCCCGAACCACTCGACGTCGGAGAACGGATACACGGTGGATTCGCCCATGGCCTCGTCAGCCGGTCGGGTGAAGTGGCTGCGATGCACCGGACCGTACACCTCGGAGACGAAGCCGATGCTGAGATGGCCACAGCCCTCGCAGATTCGACGTTCCACACCTGCGGCGACGACAGAGACGTTGGCGGCGTGCATGCATTGGCCCGACCGGGCCCTGGGCCGAACGGCCAGCTCTATGCCTCCCAAGGCAAGTTCCGCCATGTGTCGATGGTGTCAGGTGATTAGTCATCTCGGCAATGGGCCATTAGTCCCATCTGTTGACAAAGCACTCCGACTTTTGGACAGGCGGTCGTCGCCTGGGGGTTGACGATGCGCAGGCGCGCTGGTAGAACCGGTCCCTCATGAGCAAGAGCCTTCTCCCCGACCGGAATTGGTGGTGGTCCAACCCATAGAGGTGGCGACCACTTTGCTCACGACGAGACACAGCAAGACCCACCTCACGACACGAGGTGGGTTTTTCGATTCCCGGGAGCCCTCCTCGACACCCGACCGACGAGGGAACCATGGAATCGATCTTCGACATAGCGGCAGACCTGCACACTCCGGTGTCCGCCTTCCTGCGGCTGGCACCACTCCGGCCCCGCTATCTGCTGGAGAGTGTCGAGGCAGGCCATGCCGGCCGCTACTCCTTCATCGGTTTCGGTGACTGCCGGCGGATCCCGGTCGACGAGCTGACCGATGACCGGTCCGCCCCACGCTCGGGCGACGTGCTCGACGGTCTGCGACGCGCCCTCCGTGAGGCTCCTGTGTGTGAGCCCGCCGACACCAGGTCGACCCCGTTCACGGGCGGGCTCGTGGGGGTCGCTGCATTCGACCTCGTGCGACGTCTCTACAAGCTCCCACCGGCGCCACATGCATCGGCGGTGGGTGAGGGCATGTTCGTCGCCACCGACTCGATCCTCGTCTTCGATCACCTCACCCGCCGGATGGCGCTCCTTCATGCCGGGCCGGCGGCCGAGCGTGTCGCCCTCCGGGCAGAGGTGATCGAGATCCTGCGCGGCCCCCTCGATGATCCTCGTCACACGGCACGTCACCAGGCGGCCACTCCGAGCATGACCCGGGAGGGGTTCATGGCGGGGGTAGAGCGCGTCAAGGAGCGGATCTCGGCCGGTGACGTCTACCAGCTGGTGCTGTCGATCCGGTTCTCCGGTGAGACCGAGGTGGAGCCCTTCGCCGCGTATCGGGCACTGCGACTGCTCAACCCGTCTCCCTACATGTACTTCCTCGACCTCGGCGACAGCCAGGTGGTGGGGTCCTCGCCCGAGGCTCTCGCCCGGCTCAAGGGGGGTCGAGCCGAGTTGCGACCCATCGCCGGGACCCGCCGGAGGGGAGACACCGAGGAGGAGGACAGACGGCTGGAGCGTGAGCTGCTCGGGGACCCGAAGGAGGCTGCCGAGCACGTGATGCTCGTCGACCTGGCCCGCAACGATCTCGGGCGCACGGCCAGGCCCGGCTCGGTGGTTGTCGAGCCGTTCCGATCCATCGAGAGATACAGCCATGTGATGCACATGGTGAGCGGGGTGAGTGGTGACGTTCGCCGCGGCCTGGACGCCTTCGACCTGTTCGCTGCGGCCTTCCCCGCGGGAACCGTCACGGGTGCTCCCAAGCTCAAGGCCATCGAGATCATCGACGAGTTGGAGCCGGTGTCCCGGGGTCTCTACTCGGGCTCGGTGGGCTACTTCGGCCACGGGGGCTCGATGGACCAGGCGATCACGATCCGCACCATCGTGTTCACCGGAGAGGGATACAGCTTTCAGGCCGGGGCCGGGATCGTCGCCGACAGCGATCCGGCAGCCGAGCATCAGGAAGTGCTGTCGAAGGCGGCAGCGATGGAAGCCGCGTTGGAAATGGCCAAGGAGGGCCTGTGAGCCACGTGTTGATGATCGACAGCTACGACTCCTTCACCTACAACCTGGTGCAGGCGTTTCGAGTCCTCGGTGCCGAGGTCACCGTGCGATATCACGACGAGATCGATGTCGAGGAAGCCCGGGACGTCGACGCGACCCATGTGGTGCTGTCGCCGGGGTCGGGTCGTCCCGAGGAGGGGGACACGATCGTCGAAATCGTCCGTCGTCTCGCCGGGCACGTGCCCGTTCTCGGGGTCTGTCTCGGCCACCAGGCGATAGCGGTCGCGTATGGGGGCCGGGTCGGTCCCGCCCGGGCGCTCATGCACGGGAAGGCATCCCAAGTCCATCACGACGGACATGGCATCTTCGCCGGTCTCCCCACACCGTTCCCGGCGGGCAGGTACCACTCCCTGGCGGTCCCACGGTCCGGTCTCCCCGACGATCTGACGGTCTCGGCCCGCACCGCCGATGGCGAGGTCATGGGCCTGCGTCACCGCCGACTCCCGGTGGAAGGGATCCAATTCCATCCCGAGAGCGTGCTGACCCCGGTGGGCGATCGTCTCCTCGCCAATTTCCTCGCCCTCCGTGTGCCCGAGCGGGAGATGGTCGTCGAGGTGGCGCGATGAGAGACATCCTCGAGCGCATCGTCTCCGGGCATCCGCTGATCGAGGAGGAGGCGCAACGTCTCCTCGACCATCTCACCTCCGCCGATCTCGACCCCTCGGTGGCAGCCGCCGCCCTGGCCGGGATGCGGACCCGTGGCGAGACGGCGGACGAGCTCCGTGTCTTCGCAGTGGGCCTCCAGGCGAAGGCGGTCCCGCCCGTCATCGACGACGTCTCCCGGGTCGTGGACGTGGTCGGCACCGGGGGAGACTCCTCGGGGAGCCTCAATCTCTCCACGGGGGCGGCCCTGCTCGCCGCCGCCGCCGGCGCCGAGATCGTCAAGCACGGCAACCGTGCCGTCTCCTCCCGGAGCGGCAGCTTCGACGTCCTCGCCGCCCTCGGGCTCGACGTGCCCTGGGACCCCGAACGCGCCGGGGCCGTGTTCGACGCCACCGGTTTCACGTACCTGTTCGCCCCCTATTTCCACCCCTCGATGAAGGCCGTCGCTCCGGTTCGTCAGGCGATGGGGACCCGGACCATCTTCAATCTGGTGGGCCCGCTCGCCAATCCGGCCCGGGCTCCATACCTGGTGGTCGGGGCCTACAGCGTCGACTGTGCCCGGATGATGGCCGACACACTGGCCGGCACCGAGATCACCAGGGCCTATGTCATCCACGGGGCACCTGGGTGGGACGAGCCGACTCCTGTCGGCCCGTATCACCTCCTCCGGGTCGAGCCGGGATCCGTCACCGAGACGGTGGAGGACCCGGCCGACTTCGGTTTCCCCCGTTGTGATCCCGCCGACCTGGTCGGCGCCGACCCCGAGCACAATGCCGAGGCGATCCGGTCGGTGTTCGCCGGGGAGCCGGGACCCCATCGCGACGCACTGATCCTGGGCGCATCGCTGGCGTTGCGGGTGACCGGCGTGGAGGTGGAGGAGTCACTGGCACGGTCCCGGGCTGCCATCGACGATGGCCGGGCCGCCGACCTGCTCGCCAGGCTCGCCGACATGTCCGAGAAGGAGTCGGTTCGTGTCTGACTTCCTCACCGCGATGGCCGAAGCCTCGGCGCGGCGGGCCAGCGGGCTGCATGAGAGGGGCGGAAGCTCAGATCTCGAAGCCCGTCTCCGATCGGCACCCCCTCCCCGCCAGTTGCGACCCGGCGAGGGGTCGTTCGACGTGATCGCCGAGCCCAAGCTGGCCAGCCCGACGCGCGGCCGTCTGATCGACGACGGCGACGTGTCGACGGTGGTCGCCCTTGCTCGGGCCTTCGCCGATGCCGGGGCGATCGCGATCTCGGTCCTGACCGAGGAGACCCGGTTCGGCGGGTCGATCGACCATCTCGAGACCGTCACCGCGACGGTCGACGTGCCCGTGATGCGCAAGGACTTCCTCGTCGATCCGATTCAGGTCGACGAGGCGAGGGCGGCGGGAGCCTCCGGCGTCCTGCTCATCGCCCGTCTCCTGCCCGGCGGGCTGATCGTCGAGATGACAGATCGAGCGCTCTCGCTCGGCATGTTCGTCCTGGTGGAGGTGTTCGACCGTTCCGACCTGGAGACGGCCTTCCCGGTCTTCGATCGAGATGTCCTCGTCGGTGTCAACTGCCGCGACCTGGGCACCCTCGAAGTGGACAAGAGCCGGTTTCGGTCGCTGGCTCCGCACCTGCCCGATCAGCTGCCGGCCGTGGCGGAGAGCGGCATCGAAACCGAGGACGATGTGGTCGAGGTCAGGGAACTGGGATACAGCCTTGCCCTCGTCGGTTCCTCACTGGTCACATCGGAGCGGCCCGCGGAGAGCTTGGCGGAACTGATCAGAGCGGGGCGCACGGTGCCCACGGGATCGCGATGAGCCTGCTCGTCAAGATCTGCGGGATCACCACCGAGGAGGCTGTGACTGCCTGTTCCGACGTCGGGGTGGACGCAGTCGGATTCGTGTTCGCCCGGTCACCGCGACGTGTCACACCGGCGACAGCCGCCTCCCTCGCCGAAGCCCTCCCCGAAGGGGTGCTCAGAGTGGCTGTCTTCCGCAGGCCCGAGCCGGGGGAGGTGGAGATGGCCCTGCGAGAGTTCCCCGCCGACCTGGTGCAGGCCGACCACGAGGTCATCCCTTCGATCGCGGCCCGTGCGGTGTTACCCGTCTACCGGGAGGGCTCGCCGGGGACACCGGCCCACGGGTCGCTCTTTCTCTACGAGGGGGCATCGAGTGGTGTCGGGATGGAGGTCGATCGGGCCCGGGCAGCCAAGCTCGCCCGTCGAGGGAGCATGATCCTCGCCGGCGGTCTCGACCCCCACAACGTGTTCGACGTGATCGAGACGGTGCAGCCCCACGGAGTCGACGTCAGCAGTGGGGTCGAGTCAGGGCCCGGGATCAAGGACCCCGGGCGCATCAGGGAATTCGTCGCTGCAGCGCACTCTGCGGCAGAGAGGTTGGTCAGGACATGAGTGTTGCGACAGAGCCGTTGGGGAAGCTTGCCGGCAGCGGCCGCTTCGGCGCCTACGGGGGCCGTTTCGTCCCGGAGACCCTGGTGGCGGCGCTGGAGCGTCTGGAGACCGCGATGACCGAGTCCTTCTCCGATCCGGTCTTCGCCGAGATGCTGGCGACGGAGCAGAGAGAGTTCGTAGGCCGACCGACTCCGCTGACCTACGCCGAAGCCCTGTCACGGAGCTGGGGAGCAGAGGTGTTCCTCAAACGGGAAGATCTGTGCCACACGGGCGCCCACAAGATCAACAACGCCATCGGCCAGGCGCTTCTGGCTCGCCGCCTCGGGGCGAGCCGCATCGTGGCCGAGACCGGGGCCGGCCAGCATGGTGTCGCCAGTGCTGCGGCGGCGGCCCGCGTCGGCCTCCCCTGTGTCGTGTACATGGGGAGTGTCGACGTGGTGCGACAGCACTCCAATGTGGAGCGGATGCGTCTTCTCGGGGCCGAAGTGATCCCGGTGGACAAAGGCGACCGGACTCTTCGCTCCGCTATCGACGAGGCGATGCGTGACTGGGTCTCCGACCCGGAGCGGACCTACTACCTCCTCGGCTCGGTGGTCGGCCCCCACCCCTATCCGACGCTGGTGGCCGGGTTGCAGTCGGTCATCGGTGTCGAGGCCCGGGAGCAGGTGATCGCCGCCCGGCGAGCGCTCCCCGACGTGGTGGTGGCCTGTGTCGGCGGAGGCTCGAACTCGATGGGGATCTTCCGCGGCTTCGTCGACGATCCGCAGGTGGGCCTCCTCGGGATCGAGGCGGGGGGCAACGGGGCAGCCCACAGCGCCACACTCGGCGAAGGGACGCCCGGTGTGCTCCACGGGGCGTTCACCCCACTGCTCCAGGACGAGAACGGGCAGATCCTGGAGACCCATTCGGTCGCCCCCGGTCTCGACTACCCCGGCGTCGGTCCCGAGCACGCCATGTTGCGCGACTCGGGGCGGGCCGTCTATCGAGCGGTCAGCGACGCCGAGGCGGTGGCCGCCCTTCGGGAATGCGCCGCGGCCGAGGGGATAATCCCCGCCCTGGAGTCGGCGCACGCCCTGGCCGGTGCCAGACGCTGGGCCGTCGAGAACCGGGGGGCGACGATCGTGATCTGTGTCTCCGGACGTGGCGACAAGGACCTCGACATCATCCGGGAGCCCGGCGATGAGTGACCGAATCGGCGAAGTGACCGCAGCCATCGAGAGGGCTTCCGGTCAGGCTCTCTGCGCCTACGTCACCGCCGGCTACCCCACCAAGTCGGTCTTCCCGGAGATCCTCGCCGCGGTGGCCGCTTCGGCCGACGTCGTCGAGATCGGCATTCCCTTCACCGATCCGATGGCGGACGGGCTCACCATCCAGCAGGCGAGTCATGTCGCCCTCGCCCAGGGTGTCGATCTCCGCTGGGCCCTGGAAACGGTCGGGGAGGCCGGGCTCGAGACTCCGGTGCTGTTCATGGGCTACTACAACCCGTTCCTCGCGTTCGGGTTGGAGAGACTGGTGGCCGGCATGACCGAGACAGGTGTGGCCGGGCTCATCGTCCCCGACCTCCCGGTCGAGGAGAGTGGTCCGTTGGCCGAGATCCTCGATCCGGACGGGCACGGCCTGGTGCAGTTGGTCGCGCCGACCACGCCCGAGGACCGATTGCGACGTCTCGCCGCGGCAAGTCGAGGATTCGTCTACGCGGTCGCCACCACCGGGATCACCGGAGGCTCGACCCACTTCGGCCAGGCGGTTCTCGACTACCTGGATCGGGTGAAGGCCGCAGCCACCTTGCCCGTGCTCGCCGGGTTCGGGGTGCGGGAGCGCGCCCAGGTTGCCGGGCTCGCCGGACACGTCGACGGCGTGGTGGTGGGCTCGGCCCTCATCGATGCCATCGACCGTGGTGACGACCCCGCCAGCTTCCTCGCCGACCTGCGCCCGGTGTCGGCGGAGGCTTGACGGGAAGAGACGGCTCTGCCCCGGGGTTGCAGGGTGAGATGAGCGTCATCACAGACCTGGTCGACCTCGGTTTTCCGTGGGAGGGGTTCGACCCGTTCCTGTTCACGGTCCACCACCTCGACCACTATCCGTCGGGCAACGAGGAGTTGGGCCCATCCCGGCCCTTGCACGGCCGCAACATCGGATCCGACTTCTCGTATCTGGACGGCTGGAGCATGTATCACGGGGTGGTGGTCCCCGGATTCCCCCAGCATCCCCATCGCGGCTTCGAGACCGTCACCGTGGTCCGGCGTGGCTACGTCGACCACTCCGATTCCCTGGGGGCGACTGCCCGCTACGGCGAGGGAGACACCCAATGGCTCACCACGGGAAGCGGGATCATGCATGCCGAGATGTTCCCGCTGCTCGACCCGGCCGGGGACAATCCGCTCGAGCTCTTCCAGATCTGGCTGAACCTGCCGCCCCGGTCCAAGATGGTCGACCCGTATTTCGGCATGCTCTGGAGCGAGGACATCCCGACCGTGTCCCCGGCGCCTGGGGTCGAGATCGAGACGATCGCCGGCCGGCTCGGCGAGAGCGCCCCGCCTTCCCCGCCACCGGACTCCTGGGCCTCTCGTCCCGACACCGACTTCGCCATCTGGTTGATCCGGCTCGCTCCTGGGGCGCGTTTCGATCTGCCGCCGGCACATGCCGGCACCAACCGCACTCTCTACTCCTTCGCCGGCGACGACCTCATTGTCGCCTCCACCCCGGTCGAGATCGACACCGCGGTGCGGCTCGATCCCACCGCCACCGCTCCCATCGAGAATCGGGGCGCCCCAGCCCAGATACTCATGCTGCAGGGACGCCCGATCGGGGCTCCGGTCTTCCAGCTGGGGCCGTTCGTGATGAACAGCGCCGAGGAGCTGCGTCAGGCGGTGGATGACTATCGCCGCACCCGGTTCGGGGGATGGCCATGGTCCCGACCCGACCCGGTCCACCAGCGGTCCGAAGGCCGTTTTGCCCTCCATGCCGACGGGAGAGTCGAGCACCGCGATCGGCAACGGGTGTCCTGAGCCCTCCTCGGGCAGGCACGCCGTGTCAAAGCACCATTGCGGTGAGTGCACCGAGCCAGAGGAGGCTCTCGATCCCCAGGACCCTCCCGATCTGAGCGCCGGCGACGCTGGCCGCGATACGGTCGCCGGACTCGGCCGCGGCTACGAGCGTCTTCATGGCCGGCCGGGCGATCACGGCGCCGATCGCGATGGCAACGACAACCAGCCCCGCCCCGACCCAGGTCGCGACGCCGACCTTTCCGATCCCCACCACCCAGGCCAGCAACCCACCTGACACGACGGTGCCCAGACCGGTGAGCCGGCCCAATCGCTCCGCTCGTCTGAGACGTCTCAACAAGGCGAGGGCTTCGTCCTGACCTGCCCCCGCCGAACGTCTGATGTCACCGGGTATCAACAGCTTGTGCCCGAACCATGCCGCGGCGATGGCGATGTGGAGGATGGTGAGCGCGGGGATCATGGGGTGGCGGGAGCTTAAGCAAGGGCATGACAGGCCGGTGGCCCTCTCGCTGGCAGAATCCGCCGATCAGCTTCCTCACATCCGCCCGGGCGATGGCCGAGGCGACACCGCCGACACGGAATCGGGTCGTCGACCTGGTTCGGGTCACTTCGATCCTGGTGGTTGTGCTCGGCCACTGGCTGATGGCGGCGATCACCTTCGAGGACGCCGAGATCGTCCCCGGCCACCTCCTCGAGCTGGCCGGCTGGACCCACCCCCTCACCTGGGTGTTCCAGGTGATGCCGCTGTTCTTCTTCGTGGGAGGGTTCTCCAACGCCCTGTCCTGGCGCTCGGCCCGACGGGATGGCTCGCCCTACGGTGCCTGGCTGCGGGCCCGGCTTCGCAGACTCGCTCTCCCGGTCGTCCCGCTCCTCTTGGTGTGGACGTTCGGCGGATGGCTGGGGCTTCGTCTCGGGCTGGACTGGGAGATCCTCCAGCTCGCCTCACAGGTCGCCCTGGTTCCGACCTGGTTCCTCGCTGCCTACGTGTTGATCGTCACCCTCGCCCCGGCCGCACTCTTGATCTGGGAGCGGACGGGATGGTGGTCCATCGTGGCCGGCATCGCCCTGGCGGGGACGGCCGACCTGCTCTCGATCGGCGCCGGTGTGGTGTGGGTCGGCTTCCTCAACTACGTGTTCGTCTGGGGAACGGTGCACCAGCTGGGCTACGCCTGGGTCGACGGACGGCTTCGGGGCGTGCCCCGACGCCTCGCCCTGACCCTGGCCGGGCTTGCCGGCACCCTGGCCCTGGTGGGGGCGGGGCCCTATCCGGTGGCTATGGTCGGGCTCGACACCGCCCAGGTCACCAACTCCTACCCGCCGCGGGTGACCCTCGTCCTCCTCGGGCTCTTCCAGGCCGGGGCCGTCCTGCTGGCAGAGCCTGCCCTGCAGCGTCTGATGGCCCGGGTCGGGGCGTGGACCACGGTTGTGGCGATCAGCGCCCGGATCATGTCCCTCTACCTCTGGCATCTCACGGCGATGGTGATCGTGATCGGGCTCGGGCTGCTCGCCGGTGGCTGGGGGTTCGGGATCGCGCCGCTCACGGGTGTCTGGTGGGCGACCCGGCCGTTGTGGTTCGCCGTCCTCGTCGTCCCCACCGCCGCATTGATCGCGATCTTCGGGCGCTTCGAGCGCCCGGAGCGAGACTCCCGGCCGGCTCCGCTCTGGTGGCGGCCGGTCCTGGCCGTCGCCCTGGTCTGCACCGGTCTCGGCCTCCTGGCCGCGATCGGCATCGCCGACCAGGACGGTCTCAACGGCCTGGTGCTCAGCCTGCCGGTGGTCGGCGTGGTGATCGGGGGAGTGGCCAGAGTCCCCGGTCCGAGCTAGCGAACCCAGGGTTGTGAGCGTCGCCCAGCGACGCTCATAACCCTGGGTTGCGCGAAGGGGCTCAGTCGTCGGGGAGGATCGCCCCGATCAGCCAGGCGGCGATCGAGACGACGATCGAGGCGAGGAAGGTCGCCCAGAAGAAACCGGTCGAGGTCAGACCGAGCTCGAAGACCCCGGAGAGCCACACCACGATCTGAAGGACGATCGCATTGACCACCAGGAGGAACAGACCCAGGGTGAGGATCACCAGGGGCAGGCTCAGGATCTTCAGGATCGGCTTCACCACCGCGTTGGCGATCCCGAGGATGAGGGCGATGATGATGAATTGCCACCACTGGCCGTCGAATTCGAAGCCGTCGATCAGCCACACCGCCACCCACAGGGAAGCCGCCGTGGCCAGCAGGTTGAGAATGAGCCCCATACGCGCAATCTATAGGGCGCAGCCGGTGCATGTGGGCATATCGTTGCCCCATGGACATCATCGACCGTCACTTCGCAGCCGAGAACGCCCACGACGTGGCCGCGACCCTCGCCACGTACACAGAAGACATCGTCTGGGACGACGTCACCCATCCCGAAGCCCCCTTCCACGGGAAAGCGGAGGTCGGCTCGGTCTACGCCTCGATCATCGACGCCATCCCCGACGTCGAGCTGAGGTCGGTGAAGCGCTTCACGGGTGATGACGGGCGGCATGTCGTGGACGAGTCGATACTCACCGGTCACGTCGAGGGGGTCTGGTCGGGCATGGAAGGCGGAGGTGCGCCGGTGAACATCCGGATCCTGCACATCTTCGAGATCCGGGATGGGCTCATCAGCTACGAGAACGCCTGGTTCGACGCGGCAGCCGTGCAGCGGCAGATCGCCGCCTGGAAAGAGCGTTCGGCCTGATCTACTCGGTGTGGACCCGGTGGTCGGCGTCGCGTCCGGAGACGAACCAGATCGCCTGCACCGGGGTGTCGCCCTTGTTGTAGAGACGATGGGGCCGGGTCGAGTCGAAGGCGATGGAGTCACCCGGGGACAGGACGTATTCCTGGAAGCCGATCTGGATGCCCAGTGTCCCGCTCATCACGTACCCGTATTCCCGGCCGTGATGACGCATCAGCGACTGGTCGGGAGTCGAGGCTCCTCCCACCTCGTAGGTGGCGAGCAGGAAGTCGACGCCCTCCTCGGAGGTCGCGGTCAGCTCCTCCCATCTCACCCCGGAGGCGAGATCGATCACCTGACGATCCTCCGGGTGGACCAGGGGGTCGACTCCGGTCTCGTCGGGCTTTCCGGTGGGGGTGCCGTCGCCATTGAAGTCCTCGCCACGGATCACCCGGTCGAGTGAGAGGTTGAGCTCGGTGACGATCGCATAGAGGGTGCCCACCGAAGGCTTGGAGAGACCACTCTCCAGCTGGGAGATGAGGCTGGCCGAGAGCCCCAGCCGACGCGCCAGCTCGCGCTGGCTGAGCCCGGCCCGTATCCGTTCCTCTCGCAGACGGTCGCCGATCCCATCGAGCCCGTGGAACAGCTCAGGTGCCCGGTGGCTATCGCTCACATCAGCATCCAACCGGCGTCGACATACAGATTCACCCCGTTCACCGCAGGGTTCTCGAGGAGGAACACGGTAGCGTCGACCACATCGGCGATGGTGGCCAGCCGGCCGGTGGGAGTCCGGGCCACGACACCGTCGAGGTTCTTGTCCTTCCAATAGGGGCTGTCGCCGACGATCCCGGGATGGATGGCGTTGAAGCGCACCGGGGCCAGCTCGATGGCGAGGGTGCGGATCAGGGTGCTGACGCCGCCGTTCACGGTGGTCACCGTGGTGGAGCCGGGATAGGGACGGTCCTTGGCCCGGCCGCCGAACATCACGACCGACGTGTCGTCGCCGAAGCGGCCGAGGAGGGTATGAACCGTCTCGGTGTATCCGACCAGCTTCATCGTGGTCAGGTTGATGGCCCCGGCGATGTCGTACTCCTTGACCGGGTTGTTGTCCCGGGCGATCGAGGCGAGCACGAGACGGGACACCGGGCCCACGTCGGCCAGCGCACCGGCGATCGTCTCCGGCTGGGCGAGGTCGAAACCGATGGCGCTGACACCGTCGCCCAGCTCGCCGGCGACGGTCTCGGTGCGGGACTGCTCGCTCCCGGTTATCACGACCTTGCGGCCCTGGTCCACGTAGTGACGGGCGACCTCCTGACCCAGCCCCCCGGTCCCACCCACCACGACCACCGCTCCATCGGCCATCTTCTCTCCCTTCTCGTGGTCACCAAGACGTCCGCGGCCCGGAGGATATACCCTCGTGCTGCGGCAGTGTGCAGTGTCACTGATCGCGGTCTCCGGGAAGGCGGTTGTGAGCAGGGAACAGGTCTACGACGTTTGCGTTATCGGGGCAGGGCTGATCGGCCTGGCCACCGCACGCGCCTTGACCGATGGGCTGCAGGGGGTCTCGCTCCTGGTGCTGGAGAAGGAAGCCACCGTCGCTGCCCACCAGAGCAGTCACAACAGCGGGGTCGTGCACTCCGGCCTCTACTACCGGCCGGGGTCTCTCAAGGCCCGCCTCTGTGTTGAGGGCCGGGATGCCGTCTACCGGCTCTGTGAGGAGACAGGCATCCCCTTCGGCCGGTCGGGGAAGCTCGTGATCGCGACCCACCCGTCCCAGGTGCCGGCGCTCGACGAGCTGGAGAGGAGGGGCAAGGCCAACGGGTTGACCGGGATGCGCCGTCTCGCCTCGGGCGAGATCGCCGAATTCGAGCCCGCCGCCACCGGGATCGACGCGCTCCACGTGCCCGAGGCCGGTGTGGCCGACTTCCCCGGAATCGCCGCCCATCATGCCGACCGCCTGCGCTCGACGGGAGCCGAGATCGTGACTGGCGCCGAGGTGACCGCAATCGCGCCGGACGGCGACCGGGTGGTCGTCGAGGCGGGCGAGCGTTTCGCCGCCCGGGCATTGGTCAACTGCGCCGGGCTTCACTCCGACCGGGTGGCGACCATGGCCGGTGTCGTCCCCGAGGTGAGGATCGTGCCTTTCCGGGGGGAGTACTACCGGCTGGCCGGCGAGGCCGCCCACCTGGTGAAGACCCTGATCTACCCGGTGCCCGATCCCAGGTTCCCCTTCCTCGGGGTCCATTTCACGAGACGGATCGACGGGTCCGTCGAGGTCGGCCCGAACGCGGTGCTCGCCTTCGGCCGGGAGCACTACCGCGACGCCCGGCCCGACTGGGCGGAGCTTCGATCGGTGCTCGGTCATCCCGGTTTTCGCAGACTGGCCCGTCGTCACTGGGTCTCCGGTGCCAAGGAGATGATCAACTCCCGCTCGACCCGGCTCTACGCGCGGCTTGCCCGCAACCTGGTCCCGGCCCTCCGCCCGGAGCACCTGCTCCCCGGCGGTGCCGGGGTCAGGGCACAGGCGGTCGATGCCGTCGGGAACCTGGTCGACGACTTCGTCATCGAGCGGGCCGGGAACACCGTCCATGTCCTCAACGCACCCTCGCCCGGCGCCACGGCCAGCATCGCAATCGGCCATCACATCGCCGATCAGGTGAAACCGCTTCTCCAGCGTTAGACATCGGCGGAGTGTGTAGTGTCACTAATCAGTGAGTGAGGTGACGCCCACAGTCGCGGTGGTCGGCGCGGGTCGAATGGGTGCAGCCATGGCGCGCCGCTTCGCCGCGGCCGGGTACGGGCTGACCGTGTGGAACCGGGACCGGGCCAAGGCCGAGGCGGTGGCCGGGGAGACCGGAGCCAGGATCGCCGACACCCCGGCTGACGCCGCGGCCAACAATGACTTCGTCGTCTCCAGCATGGCCGACGACGAGGCGCTCCGCGCCGTGTACCTCGGCCCCGATGGCGTGGTCGAGGGAAGCTCTGAAGGCCTGGTCGCCGCCGACACCTCGACCGTCGCGCCGGAGACCGTCACCGAGGTCGGCGCCAGCATGGATCGCACCGGGGCCGACTTCCTCGATTGCCCGGTGTCGGGCAGCGTCACCACCGTGGAGGCGGGAGGGCTCACGGTCATGGCCGGCGGCGAGCCTGAGGCAATCGACCGGATCGAGCCTGTGCTCGGCGCCATCGCCAAGCGGGTCATCCGGGTGGGGAGTCGCGGTGCGGGTGCGGTCTGCAAGCTCGCAGTCAACGGGCTCGTCCATGGCATAAATGTCTCCCTGGCCGAGGCGCTCGTCCTCGCCGAGAAAGCAGGGGTGGATCGCTCCCTCGCCTACGAGGTCTTCGTGTCCGGTGTCGGAGGTGCTCCGTACGTCCAGTACAAGAGGGATGCATTCGAGAATCCGGATGAGGCCGCCGTCGCCTTCACCCTGCAGCTCGTGGAGAAGGACCTGGAGCTCATCACCGGTCTCGCCTCGCGGGTGGGGGCACCAATGGCTCAGGCGGAGACCGGTCTCGACATCGTGTCCAAGGCAAATGCCGCGGGCATGGGGCAGCGCGACATGAGCGCTGTCGCCGTCTTCCTCAGGGATGGGGGCGGCTGATGTCGAATCACATCGTCAAGAAGGTCGCCGACCTCCACTACGACACGCCGCCCGAGTTCACCGGGCGCAGTGAGGGCTATCTGGGCGCCGAGGTCGTCGACGAGCCCGGTGGGTCCACCCAGATGGGGTTCAGGGTGGCCAGACTGGAGCCCGGTGGGCACGCCGCCGGCCACATCCACTCCTTCGAGGAGTCGATCTACGTGATCGAGGGCGCCCTCGTCCTAGACACCCCCGAGGGAAGTCTCCGACTGGTCACCGGCGACTACGGGCTGGTGCCGGTGGGGACCACCCACGGGCTGCGAAATCTCTCCGACTTCCCGGTGTCCTTCGCCGAGATGAAGGCACCCCTTCCCCGGGAGCGATTCGGCTACGACACCCAGTTCGCCGCGTCATCTGCCACTGCCGACCCGGTTGCGATCGATGTGCGCGACCCACGGAATCGATACTTCGGGCACATCGACCCCGAGAA
This sequence comes from Acidimicrobiia bacterium, assembly GCA_035550735.1. GTDB lineage: Bacteria > Actinomycetota > Acidimicrobiia > Spongiisociales > ZC4RG35 > JANQRA01. The sequence goes on along the minus strand of DASZOM010000052.1, from coordinate 38,786 downwards.
CATGGACCCCGCGATGCAGACCCAGGACCGTCTCGCCCTGAGCGCCAGCATGAGGACGGCGCTGCTCGTCTACAGCGGCATCAGCGTCAAGATGATGGTCGACTCCGACCTGGGGGCCGACCTGTCGACGATGTTCATGGTTCAGTACGAGCAGGGGGGCTTCGCCGGCGCGCACGACCACCCGCTCGAGGAGGCCTACCTGATCCTCGAAGGCGAGGTGGAGGCCGCCTTCGACGGTGCCAGGTATCACCTGGAGCCTGGTGACATCGCCTGGGCCGGCGTCGGGTGTGTCCACGAGTTCAAGAACGTCGGTGACGGCATCGTGCGCTGGCTGGAGACACAGGCGCCGATGCCGCCGCCGCGACATTCCTACCGGTTCGCCCGCGACTGGGCGTACCTGGAGAACGCATTGGCCGGCGAGGTCCGGCCGGCCGAGTGAGCAACGATCGACAGGAGGACGAAATGCCTGAATTTCCCGTAGCCACCAGTCCCGCACCCGGTGTGATGGCGGTCGACTGGGAGAACCGGGTCGACTTCGAGCGGCTCCGCACCTACCGCCTCGCCCGGGTCAGGCAGATGCTCGACGAGTTCGACCTCGGGGCCGTCCTCCTCTTCGAGACCTCCAACATCCGCTACGCCACGGCCACACAGATCGGTTACTGGGCGTTCAACAAGGGGGAGCGCTGGGCGCTGGTCACCAAGACGGGGCGCCCCAAGATCTGGGACTTCGGTTCGGCGGCCAAGGCACACCGTCTCCAGTTGCCCCACCTCTACGACACCGAGAACTCGATCGGGGGCAACACCGGACTCCAGGGCGCGATCGGGCCGGAGACAGGTCTCCACGCCCGGGCGGTGCGGGAGATCAAGGGGGCTCTCGAGGACGCCGGTGTGGCCGGCGAGAGACTCGGTGTCGACATGGCCGAGACCGCGGTGCTGCTCGCCCTGCAGGCGGCCGGTCTCCAGGTGGTGGACGGACAGCAGGCGATGATGCGCGCCAGGGAGATCAAGAGCCCGGACGAGCTCGTCCTGCTCACCCAGGCCTGTGCCATGGTCGACGGCGTCTACCAGGACATCTTCGAGATGCTCAAACCCGGTGTCCGGGAGTCGGACGTGGTCGGCCTGGCCCATGCCCGGCTCTTCGAGATGGGCTCGGAATTCGTCGAGGCGATCAACTCGATCGCCGGGGAGCGATGCAGCCCGCATCCGCATGTGTTCTCCGACCGCATCATCCGACCGGGTGACCAGGCCTATTTCGACATCATCCATGCCTTCAACGGATATCGCACCTGCTACTACCGCACCTTCGTGGTCGGACGCGCCACACAGGCGCAACGCGACGCCTTCAAGCAGGCCAGGGAGTGGATGGACGCAGCCATCGAGCTGGTCAAGCCGGGAGCCACCACCGACCAGATCGCCAAGGTCTGGCCCGAAGCCCACGAATTCGGGTTCCAGGACGAGATGGACGCCTTCGGGCTCCAGTTCGGCCATGGGGTCGGTGTCGGTCTCCACGAGCGCCCGATCATCAGCCGGCTGAACTCTCTCGACGACCCGGTGGAGATCCAGGAGGGGATGTTCTTCGCCCTCGAGACCTATGCGCCCGCCGCCGATGGCCGGTCGGCGGCCCGGATCGAGGAGGAGATAATCGTCACCGCCGACGGGCCGAAGATCATCACCCTGTTCCCCTGCGAAGAGCTGATGGTGGCCAATGCCTACTGATCCCAGCTACGACTACGCCCTCCGCGAGCCGCGGGTGCCAAAGCCGGTCGACCGGACCCTGGCCGACGCCCCCATCGACATGGACACACGGCTCGGGATGTATCGCATCTTGCAGCGGCTGCGCCAGTTCGAGAAGCGGGCCTACGACCTGTTCATGCAGAACCTGGTCAAGGGGACCAGCCATCTCTCCCTGGGGATGGAGGCGGTGGCCACGGGTTTCGGGGCGGCGATGCGACCCGACGACTACACCTTCGCCACCTACCGCGGCCATGCCCACTCGCTGGCCCGTGGGATGGAGCTGGGCCCGGCCATGGCCGAGCTCCTGGGTCGTGAGAACGGCGTTCTCGGCGGCAAGGGGGGCTCGATGCACCTCACCGACGCCGCCAAGGGGATGATGGGCTCCTACGCCATCATCGGCGCCCATCTCTGCATCGCCAACGGGGCGGCCTGGTCGGCACAGATGAGGGGCACCGATCAGGTGGCAGTGGCCTTCTTCGGCGACGGCACCACCAACATCGGGGCGTTCCACGAGGCGCTCAACATGGCGAAGATCTGGAACCTGCCGGTGGTGTTCGTCTGCGAGAACAACCTCTACATGGAGTACACCCCGATCGACCTCATCACCGCGGTCGAAAACCCCGCCGCCGATCGGGCCCCTGCATACGGACTCGAGCCCGTCCTCATCGACGGCAACGACCCCGACGCCGTGTACCTCGCCGCAGACAAGTCGATATCCGCCGCCCGCGCCGGCAGGGGCCCGGCTCTCATCGAGGCGGTCACTTACCGGTCCGGGGGGCACTCCCGTGCCGACCCCGGCAAGTACCGCCCCGAGGCGGAGGTCGAGGCTTGGAAGGAGCGTGACCCGATCCCCATGTATCACGACCGTCTCCTCACCCTGGGCGCGCCCGAGGAGCGACTCAGCAGCATCGAGCGCGAGGTCGCGGCCGCGGTCGACGCCGCCACCGAGTTCGCAAAGCACGGCCGGGAGCCGGGGGAAGAGGTCCTGTTGACCGAGGTCTACGCAGACGGAGGCTCGGCATGGCGGAACTGAGCTATCGCGAGGCCGTTGCCTATGGCATCGCCCAGGAGATGCGACGCGACCCCCGTCTGGTGATGCTCGGCGAGGACATCGCCGCCGCAGGGGGTGTCTTCAAGACGACGGTGGGACTGCTCGACGAGTTCGGCCCGGATCGGGTGAGGGACACGCCCATCTCGGAGCAAGCGATCGTGGGCGCGGCGATGGGCGCCGCGATGACAGGGGTTCCGGTCATCGCCGAGATCATGTTCTCCGACTTCATCGCGGTGTGCTTCGACATGATCGCCAACGAGATCGCCAAGAGCCGATACATGACCAACGGGCAGGTGAGCTTTCCCCTCGTCATCCGAACCGCCAACGGCGGAGGCTCCCGGTTCGGCGCCCAGCACTCCCAGTCGGTCGAGAACTGGTGCATGATGATCCCCGGACTGAAGGTGGTGGCCCCCTCCACGCCGACCGACGTGGTAGGGCTGATGGCGGCGGCAATCCGTGACCCCGATCCGGTGATCTTCTTCGAGCACAAGTCCCTGATGGCCACCAAGACCGAGATCCCCGACGGTGAGATCGTGGATCGGCTCGGCGTCGCCAAAGTGGCTCGGGAGGGAACCGACGCCACCATCGTCGCCCTCGCACTGATGGTGCCGCGCGCCCTGGAGGCGGCGGAGCTCCTCGCCTCGGCGGGAATCTCGGCGGAGGTGATCGACGTGCGCTCGCTGGTCCCGCTCGACACCCGGACCATCCTCGACTCGGTTTCGAAGACGGGACGGCTATTCACCGTCGAGGAGAACCCCCGTCTCTGCGGCTGGGGGGCCGAGGTCGTCTCCATCGTCGACGAAGAGGCCTTCTGGGACCTCGACGGGCCCAGCATCCGGATAACCACGCCTCACATCCCGCTGCCATCGGCGGCCTCACTCGAAGACCTGGCGATCCCGTCGGTGGACCGAATCTACGAGACGGTGCTCAAGGCCGTCGACTCCGCGGGAGGCAATTGAGCAAGACCCTGATCCGCGGGGGGTGTGTGCTCACGCTGGGCACACGCACCCCCAACTTCACCCAGGCGGACGTCCTCGTGGTCGACGACCGGATCGAAGAGGTCGGTCCCGACCTGCGATCCCGTGGTGCCGAGGTGATCGATGCCGCGCAGTCGATCGTGATGCCCGGATTCGTCGACACCCACCGTCATCTGTGGAGATCGCTGTTCCGCAACTTCGGCGAGTCCTCCGCTGCTCCTGCGGTGTACGGCCCCCACCACGGGCCGGACGACGTATACGCCGCCACCCTGATCGGCCTGCTCGGTGCGGCCGAGGCAGGCATCACCACCGTCGTCGACTGGGCCGACCTCCCTCCCGGCCCCGGGTACGCCGAGGCGGCGCTCCAGGCCCATGCCGAGGCCGGAGTCCGCTCGGTGTTCGCCATGGCGGCGCCACACTGGTCTGGTGCCGCGGGCGGGCTCGGGTCGCGGCCCGGCGAGCTCTCCCCGGGTGACCGGACCACCGTCGCCGTCGGCTCCTGTGATCCCGGCCCCGACCTCGACACGGTGTCCTCCGAATGGGTCACGGCGCGGGAGATGGCCATGCGCATCCATGCCCACGCCGGGACCGACCCGGCGGCGGCGGGCTCCATCGCCGAGCTGGGGCGGCGAGGGCTGCTCGGCGCCGACGTGACGCTCATCCACTGCTCGCTGCTCGACTCCGCCGATCTCGACGCCATCGCCTCCTCGGGTACCGCGGTCTCGCTGGCGCCGGCCAGCGAGATGGCGATCGGTCTCGGGGCGCCCCCGATCCAGGGTCTCATCGACCGGGGCATCCGCCCAGGGCTCGGCGTCGACCAGGAGGCTCTGGCGCCGGGAGACATCTTTGCCGCGATGCGGGCCGCCAACGCCATACAGCACGCGACCCTCTTCGACCTCAAGCTGGCCGGCAAGGCGGGGGTCCCCAACCTGCTCAGCACACGCGAGGTCATCCGGTTCGCCACCCGTGACGGCGCCCGGGTCGCCGGTCTCGGCGCCGTGACCGGGTCGCTGGAGGCCGGAAAGCAGGCGGACATCCTGGTGCTGAGCGCAGATCGTCCCAACATCCACCCGGTCAACGACCCGATCGGCGCCGTGGTCTGGGGCATGGACACCTCCAACATCGACTGGGTCCTGGTCGCCGGCAGGCCCATGGTGCGAGAGGGGGAACTGGTCGCCGACGCGGCCAAGGCCCGTGACCTGGCGGTGACCGCCCAGCGCCGCGTGGCGCGGGCCGCCGGTCTCCCCACCGCCGGGGAGGTGATGCGGTGACCACCCTGCGCGCCCCGGCTTCGGCGCTGACCCGGTTCGTGGTCGCTTCCCGCTACATGCCGGTGTATCTGGCGATCGTCGTCCTGGTGGTGGTGGCGTGGGTCTGGGCGCCGGCGACCTTGAGCAGTGTCGCCCTCAGCGCCATCGCCCCTTATGGAGCCCTCCTCGGGATCACGGCACTGGGCCAGATGCTGGTGGTGATGACCGGGGGCATCGATCTGAGCACCCCGTCGACGGTGACGCTGGCGGCGGCGATCATGGTCGGCGTCGGACAGGGTGACGATGCCCGCATCGGGATCGCCATCCTCACCGCGGTCGGGGTCGCCGCCCTGATCGGGCTGGTCAACGGGATCCTCATCGGCGGTCTGCGTCTCAATGCCCTGATCGTCACCCTCGCCGTCGGCCAGGTGGTGGCCGGTGTGCTGAATCGATATGGCCGCACCTTCCCGGTGCAGAGCCAGGTCCCCAGGGGATGGTCGAGCTGGACGTTCACCCGAATCCTCGGGATCAGCCCCGTGTTCTGGATCGGTGCGGCCATCACCGTGCTGCTCGTCCTCGGCTTCCGATACACCGCGACCGGGAGGAGGTTCCAGGTGGTGGGGGCCAACCCGGTCGCCTCCGAGGTGGTGGGTGTCAGGGTGAGGCTCAACCAGATCCTCGTCTATGTGGCGGCGGCCGTCCTGTTCGCCCTCGCCGGCGTCGCCCTGGCGGGGCTGCGGCGGACACCGGGCGTGGCGATCGACAACCAGTACCTCCTCGGCCCGATCGCCGCCGTCGTCATCGGCGGCGCCGCCCTCACCGGTGGGCTGGCCAGCCCGTTGTCGACTTTCGCCGCCTCCTTCTTCCTCTTTGGCCTCAATCAGATGATGTTGACCCTAGGGCTGCCCAAGGACCTCCAGTTCGTGGTGTTCGGCCTGGTGATCATCGGCGGGATGCTGGTTTCGGGCGATCGGATCATCAAGGCCGTGGAGCGGTTGCTCCGCGAACGGCGACGAACGGGTCGTTCCGGCAAACGAAAACGAACTAGCTCAATCGACGGGACAGGTTGAGAAAGGAGACCACGATCCGCCGACTGCGAGAAGAACCAAGAGTGATGGGCGTGATGACGCTTGAACGGAGGAGGATATGAGTAGAACCAAGATCATCGGGGTGCTCGCCGTGCTGGCGATGGTCGTGGCCGCGTGCACGGGCACGGCGGAGACCACGACCACCGCGGGCGCCGCGGACACCACGACGACAGCCGACGCCGGACCCACCACGACGGCGCCGGCGGGGACGACGACCAGCGCCGCTCCTGCGGACAACCCGCTCGCCGAGTTCGGCGAGGACCCGGGTGCGGCCGACATGGCCCTCGTGGAGAAGGCCCTTGGGCCCGTGGAGCCGTCGGCCCCTGAGAGCTGGGACATCATCCTGGCCTCGGTCGCCAGGGCGACCCAGGACCTCGACCAGGCCACCGTCGACAAGGCGATGGAGTGCTGGCGGGAGCAGCAGTGTGAGACCGGGAGCGGTGGCGACCTGGTGATGGGATACGCGGACGGTGGCGGCAACGACGTCAACGTTTGGCGCGCCGTGAGCCATATGGAGGCCGTCCTCCAGGCGCTCACCTATCCGGAGATCGGGACGATCATCTCCACGGCTGCCAACTTCAACGCCGATCCGGCGATCCACGAGAACGACATCCGGTTCCTGATCCAGAGCGGTGTCGACTTCATCGTTGGATACCCGGACATGGGTGCGTTGCTGGCGCCGGTCGTGCTCGAGGCGGAGGCGGCGGGCATCCCGTACGTGCCGTTCTCGGCGGGCTACGTGGGTCTGCCGGGTCAGGAAGGCGCCCTCACCCCCGGTGAGGACTACACGACCGTGGTCGGCGAGAACCTCTGCGAGCTGGGCAACAGCTTTGCCGAGACCCTGAACACCGGTGTCGGCGAAGGCAACGTCGCTCTCCTCGGAGGGACCCCGGGCAACGCCCTGTCGCTCGGCTGGCAGCGTTGCACCATCGAGGCCCTGGGTGACGGTCTGAACCTGGTCAACCCTCCGGCTGACGAGAACAGCACGACGGGAGACACCAACTGGTTCAACCCGATCATCCCTGACGTCTTCAGGGGCCTGCTCACCGCCACCCCGGACATCCGCGGGTACGCGTACGAGTATGCGGACGGGATCCTCTCCGGTCTCCTCGCCTACGAGGAGCTCGGGATCCCGGTGGAGAATCTCACCCTCGCCCTGCGCACCGACGAGCAGAGTCTCTTCTGTGACTGGGCGGAGCGGGCAGAGCCGACCTACCAGATCTTCTACTCGGCGGGAGGCAACTTCCAGTCACGGATCGGCGTGACCGCGGCCATGCTCGCACTGCAGGGCTACGAGGTCCCGGGTGAGATCGAGGTGCCCCATGTGATGCGGCAGGTGACCGAAGCCGACTGCAACCCGGACCGGGCCAACCCGGTCGTGTCAGGGACGTCTCTCGTGCCCGACAACGTGTTGCAGCTGATGTTCGGCGGCTGATGACTGAACGCGATCCCGGAGGAGGGCCGGCCGACACCGGGTCGGTCCTCGATCTGAAGGGTGTCTCCCGCCAATTCGGTGCGGTTCGAGCGCTGACCAACGTCAGCTTCGACTGCCGGGCCGGCGAGGTGCACGCCCTGGTCGGGGAGAACGGCTCCGGGAAGTCGACCCTCCTCGGGATCGCGTCAGGCTTCGTGGAACCCGATAACGGGGAGGTCTGGATCGGGGGACGACGTCTGAGGCGGGACTCCCCGGCTCAGGCGCGCAAGCTCGGGCTGGCCATGGCCTATCAGGACGGGTCGTCGGTGGGGCCCGAGCCGGTCAAGAACAACTTCTACTTCGCCGCGCCACCGGAGCGGCGTCCGCCCTATTGGCGGAGGAAGCGATGGGCACGGAAGCTGCTCGCCGAGTTCGACCTGGACATGGAGCTGTTCCCCGACGTCCCCGCGGGGTTCCTCAGCATGGCCGAGCGCCAGCTCTTCGAGGTGGCGAAGGCCCTGATCATCGATCCCAAGGTCCTGCTGCTCGACGAGCCGACGACGGCCCTCGGCCCCGACGAGGTGGAGGCGCTGCATCGCACCGTTCTCGCCTGCAAGCGACGCGGGGTCGGTGTCGTCTACGTCAGCCATCGGCTGCCCGAGGTGCTCGAGGTGGCCGATCGGGTCACCGTGCTTCGGGACGGCAGGACACAGGGGACCTTCGACGCGAGGAGGACCACCGAGTCGGAGCTGGTGGAGCGGATCGTGGGACGCCCGTTCGAAGCAGCCTTCCCCCCGGCGTCGGCTCCGCCCGACGAGTCCCGCGAGGCGTTGATCGTCGACGGGCTCCAGGGCCAGTCGTTCGGGCCGGTCAGCTTCACGGTGAGGGCCGGGGAGATCGTCGGCATCGCCGGCGCCGAGGGCAACGGGCAGCCTCAACTCTTCGACACCCTCTCCGGGCGCACCCCTCCCCGCGCCGGGCGTGTCGAGGTCGACGGCAAGGAGCTCACACTCATCTCGACTCACGAGGCGGTGAGGGCGGGGATGATGCTGCTCCCCGGCGACCGCAAGACGGAGGCCCTGATGGGCGTGCTCGGGGTCAAGGTGAACTCGACGGTGCAGTCGCTGGGCCGCTTCTCCTTCTTCGGGCTCCTCAGGCGACGCGCCGAGCACCGGGCCGTCGGCGGCCTCGTCGACGAGCTGGAGATCCGGACCCCTTCCCTGGAGCAGCCCGTGGAGTTTCTCTCCGGTGGCAACCAGCAGAAGGTCTCGGTGTCTCGTTCCTTTCTCGAGGAGCCGTCGGTGATATTGGCCTACGAGCCATCGCAGGGTGTCGACGTCGGATCGCGATACGACATCTACCGCGCCCTTCGCACACGTAGCGACGCGGGCGCCGCCATCCTCCTCAAGTCGAGTGACCCGCTCGAGCTCTCCGGCCTCTGCGATCGGGTCCTCGTGATGTCCCGGGGGACCATCGTCGAGGAGATCCCCGGGGACGAGTTGGACGAGACCCGAATCGTCGAGGCCATCGTGCGGGGCCCCGGCATGTCGAAGGCGGCCAGATCGCCCCTAGGTGTGGCGATGCCCAAGGCGCCGGGCAAGCAGGCGGCGTCATGACCGGCCCCAACGCCAACCGGGCGGATCGGGGCCGTCAGCTCGCCCGCAAGGTGCTGCGCAACGCACGGGACAAGAACAAGTGGCGGAAGGTGGTGAAGTTCCGGCTCTGGATGCCGGTGGCTCTCCAGCTCCTCCTCCTCGCCGGGCTGCTCTGGTACACCAACACACGCTTCCCCGGTTTCGTCAACGCCTCAAACATCACCAACATCCTCCTGCTGGCGATGCCCCTGGCGGTGGTGACCATCGCCCAGACCCACGCCCTCCTGGTCGGTTATCTCGACCTGTCGGTGGGGTCGATGATCTCGCTTGGCGTGGTGATCGCCTCGTATCTGATCGGTGTCGACGCCGGTGCCGGCCAGATCCTCGTCGGCACCGCGGTGATCCTCGGCACCGGTCTCGTGCTCGGCCTGGTCAACGCGGCCCTGGTGCGAGGGGTGAAGATCCCGTCGATCATCGCCACGTTGGCGACGTTGAGCATCCTCGACGGCATCTCGCTGTCGCTGCGCCCCACAGCCCAGGGAACCATCAGCGCCGATCTCGTCTCCCTGCTCACCACCAAGGTGGGACCGATCCCCATCGCCTTCATCGTCATCGTGCTCGGCGCCGGCGCCCTCGACGTTTGGCTTCATGCCTCGGGCTCGGGTCTCGAGGTCCGGGCGGTCGGATTCGACGAGAGGTCGGCGAAACGAGGTGGGATCCGGACCAATTGGGTCCGCGTGCGGGCCCTGGTCATCGCCAGTGTCCTCGCTGCGGCGGCATCGTTCCTGGTGATGGCTCGCTCTCCGGTGGGCAACGCATCGATCGGCTCCACCTTCGCCCTGAACAGCATCACCGCCGCCGTGCTCGGCGGCGCCTCCCTGGCCGGGGGTCGGGCGACCTTCATGGGCAGCACGGTGGCGTCGGTCCTCCTCGCCTTGATCATCACGGTGCTGCCCTTCCTCGGCCTGACCCCGAGCGACGGCTCGATGATCATCGGCGTGCTGGTCCTGGCCGGGATCGTGCTCTTCCAGGTGGGCGATCTCAAAGAGCTGGTCAAGCGGAACTTCCGCCGGGCGCGTCGCATCGTCTTGGGCAGCAGGGTGGGCGAGTCGGTCCATCTCCCCGACTTCTATCCGGGCGCCACCGACCTCAGGGTGGTCTCCAACGAGCGAAAGCTGATCCAGGGCGGCCTCGTCCTCAGTCTCGACCCTTCCATCGGCGACGTCGTCTCCGGCGACGTCCTGGTCGAAGGGGACGAGATCGTCGCGGTCGGGCCCGGGTTGTCGGCTTCGGATGCCGAGGTGATCGACGCCACCGGCATGATCGTCATGCCCGGCTTCATCGACACCCATCGGCACATCTGGGAGGGCCTCCTCCGCAACATCGGCACCGACGTGCCCCTGGAAGGCCGCACCAGCTACATCTCATTCGTCCTCCACAAGCTGGCCCCCGCCTTCCGTCCCGAGGACGCCTACGTGGGCAACCTGGTCTCGGCCCTCGGCGCCATCGACGCCGGGATCACCACGCTGCTCGACTGGTCCCACATCCAGGGCAGCCCGGCCCACACCGATGCCGTGATCCAGGCCTTGCGCGACTCGGGGATGCGTGCAGTCTTCGCCTACGGGTTCCCCTGGTGGGGGAAGTGGGAGGAGCGCCAGCCCAGCTGGTTCGTGCGGGCGGCAACCGAGCACTTCTCCAGCAAGGACCAGACGCTGACCCTTGCCCTCGCCGCTCCCGGTCCCGAGTTCACCGACTTCGAGGTCTCGAGAGACCACTGGAAGCTGGCTAGAGAGACCGGGGCGCGGATCTCCACCCATGTCGGAGTGGGGACTTATGGGCTCGACGCCAAGGTCCAGGAGATGGGGGAGGCCGGGCTGCTCGGCCCCGACACCACGTACATCCATTGCACGACGCTCAACGACACCGAGATCCAGATGATCGTCGACACCGGAGGGACGGTTTCACTCGCCTCGCCGGTGGAGATGATGATGGGTCACGGCATGCCCCCCATCCAGAAGTTCCTCGACCGAGGGCTGCGCCCGTCGCTGAGTGTCGACGTCGAGACCAACGTGCCCGGCGACATGTTCAACCAGATGCGCTCGGTCCTCACCCTGCAGCGAACCCAGGCCTCCAGCCAGGGAAAGCCGGGCCTGTCGCCGCGGGAAGTTGTCATGTGCGCCACGATCGACGGTGCTCGGGCCAACGGGCTCGATCACAAGGTGGGCACGCTGACCCCGGGCAAGCAGGCGGATCTCATCATGCTCCGCACCGACCGGATGAACGTCACCCCGCTCAACGACCCGCTCACAGCGATCGTGGCGGGCATGGACACCGGGAACGTCGACACGGTCATCATCGCCGGCCGGGTCATGAAACGTGGCGGGAAGCTCTTGCACGTCGATTGGGAGTCGGTCCACCGCACCGCCGAGCAATCCCGCGATCACGTCATCGCCAAGTCGGGCTTCAAGCTCCCCAAGATCTGAAGCAGCACCCCGAAGGCGGATGTCCGGGGCGTCTGGCGACTGATCGTTTCCGTAGAGTCCCGCAGCGAAGGAGGTCCGATGAACTGGGGACGCTTGTTTCTCGGCGCGGTGGTGATCGCTGTCGGCGCCATCCTGCTCCTGGATAGCGCCGGGGTCTTCGATGCCGCAACTGTGATCGGCGACTGGTGGCCGGTCTTCGTGATCATCGCCGGCGGTCTCACCTTCGTGTCCAACCGCCGGCACTGGCCGGTGGCCCTGGTGCTCGGCCTCGTCGGCGTCACCATGCTGCTGACCACCCTGGGTGCAGTCGACCTCGGCGACGTCGTCCTTCCGCTGGTGATCATCCTCGTCGGGATATTCATCCTGCTGGGGCGGGGCCTGGGCTCATCGGTCGACGCCGGCGACCGGGTCAGCAGCTTCAACGTATTCTCCGGGACGGAGGCCGCCTCGCACTCGGACAACTTCACCGGCGGGACAATGTCGGTCTTGTTCGGCGGTATCGAGCTCGACCTGCGGAACGCCACGCCTGCACAGGGGGCGGTCCTCGACGTCTTCGCCGCCTTCGGCGGTGTCGAGGTCCGGGTGCCGACCGGTTGGCAGGTCTACATCAAGGGTCTGCCCATCTTCGGCGGGTTCGAGAACGTGACCACGAAGGATGCAGTCTCCTCGTCGGCGCCTCGACTCGACATCAACGCAACAGTCCTCTTCGGGGGTCTGGAGGTGAAGCACTAGCCGGGGTCGATTCGTCGCCTTGTCATGAGGTGAGGGCCGGTGTCGGCAGCCCTTCCTAAGGATCGGCGAATCGGCTATAAGTGAGGGATGCCCCGGCTCGATTGGACCCGCATCGACGAAGGTTGGGTCGCCGGTCGTTATCACATCGAAAGGGCCGCCCCCGACCTGTGGGTGTGCTCCCGGCTCGACCTGGGGTTTCCACGCATCGAGCTGACCTCGAACTCGTTGCGCGACCTGCAGCGACGCATCGCCCAACTGGAGGCCCGGCGTCGCATGATCCCGCGAGCGGTCGTCTACTTCCTGGTGATGCTGATGGCAGCGGCGCTGGCCCTGTGGGCGGCGCGCTGGACCGCCGAGACCGGGCCGCTCGTGGTGATCGCGGCGACGTCGGTGGCGATGTTCGCTCTGATCGGGACGATCGACGCGCTGGTCAGCCTCCATTGGGAGCCCCCGAGACGGATCTGACCTCTGGCGCCTGGGTCGGCGCCCGCACCCGGAGCGGGAGTGAACCGGATGCGGGCGGTCCGACAGTCGGGCCGGCTCCCCAATAAGCCGGGCCGGACCAGCGATACCCGACCACGGTTCTGGCTAAACGGTTTGGTCGGTGAATCCCCGAGGATCGGGGGTGACGCCTGTATCGTCGCATGTGCAGATGAGCACGAGCGAGGGCGCGGGCGCTCAACACAGACAAGACTCTGCGACGAGGCAGTGGAGCATCCCCACCAAGGTGACGCTTGCCGTGGTGCCCCTGGCCGTGGTCAGTCTCCTGATCGGCATCTTCCTCGTCTGGAATCTCGTCACCACCGACACCACCGACGGCTTCTCTACGAGTGACGTCTGGGCCATAGTGGTCGGGTCGGTGGTCGGTTTGGTGGTCGCGGGCTCGGTGGTGACCGTATACCTGATCTCCCGCTCGATGAGACGGGCGATCATGGAGGTCTCGACCGCGGCCCGGACCGTCGCCGACCGGGACCTGATCGACCTGCTCGACGCACTTCGCACACCCGACGCCGACCTCTCCCGGATATCCCCACCCCGGCTCGACACCGATCGCGGCGACGAGCTGGGTGAGCTGGCACGCTCGTTCGGTGACCTGCACGCGTCACTCGTCGATGTCGCCGCCCGTCAGATGGAGGCCCTCCGAGCCGGCGTGTCCAGCATCTTCGTCACGCTCGCCCGCCGCAACAGCTCTCTCGTCGACCGCCAGCTCGCCATGCTCGACGAGCTGGAGGCGCGTGAGGAGGACGCCGAGATCCTCGGCGGTTACTACCAGCTCGACCATCTCGCCACCCGGATGCGTCGCAACGCCGAGAGTCTCCTCGTCCTGGCAGGCTCGGAGTCACCGCGGGTCTGGGGCAAGGCGACCGACATGACCGATGTCATACGTGCCGCCGTCGGCGAGGTCGACGAGTACCAACGCATCGAGGTGGTCGCCCTGGAGCCGGCCAAGCTCTCCGGAGGCGCCGTCTCAGACATCGCCCATCTCCTCGCCGAGCTGCTGGAGAACGCCATCCAGTTCTCGCCCCCCTCCGAAGCGGTCCGGGTGACGGGCCTCTTCGACATCGACGGCTACACGGTCACGGTGTCGGACCGAGGAGTCGGAATCAGCGAGGCACGGCTCGCCGAGCTCAACAGGATCATCGACAAGCCCCCGGCCCTCGGACTGTCCGTGGAGCCCACCATGGGGATGTACGTGGTCGCCAAGCTCGCCCACCGGCACGGGGTGGCCGTCGAGTTGATCAGGGGACTGCCCGGCGTCACCGCCAGAGTCGTCATCCCCCGGGACCATCTTGAGACGGTGAATGAGCCCGAGCCGAGATACTGGGAGAGCGACTACGCCGAGAAGGTGCTGGCGAACCGTGGCCCATCGTCCCCCGATCCGTCCCAGTTCGGTGACGAGGAGAGCCGGGAGTACGTCGCCCGTCGGGTCGCCGCCGCAGCCGGAGACGATGGAGTCGTCGACCTGACCGCTCCCGAGTTCGAGGACAAGGATGCCGACACGGCGCCCCCCGGGCCGCTTCCGGTGCGCACCCCGGGTGCGGCATTCAACGAGGACGAGGTCGACATGCCGGCCACCGGGCCCGGTGACGGGGGTCAGGGGATCAGGTCGGCCCTGGCCGCCTACGACCGGGGCAGGCGGGCCGCGGCCGAGGGGGGAGACGTCGGCGAGGAGTCCGATCTCGCGGGAGAGGGTGCCAATTGACTTCGGCGGCAGACAACCTGAATTGGCTGCTCGGTCGTCTCTGCGACACCGTGCCCGGCATCAGACAGGCGGTGGTGGTCTCCTCCGACGGGCTGGCCCTGGCCAAGTCCGAGGGTGTCGATCGGGAGACTGCCGAGCGGCTTGCCGCCGTATCCTCGGGGATGATCGGTCTCGCCTACGGATCGGCCGGGCGGTTCGGGGCCGGTCCGGTCTCCAACGTGATCATCGAGATGCAGAACGGATGGCTGTTCGTGACCGGGATCCGGGACGGCTCTTTGATCTGCTGTCTGACCGAGAAGGACATCGACATGGGGGCGATCGCCTTCGAGATGTCGATTTTCGTCCAACGGGTGGGTGACAGCCTCACCGCCGACGTCCGCGAAGAGCTCAAGGCGCTGCTGGTCGAGGCGGAATGACCCTGCCGGAGGCTCCCGGGCCCGAGGCGGGGGGGCGGATCGTCCGGCCCTACACACTCACCGGGGGCCGAACCGGTGCGGAACGGCCACTGATCGCATTGGAAGCCCTGGTCGCCACCACCCCCTCCGGTCTGCGGATGCGGCGACAGTTGAGGTGGGAGATGGCCGAGATCCTGGCCATCAGTCGCGAGGAGACGGCCATAATCGAGCTGGCAGCACTGCTCGAGGTCCCCATCGGGGTGGTGCGGGTGCTGGTCGCGGACCTTCGCGAGAAGGGGGCGGTCACCATCACCGATCCACCCTCGGCGACCACCGACGGTGACAGTGATGGTTACAAAGACCTCCTCCGGAAGGTTCTCGATGGCATCAGGTCGCTCTGAGCGAACCGGGCTGACCCCGGTGAAGATCGTCGTGGCGGGTGGCTTCGGCGTGGGCAAGACGACTTTCGTGGGGGCGATCTCGGAGATCGAGCCCTTGCGCAGCGAGGCCCTGATCACCGAGGCCAGCTCCGGGATCGACGACCTCTTCGACGACGGCACCAAGACGATGACCACGGTCGCGATGGACTTCGGTCGAATCAGTCTCAAGCACCAGCTGGTCCTCTACCTGTTCGGGACACCCGGCCAGGATCGATTCCACTTCATGTGGAACGAGCTTGCCCGGGGGGCGATCGGGGCGGTGGTGCTCATCGACACCAGACGTATCGAGGCAGGCTTCGCCGCCGTCGACTTCTTCGAGAAACGGGGCACACCCTTCGTGGTCGCCATCAACACGTTCCACGGGCGGAAGCTGCACGGCATCGACGAGGTGCGCCACGCACTCCAGGTCGCGCCCGACGTCCCCATCATGTACTGCGACGCCCGGGTCAGGGTGGATGTGCAGAGAGTCCTCGTCGCCCTGGTCGAGCATGCCCTGGACCGTGTCGGGAGCAGCGCCTCCTCGAACTGAGGGGTGGGTGCCGCCGCGCTTCGGTCAGGCCGGGATGTCCACCCGGTCGTCGACCAGGCGGGGCTTCTCCAGCACCGTGATCTGCTCTGAGGGGAGTCTCAGCTCGAATTGGTTCCGATGGTCGACGGTGCGTCGGTAGGCGAGCTCGCCGTCCATGCGCAGGGCCAGGTGGCGGGCCACGGTGAGGCTCAGTCCCACCGAGGCCGGGCGTGTGGTGGGATGGCCACCGCGCAAGTCTCCGTTGAAGAGCCGGTCACGCTCCGACTCGGGCACTTCCGGGCCGTCATCGCTGACCTGGATGACCGTGTCCGGACCCGATCTCACCGTGCGGATGTGCACGTTGGGCCCTCCGTAGCGGACGGCATTGTCCACCAGGTTGACCAGCACCTGGCGGGTGAGGACCGGATCGGCCCAGAGCTCGGTCGAGTCGATTTCGAGCTCGATTGCCCGGGCGCCGGGAAGGGTGGCGAGCACCTTGCGGCAGATCTCGCCGGCATCCAAAGGCCCGGCGACCACCGGGAAGTCGGGACGGGCGGAGACCATCAGGTCGTCGACGATCGAGGCCACGTCACGGGTGTGTCTCTCGATCCGGCGAAGCACGTCCCTGCCGCCGCTCCCGCCATCCGCGGTGAGCTCGAGCACCTGATCCAGCGAGCCTCTCAACTCGTCGCCGATCTGGGCGACGAACTCGTCCCGCCCCGCGATCAGCGTCTGGAGACGGTGCTGCTCGAGGTACGACTGGGTCGCGTCCTCGAGTGTCAGGACGACGATTGCCGGCTGGTCCACGGTCCAGGGAACGAGAGACAGGGATGCCATCGCCCAAACGGTGTGGCCATCGGAGGTGAGACAGCGGAGCCAGGCCTCGGAGTGATGGCTGGTGCCATTGCCCATCTCCTCCCAGGCTTCGCCGAGCACGGCCAGATCGTCACCGTGCACCACGCTGCGGACGTTCCGCCCCCGGAAGTGGGACATGTCGTGACCGATCAGGTCGGCCAGGGCCTGGTTGACCTGGACGAAGACACCCGAGGGCTGTACCAGGGCCATGCCCACCGGCGCCTCTTCGAAGCTCAGCCGATAGCGGAGGTCGCCACCCGAGATGATGTCCTCGGTGCGTGCGGTCAGCCTCCAACCGGCGAACAGGACGAGGGACAGCAGCACGATCGCAGCGGAATGGATCGTCGCCCACCATACCGGCGTCACCACCGCGTCGGGCTGGGTCTCGGTCATGGTGACCAGCCCCGCGCTGAACTGGTAGGCGATCACGTAGCTCACCGCCACGGCGAGGGTGCGCCAGTCCCGGTAGAAGGAGACCGCCGTGATCACCACGAAGAAGTGGAAGTGGGCGACGGTGACGCCGTCGGTGAAGTAGACCAGGATCCCGGACGACGTGATCAGGGCGAAGGCGACCGAGGCGGCTGCCAATGCCCGTCTCCGGGCGATCGTCCCCAGAGCCGCCATGGCGATGAGAGTCAAGGATGCGACCGCCACCTCGAAGACCTCCTTGCCGAGGATGAGGCCGGTGGCGGCCAATGCGGGAACGTGTGCCCAGGCCACGATCAGTCCGAAGCGGTGGCGGATGGCGAAGGTGCGAGAGTCGAGGGCGCTGTGACGACGAGCCCGCCCCCGTCCCCGGCGTCGCAGTCTCGAGACCTTCGACATGGCAGCACCTTAGAGCCCCGGCTTCCCGATCCCTGGTGTCTCGCGTCGAGGGTTTTTGGGGGTCCTTGGTGGGAGTTCTGCCGAGAATTAGGGTTCGTGGAGATGGACGTCGCCGACCTCCTCCACATCGCAACGGCCGGCATCGATGATCGACGCGTCGAGATGGCCACCGTGGAGCCGACCGGCATCGCGACGGAGGCGGTCAGCGGTCTCGCTCAGATCCTTGCGGAGCTGGCGGAGAACGCGGTTGCATTCTCCGACCCGGGAGATCGAGTGAGGGTGGCCGGGCTCTTCACCCATGACGACTATCTGATCACCATCTCGGACCATGGGGTCGGCATCCCCGAGTCGATGATCGCGCTCATCAATCGACAGCTCGAGGATCCCAGCGCCGTTGCATCCGATCCGGCGACGCCGACGATGGGGATCCAACTGGTGGCGCGACTGGCTCACAGGCTCGGCATCGGTGTCAAGCTGGTCCCGGCCGTACCCGGAACGACCGCTCGGGTCACGATCCCCGCCCGATATCTGAGCCGTGACGGTGAGAGCCCACGGTCTCCCTGGCGCGATGACGACGGGGACTCCGGAATCTTCAACCCGATGCGTGCCCGCCCCGACGTCTCCGAGAGGCCGGCCGAGGAGTTGACGGTCGACCTGACCAGCTACGAGAGCCGACGGCGGTCTCCGGAGCACGTGGTGGCGATGACCGAGACGGCGAGAGCCGAGGCGGAGCAGTTCCTCGCCGAGGTCTTCGGCCCGCTGCTGACCAAGCCGAGATCTTCGGAGCGGCCCGCCTCCCGGGCCGACAAGGGAGGGAACGAGCACGGGCCGGTCGAGCAGGCTCCACGGCCCGACCGCGGCGAGCGGCTGGCGACCACCACGACCTTGAGGGTTCGGGTCCCGGGGGAGAACTTCGAAGTGACCCAGGACGAGCCGAGCACCGCATCTGCCGAGGGTGCGATCGACATCCGCAGCGCCCTGAGCCGATACCAGGAGGGCCGGCGCTCCGCCGAGAGGCGCGACCGCTAAGCCGCGGTCCCGATGGCCGAACCATTCGGGGGCTTGGCGCGTATATCCGATCACAGTCTGTGAGGAAGGAATGAGCATGAGAAGAGCCCGCAAGCTGGTGATGGCGATGTCTGTCGCCCTGGTCCTGGCGGCGTGTGGCGGCGACGGTTCCGGAGATGGCTCCGGCGGGTCTTCCGACGGCGACGGGGCCGCGATCCGCATCGCGGACAGCGCCTTCGACGCCCCGGACTCGGTGGCGGTCGGCACCACCGTCACCGTGACCAACGAGGACGGCGTGTCGCACACGTTCACCTCCGAGGACGACCTGTTCGACAGCGAGTCCATCTCACCGGGCGGGACCTTCGAGTTCACCTTCGAGCAGGCGGGAGAGTTCAACTACTTCTGCAAGTTCCACCCGCAGATGACGGGCACCCTCGTCGTCGAGGGCTGAGTCTCTGGCAGGCCCCGGGCTGTCGACCCCGGCCACGCCGGTAACTTGTGGTGGTGACCCATGCCAGCGCCGATGCCTTCATCTTCTTCGGGATAACCGGGGACCTGGCCCGGCGACGGCTGATACCCGCCCTCTACGACCTGGCCGCGGAGGGTGTCTTGGACATCCCCGTGGTCGGGGTGAGCCGATCCGACGAGGACTCGACGGCGCTGCGAAAGAGGGCCCGAGCGGCGCTCGAGGAAGCGGATGTCGACATCGACGAGGAGGTCTTCGAGGGCTTCGCCTCACGGCTCGTTCACGTTCCCGGTGACTACCGGGAACGGGCGACCTTCGATGCGATCAGGAAGGAGATCGCGGACCGGACCTGCTCCGTGGCCTATCTGGCCATCCCACCGGATCTGTTCGACGACGTGGTCGAGGGTCTGGCGTCTGCCGGTCTCAACGAGTCCGGCCGGGTCGTGGTCGAGAAGCCGTTCGGGAGGGACACGGCCAGTGCCGAGGAGCTGACCCGCATCGTGCATCGTCACTATCCCGAGGATCGGGTCTACCGAATCGACCACTTCCTGGGGAAGGAGGCGCTTCAGAACCTGATGGTGTTCAGGTTCTCCAACACGATGCTGGAGCCGATCTGGAATCGCCATTTCATCCGTGGAGTGCAGATCACGATGACAGAGGCGTTTGGGGTCGAGGGTCGTGGTGCCTTCTACGACTCGGTGGGGGCGATGCGCGACGTGGTGCAGAACCACCTCCTGGTGATGCTGTCGCTGCTGGCGATGGAGCCCCCCGTTTCCGAAAGAGCCGATGCGCTCCGCGAGGAGCGGGTGAAGGTTCTCGAGGCGATGCGGCCACTCGATCCCTCCGAGGTCGTGGTCGGCCAGTACTCGGGCTACCGCTCCGAGCCCGGGGTCGCCGCCGACTCGAGGACTGAGACCTACTTCGCCGCCCGGTTCGAGATCGACTCCTGGCGTTGGGCCGGTGTGCCCTGGTTGATCCGCGCCGGCAAGGGCCTGGGTCGAACGGTCACCGAGGCCGTCGTCGAGCTCGTCCCCCCGCCCCGTCTCTACTTCACCGCCGATCACGAGCGGCCGGTGCCGAATCGGATCATCTTCCAGAGCAAACCCGACGATCGCATCAGCCTCTCGCTGAGGGCGAAGCGGCCGGGGCCCGACATCGTCAGCGAGTCGGTTGCCCTCGAGCTCGACTACGGGGACAACAGGGGTGAGACCCGGGATGCCTATCGCCGGCTGCTCGGCGCGGCTCTCGAAGGCGACCAGTCACTGTTCGCCCATGTCGACGGGGTGATGGAGGCGTGGAGGGTGGTTCAGCCGGTGATCGACGCCGAGCTGACACCGGTGGAGTACGAGCAGGGCAGCTCCGGGCCCAGCGAGGCCGATCGGCTCCTCGGTGCCGACTGGGGCTGGCTGACTCCGTGAGGCGGCCGCTCAGCCGGTGACTTCGACGGTGGTGGCCATCCCTTTCAGGTAATGGTCACTGAGGTTGCCCTCGTCGTCCTGGGCCACGATCCGGCACGTGAACCAATAGTTGCCGGGGGCGAGGTCGACGTCCAGCTCGACGCTCGTGCCACCCGGGATCAGCGGGGTGGCCGCGATCACATCGTCTGCCGAGTTGGTCACCACCAGGGTATGTGAGAACTCGCCGGCGTTGTTCACGGTCAGTGTTGCCGGGCCGGCGTCGAGCCGTTCCGGCCCGGTGATGGAGAACTCGATGAGATCGAAGACTCCGGGGTCGGCCGACTCGGCACATGCCACCAGGGCGAGACTGGCCAGGGCGGCGGCGGCGATCCGTCTCACACCGTCTCCATCACCCGGCTGTGCACCACGGCGGGGAGGACGATCTGGAATGTGGTTCCTTTGGGTGAGGTGGTGACGCCGATGGAGCCGCCGAGGGCGTCGACCATCAATCGCACCATGTAGAGGCCGAGACCGGTCCCCGAGGAGTAACTCTTCTTTTCGAACTTCTCGAAGACACGGGGAAGGAATTGAAGGTCGATGCCCGGGCCATTGTCGGAGACGGTGAGATACACCGCCGGGTGGGGGCGATGCCCCACCTCGACCATCGTCCTCGTCTGCGAACGGTCGTCACATCTCACCTCGACCCTCGATGCCCCGTGGGTGTGGGCATTCTCCACGAGCGAGGAGACGACCAGGGAGAGGGCGCCCACGTCGGTGCGCACCGAGATGTCGTCGGCGACGGTTTCTCTCATGTCGGCTTCCACTGCGACACACATGTCGTAGATCGGCACCTCGCCGAGCTCGTAGTTGAGGCCCCGGTTCTCGATCCGTGCCACCGCCAGGATCTGGTCGATGATCTCGGTCAGCCGGCGCCCATGGGCCACGATCGACTCGATCACCTCGGTCTGCTCGTCTTCGCTGAGCTCCCCGGCGCGCACCAGCTCCGCTCCGGTCACCACACTGGTGAGCGGGGTCCGCAGTTCGTGATTGATCATGAGCACGAACTCGGACCGTATGCGCATCTTCTCCTCCGCCAGGTCACGGGCGATCTCGGCGACCCGCCTCGCCTCCGCGAGTTTGCGGTTGGCGTCCTCTAGGTCGCGGGAGTGGGCCCGGAGCAGCTCGGACTCCGTGACCATCTCCCGGTAGCGTCGCATCGATCGGCTGTGACCGACATAGCTGCCGACGGCGATCGTGCCGAACACGAGCCCGAGTGCCAGCAGCTCCAGGGTGACGGGCAGGATCTCACCGGGCTGGGCGCGACGAGCCAGCAGACCGGCGAGGTCGTAATGGAGCAGGATGTGGCCGTCGCCGGACTCGAGGGGGGCGATCACCTGATAGAGGATGCTTCCTCGCGGCCATTCCTCGACCCCGTCGATCTCGAGCCGGTCATCGATGGCGACTGCCAGGGCAGCGACACGGCCGTTGCTCACCGCCCGCTGGAGCAGAGGGCTGCCGACCTGGTGGCCGTCGAGGCTCTGCGAGGTGGAGGCAACGATCAGACCGTAGCGATTGACCAGGCTGACCGCCTCGATGTCGAAGCGGTTGCGGGCGCGGCGCACCCCATCATCCGCCGACTCGGACGACTCGACGATGCGGCCGATCTCGGTGGCATCGGAGACGAAGACATCGCCCTCGCTGATCGGCCGGGTCGACTGGTACTGGTAGGCGAATGCGGCGATCCAGCACGCGGTCGCGAGCACCGCGGTGACGGTGCACACAATGAGCCATCCGTTGGACGGCGGCTTGGCCTGGCTGATGTTGACGGCCACGTCTTCATATCGGCAAGGTCTCGCATTCCCTGAACGTCGAGGGATAGGCGCGATTCGAGGGTTAGCTTGGGCGGATGCGGATCTCCCCGCTGCTGCTAGTCGTCGTTCTGACTGCCTGCGCCACCAGCGACGACGACGTGGCGACGACGGGATCAGACCCGGCGACCACCACCACGACGGATGTCGCCGGCACCACCACCCTCCTTCCCGGGACCACCTCGACGACGACGTCCGATGCCACCGTCCAGGATCCGGCGGCACTGACCATCGAGACCTTCCCGGTGCCGGACGGGTCGGATCCCCATGACGTCGCCCCGGCCGCCGACGGTGGTGTCTGGTACACGGCTCAGGGATCCGGCGAGCTGGGGTGGTTGGACCCGGCCTCCGGGGAGACCAGGCACATCGCCCTCGGCGCGGGATCACGCCCACATGGGGTGATCGTCGGCCCCGACGGCGTGCCCTGGATCACCGATGGCGGGCTCAACGCCTTGGTTTCGGTGGATCCGGGCACCGCGGAGGTCACCCTCCACCCGCTTCCCGATACCTCCGCCGACGTCAACCTGAACACGGCCGTGTTCGACGATCACGGGGTTCTCTGGTTTACCGGCCAGGCGGGGGTGTACGGATCGTACGAGCCGTCCACCGGCGAGATGACGGTCTACGAGGCGCCCCGGGGACGGGGGCCATACGGGATCACTGTCACTCCGGACGGAGTCGTGTACTTCGCGTCGCTCGCCGGGTCCTACGTGGGGGAGATCGCCGAGGACGGCGGTGTCACCGTGCTCGACCCGCCGACTCCCGACCAGGGATCGCGTCGCGTGTGGTCCGACTCGGAGGGATCGATATGGGTCAGCGAGTGGAACAGCGGCCAGGTCAGCCGGTATGAGCCGGCGACGGGGGAGTGGGCGACGTACCCCCTCCCCGGTGACGACCCGGCGGCGTATGCCGTGTTCGTCGACGACCAGGACATCGTCTGGCTGAGCGACTTCGGATCGAATTCGCTCGTCCGATTCGACCCGGCCACGGAGACGTTCACGTCCTTGCCGTTGCCCCACCAGCCCGGCGAGGTCCGCCAGATCCATGGTCGACCCGGAGAGGTGTGGGGCGCCGAGTCGGGCGCCGACAGTCTGGTCCTGATCCGCACCCGCTGAGTTCGCTCAAGGTTTCGCCTCGCTCGTCCGATTCGGTGGGCGGACACGAGACCATGCACACACCGATCGACAACGCCTCCTGGGTCTATCTCGCCGTAGAGGTCGCCTTCCTCGCCGGGTGGGGATTCCTCCACATCTACTTCAGGGTCATGTGGAAGCTGGGGTTGGACTGGGCGAGCCTCTGATTCACTCCGGGCCGTCGAAGTCCTTCAGCACTTCTTCCAACTGATGACCCACCGCCGTGATCCTCTTCTGACAGAAGTCGAGGAGCTCGGAGGCACGTTGCACGTCGCCGAGCAGGCTGTCGACGTCCACCTCGTCGGCTCGAAGCCGGGCATGGATGACGCGCAGCTCCTCCAACGCCTCTCTGTAGGTGAGGTCTTCGCTCACGTCCCCTCCACCACGACCCGGACCGTACCGTCGGCGAGACGGATCGACAGCCGATCGCCGGTCGACACTTGACTCACCGACTTCACCACCGATCCCTCCGCGGTGGCGACGATGGCGAAGCCCCTGGTCAGAGTGCTGTCCGGGTCGACCGCCGAGAACCAATCGCGCAGCCCCTCCAGGACTTGCCCATGACGGGTGATAGCCCTGCGCGCCGAGCCGGCGATCTCGGAGCGCAGTGAGCCCAGGTGGTCACGTTGACGGGCAAGCGCCGCGACCCCGCTCGAGATCCCGCCTGCGGTGGTGTCCAGCAGGCTTCGGTGGCGGTGCAGCGCCACCTGAGCCTCGCGGCGTATGAGGTGACGGGCCGTGTCGAGACGACTCGCAAAGTCCTTGACCCTCGCCACCAGCCACTCCCCGGCGGCGCTCGGTGTCTTCTCGGCGATCGACGCCGCTTCGTCGGCGATGGTGCGGTCGACCTCGTGACCGATCCCGGTGATGACCGGCACCGACGCGCCCGCCACCGCCCGGGCCACCGTCTCGTTGTCGAAGATGGACAGGTCGAGCTTGGAGCCGCCCCCTCGTACCAGGGCGATCATGTCGATGGGCTCGGCAGACAGCCGGGCGAGGGCGGCCGCCACCCGGGTGGGGGCGTTCTCACCCTGCACGGTGGTGTGGGCCGTGTGGACCGAGAAGCGATAGCCGGATCGGCGCAGCTGGTCGGTGAAGTCGGCGTGTGCCGCCGAGCCCCGGCTGGTGACCAGGCCGAGACGCAGCGGCACCAGCGGCACCGGCAGTGCACGGTTGGCATGGAGCGAGCCGTCGGCCGTCATCCTGCGGATCAGCTCATCCCGTTCCAGGGCCAGCTTGCCTACGGTGAAGGTGGGGTCGACCGCGAGCAGACCGAGACGGATGGCCGAGTTGCGGCTCGCCAGCTCGACCGTCCCCTTCACCCGGACCCCGATCCCGTCGCGAAGGCCACCGAGACCCGAGTCGGCGAGGACCCGGTCGATCTCCAGCATCATCCGCCCCCGGGCCCCCACGTCGAGTGAGGCCTCGGCGTCGTCGGGGTCGGCGAGACGGAAGAACACCGCCCCGCCACTGGTCCGACGGAGCCCGGTGACCTCCCCGATCACCCAGATCGGCGTGGGGAACTCACCAACCAGCGCGAGTCGCACCCTCCCGACCAATTCGGAGACGGTCAGTGTGGTCTCAGACGGTCCCTGGCTGATCCCCCGACGATACAGGGCCTTGGGGGAGGCGGGCAGGGGCGCTGATGACGCTTTCCTTAGGTTCCAGGGCCCAATAGTGGGCTTTTGGACGTTTCATTGGACCGAAGTCCCCGTCTGGCTCCAATGAAACGTCCTACGGGTCACTATTGGGCTCCCATGCATTAGGAAAGCGTTCACGCCAAGCCCCGACGGCGTCGGCGAGGATGAGCGAGTGGTCGAAGGCGAGGGGGGTGTTCAGGGCTCCGTCGACGGGCACCAGGCGGGAATCGGCGGCGTCGCTGCCCCCGATCGGGTCGGGGAGACCCGGCACCTGTGCCCAATAGACCACGGACACGGTCCGCCCTCTCGGATCACGCCCCGGCGCCCCGTAGGCGCCGAGCTGCACCAGCGAATCGACCGCCACTTGGAGACCGGTCTCCTCGCCGAGCTCTCGCACCGCCGCCTCGGCGAGATCCTCGCTCTCGTCGACGAATCCGCCGGGGAGGGCGAGTAGGCCCCGGAACGGGTCGTTGCCCCGCTCGACGAGGACGACCATCGAGATCTCCTCGCGGACGGTGAACACCACGACATCGACCGTGACCGCGATCCCGAATGGTGGGGCTGACGACATGGCGCCGACCGTAGCGGGGCCATCGCTCGCGCCGGGTGATGCCCGGAGACCGTATCCCCGCCTCGAGGCGGAGCGTTTACCCGGATGTGAGTGGCTCGAGAGGCTGGGAGACCCGAGCAACACAGGAGCCGACATTGAAAGCCAGGTTTACGATCTTCTTTGCGGTGCTGGGTCTGATGACCCTATCCGGGGTCGCGGCCGCCGCCGAGGAGGATGAGAAGGAAGACACGGTCTTCAACTTCGGCTATGACAGCGACAACGGTGTGTTCGTCTGGGGCACGAGCCCCGATGACGGACTGTACGACTGCTCCCTCGAGCCCAAGGGGGAGCTCGAGGCCACTTACAGCCTCTCCGACGACGGCCTCGTGTTGGTCGACGGCCTCACCGACGGTTCCGCCAGCACGGTCACCTTCGATCCCCGTCCCCAGGAAGAGCTGGCAGAGGGCCTGACCGAGGCGACCGAGCCGGCCGAGTACACCGGCGCCGACGGCGAGTGTGGCGTGGCCGGTGGTTCGGTTGCCGGCCCCCAGGGCCAGATCAACCATGGCATGTTCCTCAAGCTCTTCAACGCCTTCTACGAGGGGGTAGGCCGGGGTTGTGTCAACCGGTTCATCGCCCGGTCCGATCTGGGCAAGGGCGACCAGCAGGTTCAGGTGCCCGACGTCGATCCTGACGCCGAACAGCTCGCCAACGGCGACACCGGGCTCATCTCCTTCGAAACCGTCCTCGCCGACTGTCTCCATGGGAACGCTGCGAGGGATGAGGAGTCCTCGGACGGTCCGGGCAGGGGCAAGCCCTCCTGGGCCGGTAACGGCAAACCCGACCACGCCGGCAAGGGCAAGCCTGCTTGGGCAGGTCAAGGTGGTCGCCCCCGCGATTAGATCTTCACCCCGGCTCCCAGGCCAACAGATCCCCGCGTCCGCCCACGCGGGGGTCTGTTCTTCTCGGGACGGGTTGGCCGCGGCGGCGTATGGGTATGAGCGGGGCCGGTGACCGGGCTCATCGACGATCGATATCAGCTGCTCGACATCATCGCCTCCGGTGGCATGGCGACGGTTTGGCGCGCCCGGGACACCCGTCTCGATCGGTTCGTCGCTCTGAAGCGGCCACATCCCGGGGCAACTTCGGACGATTCGGTGCGACGCCGGATGGACCGGGAGGCCAGAGCGGCCTCGTCGCTGAACCATCCCAACGTGGTCACCGTTTACGACTACGGACAGGACGACGACGGCCCGTTCCTGGTGATGGAGCTGGCGGATGGCCCGACGCTGGACCAGGTGGCACCCGAGCTCGGGGAGGCGGAGGCGATCGAGATCGGTGCCCGGCTCGCCGAGGCGTTGGCCGCCATACATGCAGTGGGGATCGTCCATCGCGACGTGAAGCCGGCGAATGTCATCGTCTCCGAGCGTGGGCCGCTGCTCACCGACTTCGGCATCGCGTTGAACCCCGGGGTGACCTCGATGATCACCGACCCCGGGAAGATCGTGGTCACCCCGTCTTATGCAGCGCCCGAGGTGCTGACCGGGGCGGCTCCCACTCCCGCTGCCGATGTCTATGCACTGGCGGTGATCGTTGCCGAGTTGTCCAATGGTCATCCCCTGTTCAGCGGTTTCGAGCGTCCCGACGCCCCGCCGGAGCTGAGAGACGCCCGGCTGGCCCGAATCCTGGGCCCGGCGCTCTCACCCGATCCGGCGGAGCGCCCCTCGGCGGCGGGGCTCGCTGCCGCCCTGGGTGCGGCAGCACCGACGATCAGCACCCCGGTTGCGACGGGGGACGAGGGGGCGACGCTTCTCATGGATGTCCCGGTTGTCGCCGCCGCGACCCCGCCCCCATCCGCTCCTCCGAGCTCGCGCGCCACTGGCGGGAGGCTCATGCGCTGGCTGATGGCAGCCCTGCTCGTCGGCGCGCTGATCTTCCTCCTCGTCACCCAGGGCCCCGCGGGTGAGAACGACCCGGCGGTGGGCGCCACACCCAGTCTCGTCCCGGTGACGACCACCACCGTGCCACCCACGACTACCACGACCGTGGCCCCGACGACGACCACGACCCCTCCGACCACGACGACCACCATCCCCGACGAGGTGACGGAGGCCCGGGACCGTCTCGAGGAAGTACTGCTGGAGCCACCCCGAAACGACCTCAGCCAGGCCGAGGCCGCCGAGATCATGGAGCGGGTCGACGAGGCGATTCGACTGGCGGGAGCGGGTGATCAGGAGCAGGCCGAGGCCCTGCTCCGTGAGGTCGAACGTGACCTGGATGAGGGGCTTCGTGGCGGCGAACGGCGACGTGCCGAGGACGCCCTCGAGGATCTCGCTGACCTGCTCGGCCTCTCCCTGCGGGCGAACGACCGGGGTGGCGACGATGACGACTGAGACTCATCGGGGAATGTCGAATCGAGGGATCCCTGTTCGTCTAGTGAGAGAGACGACCCGAGAGAGGTAGGCCCTATGACTTCTGCAAGAGCCCCGTTCATGATCGATGACCTGGCCAATACGGTCACCGGTGATGTGATCACCCCGGAGGACGACCGGTACGACCAGGCACGTCGCATGTTCTACGGGGGGATGGACAACCACCCGGCGGCGCTGGTGCGTGTGGTCGACACCGACGACGTCATCGCCGTTCTCCGCTTCGCCATCGAACTAGGTGTGCCGTTCGCCGTCCGCAGCGGCGCCCACAGTGTCTCCGGCTCCAGCGGAATCGACGACGGGATCGTCATCGACCTCTGTGCGCTGAAGTCGATCGAGATCGACCTGGAGTCGAGCACCGTCTGGGCGGGCGCCGGGCTCACCGCCGGGGAGCTGACCAACGCGGCCGGTGAGCACGGCCTCGCCCTCGGCTTCGGCGATACCGGCTCGGTCGGCATCGGAGGGATCACCCTCGGCGGTGGTGTCGGGTTCCTGGCCCGCAAGTACGGGCTGACCATCGACTCGCTGCTGGCAGCGGAGTTGGTGACGGCCCAAGGCGAGGTGATCGTCGCCGACGGGGACAACCACCCGGATCTGTTCTGGGCGATCCGGGGTGGCGGTGGCAACTTCGGGGTGGCCACGCGGTTTCGTTACGCCCTCCATCCGGTGGATCGGATCGTCGGAGGCATGCTCGTGCTCCCCGCCACCGTGGAGGCCATCTCCGGGTTCCTCGCCCTCTCGGATGAGGCGCCGGAGGACCTGACGACGATGGCGAACGTGATGGCGGCGCCACCGATGCCATTTCTTCCCGAGCAACTCTGGGGGTCGACGATCCTGATGGGTCTCATCGCATGGGCCGGGGACCTCGACGAGGGACGAGTCTGGATGGACCGCTTCCGGGGTCTCGCCGAGCCCCTGTTCGACATGCTCGACGTGATGCCCTACCCGCAGATCTACATGGAAGAGGACGAGGAGTACCAGCCCCTCGCCGTGGGTCTGACCGGTTTCATCGACCGGATCGACGACCGGGCGATCACCCGGATCCTGGAAGAGATCGCGGCATCCGATGCCCCGATGCGGGTGGTGCAGCTCAGAGTGCTGGGTGGTGCGGTCTCCCGGGTGCCCAACTACGCCACCGCCTACGGTCACCGTGACCGGGCGATCATGGTCAACGTCGCTTCGTTCTACGAGGACGAGTCGCAGCGTTCCCGTCGTCACGCATGGGTGCGGGATCTCCACCACGAGCTCACCGGTGACGACGAGGCCGGGTATGTCGGGTTCCTCGGCGAGGAGGGCGAGGCGAGGGTCCGGGCTGCCTACCCGGGGGACATCTGGGATCGACTGCGTGCGGTCAAGGCGAAATACGATCCGCACAACGTGTTCGCACGCAACCAGAACATCCCTCCCGCTGAGTGACTGTCGCTCTTTGACGCGACATGACTAGTCATTTTCACGCCAAAAAGCCTCAAAGAAACCGGGGAAGCCGCCGATATGGCGATAGGAGGTTCTCGATGGAGAAGGCAAAGCACGAAGGCCGGCTCACCCTTTCGACCCCCTCTGCACAGGGAGACGGAGTAGTCGTCACACTCGACTACCAGGGGAGTCACGGCCCGACCGACGCCCTTCTCGCCGAGATCTCCTTCATCCTCGCCGAGACCGAGGGTGAGGAGACGAGGGGCTTCGTCGACTAGAGCGCTCAGCAGATTCTGTGGGGACACGAGGGCCCGGGTTCGCCCGGGCCCTCGGTCTGCCCGGGTGTGCCTCTACATCGAGGCAGGCCGGCTCATCGACCGCGAGCTGTAGGATTACTTAGCCATGCTAAATGATTCGGAGTCGACCGAGCTCGCCGACTCGTTGCGTCTCGCGGTGGGCCGTCTCGCCCGCCGGCTCCGACAGGGGACCCCCGGTCAGCTCACCCCGTCGCAACTCTCGGTGCTGGCGACACTCGGGCGCCATGGCCCGGTGAGCATGAGCAGCCTCGCCGAGCTCGAGGCGGTGGCGCCCGCCTCGATCAGCGGCATCGTGGCCCGTCTCGTGGAGAAGGGCCTGGTGATCCGGAACCCCAACCCCGACGACGGCCGCAGCTCCCTGGTCGAGCTGTCCGGGAGGGGTCGTGAGGTCCTGGACAAAGGACGCGAGGAGAGGACCGCGATGGTGGCTCGCCGGCTCGCACGTCTCAGTCCGGAGGAGAGGGCGACTCTCGCCGCGGTCATCGCCACACTCGACCGTCTCGGGGAGGACGAGTGACTCCGCCATCGGTCCTGCTGCGGAGGACCTTCTCCGCCTTAGCAGTCCGCAACTTCCGCATCTACTTCGTGGGCCAGGTGATCTCGGTGTCAGGCAGCTGGATGCAACGCATCGCCCAGTCGTGGCTGGTCCTCGAGCTGACCGGGAGCGGGTCGGCGGTGGGGGCGGTGACCGCGGTCCAGTTCCTTCCCATCATGCTGATGGCTCCCCTGGGCGGGCTCATCGCCGACCGATTCGACAAGAGACGTGTGCTCTACGTCACCCAGGTCATGGCGGCGTTCACGGCCGCCGCCCTCGGTGTCCTGGTCATCACCGACTCGGTGCAGCTGTGGATGGTGTTCGTGCTCGCCCTCGTCCATGGGGTGGTCGGCAGCTTCGACAACCCCGCACGGCATGCGTTCGTCATGGAGATGGTGGGACGGTCTCGTCTCATCAACGCCGTCGGTCTCAACTCGGTGCTCATGAACACGGCACGGATCGTCGGCCCTGCCGCCGGTGGCGTGCTGATCGTCACCCTCGGAATCGGGGCCTGCTTCGTGATCAACTCGGTCTCGTACCTGTTCTTCATCGTCGCCCTGCTCATGATGAGGGGCGCCGACTTCGAGCGCTCCACACCCGAGCCGAGACGGAAACGACAGCTCCGGGATGCGCTCGTCTATGTCCGCGGCGAGCCCCAGCTCTTCGTGCCTCTGGCGATGATGGGTGTGATCGGCCTGCTCACCTACGAGTTCGAAGTCGTGCTCCCGCTGCTGGCCAGGTTCACCTTCGGCGGCAGCGCCGACGCCTTCGGTGTGATGTTCGCCGCCATGGGCCTGGGCTCGGTGGCCGGGGGCCTCTACACGGCGGCCCGGGGAGAACGCCCCGGGCGGTCTCTGATCTGGCTCGCCTACGGGCTGGGGGGCGCGGTCGCCCTGGCCGCGATCGCCTCCGGCATGTGGATGGCATGCGTGGCCCTGTTCTTCGTGGGGATGGCTTCGACCTCCTTCTTCACCCTGGGGAACTCGTTGATCCAGCTCAACTCGGTCCCCGGGATGAGGGGCAGGGTGATCGCATTGCGGACCGCCGCCGTCCTCGGCTCCCGTCCGCTCGGCGCACCGATCGTGGGGTGGGTCGGCGAGCACTTCGGGCCGCGATACGCCCTGGCAATCGGTGCCGTGGCCGCGGTCGGTGTGGCGGTTTGGGCTCACCGGCGGCTGGTCGGCGATCAACGCGGACGGGTCGTCGCACCCGCCGATGCCGTCTGAAGATGGGCACACGTTCTTGACAGTGGGGCATTCCTAGTCTGTGACGACTCGTGTCGAGAAGAGACCTCATCTCGGTGAAGAGGGCGGGGCCGCAGCCGCCTGGCCCGACGCAGCTTCAGCGATGGCCATCCGCAATCGACAGGTTCACCGCTCTGGTGGTGGTGACGCTGCTCGGAGTCACCTGGCCGGTGCTCGATCTCCTCGGCAGCAATGCCGAGTTCTTCCTGGCGAGACGCTCACCGCGCAGTGAGATCCTCATTCTGGGGGTCGCACTCTCCGTGGTGATCCCGGTCGTCATCGGTCTGTTCGGGCTGATCCCGGGTCGGGTCGGCCGGACGATCACCACACTCCTGGTCGTCGCAGGCTCGGTGTCACTCGCCTCCCTATACCTGCGCCGGCTCCCCATTCCCTGGTGGCTGGTGCTCGTGCTCGCCGTGGGGATCGGGATCATCTTCGGCTGGGGCTTCCGCCGCTACCCGGCGGTGCGTGTCGGAGGGCGGTATCTGCTCGCCGCGCCCGTGCTCCTTCTCGGTGTCTATCTGTTCGCCTCGCCCGTCGGAGACGTCCTGGGTGAGCCCGACGGCCAGCTCGGCAATCCCCTCCCCATCTCCAATCCGGTGCCGGTGGTGGTGGCCGTCTTCGACGAGTTCCCCCTGGCCTCGATCATCGACGGGGACGGCGAGCTTCGTGGCGACCGGTATCCCAACTTCGCACGTCTTCTCTCCGATGGCATCTGGTACCCGAACGCGGTCACAGTGGAGCAGCAGACCGAGCATTCGGTGCCGGCGATCCTCACCGGCTCGGTCCCGGATCAATCCCAGGTCCCGATCACCGGGCAGTACCCGTTCAATCTCTTCACCGGGCTGCGGGACGACTACGACCTGTTCGTCCACGAGTCGATCACCCAGCTCTGTCCCCGTGCCCTCTGTGAGGGTCTGACTGCCTCGGTCTCCTCGCTGACCGAGGACGTGTCGATCGTGGCCGGCCATGTCCTCCTGCCCGAGCCGATGAGCGAGCAGCTCCCCCCGATCGATCGGGCCTGGGGTGACTTCAACGCCCTGGCCGATGACTTCGAGCCCAGGGAGGAGTTCCGGGAGGAGTTGCGGGCAGGGCCCCGTGTGCCCATCGAGCGGATCCTCGACGAGATCCGGCAAGGAGCCGGCGACCGCCCGCCCCTGTACTACCTGCACGCGATCCTTCCCCATCACCCGTGGCAATACCTCCCCGACGGGCGTCGCTACCCGTATGTCGTGTCGGCCAACCCTGCCGCCCGGAGCGGAGGATGGATCACCGACGAGTTCCTCGTCGCCCAATCTATGCAGCGGCATCTGCTCCAGGTCGGTTACGCCGATCGCGTCCTCGGGGAGGTGATCACCGCCCTCGAGGGCCAGGGGATCTACGACGACGCCCTGATGATCGTGGTCGCCGACCACGGGATCGCCATCAGACCCGGCGTCGATCATCAGCGACGCATCACCGAGGAGAGCGTTGGCGAGATCGCCGCGGTGCCACTGTTCGTCAAGCTGCCCGGCGGGGACCGTGCCGGGACTGTCGATGTGCGTCGCGCCCTCACCATCGACATCATGCCCACGATCGCCCAGGTGATCGGGGCCCGTCTCCCATCCGGCGTGGAGGGGGTGTCGTTGCTCGGTCCCGATCCGATGCGGACGGAGACCACGACCTTCGGTCCCGACAGCAGTGCGACCTACGGGACCGACGGGACCGAGAAGCTCGACGTGGCCCGGCGGATCGAGAGTTTGTTTCCCGGTGGAGACCCCTGGGCCCTGCGTCCCGCGGGGAGCCCCGACCTGGTCTCTACGGCACCTTCGCCCACCGGTGTCTCCGCCTTCGAGTTTCGCTTGCTGGAGCCCGAGCTGTACCGGGACGTCGACCTCGCCGCGGATGTCGTCCCCGCGAGAGTCGGCGGCACCCTGCACGGGCCCGCTCTGGGCTCCGAGGTCCTCGCCATCGCGGTGAACGGTGAGATCGCCACGATCACCAGGGCATATGTGTCCGATGGCCGGGTCGGCTTCCTCGCAATGGTGCACCCCGACTATTTCCGTTCCGGTGACAATGTCATCGAGGTGTTCGAGGTCACCGGGGAGGGTGACCTGTTCGACGTGCCCGCCCGCTGATCCCAGCGGCTCGTGTGTAGCTTTCTCTCGTGAGCTTCGTGACCAGAGGGTTCAAGGGCCGTCCTCGGGGGGACGGACCGGAGGGAAGGGTGCCGCCCGGCCAGTACGTGACGGCCGACTTCCCGGTCCTCTCCGCCGGCCCCACACCTCGCATCCCTCCCGACGAATGGAGGCTCACCGTCATCGGGCGGGACGGGGTGGAGCAGAGCTGGTCCTGGGATCGATTCCGCTCGCTGCCGTCGGAGGAGCTCACCGTCGACATCCACTGTGTCACCAAGTGGTCGAAGCTGGACACGATGTGGGAGGGCGTCTCCCTCGACGTGCTGCTCGCCGACTTCGACACGTCCGCCGGTTTCGCCTACATCGAGTGCTACGGCGGATACACCACCAACGTCCCCCTGCCCGACCTGACGGGTGGCCGGGCATGGGTCGCCTTCGGCTACGGCGGGGCGCCTCTGGCGCCCGAGCACGGAGGACCCGCTCGACTGCTGGTGCCTCACCTCTATCTGTGGAAGTCGGCCAAGTGGGTCAGTGCGATCCGGCTCGTCGATCGTGACCGCCCCGGGTTCTGGGAGTCGTACGGCTATCACATCTACGGAGACCCATGGCGGGAGCAGCGCTACTCGGGCGACTGAGCTGGCAGGTCGCAGAGGTGGTCGAGATCATTCCGGAGACCCCGACGGTCCGGTCCATCGGCTTCGAGGTCCCCGGCTGGCCCGGCCACCGACCCGGCCAGCACGTCGACATCCGCCTCACCGCAGAGGACGGCTACCAGGCACAACGCAGCTACTCGATCGCCAATCCCGCCGAGGATCGCCGGGTGGTGCTCACCGTCGAGTCGATACCCGACGGTGAGGTGTCGCCCTTCCTGGTGGGCGAGCTCAGGGTTGGCGACCGTCTCGAGCTGCGCGGGCCGATCGGCGGGTACTTCGTGTGGGAGCCGGGGAACGGCGGGCCCCTCCAGCTCGTCGCCGGGGGTAGCGGTGTCGTCCCGCTGATGGCGATGACCCGGGCCAACGCCGCCGCACCCGGCCCGATCCCAACCCGGCTTCTCTTCTCGGCGCGCACCTTCGACGACCTGATCTACCACGCCGAGCTCGAGGCCCTGGCGGGGGGCTCCCTGGAGGTCTCCTACGCCCTGACCCGTTCCCGACCACCGGATTGGCAGGGATACGACCGACGTGTCGATTTCGAGATCCTGGAGAGGTCCACCTGGCCTCCACGGGACCGACCGCGGATCTTCGTCTGTGGCCCGACCGGCTTCGTGGAGACGGTGGCGGACACGCTGGTGGCGATCGGCCACCCGCCCGGGCGGGTCAAGACCGAGCGGTTCGGGCCGACGGGAGGTCCCTCGTGATGAGCGAGCCCAGGCATCTGGACGGCAATTCGGTGGCTGCGCTCCTCCAGGATGTGTTCGCCGCCGACGTGACCGAGCATCGGGGATGCTGCGACCACTGCGGTCTGGTCTCGCAGGTGGCGACGGTGGTGGTCTACCGCGACTGTCCCGGCCACGTCCTCCGCTGCCCCGGATGTGACTCGGTGCTCATGGTGCTGGTGACCACGCCGGGCGGGGTCAAGGTGGGGGTTGGCTCGCTGCGCTGGATCGAGGTCTGACCCGTAAGGGGGCGGCTAGGCGGTCCAGCCGAAGAGCGCCTCGCCGACGGCGAGGTACGCCCACCAGAAGCCGAGCGCGGCGAGCGCCGGCAGCGGAGTCCATGCCCGTCGCCGTTGGAACAACCGCACCAGGGGGAAGATCCCGGCCAGCCAAACCAGCCACAACAGGATCAGCCAGGGGAAGGGGACCACCAGACCGCTGGTGAGATAGATGAACCCCACGGCGAGGTAGAGGATGATCCCGATCACACCGAGGGCGGTGGCGACCGGGCTCTGCGCTGGAGCTGTCTCGCTCATCGGCGCCGACAGTACCGGCCGGCACCGGGCCGGGCGGCGACGAGTGACACAGATTTGTGGGCGGACCTCTTACGATGAGGATGGTGCGATGACCGGCTATCAGTCGCTCTTCGTGGAACGGCTCAGTGAGCACGACCTCCGGGTCCTGACCGGTCTCGGTGACATTTCCTCGACCGATGACCTGAGGGCCCGGCTCTCCAGCTCGCCCGCATCCCTCGAGTCCTACCTCTCCCAACCTCGTCTCTTCGAGGTCGTCTTTGGAACATCGGAGCCGGGCATGATCTCGGGTCTGACACCACTCCTGGCGTTCTCGGCCCTGGTCTACCAGGCCAAACGCGACCTGAGGACGGTCTCCTACGTCCCGGAGTGGGTGGGAGCAGGGGAGAGGCTTCCCGTGTTCGACGTGGCGAGCCTGCGGGAGTTCATCGACGACACCACCCGCCGTTTCCTGATCATCGAGCTGCTCAACTCGTTCACCAGGGTGGCCAGCGGCACGATGTGGGTCCGGACACCTCGTGGCTACCGGAGACGTCGCTTCAGCGAGCTCGACCCGGTGCACCTTGCCGAGATGGTGGAGAGCCTGCCGGTCGCCCAGCGGGCCGGTGGGTACCGTCGTCTTGGAGACGTCGCCCTCTTCCTCACCGGGGTGTTCCCCGATCACACGGCGCGCCATCCGGTGAGCGCGGTGGGGAGAGACCGTCTCGCCCGCTCGATCGGCGCAAGGGGCGACGGGTTCGGAGCGGAGTACCTCCGGTTTCTCGAGCAGCTGGGATCCGCCTGGTACGAGAGGGCGGCGACCACACCGCACCTTCCGGCACAGGTCCGTCAGCCCCTCGAGGAGATGGCTCAGGGCTTCACGCCGGCGAGACGCTTCCTCAACTATCTGGCCGACCGGTACCTGAACCGTGTCGACACCGGCTTGATGAACCCGGTGGGTTGAGTCTCACTTGGGTGGGAGGCTGCGGGCGTAGCCGACACCGCGGTCGACCCATTCGGCGAGCTCCGTCTCGGAGGCGAATCCCTCCTCTGACACCCGGATCCAGCCGACCATCGGTCCCTTCCCGCCCATCTCGAAAGCTCTCGCCCCGGGAAGCGACACCGCGTCTTCGTGCCCTTCCTTGCCCACCCTCACCATCAGGTCTCCGCCGGTGACGCCCACCGCCATGTTCCCGTCGACCATGAATGCGATCCCGCCGAACATCTCCCGCTCACCGATCCCGCTGCCCGGGCCGACCAGGTCCCGGACTGTGGCCGCCAATGCCTCGTCGTATGCCATGGCCCGATCAACCTAGCTGGCGGCTCGGGCCCCGGAGACCTCAGCGGATGGTGATCTCGGCGACGACCTCGGGCTCCCCACCCTCGTAGGCGACGATGGTGATCGGCTTGGACGGCGTGTGACCGTCCGGGTAGGTGAGCGTCCCGGTGAGGGCGGCGAAGTCGGAGGTCTCGGCGAGGCTCCCGGTCACCGCCTCGTGTGATGTCGAACCGGCTCGCTCGATGGCTTCCGCGATGAGACGCATCGTGTCGTATCCGAGCATGGCGGTGGCGCTCTCCGGGGCGGTCCCATGCTCCTCCGAGTAGGCGTCGACGAAGGCCTGCATGTCGTCGTCCGGGTCCTCGATCGACCCGTGGGTCGCCATGTGGACGTCTCTCATGTCGCCACCCATCGCCTCGATGTAGCGCGGGTCGACGACATCGGCGAACAGGACCGGCTGGTCGACTCCAGCCTCTCGCAACTGGTCGAGCAGATACCCGCCATCGTTCGGCATGCTGGCGATGAAGATGACGTCCGGTGTCGTCGTCTGGGACTCGAGACGCTCGATCTGATCGGGGATCTGGATCACCGCCCCGGGTGTGTAGCCGTCGCCGGTGAGCCCGCCTCCAAGCCCGGTCCAGGCCTCCTCGAAGGCAGCCGCCAGACCCTTTGCGTAATCGGATCTCTCGTCGACGAGGACCCACGCTTCCCGCCCGCCCAGATCGTCCCATGCGTAGCGGGCGATCGCCGTGGCGCCGTCCTCATGGGGTGCGGCGACCATGAACGCCTCGTCGCCGACGACCTCGGGCAGGCTCCCCCGAGTCGAGCCCGCGGTGACGAAGGGGACCCCGGCAGCCTGGGCCACCTCGCCCACGGCCAGCGCGGTCTCGGAGTGGCTGAAAGTGAGGAAACCGCCGTCGGCTCGCTTGATCGTGGCGCGGACCGGGGCGACGGCGTGGAGAGGCTCGTTGATCCCGGCGAGGGCGACGATGTCGTCGCGCGCAGTCAGTTGCGCGGCGACATCGGTCATCTTGACCACGTCAGTGGTGCCGTCGCCTGCGACGACCTCGATCTGGCGGCCGAGGACGCCGCCCTCGTCGTTGATCTGCTCGGCGGCGAGGAGGACGCCATTGAGACCAGGGTCGTCGAGCCACTTCAGCCCACCTGAGGTGTTGTAGATGACACCGATCGAGATCGGTGGGGACGGTCCGCCCAGGGCGACGACTCCCCAGGTGACGGCTCCGGCCAGCACCAGGATGAGCAGGGAGACCAAGAGCATCCTTCGCGGCATTGGCAGCCACGTTATGATTCCGCCACTAACCAGTCAAATGCCTTTGCTGGTCACGGATATGACACACCACCCGGCAGGACCCTGATGGACCGTGAGACCTATCTCGATCGTCTCGGGGTGGATCTCGAGCCCGGGGGACGGGAGCCGGCACCGCCGCCGCTGCGCGTCGTGCAGAGGTTCGTCAACTCCCACAACCACGAGTTGGAGGCTGAGCGCGACCGTCTGGGCACACCGGAGAAGGCGGCCCGCTGGCTCGTGGAGAACGGCCTGTTGGAGCCGGGTGGGGTCCTGACCCCGGCCGAGGCGGGGCGTCTGCGTGAAGGCCGCGAGGCGATACGGGCGTTGGCAGGCGGCGTGGCCCCGGAGTCCGCCGGGCTGTGCGCGGTGGTGCGGATCGGGCCCGGCGAGGGCTCGAGACTGACCCTCGAGCCGATGGGCGTAGGTGCGGATCGGGCACTGGGAGCTCTGTTCGCCATTGTCCACGAGGCGATGCTCGACGGCTCCTGGCAGCGGATGAAGCTGTGCCGGCAGTGCTCGTGGCTGTTCTACGACCACTCCCGCAACCGCTCGGGAGGCTGGTGCTCGATGGCGGTGTGCGGGAACCGGGCGAAGAACCGCACCTATCGCCGCCGGGCTGGCGCCTGACGCGCAACCCAGGGTTG
>DASZOM010000051.1:0-13623 GCA_035550735.1 Acidimicrobiia bacterium | reverse complement strand
CACCGCGGGCGGCGTGGCGATCTGGCACTGGCTCGAGGGGCGCAGGTGGCAATCGATCGCCACGGCGGTGGTCCCACTTGCCTGCCTCGGGGGATGGATCGCCTACGTGACGGCTCGTCTTGGCCCGGATCAGACCAGCGTCGGTGCGTTCAGCGCCCCGTTCACAGGTTTGATCGAGGCGTTTCCGAGTTGGCTTCGAGAGCCGGCGACCCTGGCGACCGCGCTGGCCGTCCTGCTCTTGATGGCCGTCTACGCACTCAGGTGGGCGACGTCGCGTACGGCTCTCGGCTGGGCGTACGTGGGCTTCGTTGGGGTCTCGGTCGTCATGTCGGCGCGTGTCTGGGAACATCCCTTCGACTTCGCAAGGGCCCAGGCGCCGCTCCTCACCGCCGCGGTGATGCTCGTGTTCGTGGAGACCTCGTCTCCGATGCGAAGGTCTGGGCAAATCGAGGGTCAGCCGAACAGTGAGCACATGGCGAGCTCGGGAGTCACCAACCAGCACCTCGAGAGGAAGACGAAGGCGCCCTGAAGAAAGACCGCGAGCCATCCGGTCAGCAGGAGCGGCATTCGCCACAGCCGCACCCGCGTCATGTTGGGCATCGCCGCGAGGATGAAGGGCGCACAGAGAGTCACCGCCTCCAGTGGGTACCGATAGTTGTACGGCAGTGCCCCCGAGGCCACCTCGAGAGACGAATGGACGACTACGTACATCGCTGCAATCAGCGGCGTTGCCGAGAGCCAGTTCGGAATCCCACCGAGCCGATGCCGATATGAGTAGGCCAGGCACAGCAATACCCAGGCGGACCAAACCAGGACTCCGTGACGGGGGAGGACTAAGGCGGAGAGCCAATTGACAACCCGTTCGCCCAATCCGGTGAGCCCGTAGAAGCCGCCCACCGATTCATAGCTGGCCACCGGGCTCCAGGACCCGAACACGATTCGACCGTAGACCACAAACGCACCGGCCGCGACCGCAGGTGGGCCGGAGATGGCCCATAGCGGGCGCCATGATCGGTCACGAATGGCTTTGGTGATTCCGACACCCATGCCGAGGAGCACCGTCGGTGGGCGAACGAGCACGGCGATGGCGAACGCGAGCCCGGAGGCCACATCCTCCTTGGCGATGAGCAGCCACACCGCGAGCGCGACCATCAACTGAGCCGGTCCGTGCGGCCAGAGCTGGTTTGCCGATATCGACCAAGTGGCCGTGCCCAGACCGAAGAAGACCAGTGTGGGTATCCAAAGGCCCGGTCGCAGACGCTCTGCAGATGCCGCGACCAGGACCACGGCTAGCCAGCTGGTGAGAACGGCGACGACGGTGCCCGGAAGTGTCGAGTAGCCGGTGGACCACGGCTTGGCCGCCAGATAGCCCAGAGTTGCGAATCCGATCGCGCCGGGGGAGCGGTTTGAATACACACCAGACTCGGTGGAGACGAACCAGTGACTGTGCTCCTGGTGGCCGGACAACTCGAACGTTCCCGTGTCGACGAACACCCACGCCGGGTATGTGGTGGCGTCCACATCGCTTATGTGCCCTCTCCCCTCGAGGGGTCGGCTGAAGGCGAACACCGCCAGGAGTGCGCAGGAAGCGACGATTCTGGCGACGCGGGACCAGTCGAGCGTGATCAGAGCCGTTCGTTCGGCTCTCGCGGACAAGTCGAGCCCCACCCCCCATGCCTCCCAGCTTGGTCGGGACCAATTTATCTGGGGTAGGCCATGGCGCAATGGCCGAATCCCGGGCGGAGGGCGGCAACAACCCGATGCATACGAACAAGTGTTCGTGCGGCTTCCGTATTACACTGCCGTAACTCAGGCGACCAGGCGGAGCGTTGTCCACCGACTCGATACTCATCAGGGGCGCCCGTGAGCACAATCTGAAGAACCTCACGGTCGAACTGCCCCGGGAAAAGCTCATCGTATTCACCGGCCTCTCCGGGTCCGGCAAGTCCTCGCTCGCCTTCGACACCATCTATGCCGAGGGCCAGCGTCGCTACGTGGAGTCGCTCTCCGCGTACGCCCGGCAGTTCCTCGGGCAGATGGACAAACCCGACGTCGACTTCATCGACGGGCTCTCCCCGGCGATCTCGATCGACCAGAAGACGGCATCCCGCAACCCCCGTTCGACTGTTGGCACCGTCACCGAGGTCCACGACTACCTGCGTCTCCTCTACGCCCGGATCGGGATCGCCCACTGCCCCAACGACGGGACCCCCGTGGAGCGCCAGACCCCACAGCAGATCGTCGACCGCATCCTCGAGCTCGAGGAAGGCACCCGGTTCCAGGTGCTCGCCCCGGTGGTTCGGGGCCGGAAGGGTGAGTACGAGACGCTCCTCTCCGACCTGGCGAAGCAGGGCTTCTCCCGGGCTCGGATCGACGGCGAG
This sequence comes from Acidimicrobiia bacterium, assembly GCA_035550735.1. Taxonomy (GTDB): domain Bacteria; phylum Actinomycetota; class Acidimicrobiia; order Spongiisociales; family ZC4RG35; genus JANQRA01. The sequence goes on along the minus strand of DASZOM010000051.1, from coordinate 11,242 downwards.
GTTCGAGATCTCACCGAGGAGATCAGGCTCGATCGCTACTACCAGCACACCATCGAGGTGATCGTCGACCGTCTCGTCCGCAAGGAGGGGATGGAGCAGCGTCTCACCCAGTCGCTGGAGACGGCGCTCTCACTCGCCGAGGGCGTGGCCGACATCGAGATCATGGACGGGTCCACCCTTACCTTCTCCCAGCATCTCGCCTGCTCGGTCTGCGGGCTCAGCTTCGAGGACCTCCAGCCACGCAACTTCTCCTTCAACAGCCCCTACGGTGCCTGCCCGGAGTGCTCCGGGATCGGCACCCGCTATCAGGTCGACCCCGAGCTGGTGATCGGCGATCCCGAGCTGTCGCTGGCGGAGGGTGCCATCCCGATGTGGGCGTCGAATCGGATGCGGTACTACCACCGGCTGCTCACCGGTCTCGGCAACGTGCTGGGCTTCTCGATGGACACTCCGTGGAAGGACCTCCCCGAGAAGATCAAGGAGAAGATCCTCTACGGGCTCGGTGACGAGCGCATAACCGTCGAGTACATCAACCGGTTTGGTCGCAAGCGACGGTGGGACGCCACCTTCGAGGGAGCGGTGCCTTTTCTCAACCGACGCCACGAGTCGGCGGAGTCGGATGCCGCCCGGGAGTACTACCAGGAGTACATGGCGGAGGTGCCCTGCGACGCATGCAACGGAGGGCGGCTCAACCCGATCTCCCTCGCGGTCACGGTGGAGGGGCGCAACATCGCCGAGATCTCCGAGATGAGCCTGGCCTCGGCTTACGACTTCTTCGACAATCTCGAGCTGAGCGAGCGTGACGCCCACATCGCGGAGCGGGTCCTCAAAGAGATCAGGGCGAGGATCCGGTTCCTCCTCGACGTCGGCCTCGACTACCTGACGTTGTCACGATCGGCGGCAACTCTCGCCGGAGGCGAGGCGCAGCGCATCCGTCTCGCCACCCAGATCGGCTCGGGCCTGGTCGGCGTCCTGTACATCCTCGACGAGCCCTCGATCGGCCTGCACCAGAGGGACAACCAGCGGCTCATCGAGACACTGCTGCGGCTACGCGACCTGGGCAACACCCTGATCGTGGTGGAGCACGACGAGGAGACGATCCGCATCGCCGACCACATCCTCGACATCGGGCCCGGGGCCGGCGAGCACGGGGGCTACATCGTGGCCGAGGGCACGCTGGACGACATCATGGCGGCATCCGACTCGATGACGGGCGACTATCTCGCCGGGCGACGTCAGATCGAGGTCCCGCTGTTCCGACGTCAGGGCAACGGGAGCTCGATCTCGATCCTCGGCGCGAACGAGAACAATCTGCAGGGGATCGACGTGGAGATCCCCCTCGGGGTCTTCACCGCGGTGACCGGCGTGTCCGGTTCGGGCAAGTCGACCCTGGTCGAAGAGATCCTGTGGAAGACCCTGGCCAACAAGGTCAATCGGGCCCGGGTGGTGCCAGGACGGCACAAGAAGGTGGAGGGGATCGAGCACATCGACAAGGTCATCGACATCGACCAGTCGCCCATCGGAAGGACCCCCCGCTCCAACCCCGCCACCTACACCAAGCTCTTCGATCTCATCCGCACCCTCTTCTCCCAGACCCAGGAGGCCCGGGCGCGTGGCTACAAGCCGGGCCGGTTCTCCTTCAACGTCTCCGGGGGCCGCTGCGAGGCATGCAAGGGCGACGGGACCATCAAGATCGAGATGCACTTCCTCCCCGACGTGTACGTCCCGTGTGAGGTGTGCGGCGGAAAGCGCTACAACCGGGAGACCCTCGAGATCCTGTGGAAGGGCCACAACATCTCGGAGGTCCTCGAGATGTCGGTGGAGGAGGCATTGGGGTTCTTCGAGAACCAGCCCAAGATCGTGCGGATCCTGCAGACCCTGTTCGACGTCGGTCTCGGCTACGTGAGACTGGGTCAACCGGCGACCACCCTCTCCGGGGGGGAGGCGCAGCGCATCAAGCTGGCGAGCGAACTGGGCAAGCGATCCACCGGAAAGACCTTCTACATCCTCGACGAGCCGACCACGGGACTCCACTTCGAGGACATCCGAAAGCTGCTCCAGGTCCTGCAGCGTCTCGTCGACGCGGGCAACACCGTGGTCGTGATCGAGCACAACCTCGACGTGATCAAGTCCGTGGACCACGTAATCGACCTCGGTCCCGAAGGGGGCAGCGGTGGCGGCCGCATCATCGCCGAAGGGAGCCCGGAGGAGATCGCCCAGGTCGGGGAGAGTTACACCGGAAAGTTCCTCCGAGAATTGGTTGGGACGTAGGGAAGCCACTCTCAACCGGGGGTTTCAGGATGCCGATGTAGCCTGAAATCACTTTGGAGGATCGTCAGGTGTTCGACATGCGCAGATCCGCGTTCGGCGGGTTCCAGGAGCTCGAAGGCAAGCACGCGGTGGTCATGGGTGGGGCAGGCTTCCTCGGCTCCCACGTGTGCACCTGGCTCGTCTACTCGGGGGCACAAGTCACGTGTCTCGACAACATGATCACCGGCAATGCCTCCAACGTGTCCCACCTGATGGGAGATCGGAAGTTCCGGCTCATCGACTACGACGTCACCGACTACATCCACGTCGCCGGATCCGTCGATTACGTGCTCAACTTCGCCTCGCCGGCGTCTCCGGTCGATTACCTGCGCTGGCCGATCCACACGCTCAAGGTGGGTGCTTTCGGGACGCACAAGGGCCTGGGGCTCGCCCTCGACAAGGGCGCGACCTATTTCCTGGCGTCGACCTCGGAGGTCTACGGAGACCCCCTCGTCAACCCGCAGCCGGAGACCTACTGGGGCAACGTCAACCCGATCGGCCCCCGTGGCGTGTACGACGAGGCGAAGCGGTTCGCCGAGGCGCTCACCCTCGCCTACAACCGGGAGCACGGGCTCGACACCCGGATCGTGCGCATCTTCAACACCTATGGGCCGCGGATGCGGCCGAATGACGGCCGGGCCGTGCCCGCGTTCTTCAAGGCCGCCCTGGAGAACCGTGCCCTGCCCGTCTTCGGGGACGGGTCGCAGACCCGGTCCCTGTGCTACGTCGACGACGAGGTGGAGGGAATCCTTCGCCTGCTCCTCTCCGACGAGACCGAGCCGGTGAACGTCGGCAACCCCGAAGAGGTCACGATCCTCGAGCTCGCCGAGGCGATACAGGACATCGTGGGCAACCATCCGGGCATCGACTTCCAACCGCTGCCAAAGGACGACCCGACGGTGCGACGGCCCGATACCACCAAGGCCGAAGAGGTCCTCGGATGGAAGGCCCAGATCTCCCTGCGTCAGGGTCTGGAGCGGACGTTGCCCTGGTTCAAGGAAGTCCTGGGCTACTGACATAACCTGGTCGGTCTTGAGCTGGACCGACCTCACTTCGTGGTGGCTGGACGAGATCGCCACCGATCCCGCCTATGAGGAGGTGGTGACGCCACTGCTCCTCGACGTGCTCGAGCCCCAGGCGGGAAAGCTCTACCTGGATCTCGGCTGTGGGGAGGGTCGCGTGATGAGGGCGGTCGCGGAGGCCGGAGCCGTGGTCCACGGCATAGACCTCAGCTACGACCTGGCGGCGCGGGCAAGGAACGCCCTGGTGGCGCGTCTCCCGCCGATCCCGATCCGCGATGACGCCTACGACGGCCTGTTCTCGGTCCTGGTTCTGGAGCACATCGAGGATCATGCGCGGTTCTTCGCCGAGGCGGCGAGGGTCAGCCGTCGAGGCGGGGTCCTCGCCGTCGTGGTGAACCATCCGGTGTGGACCGCCCCGGGCTCTACCCCCATCACCGATGTCGATGGTGAGGTCCTGTGGCGCCCGGGCAGCTACTTCTCGTCGGGCCTCTCCGAAGAGCCCGCCGGCGAGACCACGGTGATGTTCCACCATCGCAGCCTCTCCGAGCTCCTCAACAGCGCGGCCCGGGTGGGCTGGTCGCTGCAACGAATGATCGAGATGCCACATCACGATCTGGAGGTTCAGTCCGGGATCCCGCGGCTGCTGGCATGTCGGTGGGCTCTTATACGCTGAGTGCTCGATGTTCGAGAGGCCGAAGACATCCGAGATCCCCAATCATCCCGGGACTTATCTATTCAAGGACAAGAACGGGAGGGTCATCTACGTAGGGAAGGCGAAGTCCCTGCGCAGCCGGATCGCGTCCTATTTCGGAGTCGGCCTCCATCGTCGGACCCAGGCGATGGTCGATGCGGCACGATCCGTGGATTGGATCCTCACCGAGTCCGAGGTGGCGGCCCTGATGCTCGAGTTCTCCCTGATCAAGGAGCACCGTCCCCGCTTCAACGTCAAGCTCGTCGACGACAAGTCCTATCCCTTCCTCGCCATCACCCGCTCACATGAGTGGCCCCGGGCGCTGGTGATCCGAGGGCAGAAGCGGAAGGGCAACGAGTACTTCGGCCCCTATGCCCACACCTATGCGATCCGGAAGACGCTCGACCAGCTTCTCAGGACCTTCCAGGTGCGCACCTGCTCCAACGCCATGTTCGAGCGTCAGAAGGCCCAGGGGAGGCCATGTCTCCTCTATCACATCGAGAAATGCTCCGGCCCTTGCATCGATGCGGTGTCGAAGGAGGACTACGAGCAGATGGTGGACGGTCTCGCCTCGTTTCTCAGCGGTGACACCGACGGTGTCCTCGCCGACCTGGAGCAGGCGATGTGGGATGCGGCGGACCGTGAGGAGTTCGAGCTCGCCGCTCGTTATCGGGATCGCCAGGAGGACGTGCGCCGGGCCATGCTGCGTCAGGAGGTGGTCACCGAGAAGGCGGAGAGCTTCGACCTGATCGCCTTTCACGGCGACGAGCTCGAGACCGCCTTCCAGGTGCTCAACATCCGCCGGGGACGGGTGGTGGGGGAGAGGGCGACGATCGTCGACCGGGTCGAGGAGCTCACCGATGCCGAGTTGATGGGGCGGGTGGTCCGTGAGCTCTATGGCGACACCGAGCCTCCCCGGGAGGTGCTGGTTTCGATCGACCCCGACGAGGCGGAGTTGCTCACCGCATGGCTCAGCGAGCTCAGGGGAGCCCACGTCAGCCTCCGGGTGCCGAAACGCGGGGCGAAGCGGAGACTCATGGAGACCGCATCCATCAACGCAGCCGACGCCTTCGGCAGGCATCGGCTGAGCCGGCAGAAGGATCACAATGCACGGGCCAAGGCGCTGCGCTCCCTCCAAGAGGTGCTCGGGCTGGAGGACCCCCCACTGCGTATCGAGGCCTACGACGTGTCGACCCTCCAGGGCACCAACACGGTGGCTTCGATGGTGGTGCTCGAGGACGGGCTGCCCAAGCGGGGGGAGTACCGGAAGTTCAAGATCCGCACCGTCGAGGGCCAGGACGACTTCGCTGCCATGGAGGAGACCATCAGCCGGCGCTTCAAGGCGTATCTCGCCGAGCAGAGAAAGCCGGTCGCCGAGCAAGGCAGGTTCTCGTACCCACCCGGCCTGGTGCTCATCGACGGTGGCGCCGGCCAGCTGGGCCGGGCGGTGAAGGTCCTGGACGAGCTGGAGCTCGACATCCCGGTGATCGGGCTGGCGAAGAAGATGGAGGAGGTGTACCTCCCGGGGCGGCCCGAGCCGATCCAGATCCCTCGCGATGCCGAGGCGCTCTATCTCCTCCAGCAGGTGCGTGACGAGGCACATCGCTTCGCCGTGACGTATCACCGCCAGCTTCGCTCCAAGTCGATGGTCGACTCGGTCCTGGATGAGGTGCCCGGGATCGGGCCACGCCGGAAGAAGGAGCTGCTCAAGCATTTCGGCTCACTGAAACGGATACGGTCGGCGAGCCAGCAGGAGCTCTCCGCCGTGGTCCCGGGTCACGTCGCGTCCGACCTGTACGCTGCCCTGCACACCTGATCGAGGCGCCGATGGATCTTGTTGCAACCGACGCCCCCCATGTCCTCGTGGTCACCGGCATGTCCGGGGCGGGGCGCTCCACAGCCGCCAAGATCCTCGAGGACCTGGGTTACACAGTCATCGACAACCTGCCGCCGAGCCTGATCATCGAGGCGGTCGCGGCCCACGACATCCCCCAGGCGCACAAGCACCTGGCGCTCGTAATCGACTCCCGCGGGGGTCTTCCCACCGACGAGCTGCGCGATGCGATGACCGAGCTGGAGCGGGAGGGGGTGCTGACCAGGATCGTGTTCCTCGACGCCGACGACAGCGTCATCGTCAGCAGATACGAGGAGAACCGCCGCCCCCACCCCCTCGGCCTCGACACCATCAGCGAGGCGATCGAGGCGGAGCGTGACCTGCTCGGTGAGCTCCGCTCGCTGGCCGACGTGGTGATCGACACGTCCAACCTCAACGTGCGCGAGCTGAGGGAACGCCTCACCTCCCAATTCTCCGAGGACGACCTCAACCGGCCGATGCGGGTCTCGATACGCACCTTCGGCTTCAAGCACGGCCCGCCCCGGGACTCCGACCTTGTCTTCGACGTACGGTTCCTCCCCAACCCGCACTGGGTGCCCGAGTTGCGCGACTTGCGAGGGACCCATCAGCCAGTCAGCGACTATGTGCTCCAGGCGGACGGCGCCACGGAGTTCGTGGACAAGGTCGACGAGTTGCTCGAGTTCCTGATCCCCCGTTTCCAGAGCGAAGGCAAGTCGTACCTGTCCATCGCCATCGGTTGCACCGGCGGTCATCATCGCTCTGTGGCGATCGCCGAGGAGCTGGCACGCCGGCTGGCCTCCCACGGTGTGAACGCTTCGGTCCGTCATCGCGATCTCGAGCGGTGAAGACCAGGACCGAGACAGCGCTCGAGCCCCTTCTGCTCGATCCGAGCGGCCCCTCGGTGGTTGCCATTGGGGGCGGGCACGGCCAGGCAGCGGCTCTGGAGGCGATACAGACCTATGCGGGCTCCATCTCGGCGCTGGTCACCGTGGCCGACGACGGGGGCTCGTCGGGCCGTCTCACCAGTCTCGGGATCCCGCCACCGGGCGACGTGCGCCGGTGTCTCCTCGCCCTCACCCCGGATCCCAGCCTCTGGTCGGAGCTGTTCGCCCATCGCTTCGTGGGTGGGGACATCAGCGACCATTCCCTGGGAAACCTGATCCTCGCCGCGCTCACCGACCTCTTCGGGGACTTCACCAGCGCGGTCGACACCGCGGCGCGGATGCTGGGGGCGCTCGGTGAGGTCGTCCCGGTAGCCGACCACCCGGTGACACTCTCGGCGGTGATCGACGGGGAACGCGTCGAAGGTCAGGCGGCGATCACGGCGACCAAGGGCCACATATCGGAGATCGGGATCGAGCCGTCCGACACCATGGCGTCACGCCGGGCATTGGAGGCGGTCTCGGCGGCAGACCAGATCGTGCTCGGCCCGGGCAGCCTCTACACGTCGCTCATCTCGGCACTCAAGGTGGCGATGCTCGCCGAGGCGGCGATGGAGGCCCGGGGTCAACGCGTCTTCGTGCTCAATCTCGTCACCCAGGACGGAGAGTCGCTGGGCATGAGCGGGAGCGATCATCTCGATGCCCTCGCCGAGCATGTCGGCGTGACCGGTCCCGGTTACGTGGTGGCGCATCATGGCGCTCTCGACGTCCCCGCCGGGCACGACCCGATCGAGCTCGATGCCGACGACGCGGCCAGGCATGGGTGGGAGCTGGTGAAGGCCGATGTCGCCGACGAGTGGTCCGATTGGCCGGCGCACGATCCACTCAAGCTTGCCCGTGTGCTGGAACGACTCACCGCTACCAGGAGCTGAGATGACCCGATACCTGACCCTCGATGACGTCGATGTCGACGGGGCCAAAGTGCTCGTGCGATCCGACCTGAACGTCCCGATCGAGGAGGGCGAGGTCACCGACGACTTCCGGATCAGGTCGGCGCTGCCCACGTTGGAGCGTCTCGTCGCCGCCGGCGCCGATGTCACCGTGTGCTCGCATCTCGGCCGTCCCAAGGGACCAGATCCCTCCCTGTCCCTGCGCCCGGTGGCCGAGCGGATGGCCGAGATGACGATCAACCACGTCGGGTTCGAGACCGGTGGTGCCATCACCGTGCTCGAGAACACCAGGTTCCTCGCCGGTGAGACGGAGAACGACGCTGCGACTGCCCGCGACCTTGCAGACGGATTCGATCTGTTCGTCCAGGACGCCTTCGGATCGGTGCACCGCGCCCACGCCTCGACTGTGGGCGTGGCCGAGATCGTCGAGTCGGCGGCCGGCCCCCTCCTCGACGCCGAGCTCAAGGCGCTGAGCAGGTTCCTCGGTGACACCGAGCGCCCGTTCACCGTGGTGCTGGGCGGAGCCAAGGTGTCCGACAAGCTGGGCGTGGTGCGTCACCTGCTTCCCCGCGTGGACCGGCTCCTGGTCGGGGGTGGGATGTGTTTCACCTTCTTGGTCGCCAAGGGGCACAGTGTGGGGCAATCCCTGGTTCAGGAAGACATGGTCGACGAGGTGGGGCGTCTGATGACCGGCCCTGACGGTCGGAAGATCATCCTCCCGGTCGACGTCGCAGTGGGAGAGGAGTTCGCCGAGGACACGTCCCGTGAGGTGTACGGGGTCCACGACATACCCGACGACGGCATGGGGCTCGACATCGGCCCCGGCACGTCGGCGGGGTTCCGGGAGCTGATCCAGTCGTCGGCCAGCGTCTTCTGGAACGGCCCGATGGGTGTGTTCGAGTGGAAGCGCTTCCGTTACGGCACCGACCACGTCGCCCGAGCCATGGCAGCCTGCGATGGCTTCACCGCGGTCGGTGGGGGAGACACCGTGGCGGCCCTTCGACTGACCGGCCTGGAGAACACCGTCTCCCACATCTCCACAGGGGGTGGGGCCGGACTGGAGCTGCTCGAGGGGCGAATTCTGCCAGGTGTCGCCGTTCTGGAAAGATGGGTGGGATGACCGAGCGGACGCCACTGATCGTTGGCAACTGGAAGATGAATGCCAACCATCTGGAGGCGATCCAGATGGTTCAGAAGACCTCCTATCGCCTCGATGTCGACGACTACGGGCGGGTCGAGGTCGTGGTGGCGCCACCGTTCACGTCCCTGCGGTCGATCCAGATCGTCATCGAGCAGGATCGGATCCCGATCAAGCTCGGCGCCCAGAATGTCTTCTGGGCCGAGTCCGGGGCGTACACGGGGGAGATCTCGGCGGCGATGCTGGCCAAGCTGTCGGTGCGCCATGTGATCGTGGGACACTCCGAGCGCCGTCAGCATTTCGGTGAGACCGACGAAGACGTCAACAAGAAGGCCCGGGCAGTACTCGCCGCCGGGATGGCCGCCATCGTGTGTGTAGGTGAGACTCTGGGACAGCGGGAGGCCGGCGAGGCCGAGGGGGTGGTGACCACACAGCTCGCCGGGGCGCTCCGCAATGTCGCAGCCGAGTCCGCAGCGGATGTGGCCATCGCCTACGAGCCGGTGTGGGCGATCGGAACCGGTCGCAACGCCCTCCCCGAGGACGCCTCCCTGATCGCCTCGATCATCAGGGAGCAGCTACGTGATCGTCTGGGCAGCGAGGCGGCCGAGGCGGTGCGGATCCTCTACGGGGGCTCGGTGAACGCGGCGAACATCAAGGATTTCATGGCCAAGAAGGACATCGATGGCGCGCTCGTCGGGGGTGCGTCCCTCGACCCTGATCAATTCGCGGCGATCGTGAGGTACCGCTTGTGAGCCACACGCTGATCCTGCTCCGTCACGGGCAATCAGAGTGGAACCTGGAGAACCTGTTCACCGGCTGGACCGACGTCGGTCTCACCGAATTGGGCCGCACCGAGGCCCGGGCCGCCGGGCGTCTCATGGCAGACGCAGGCCTCGAACCGGATGTGATGTTCACCTCCGTGCTGAAACGAGCCATCGAGACCGCCGACGTGGCCCTGGCCGAGGCGGGTTGGACCGACATCCCTACCAAGCGAAGCTGGCGACTCAACGAGCGTCACTACGGGGACCTCCAAGGTCTGGACAAGAAGGCCACCGCCGAGAAGTTCGGGGCGGAGCAGGTGCTGGCATGGCGGCGCTCCTACGACACCCCTCCGCCACCGCTCGCCCCAGACGATCCCCGTCATCCATCGTTCGACGAGTTGTATGCCGACGTGGATCCGGAGGACATCCCGTCGACCGAGGCCCTTTCCGATGTGGTCGACCGGTTGCTCCCGTACTGGTTCGAAGAGATCGTGCCCGAGCTGAGAGCCGGCAAGACGGTGCTGATCGTGGCCCATGGGAACTCGTTGCGGGCCCTGGTAAAGCATCTCGACGACGTGAGCGAGGAGGAGATCGTCGAGCTCAACATCCCCACGGGGATCCCATTGGTCTACGTGCTGGATGACGATCTGCGACCCATCTCGAGCGAGTACCTGGGCGATGCGGAGGCGGCTCAGGCCGCGGCCGACGCCGTCGGCCGCCAGGCCGGCTAGGTCAATGCCCACCGTGCTGATACAATGTGATTCCCGCCCGATGGCGGGGTTTTCCCTGTCTCGAGACGAGCTGCCATGAGCATCCTGACCGCGATCTTCATCATCGTTCACATCCTCCTCTCCCTGGCCCTGGTGGCCCTGGTGCTGCTGCACAGCGGCAAGGGAGGCGGGCTGTCGGATGTCTTCGGCGGCGGGATGTCGACGTCGAGCCTCACCGGTTCCACCGTCGTGGAGCGGAATCTCGACCGGTTGACGGTCATCATCGGGGTGCTCTTCGGTCTGAGCACCTTCGGTTTGACCTTCGTCTTGAGCTAGGGCGGCCGATACAATCGCCGACTGAGTCACCCCTGTCGGAGTGGCGGAATTGGAAGACGCGCCAGGCTAAGGACCTGGTGGGGTTCATAGCCCCGTGGAGGTTCGAGTCCTCTCTCCGACACCGGATATCCACTGCAGAAGCAGCACTGGGGACGTCTACGGTGCCGAGGTGACTTTGCGATTCGTCGCGGTGGGCTTCGAAACACCCGACCCGAGAGAATTGGGGGCCTTTTGGTCTGCCCTGCTCGGTAGGGAGGTCATCGAGGAGGACCGTGGGGTGCTCCTCCCGGGCGACGAGACCCAGATCGGCCTCCGGTTCACTCAGGGAGCCGCGGGGGAGTCGGGGCGGAGTCGTCTGCATCTGCATCTGACCAGTGCCAACACTGAGGATCAACGACACACCGTGGAGACGGTGTTGGGACTCGGCGGCCGCCGCTTCGGCACGAAGCCGCTCCCATTGGGTCGCGACTCGGTCTATCTGGCCGATCCGTCCGGCTACGAGTTCTGCGTGATCGAACCGGGCAACAACTACCTCGCCGGCACCGGCCGGCTCGGGGAGTTCACCTGTGAGGGGACCCGGGAGGTCGG
>DASZOM010000050.1:0-48229 GCA_035550735.1 Acidimicrobiia bacterium | reverse complement strand
GGCAGAGGCTCGCGGGATTCGCCCTGACCAGGTCATCAAGACGATGCTGGTCCGGCGTGGCGACGACGACTACGTATTCGTTCTGGTGCCCGGTGACCGGGTCATCTCCTGGCCCAAGCTGAGACGGCATCTCGGGGTGAACCGGGCGGCCATGCCCGCAGCCGAGGAGGCGCTGGCCGTCACCGGTTACCGACGGGGGACCATCACACCCCTCGGCTCCAACCGCCAATGGCCCGTCATCGCCGACGAGCGCGTCAGGGGCGAGGTCTCGATCGGCGGAGGGGACCATGGGGTCTCCCTCACGGTGCAGGGGGAAGCCCTGATCGATGTCCTGGAGGCGAGCGTCGCAGACGTGACCTCGGGCGAGCAAAGGGTCTAGCCCGCAGCGACCCAGCCGGTGACGCTGGCGAGATGGCCGTCAGGGTCACGGAAATGCGCCGCCAGCAGCTGGCGGGTCCCGTCACCGGTGACCGACCGCAGGTCAACCTCGAAGGGGACGCCACGACCGGCCATTTCGTCGTAGGCGGCCCGGACGTCGTCGAATTCGATGACGATCTCGGTGAGCGATTCCTCCGAGGTCACCCCCTCCGCCTCGTTGAGGACGAGTTGGATCGGGCCACCGTCGAGGAAGGCGAAGTTCTCGAACGTCTGGACCACCGCGAAGCCCACAGTCGAAGACCAGAAGTCGATCGCTCGTTGCAGGTCGGCCACCCTCAGGATCAGTCTGGAGATGCGCACCGAGCGATCCTAGATGGGGCTCAGCCACTCCTCATGAGGTTGTTCAGCGTGGTGTTGGTGTCATCGGTGATCTCGAGGAGATCCGGTTTGTCCTCAAAGCCGGCCTTGGCGAGCGCTTGTCTCGGCTGGGGCTTCACCCCGCTGAGCACCACCTTGATCCCATGCCCGTTCAACCGCGCGATGGTGGACTCCATGGCCACCAAACCCGTCGCGTCGATCGCCGGCACGTCCTCGAGATCCATGATGACGGTGTGGACACCCTGGCCCACCACAGTCAGCGAGTCCAATGCCTTTCGCGCCGCGCCGAAGAACAAGGGCCCGGCGACGTCGTAGAAGATGACCCCGGGAGGCAGACCTCCCACGACATGGCCCGCCGGCCCCCCGATGAGCGTCGCTCCCGAGATCTCGACCATGCGGCGCATGAAAAGCATTGCGGCGAGCACCACACCGACGGTCACCGCCACAACCATGTCGAATGCGACAGTCAGGACGAAGCACGCCAGCAGGACGATCACGTCGCTGCGGGGGGCGATCCGAGTGATCCGGATGAAGTGGCCCAGGTCGCTCATGTTCCAGGCGACCATGAGCAGGAGTGCCGCCATCGCTGCCATGGGTATGTGGCCGAGCAACGGAGCCAGAGCGACCATGGCCGCCAGCAGGAACAACGAGTGGATGACCACCGAGATCGGAGTGCGGCCCCCGGCGCGGATCCCGGTGGCCGTCCGGGCGATGGCACCCGTCGCCGCGAATCCGCCGAAGAACGGCACGATCAGGTTCCCCAGCCCGAGCCCGACCAACTCGGCGTCCGGATCGTGGCGGCCCCCGGTCATGCCGTCCGCGATCACCGCGCACAGCAGGGACTCGATGGCCCCGAGCAAGGCGATGGCGAACGAGGTCGGGACGAGATCGGAGACGTCGCTCCAGGTCAGCCCGGAGTCCTGCCAGGGCAGGGCAGGCGGGGGGAACCCGGCCGGCACCCCGCCGAACTGGGAGTTGATCGTCTCCACAGCGACACCGCTTGCGGCCATGACCAGGGCTGCCACAGTGGCGACGACGAGGGCGACCAGAGGCGACGGGACCCTCCTCGTGACCCGTGGCCAGGCAACCAGCACGATCAGCGTGAGCACGCCCACCCCGACATCACTCCATGCCACATCGGGGATCCGTGTCACCAGGTCGGACATCCGATCCCAGATCCGCTCACCCTCCAGACGACCCAACCCGAGGAAGTCGCCGAGCTGCAGCACCGCGATGACCACGGCGATGCCGGCGGTGAACCCGGTGGTGACGGGATGGGGCACGAACTCGATCAGACGCCCCAGCCCGAAGAGGCCCATCGCGGTGAGGATCAAGCCGGCCATCAGGGTCGCCACCAGGAGCCCGGCCATTCCATGCGTGGCGACCACAGGGATGAGCAGCACCACGAAGGCAGCCGTCGGCCCGGACACCGAATGCATCGACCCACCGCTGAGGGCGATGATGATGCCGGCGACGATGGCCGTGAACAGGCCGTGCTCCGGAGGGGCTCCGGCGGCGATGGCCAGGGCCATGGAGAGTGGCAGAGCCACCACCCCGAGCACGACTCCTGCGATCGCGTCCGCCCGGAGATCGCCCTTTCCGTAGCCGCGCGCCTTCACCGCCCGCATCGCGGCGAACAACGGAGGGCCCTCGATCCGGTCTAGGTATCTCCTCGACACACCCGGCCCGCGGTCGTGGTCAGCGGTAACGCCAGACGATGCGACCCCTGGTGGGGTCGTAGGTGGACACCTCGACGTCCACCTGGTCGCCGGGGAGCACCCGGATGCCGCGACCCCGCCGCATCCGGCCCGAGGGCTTGGCGAGCAGCTCGAAACCGCTCTCCAGCTTCACCTCGAATGTGGAGTCGGGGAGCATCTTGGTGACGGTGCCCCGCATCCGGATGTATTCGTCAGAGTCTTTGGCCATGGATGGGCAAAGCCTAGGGGATCGAATCACCCAACTCCTAGACGGGATGGAGGATGGAGGCGTTGGGCTCCTCTTCGCCGATCAGATCGTTGATCTGGGATATCAGGCCCTGGGCCTCTTCGACCCAGCGCTGATAGCCGGCCAGGTCACCGGAGCGAAGGGCGGCGTCGGCATTCTCCAAGGCCTGCTCCGCGGCGGCGACGAGACTCTCGATCGTGCCCTCACCGGGCGTCTCCCCGTCCCCGCCGTCGCCTTCTCCCTCGCCGTCTGACCCGCCCTCACCGTCGCCGAACACCAGTTGCAGGGCCCCGTCCAATGAGTCGGCCCACTCCACCCGGTCGCTGTACACCACCGCCACCCGGCGGAACTCGGGGAAGGCACCGCCGCTCTCCTCGAGGAAGATGGGCTGCAGATAGAGGATCGACTCTTCGATGGGCACGACCAGCAGGTCGCCCTTGATCACCTTGGAGCCTTCACCACTCCACAGACTGAGCTGGGCGGCGATCTCGGCGTCCTGCTCGATGCGCTGACCGGCCTGTTGCGCCCCATCGACGAGCTCGCCCTGTGGCATACGGAAGTCGATGAGCCGGCCATAGCGACCGGGGGTGGAGTCGGCGACCAGGAAGCTGACCATGTTGCGTTTCGCACTCGGGTTGAACGGCTGGAGCAGCAGATAGGAGAGCTCCTCCTCGCCGGGGAGCTCTGTCAGCAGGTAATAGGGGAGGATCTCTGAGACCACCGCCTCTCCGGCGGGGGTGCGCATGTCGGCCCAGAGGCGGTCGAGCTCGGTGCGGACAGGAGTCGACGGGTCGCCGGGGAACGACCAGGCATCGTTGCCGGAGAAGAGCTGATTGACCTCGTTCACGTGATAGCGGAGATAGACGTTCGTCTGCAGCCGGAACATGTCCTGGGGATAGCGGAGATGGTGCTCCATCCCGGCAGGCATCTCCGAGGCCGGTCGGAACAGACCGGGGTGGGTGTCCTCCCACGATCGGATGATCGGGTCCTCGGGATCGAAGACGTAGAAGGTGACGTCACCGTTGGTGGCGTCCACGATCGCCTTGACCGAGTTGCGTACGTAGTTCGATCCCAGCAGCCGCTGATCGGAGCGAAGGGTGAGCCGGTTCTGGGCGTCGAACCCGATCGGCTGGGAGTAGGGGTAGAACGACGTGGTGGTGTACATGTCGAGGACCCAGAGGACCTTCCCCTCGAGGATCACCGGGTAGGGGTCGGCGTCGACGGCGAGGAAAGGCGCCACCTGGGAGACGATCTCCACCACGTTCCTCTCGACGAGGACCCGGCTGTCGGAGCGGATCTGGTTGGAGATGAGGAGGTTGAAGTCGCGATAGCGGAAGGCGAAGGCGGTCCGCTTGAACAGGTTGTCGAGCACGACCCCGGCATCGCCCGAGTACTCGTTGAACCCGGTCCCCTCGGTCAGCGGGATATCGATCTCCTGGGGGCCGTTCCCGGTCTTGACGACCACCGGGCGGCCGGCCTCGTAGGTCTCGCCGAAGTAGATCCGTGGCTCGTCCAGTTCCAGAGAGTCCACCGTCGCGCTGGGGGGCACATCCTTGAGCAGGAAGACCGGCTGTCCGTCCGCCTGGACGATGTTGGCCTGGCTGACCACAGCCCCGTAGCCGTGGGTGTAGAAGAGCCGCTGGTTCTGCCAGTCGTCGGGGATCGTCTGCGCTTCCTCCTCCAGCTCTCGGACGGCCACCATCACCTGGCTGGGGGAGCCCTCCGCCATGTAGCGGTCGGTGTCGACCCTGCTGAGCGTGTAGTAGGGCTCCAGCTCCTGGAAGTTCTGATAGGTGCGAGGCAGCACGCTCGTGTTCCAGATCCTGAGGTTGTCGATGGTTGTGCTATTCGCTCCGATGTCCTCGGCCGTGAGGTCGTCGGCAGCTTTGAACTCGCGCACCTCGACCCCATCGAGCAGATAGGCCGCCTTGGTCGCCTCCATGTTGTTCGCGATGAACTCGGACTCCTTGTCCAGCTGATCGGGGAGCACACTGAACCTCTGGATGAAGGCGGGGTAGATCACTCCGGCGGCGATAGCGACGACGATCCAGGACACCACGGAGACGGCGGCGAGGGTCCAGCCGCGACGGAGGATGTTCACGATGAACAGGACGGCGGCGATCACGGCGATGGCGAGGAGGAGACGCAGCGCAGGGAGCCGCGCGTTGATGTCGGTGAACCCAGGCCCGAAGAACTTCTCGGCACGTGTCGAATAGAGGATCTCGAACATGTCGAGGCGGTACGAGACCGCTCTCACCAGGGCAAGGATGGCAAACAGGACCGAGAGGTAGATCTTGGCGTCCCGGCCCGTCGTCAGACGCCGGCCGTCGAAGCGGATGGCGCCGTTGACGTACAGGGCGACGGCGACCACGACGATGGTGAGGAGGAGCAGGTTGAACACCCAGTCGACCGCGTTCTCCCACAGCGGGAGTCGGAACACGTAGAAGCCGATGTCGACGCCGAAGATGGGGTCGGGCTCCCCGTACGAGTGGGCGTTGAGAGCGAGATACACCTGGTCGCGCCAGGTGGCCACGGTCAGGCCCATGATCAGGGACAGGCCCCCGGTGAGGACGATCCGGATCACCCGGATCCGTGGCTCGATCCACTCACGGAACCGCTCGACGAGCTCCTCCTCCTCGGTGAGGTCGAACGGGGCCCATCGGGGTGAGAATCGATCGACGAGGCGAAGAGCGCCCCAGATCACCAGGAAGGAGAGGATGACCCCGGTCGCCCCGAGGAGGATGGAGAGACCCCAGTTGCGCAGCCAAACGTCGCGGTAGCCGATCGAGTCAAACCAGAGGAAGTCGGTCCATAGGGTCCCAGCGGCGGTGAGCGCCAGATACAGAACCGCGATCACCACGACGAGGAAGGTCCACGGCCTCCGCCGTCCGGCCTGATAGTCGGTGGGGACCCTGGTGAACATGGCCCCCGAGTCTATGAAATCGCTTTCCTTAGGTACCAGGACCCACTATTGGGCCTTTGGACGTTTCATTACGGACGCTCCAGGTGGTGATCGAAATGAAACGCCTAAAAGCCCACTATTGGGCTCTGGTGCATTAGGAAAGCGGAGACGCGGAGCCGACCTTGCGCGACTCCTCGATGCCGGATTCGTAGCCGGTTAGGGCGAGGTCGCGGATGCGGCGCTCAGCCTCGTCGCTGCGCCACACGCGGAACACCCGGGAGGCGGCCGACTGCCGCTCCCGCGGGCCGTCGCCGGCGCGGGACAGGGCGTCGCTCACCGCGGTCGCCAGGTCGGTTGCGAATTTGCGGTCGGCCGCCGAGGCCGGCGTGGGCGGGCGCTTCAGCTTCGACCCGGCCATCTGCTCGGCGACCCAGTGTCCGGCGGCAAAGCTCTCCGACCACACCGCCACGATCTCGGCGTGCAGCGCCTCGGTGATCGAATCCTCGTCGGGGCGCCAGGTCTCATCGGTTCGGATCCGGTCGAGAGCCACGTTCTGGACATCCGACATGGCCTTCTTCACCCCGCGCAGCGCCCGGTTGGTGATGGGGAGCAGCCGGGACTCGCGGACCTCGATCCAGTCGACGCCGTCGTCACCACCGCGCTCACGACGCGGAGACGGCTCATCGACCACCTCTTGCGGCGCCGGCTCGTCGACCTCGGGCTGGCCTCCGCCTCGCAGCGCGGCGAACAGATGGGCCAGATCGTCCGACTCTGGTTCCCGCACAGGGGTTGGCTCCGGGGTTGGCTCCGGGGAGGGCTCCGGGGAGGGCTGCGCCTCGGCCTCGACCTCCTCCACCGGGGGCGGCGGGGGCTCCGGCTCGGGCGCCGCATCCACACGTGGAGGCTTCGCCGGCTGCGGCGGCGGTGGAGGCTCGTGCGATGCCACGTCCGCCGAGATCTCGTCGCGCAGGGCGTCCTGGGAGGGCTGGTTACGGTCGGCCGGAGGGATCACCCGGACCGTCTCCCCCAGCTCCCACTGCCGTTTCGCCTCGGCGGGCGGGTGGACGACTCGGACGCTGCTGGGCTCGGTGGCGGTCAGCTCCAGGGCCTCGCGACGCTCTTCCAGCGACCCTTCGAGACGGGTCAGCGTGGACCGAACGTTCTCCAGCTCCTCGAGAAGCTCGTCACGTCTCTGCTCGAGGGCGCGTGTCCGCTCCTGGGCGGTGGCCGCCTGACGGTTCGCCGCATCGATGATCTCGTCACGCCGCTTGGCGGCGTCGGCCACCGTCTTCTCCGCCTCCATCGTGGTGGTGCGGATCAGGTCCTCGGCCTCACGACGGGCACTGGAAGTGAGACGGTGTGCCTCGCGCTCGGCCTCCCCCATGACAGTGAGCACGTCGCGTTCGGCGCGGGCCCGCATCGCCTCGGACGCCGCACTGGACTGCTGCAAAAGCTCCGTACCAGTGACCCAGGCGTCACGGCGCAGAGCCTCGGCGTCGGCGGCCGCCTCCTTGCGCATCGTCTCGGCTTCGGCCATGGCCTCGCTGCGCCAGCGAGCCGCGTCGAGACTCGCCCGTTCCCTCATCGACTCCGCGGCCTCACGGGCCGCCTGGAGGATCGAGGTCACCTCCTGGCCGATGCTCTGGAACTCGTTCTCCAGATCGGGTGCGGGAGGAAGCTCGCGGAGACGGGTCGCCAGATTGTCCCGCTCCTCCTCGAGATGGGCGAGGTGGTTGGCGGCGGCCTCCAGCATGGCCTCCACCTCGGCGGGATCTACACCACGGAAAGTGGTGCGAAACCGGGCTTGACGCAGCCCCTCAGGTGTCACATCGGGAGCCATCAGCGTATGAAGATACCGACCGTAGCTCGGTGTTTCGCGATTTGGGTGCGGCCCCTAGGCCGATTCGAGGCTCTCGAGGAAGGCCACGGCCTCATCCAGAGTGGCAATGGGCACGATCTCGATGTCGTCGCGCTCCGCGGTGAGCGCCGATTCGTAGTTGCTCTCGGGGACCAGGATGTACTCCGCCCCCGCCGCTTCGGCGCCCACCACCTTCTGGCGGATCCCGCCGATGCCACCCACGGTGCCGTCGAGTTGGATCGTGCCGGTACCAGCGATGACCCGCCCCTTGGTCAGCTCGCCCTCGGTGAGGGAGTCGACGATCGCGAGGGCGTGCATCATCCCCGCCGAGGGGCCGCCCACGTCGCCGGCCTCGATAGAGATCGGGAACGGTGGCTCGGTCAGTTCACCGAGGATGATCCCGATCATGGGCGTCCCTGGCTCGTCGTCCCGTTCCACCAGCTCCACGGTCACGTCTACGGTCTCCCCGGCCCGGTCCAGGGTCATGCCGATGAGATCGCCCGGAGCACGCCCCTCCATGGCGGGAGCGAAGTCCTCGAGTGAGTCGATTTCCACGCCCTCGACAGACAGCACCGAGTCCCCCAGCTCGAGGACGGATGCCGCCGGGACCCCCTCGACGATCTCGTTGATCACTACCTCATTCGGGATCATCTCGTAGCCCAGGTACTCCAACGCGACCGAGATCGCGCGGAAGTTGGAGTCGTCCATCTGTTGCAGCACCCGGTTGCGGTACTCCTCGTCGGTCTCGCCCTCCCGACGCACCGCCTCCTTGCGCACCAGGTCGATGGTGGGGTCGACACCGGCGATCATCGCCTCGAAGACGTTCACGTCCTGGCTGACCACGGTCAACATGAGCAACTCCCCCTCGGGCGGGAAGAAAGCCACCTCCTCGGCGGTGACACTGTCCGCCGCGTCGGAGACCGGGCCTGCCGAGTAGGCCAGGTAGGGCAGCTCCAGATTCCAGGCGAAGACGCAGGTGAACCCGACGAGGAGGAGGGCCCCGATCAGGTAGACGGGCCAGGAAGCAGCCGGCGGATTGCGTTCTGTCAATTCCATCGGGCGATGCGAGGGTAACGACGACCCGACGATACGGGTCAGACCCCTTATCCTCACTCGACCCTTCGCGACCAGGAGCAAGTCATGACCTCAGCAGTGATCAGCCAGAGAGCCCTCCCTCAGTCGAAGGCGATGTCGTTGGTGCTGGTGGTGGCGGCCGCCGCGCTCACCGCCCTGGCAGCACAATGGCGCATACCCCTCCCCTTCACCCCGGTTCCGATCACTGGCCAGACCTTCGCCGTCCTACTCACCGGCGCCGCCCTCGGATGGCGGTTGGGGACGGCCGGTCAGTTGCTCTACCTGGCCGTAGGGGCGTTGGGCATGCCGGTCTTCGCCGACGGTGAGGCTGGCATGGAGGTCATCCGCGGGGCCACCGGCGGCTATCTCGTCGGCTTCGTGCTCGCCGCGGCCCTCGTGGGATGGATGGCCGAGCACCGTCAGGACCGCACCTTCGCCACGATGTTCACCGCATTCATCGTCGGCTCCGTGGTGGTCTACGTGGCCGGCGTCATCGGGCTGATGCTGGCGACCGGATGGCCGCTCGAGGAAGCGGTGGCGGGTGGCGTCGTCCCCTTCCTGCTCGGGGATCTGATCAAGGCAGCGGCGGCCGGTGTGCTCCTCCCCGGAGCTTGGCGGCTCGCCGGCGAGCGCTGATCAGGCGGTCTCGATCTCCTCGCCGAGATACGCTTTGATCACGTTGGGGTTCCGCTGGACCTCCCCGGGCGGCCCGGTGGCGATCTGCTCCCCGAAGTCGACCACCATCACCCGGTCGGCGATGTCCATCACCAGGCCCATGTCGTGCTCGACGAGGATGATGGCGATCCCCAACTCGTCCTGGACGTCGAGGATGAACCGGGCCATGTCCTCGGTCTCCTCGAGGTTCATCCCGGCGACCGGCTCGTCGAGCATGAGCAGCTCGGGGTCCATGGCCAGGGCACGGCCCAGCTCGACTCGCTTCTGGATTCCGTAGGGGATCAGACCGACCGGGTACTTCCGCCATCGCTCGATCTCGAGGAAGTCGATGATCCCCTCGACGATCTCCCTGTTGGCCATCTCCTCACGCTTCGCCTTGCCCACCCACAGCGAGCCCGCCAGCCAGCGTGTGGTCATCCTGACGTGACGGCCGGTGAGGATGTTCTCGAGGACCGTCATGTGCGGGTAGAGGGCGATGTTCTGGAAGGTCCGTGCGATCCCCCGTTCCGCGGTCTCATTGGGCTTGAGCTCCATCATCGACTCGCCCTTCCAGAGGACCTCACCCTGCTGGGGCCGGTACACCTGGTTGATGACGTTGAACAGCGACGTCTTGCCGGCGCCGTTGGGGCCGATGATGGCGAACAGCTCCCCGTCGTCGACGTGGAACGAGACGCCGTCGATCGCCTTGACCCCCTTGAAGGAGAGATGCACGTCCCGCACCTCGAGGAGGTGGTCGTACTCCTCGGGGCCGTAGCGCTCCGCCCGCCGATGAAGGAGCTTGCCGCTCATGAGCCACCGCCTCCGGTGGTGCCAACGCGAACCCAGGGTTCTGAGCGTCGCTGAGCGACGCTCAGAACCCTGGGTTGCGCGTTGCGGGCTCTCACGACAGCCACCGCTTCCGTCTCTTGTAGTGCTTGACGTCACGGAACGACTTGGCCTCGCCGGTGGCATGGAGACCCAGGTAGAACTCCTTGACGTCCTCGTCCTTGAGCAGCTTCTCGGGCGACCCGTCCATCACCATCTTCCCGGTCTCCATGATGTAGCCGTGGTGCGCGATGGACAGCGCCATGTTGGCGTTCTGCTCGATCAGCAGCACCGAAGTCCCCTGTTGGTTGATCTCGACGATGATGTCCCGGACCTCCTGGACGAGCAGCGGGGCCAGGCCCAGGGAGGGCTCGTCGAGGATCAGCAGCTTGGGGTCTTGCATTAGGGCGCGGCCGATGGCGAGCATCTGCTGCTCTCCTCCGGAGAGATACCCGGCTACGGATGATCGCCGCTGGGCGAGACGGGGGAACAAGGTCATCACCCTCTCGTGAGCGTCGTGGACCCGCTCGGAGTTCCGATTGACATAGGCCCCGGCGCGGAGATTGTCGTCGACGTCCATCTCGGCGAAGATCCGCCGGCCCTCCATGACCTGGGAGATCCCCAGTGCGACCCGGCGTGCCGGGTCGAGGTCGGTGACGTCGTGACCGTCGAACTCGATCTCCCCCTTGGTGATCTCACCCTCGTGGATCTCGAGCAGACCGGTGATGGCCCGGAGCGTGGTCGTCTTGCCGGCGCCATTGGCGCCGAGCAGGGCGACGATCTGGCCGTCCCCGACGTCGAGCGAGATGCCTCGGAGCACCAGGACGACATCGTCGTAGACGACCTCGAGGTTCTCGACACTCAGCACGTCGGGTTCGGTCCTTTCTCCGTTCTGTGAGTGTTCCTGCACACACCAGGTGCACAAGCACTCACAGAACGGTGTGGGGCCGAAGCCCCACACCGAACATTCAGCCTTCCAACTGGTAACAGGCCGTCGTGAACTCGTAGGCCTCGGCGATCGAGGACGTGTAGTTCGTCTCCAGCACCGACTCCCCGGCGTTCTCGCCAGAGGCGAGACCTTCGGGATCCGGCTGCCAGATGGTCGCGGATGCCCGCTGCACCTGCTCGTTGGACTCTCCGACGTAGCTCTCGTCGGGGCCCAACCCGTCAAAGGTCACGTTCTCGAGAGTCTTCGCCGCGGCGAGCACGCCCGCCTGGGTCATGTCACCGGCGTCGTACGCCGCCTGCAGCGCGGCATGCATGATCTGGGCCTCGACGAAGCCCTCCATGTAGGCCGACACCGGCTGGGTGACACCACCGTCGGTGAGGAGTTGCACCGCATCGGCGGTTTCGTCCTGACCCCACAGCGAGTAGTAGCTCGACCAGAACGTCGAGGCCGCGATGGCGTCCTTGATGGGCGAGTCCGGGGCGATGAAGGCCGGGTTGTAGCTCGGGCCCGCTCCGGACCAGATCGCCTGGAAGCCGCCGGCGAGTGCCTGGCCGAAGATCGACGAGAACGCCGTCGGGGTCGTCGTGACGTAGACCAGGTCTGCGCCGGACGCAACGATGTCGTTCGCAACCTCGGTGAGAGTCGCCTCGTCAGCCACGTTGATGGCACCCTCGCCTTCGTAGACGATCTCCAGACCGGCCGCCTCGGCGGCGAGGCGCGCCCCGGCGTGGGAGTCGAGGCCATAGTCGCCGGCCATCGAGGCGATGGCGATCGTCGAGATGTCCTGGTTCTCCGCCAAATAGCCGATGACGTTCATCGACTCCAGGCAGTAGGGCACCCCGTGGTGCATCAGGTTGGCGTTGATCGCGGTGTCGGACCACCCCGAGTACCAGGTGAGCGGGATTGCGAGGATCCCGTCACTCTGAAGCTGGGGGTTGATGGCAACCGTGTGCGGCGAGCCGGTCGAGTGTGCGAAGGCCACCACCTCGTCCTTGAGCTCCTCGTACCGCTGGACATGCGTGGGCACGTCGTACGCGGTGTCGACGGTCTCGAGCTCGACCGTCATGCCACCGATGCCACCGTTGGCGTTGACGTTCTCCCAGTAGACCTCGTGACCGGTCACGATCACCTGGACCAGCGAGCTGAACGGGCCGGAGAGGTCCGACAGCAAGCCGAGGGTTATGGTCCCCGCCTCGGTGTCGACACCGATGTCGGTGGCGATGTCGCCTCCACCACCACCGGTGGTGTCGGTCGGCGCCTCCGTGGTGTCGGTCGACGGCTGCGTGGTATCGGTGCCCCCTCCGGTCGTCGTGGTGTCGTCGCCACCCTCGCCACTGGGGCTACAGGCGGCGAGGAGCATTCCCAACGCCAGAAGGATCGCCAACCACTTGGGCTTGATCCTCATTTGTTTCCTTCCTCCTCTGGTTCGGGGGCGGGACAGCCACCCCCTCGTCGGACCGCTCAATAGGTGAACGGCCAACCCTTCCAATAGTTGCGTATTCGCAGCCAGATCCCGTACAGACCCAGCGGCTCGAAGATCAAGAAGGCGATGATCAGCAAACCGTATAGGACCTGGTTGAGCTGTGCGATGGATAACCCGGGGGCCACTCCGGCCTGGGTGTTCACCAGCCCGAAGTCACCGACACCGGTGGAGATGAACAGGTCGGCGAAGGCAGCGAGGAAGCCCTCTCCCTGGACCACGTCGGCGAGCCAGCTGGTGAAGTCGATCACCAGCCGGGGAAGGACGATCACGAAGATCGACCCGAGAATCGTGCCGGTGACCACACCCGCGCCACCGATGAGGACGATGGCGATGAACTGCACCGACAGGAAGAGATTCCACTGCTCGGGGATCATCCGGCTCACGAACACGGCGAACAGCGCGCCCGAGATGCCCGCGTAGAACGACGAGATGCCGAACGCCACCAGCTTGTAGCGGAATTCGTCGACACCCATGATCTCGGCGGCGATGTCCCGGTCCCGGATCGACTGGAAAGCCCTGCCGATCCTGGTTCGCTGCACGTTCTTGGCCATCACAACGAAGACGATGGCGAGCAGCACCATGAAGTAGTAGGTCTTGGCCTCGGAAGCCAGGTCCAGGCCGAACCACGGGCCACCGCCGGCAAAGCTGATGATCGGGTCCTCTTCGCGCCACAACTTCAGCTCGAGGGCGGGGAAGGTACGTCCCGCCTGGGAGCCCCCGGTGAGCGAGGTCCAGTTGCGGAACACGTACTCACCGACGAAGACGAGCCCGAGAGTGACGAAGGCGAGATAGAGGCCACGCACCCGGACTGCAGTGGGGCCGACGGCGATCCCGACGAGGGCGGCGACTATCCCGGCCGCGGGCAGCCAGATCCAGATGGGAAGCCCCAACCCGAAGTGCGGACCGGGTGGCGAGCCCAGCCAGGCGGCCGTGTAGGCGCCGATCCCCATGAAGAAGGCATGGCCCAGCGAGACCTGGCCGGCGAGACCGGTGAGGATGTTCAGGCCGAGAGCGCCGATCACGAAGATGGCGACGGTTGCCAGCAGGCGGAGCCACTCGTCCTGGGCGAGGAAGGAGAACCCGGGGATGACCCCCAACGGCACCAGGGCGAGCAACACGAGGAGGAGGGTCAGCATGACCTTTTTGGTCCAGGTGTTCATCAGGGCCTGGTCGCTCTCGTACCTGGTGTGAAGCATCGGCCTGCCCCTCACCAGCAGGCCCCTTCCCGAATGCGGACGCGTCGTGTCATACCCGTCTGATCTCCTCGGTGCCGAAGAGGCCGTACGGCCTGACGATGAGGACGATGAGCATCAGCAGATAGGGGACGATGCCGGCGAACCCGGTGCCGAGGAAGTCGAAGGTCAGATAGGTGCTCGCTGCCGACTCGGCGAAGCCCACGAGCAGCCCGCCGACGATGGCACCGACCACCGAGTCGAGCCCGCCCACGATGATCGCCGGGAAGGCTTTGAAGGCGAAGAAGGCGGTGGCCTGGTCGACCCCGGATGGCCGCCGCGGGAACATCGAGATGAAGATGCCGGCGGCCGCCGCCAGGGCGGCCCCGATCCCCCACGACACCGAGAAGACCCGCCCCACGTTGATCCCCTGGGCACGTGCCGCCTCCTGGTCGAAGGCCGTCGCCCGCATCGCCACCCCGAGCCGCGAGCGGAAGAACATGGTGATCGCCCCCACCGCCACCAGGGCGACCACGAACTGAAGCACCTCGCTGTGGGCGATGCGCACCCAGCCGAGGTCGAAGATGCTGGTCCCGAAAGGTGCGCCCATGGGACGGGGGAACTGGCCGATGAAGTCGTTGGTGACGTTGCGGATCGCGATGTCGAGGCCCAGGGTGACGATGGCGATGGCGAACAGCTCCTCGCCGACCATGGGGCGGAGGAACACCCGCTCCAGCGCCATCCCGATCAGACCCATGGCGATGATGGCGAGGATCACCGAGCCGGCCCAGCTCACCCAGGCGGGAGCGTTCGGCATCCACCGGCCGGGGACGTCCCAGACGGTGGCAAAGCCGGCGACCAGGAAGGCACCCACCGCCGCCAGCGCCCCGTGGGCGAAGTTGAGCACCTGGGTGGCCTTGAAGATGATGACGAAACCCACCGCGAGCAGGGCGTAGATCGTGCCGAGTGCGAGGCCTTCGACCACCATCTTGGCGAGGGCGTTCCCACCAACGGTCGCCTCTTGGGCGAGAACGATCATGCCCGCGGTCACGACCGATACATGTCCTCGATCAGTACCCCAAACATCTCTGACATCGCCGACCGCTTCAGCTTCTGGGTGGCGGTCAGCTCCCCGTCCTCGTGATCCAGCTCCTTCGGGATCATCCTGAACTTCTTGATCTGCTCCACGGAGGCGAACTTCTTGTTGGTCTCGTCGACGACTCCCTGGATCAGCTCGATCACCTCGGGCTTCTCGGACAGGTCCCGGTAGGTCGTGTAGGGGATGCCCCGTCGGGTCGCCCAGTCGCCGACGACGTCCATCTCGATGGCGATGAGCGCGCTGAGGAACTTCCGCCTGTCACCGACGACCATCGCCTCCTTGACGAAGGGCGAGGTCTTGAGGCTGTTCTCGATCTCGGAGGGCGAGATGTTCTTGCCGCCCGAGGTGATGATGATGTCCTTCATCCGGTCGACGATCCGGACGTGGGTGCCATCCACCCACTCGCCGACGTCACCCGTGCGCAGCCATCCGTCCTCGGTGAAGGCCTCGGCGGTCTTCTCCCGCTTGTTCCAGTAGCCGAGGAACACCCCGGCGTGCTTGGTCTGGATCTCCCCGGTCTCCTCGTCGATGCGGAACCCGATGCCGCTATAGGGCTCGCCCACGGTCCCCACCTTGTTCCGGCCCGGGAAGTTGGTGGTGGCGATCGCCGAGTTCTCGGTCATCCCGTACAGCTCGTAGAGCGGGATGCCCATGCCGAGGAAGTCCCGGATCACCTCGGGGGCGATCGGGGCAGCGCCGGTGGCCGCATAGCGGGCACGGCGCAGTCCGATTCGCTCTTTGAGCGACCGGAACACGATCGGATAGCCGATCGCGTACAGGAGCGCCGACAGCGGCGTGTGGGTGCCGTCGTTCTCGACCCGCTTTCGCCCGATGACGCTCGCCAGCTTCATCCCCAAGCGGAACCAGAGACGCTTGAAGAAGGTGGCGTCGCGGCCCTTGATGATGATGCCGGCGTGGATCTTCTCCCATATCCGAGGAACGGCGAAGAAGATCGTCGGCTGGATCTCACGCAGGTTCTGCTGGACCGTGTCGATCGACTCGGCGAAGTTGAGCGAGCAGCCGCTGCACACCGAAGTCCAGGTCGAGAAGATCCGCTCGGCTACGTGACACAGCGGCAGATAGGTGAGGACGATGTCGTCGCTTCCCACCGGGCGCGAATCACCGCCGAAGAGGCCGCCGCCTCCGAGACGTCCCTCCTCGTTGATGACCTTGTCGATGCAGAAGGCGAAGTTGTCGTTGGTCAACATCGCGCCCTTGGGCGGCCCGGTGGTCCCCGAGGTGTAGACCAGGGTGATCACGTCGTCGCCTTCGGCTTCGGCCATGCGGCGCTCGACCGCATCCGGATGCTCGGCTCGGTGATAGCGGCCCAGCTCGAGGAAGTCGTCCCAGAAGATGAAGCGATCGTCGTCGCGCCATCTCCGGAAGCCCCGCGGCTCGGCGTGGACGATCTTGCGGAGCCCGGGCAGGGTGTCGATCACCTCCATGACCTTCTCCGCCTGCTCCTGATCCTCGGCGAGATGGATCTCCGCTCCGGAGTCGGAGAGGAGGTACTGCACCTCGGAAGCGGGGTTGGTGGGATACAGGCCGACCGTGATCCCGCGCACGGCGATGGTGGCCATGTCGAGGATCACCCATTCCGGACGGTCCTCGGACTGGATGGAGACCCGGTCACCGACCTCGACACCGAGGGCGAGAAGACCGTGTGCTGCGTCGAGGACGAGGTCCCAGTAGCGGGCCCAGGTGATCTCCTGCCAGATCCCGAATTCCTTCTCCCGCATCGCCACGGCATCGGGCATCTTCTCGGCCCAATCCCGCACCATGGCCGCG
The DNA here is from genome assembly GCA_035550735.1 of Acidimicrobiia bacterium. Classification (GTDB taxonomy): domain Bacteria; phylum Actinomycetota; class Acidimicrobiia; order Spongiisociales; family ZC4RG35; genus JANQRA01. The sequence goes on along the minus strand of DASZOM010000050.1, from coordinate 31,725 downwards.
GCTGTCTTGAACCCGATGTCCGAACCGGGCGCCGAACGACGTTCGACCAGGGTCGTCATAGGTTGTCCTTCCTCACGGGGCTTGCGGAGCCTAGAGAAGCGTCATAGGCCGTGCCGGCGATCGCTCAGAAATTTGAGCGTTTGTTTGCACCGCTTACCTCAGGTAGCCAGTCCCGGATTCGGGCCGAACCGCATCGAGAAAGTGGGACCCGGGCGAAGCTGAGCTGAATTGCGCCGTATATGGCTCGAGGAACCCGGGGTTCGCTGCTGGTGTCTAGCTGCCCCGGCTCCATTCGGAGCCCCCGGGCCAGAACTCCTTCTTCCAGATGGGGGCGCGCTGTTTCAGCTCGTCGATGATGTGGCGGGCGGCGGCGAAGGCGTCGTCGCGGTGGGCTGACGACACCGCAACCGCCACCGAGGCTTCTCCCAGGTCGACCCGGCCGGAGCGATGCTCCACCACCGCGGCGAGAAGCGGCCACTGCTCGGTCGCCTCCTCGACGATCTCGATGATCTTGCGCTCGACTTGCTCGGTGTAGACCTCGTAGTCGAGATGGGTCACCCCGGTCTTCCCCTCGGAGTGGTCCCGCACGGTCCCCAGGAAGAGCACGGTCGCCCCGGAGTCGGGCCGGGCGACCTCGGCGAGCAGGGCGGCCGAGTCGATGGGCTCTTCTCCGACCGTCACCCTGATGGATTGACCGATTCGCTCCATAGAATTCACAGCCTATGACGAGTTCAATCCCCCGAGGGCCCGAGGCCCCGGCGGGAGCCGGGCCGGAATCCGAGACCCGGCGGGGGTTCGATCCCTGGACCCTGGTGATGGGCGTCTTAGGCGGAGTCTTGCTCGGCACCGGCGTGACGTTCGCGATCCTCGGATTCGTCGGTGTCTTCGAGGAGCCCCCACCTCCGACCGTGCCCGCCGCCCCGACCCTCACCGTCCCTGTCCCCGACACCGGCTCCTCGCCCCTGTTCGCCAACGAGGTCTCGGTCAGGTCGGTGGCCGCCGCGGTCGTGCCGTCGACCGTCGCAGTCGAGGTCGACTCGTTCCTCGCAGAGGGCAGCGGCAGCGGCGTCGTGTTCAGCGAGGACGGCTACATCATCACCAACCATCACGTCGTCGAGGGAGCAGGGTCCGTCTCCGTGGTGTTCTCCGACGGCGCCCGGTTCCCCGCCGAGATCGTGGGATCCGACGCGGTCACCGACATCGCGGTTCTCCACGTGGAGCGAGAGGACCTCACCCCGATCCAGATCGGCTCCGCGACCTCACTCTCGATCGGCGAGCCCACCGTCGCCGTGGGTAATCCCCTCGGTCTGGTGGGCGGGCCCACGGTGACGACCGGGATCATCAGCGCCCTCGATCGCACTCTCGAAGCCGGGGGCTCGGATCTCTACGGCCTGATCCAGACCGATGCCCCTATCGCCCCAGGTTCCAGCGGAGGTGCCCTGGTCGACTCTCGTGCCAACCTGATCGGCATCACCACCGCCATCGCACTCTCCGACGTCGGGCCGGCGGACCTCGGGTTCGCTGTGCCGGTCGACATGGCGGTAGGGGTCGTCAACGACCTGATCGCCGATGGCGCGGTGGCACATGCCCTGCTCGGGATCTCAGGTCAGACGGCGTGGGCGGAGGAGGGAGGGGCCGAGTATCCGGTGGGGGTCCTCGTCGAGGAGATCACCGGCGGCTCGGCCTACGAGGAGGCGGGAGGCCAGGTGAACGATGTGATCGTCGCCGTGGACGGGCACGACGTCGAGAGCATCGAGACCCTTCTCGCCCGCTTGCGCTTGCTCCGCGCCGGACAGTCGATACCGGTCCGTATCCTGCGTGGCGATGGGAGCACGAACCTGGAAGTGACACTGGGGAGGTTGAGCCCGTGAGCGACGACCTCTTCTCCAAGCTGTTCGAGCTCTTCAACCAGCCGGGTCCGGTCAACTGGAAGCTGGCGGCCGAGGTCGCCCGGCATCTGTCCGGTGAGCGCCAGCCGGTGGAGCCGTGGGCAGCCGAGGAGTTCCGCGAGCTCGCCCGTCTCGCCGAGTACCGCCTCGAGGAAGTGGCGCCGTTTCCGGTGCGACCCGCGGTCGACGTGCTCCCACTCGACCCACGTTCCTGGGCCGAGAAGAACCTCGAGCTCTACGGCTCGCTCGTCGAGCCGTTCGCCACGTCGATGGGTGGGGAGGCGGCGCCGATGATGGCCCAGATCGCCCCGGCAATGATCGGACTGCAGGTCGGCTCACTGGTGGGCGGTCTGTCGGCGTGGGTGGTTGCCGGATTCGACGCCGGGCTCCCACCCGATCGGGAGGGGCCGCTCAGTCTCGTGGTCCCCCACATCGAGGCGTTGCGGGTCGACGGCGTCGACCCGCGCGAGGTGCGGCTCTGGGTCGTTGCGAACGAGGTGGCGTTCCGGGCCGTCTCCGAGGTCCCCTGGGTGCGTGACCATCTCGCCCACCTCGTGACCGAGTATGCCGCCGCCGCCCAGATCGACCCGACCCGGCTCAGCGGGCTGGTACTGGGTGGGACCGACCCCGCCGCGATCGAGCAGGCGATCGCCGAAGCAGGAGGGCTCGAAGGGCTCATCGGTGGTGAGGAGGCCGAGGCGCCCCGTGCCGAGCTGGAGGCGTTCCTGGGGACGGTCGCCGGCTGCTCTCGTCTCCTGGCGCGACGGGCGGTCGCCGACATGGGACCGCACTTCGACCGGGTCAGCGATACGCGGGACCTGGAGCGCGACGAGTTCACCGCCACACCGACGATCGGTGTCGGCCCGGTTCCCTCCGAGGCCGTCAGACTGGGCGATGCTTTCAACCAGGAGGTGGAGCGTCGCTACGGCGACGACGCCCTGCAGACTCTCTGGTCTGACCCCTCCCGCATGCCCAGCGCCGCCGAGCTCCGCGACCCGACCGCCTGGGCGGCTCGGGTCCTGTTGGACGGGTGGACCTGAACGGTTTCCTAATGCACCAGGGCCCAATAGTGGGCTTTTGGACGTTTCATTTGGGCAGAATGCGCCGATGACCCTCGCGATCGGCTCCAAGGCACCCGATTTCGCCCTCCTCAACCAGAACCGCGAGTCGGTTTCTCTCGGCGACCTGGCCGGCTCGACGGCGGTGCTCGTCTTCATCCCCTTCGCCTTCACCCGTACCTGCGAGGGTGAGTTGTGCCAGATCAGGGATGAGTACGCCCTCTTCAACGAGGCCGAGGCGAGGGTGGTCGCGATCACCTGCAACACCCGTCACGCCAACAAGGCGTGGGCCGAACAACAGGGGTTCGAGTTCGACATCCTCTCCGATTTCTGGCCCCACGGAGAGGTCTCCCGTTCCTACGACACCTTCAACGAGGAGTACGGGTACGCCGAGAGGACCACCTACTTCCTCGATGCGGACGGTGTGATCACCGAAGTCACCCGGTCCGACCAATTGGGCGAGGCGCGTGACTTCGACGACTACCGAAAGGCCCTCGGCGCGGTTTCTCGAGGCGGTTAGGCCCGTATACGGGCCCCACTACCTGAGGTGAGGGTTCCAACCGAAGAGACTGCGCCACCAACGACGGAAGAAGCCGGGGTCTTCAGGTTGGGGCAGATTGGAGAGGACGGCCTCGTGGAGATCGGGGGGGAGATCGCCGACGAGGGCGACACCGCCCTCACGGGTCTCCCAGACATAGGTGACCTGGCCGGCGGTGAAGACGCGGCGATATGAGCCCGAGTCGAGCTCGAAGGTAGTCGCCCCGGGGAGCGTCACCGCCTGGTCGGTCTCGAAGACGGCGAACGAGAAGAACCCGTCGGAGTAGTAGGCGAACCGGACACCCGCCTCATCCTCGTACTGGTCGAGCAGCTCGAATCCGGCGATTTCCGCGGGCAGCTTCGGGATCGCCGCCACGTTCGCTGAGGCGGGCTGGGCAGGCCCGCTCTCCAGGCTCTCGATGAGGGGTGTGACCGCCTCGAATGACACGAATCGCCGCTGGCAGTAGATCTCGGCGTCCTCGCCGAGAGTGACGGTCTCCAACAAGGCCCCGGTCTCCGCGTCGACGACCAGCTCTGCCCGGGGCTGCCCCTCCCGTATGAGGCGATAGGCGAAGGCGTCGCGACCCAGGTACTCCACCTCGTCCAGGTCCTCCACCTCGTAGAGCGGCTCCGCCTTGGGATTGCCCTCACCCACGCTGGCCCCCGCCACCGGGTCGCCCTGACGGGTGAGGGTCCACTCGCCGGACCCGGCGGTGACCTCCACGTCCTCGGTGACCGCCGAGGAGAGCTTGATCTCCCCCGCGGCCTGGTCGATGCGCACCAGGGCGTCTCGTTCGCCGTCGGGCGTGGTGCAGTTGATGACCTGCTCGGCGCTGTAGGAGGCGCCCCGACCCCGCTCGAGCAGCTCGCCCAACTCGGTCCCGAGGGCGGAGGTCGTCGGGACCAGTACCAGGAACGCCACGAGGGCGCCGAGACGCCTCATTCCTCCACCACCCCGACCGGAACCACGATCTTGGAGGGGCCGAAGGCGGGATCGAGGGACGCCCGGGCCCCGAATCGGCTTGTCAGGTCTTCGATCGACACCGATCCCCCTTGGTCCGGCGTCACCAGTGCCGCGATCGCGATGACGGCCGCCACGACGGCTGCGGCCACCCCGGCCCAGAGCCCCTTCTGACGACGCAGCGGCACCACGACCGGGTCCGCCTCGGGAACTATCCCCCTCGGAAGCTCCAGGACCGGGAGGGAGCGCACCGCACTCCTCACCTGCTGCATCTCCTCCAATTCCGCCGAGCACCGGCCACAGCCGGCGAGGTGGTCGAGGAGGCGTCTCAACTCCTCGCGATCGAGCTCCCCGTCGAGATAGGCGCTGATCAGCTCGGAGGGATGCGTCATGTCAGCAGCCCCTTGAGCATCTTGCGCCCACGGTGGATGCGGCTGCGGACCGTGCCGATCGGTACTGCGACCGCCAATGCGATCTCCTCGTAGGAGAGACCCACGACGTCACAGAGCACCACGGCCTCGCGAAAGTCCATGGGGAGCTGGAGAAGGGCTTTCTGGATGTCGTCGCCGAGGGAGATGCGGTCGTACTCGACATCCGCCGAGTCTGCAGAGGAGCGATCGAAGCGATCGATCTCGTCGGGGAGAGGTGCAGTCGGGCGACGCTGTCGGCGGCGGACCTCGTCGAGGAATGCGTTGCGTGTGATCCGCCAGAGCCAGCCCTCGAAACTGCCCGGCTGATAGCTCTCAAGGCCCCGCCGGACCCGGAGCAGGACCTCCTGGACGAGGTCGTGGGCATCGTCGGCGTTACCGGTGAGCCGGTAGGCGAAGTTGTAGATCTTCCGTCCGTAGACACGGGCAACCTCTTCCCACGTGAGCGGGATCGACTCCATCGGTGGAGACCTACACGTGGAACGACGCCCGAGGTCGTTCAGTTCCTACGAATCGGAGGCTTCCTTCGACTCGGCCCGGACGTCGGAATCGTCCTTCGTCCCCTCCTCGATGCCCTTGCGGAACTCCTTGGCGGAGGCTCCCAAGGAGCGAGCCAGGGCGGGCAGCTTGGCTGCACCGAAGATGAGGAGCACCACGAGAAGAACGATGAGCCACTCTTGTCCTCTTAACACTGAATTTCCTCCTTGGCGGGTCAATGGTACCCGGGCAACCCTCGTTTCTCCGTGGGGGGGCTAACCCATCGCCATCGAGTCGATGAAGCGCTGCACCCGCTCCCGGGTGATGAAACGGACCTTGGGCTGGTTGGACTCGATCTCGTAGATCATGAAGGGGCTGTATCGGTCGGAGATGAGCATGCCCCGATCGGCACCGGACGACGTGAATTCGAACAGGAAGCGCTTGATCACGCTCTCGTCGAGCTCGGGGTGGCCGCCGGGCTGGTAGACGTCGGTGACGATCAAGGTCGAGATCCCGTTCTTGACGGCCATGTACGACCCCTCGTAGGCGTGCTCGGTCACCGCATAGCCGAACATGCGAAGCAGGGCGATGACGAAATCCGGCCCGCTGAGCTTGTCCGGGTCGGTGCCGAGGGCGCGCAGGCCCCGGTCGAGGCCCTTGGGGAGCCTGAGCTCGGCACGGAGCGGCCCCAACTCGTCGGCGGGGACGGGGGCGGACGTCTCGTAGGTGGGAAGCGCCATGGAGTCATCGTCGAAGTGGGCGGCGAAGGGGTCGTGTGCGATGTGGGTGAAGCTGATGCCCGGCTGGACAGTGGGAGCTGGAAGCTCGCCGCGAGCGGGGAGCTTGTGACGAGCGATCTCCCTGACCCGGTCGCGTCCCGCGAGGACCACGATCGTCTCGACCTCGTCGATGGGCAGGCTGTGACGCTTCTCCCGAAGCACCTCGATGGCCTCACCGGTGAGGATGTCGTACAGCACTTCGTCGTCTTCGTCCTCCAGCGGGACGTCGAACGTCACCCGGGCCTCATTGCCGACCACGTGGAACGACTCGAGGGGTGCCCGGCCCAGGTCGGTGCCGAAAACGTCACGGCTCACGGAGAGCCCGGTGGCCGCGGCCGTCTTGGAGGTGGACTCGGCCTCGCCCATCCGCCGCTTGCGGGCACGGAACATGTTGTAGACGACGTAGGCGGCGGCTCCGATCAGGACCACCGGGACGAGGAATTCCATTACTGCGGTTCTCTGTCGGTCACGACCAGATTGTATTCACCGGTGTCTTCACCATCTCCTGCTTCGTCGTCGAGGGCAACCTCGTCGGACAGGGGTATCTCCGCGGTGGGCTCGTCGGCCCCGGCGTTGAGCCGATCGATCATCCGCTGCCGGGAGGCCGAGGTGCCGAAGGCGGTGACGACGTCACCAGCGAGCAACTCGGTGTCGCCGGTGGGGACGAGCAGTTCCCGGTTCCTCCGCACCGACACCAGGGTCGACCCCTCCGGCCAGGAGACGTCCCGCACGGTCCGGCCGTCGGCGACGGAGCCGAGCGGGACGCGGAAGTCGTAATACCCGGCGTCGGGCTGGGTCCGTTGGGCGAGCCGGAGTCGGTGGAGATGATGGTCGGTGGTCGCGGTCAGGGCCTGGTTGTACGCCTTGACGGCCTCCTCGCGCCGGAAGAGGCCCACCAGACGCCGCGGATCCCGCGCATCCACGACGGGGAGCCTTCCTACCCCGAGCGCGGCCATCCGCTCCAACGCCCGCGACACCAACGTCTCCGGGTCGACGGCGACCGGCCGCGGGGTCATCACGTCGCGGACCAGGGAGTGCTCTCTGTCGGCGGCCCTGCCCAGATCGGAGATCGTGACCATGCCGACGAGCTCGCCGTCCTCGACCACGGGCACCCCGTGAGAACGGTTGTCGTGGAGCATCGACTCGACCTCGGCCACCGTCATGTCCGGTGTCGGGACGAAGGCCGGCTGAGCCATCACCGACCCCACCGTCACCGTGTCGAGGATGTCGATCTCACCGGAGCGGGAGAGATGGATGCCCCGCCGTTTCAAGGCGAGCGAGTACACCGAGTCTCTCACGAAGCGCTCGGCGAGGAACGTGGCCAGGGTGGCCACCAGCATCAAGGGCAGGATCAGCCCGTAGTCACGGGCACCGGTCACCTCGAAGACGAGGAGGATCGCGGTCAAAGGTGCCCGGCAGACCACCGCGATCATGGCCGCCATGCCCACCACTGCGAACGCCCCTGTGTCGAGCGGTGCCGTGTCCGACCAGGCGAACTGGACGAGACGGGCGAAGCCGGTGCCGACGGCAGCCCCGATGAAGAGCGACGGCATGAATGCGCCGGCGGAGGCACCGGAGGACATGGTGAGGCTGGTCGCCACGATCTTGCCCAACGCGAGCAGCATCAGCACCCACCACAGCTCCCCGCCCTGTCCGGTGATGGCCGTTATCCGCTCGTCCAACAGCAGCGAGTTGGTCACCGTTTGCCCGGTCCCGAACAGCGCCGGCTCGACCAGGATCAGGGCGGCGACGGCCAGCCCGGCGAGCACGGGGCGGATCCAGGAGAGGCGCTCGGCGCGGTGGTGGGCGAACTTCTCCATCACGTCGAGGGTGCGCAGGAACAAGAACCCGGCTCCGACGATCACGACGGCGAGCAGGGCGTAGGGGAACAGCTCGGCGTACGAGTTGAGGTGATACGCGCCACCGTTGAGGGCGAGGTCCGGGCCGACAATCGACTGTGAGGTGATGGCGGCGGCCACCGAGGCGATCACGATCGAGGACATGTGACGTGGGGCGAATGAGGTCAGGATGACTTCGAGGGCGAACAGCATCCCGGCGATGGGTGCGTTGAAGGAGGCGCCGATCCCGGCCCCGGCTCCCGCCGCCACCAGGGAGCGAATCTGGTCCTCCCCGAGCTTGAAGCGACGCGAGATCCACGATCCGACAGAGGCACCGATCTGGACGATCGGGCCCTCACGACCGCCGGAGCCACCGAGCCCAACCGTCACCGCCGTCGTCAGGATCTTGAGTGGGGCCACCCGCCCCCTGATGTGACCGCCTCGGATCGCAAGTGCCTCGATGGAAGAAGGGACACCGTCACCGTGGATCTCGGGGGCGAAGCGATGCGCCACCCACCAGGCGATGAGCAGACCGGTCGGCACGAGGAGGAAGAGCCAGAGTCGGGTGGGGTCGAGCAGCCCGTCAGCGGACTCGAGCAGGGGCCCAATCAGATCCTCGATCCCCTCGAGCGCCAACACCAGGACCGCGGCGCCGGTTCCGACGCCCACACCCACCAAGGCAGAGAGGGCCAGGAAGCCTCCGAGCTCCCTTTCCGCGAGCACCCCGACCGCGGGCACTTTGCGGAGGCTCGTCAGAGGATTGTTCACGCCGGAGCAGGGTAGGGGGCACAATCAGATGTTCATGCCCTTCCGCTCACACCTGGCCCGGTCCTTCGACTTCGCTCTCCGCTCCAACCAGGCGATCGCAGCGATCGTGGCGCTGGCGGCAGTTGCCGGCGTCGTCGTCTGGGTGGGTGGGGAGCCGGCCGAGGTCCTGTTGGCACCGGTCCATGCCTTCACCCTCTGGGCATTGGTGCGCGAGATCGACCCCGACCATCAGTGGTCCGCCCTCTTGGCGGCTGTCTCGGTGGCCGTCTGGGCCCTCGTCGGCGGTCCCGTCGGATCGCCGCTCCCCGCCGGTGGCCTCGCGGTGGCGGGGCGGTTGATGACGGCCACGACCGGGCGCCGACCCCTGCTGCTCGACATGGCAGCGGTGTCCGTAATCGGTGTCGCCATCGGCTTCACCGTCGCCGGTTGGGTCGCCGGGTTCGGAGTCGCCCTCGCCCTGTATCTCGACGACCGCTTTGCCCCGGCCTCACGCGGGATCCAGCTGGGAGCCGCCGCGGTGACGGCTATCGGGGCCACCGTCGTCGCCGCCGCTGCCGGCGCCTTCCCGGAGACAATGCCCGCCATCGTCCCCTATGTCACCGTCGCCGCCGGGCTGCTCGCCCTCGGCTTGGTGGTCCGGGAACCGTCGCCCCCGACCAGTCGGGTCGATGCCCGCTATGCGGCTCCACTCGACCAGACACGTCTCCACGTCTCGAGGACGACCATCGGGGTCTTGGTGTTTCTCATGACCATCTTCCTAGGCGCCGAGACCGAGCAGCTCCTCCCCATCCTCGGAGCGCTATTGCTCGTGGTGATCTCCAACGAGCTCGAACCGAAACCGCGCGATCGAAGGTAGGTTTCAGCGCATGTGCCGATCGATAAAGGTCCTCCGTGAGGGGGCGACCCCTGCCCCTGACGAGGAGATAGAAGCCGCCGCCCTCCAATTCGTGCGGAAGATCTCCGGTTTCTCCAAGCCGGCCCCGCACAATCAGGCGGTGTTCGACGAGGCGGTTCACGAGATCGCCCACGCCTCCCAGCGCCTCCTCGAGAGCCTGGAGATCAAGGGCGCCCGCAAGGCCAGCTGAAACCCTGTTCTGTGAGTGTTTGTGCACCCAGGAGGTCTACAAACACTCACAGAAGGGTCACCCTAGATCGATCCCGATCCCGTCTCTTTGCGCGTTGGCCAGGGCGCGGCGGGCGGCGGCGACGTCCTGAGCGGCGATCCCCACGCTCTTGAAGACCGTGACGTCGTTGCCGATCGGCCTGGCCGTGCCTCCGAGCAACTCGCGAAGCGTGGCGTCGGGGGCGCGATCGGCCTGGATCAGGTCACCGGCCTCGGCCCGTGACGCCTCGAAGTCGTCGACCACCACGTAGGCGCGCTCGAGGAGCCGTGCAGGCAACTCCACCATCTCCGGGGTGAACGCCCCGACCGCGTTGACGTGGGCTCCGGGACGGACCGAGCCGGCGTCGAACAACGGCGAAACGGACGGAGTGGCGCACGACACCACATCGGCCATCGCCACGGCCTCGTCGGCCGAGGCGACCGCTTCACCGCCGATCCTGACCGCAAGGGCCCGGGCGTTCTCCGGCTGACGGGACCAGACCAGCACACGATCGATGTCGCGCACCGCCCGCACCCCCTCCACCTGGTCGGGAGCCATCGCGCCGGCGCCCAGCATCGCCAGGGTGCCACCACCCTTGGGGGCGAGCATCCAGGTGGCGAGACCGCTCACCGCACCCGTGCGAATCGCGGTCAGAGTCGGCCCGTCGACTATCCCCAGCGGGCTCCCGTCCTCGGAGAACACGGCGACCAGGCCCACCGGATTGCCCGGCACGATCGAGACCACCTTGACGGCCATCACCCCGTCGAGTGTCCCCGGCATGACCAGCGATGGCCCCACCAATGTGCGCAACGGCGACTCGCTCACCCCACTGAATGCCTGCTCCATGGCTTCGATGGCGTCGCGCATGGGGAGCGCCTCCCGGGTTGCCCCGGCGTCGAGATATCTCATCAGGCGAGGACGCTCTTCACCGCGACGTCGATCGGCTCGCGGTCGACTGCGAAGAACTCCATTGGGACATCGGTGTCGAAGTCGGTGCTGACGCCGGTGAACGCCTGGGCGACCATCGAGCCGATGGCCGGGGCCAGCTTGAAGCCATGGCCGGAGAAGCCGTTCGCCACCCAGAAGCCGTCCCGCCCCGTCGGCCCCACCACGGGATGGACGTCCTCCCGGTTGATCGTGTAGAGACCGGCGATCCCCGAGACGTTGCCCCTCGCCTCCAGCGCGGGGATGCGATGGTGAAAGGCGGCCAGCTTCATCTGGGTGAAATCGGCGTCCGGCACCCGTCTGAACGAGTCCGGATCGTCGACGACCTCCTCCTCGTCCTCGGCGAGGACCGACCCGACGAGAACCTGCTGGCCGGCCGACTCGGGTCGGAAGTAGATCCCGGTGCTGGCGTCGGCCCCCACCGGGAGGGGTCCGAGGTCGGGTGGCCATGGTCGGTACACGGTCTGGATCCGCGTCGGTGTGAGGGTCCAACGCAGGTCGACCTCGGCGAGGGCGTTCAGCTGGTTGCACCAGGGCCCGGCGGCGTTGATCACGAGATCGGCACCGATGGTCTCCCCACCCTCCAGGATCACGCCGGTCGCCCGCTCCCCTTCCCGAGCGACCTCGACGACTCTCGAGTTGAACTTGACCTCTCCGCCCCGGGCGACGGTTGCCTCGATGAGGTCCTGGTTGGCGCCGACCGGATCGACATAACCGCCGCCTGACTCGAAGAGGAAGGCCTCACCCGGGGAGCAGACGTGCTCGACGTTGCCGGTCATGTCGAAAGGCGCGGCGCAGGTGGACAGTGCCGGGAAGCGGCCGGCCACGTCGTCGGGACCGAGGTTGGCCGCCTCGACGCCCTGGGAGACCAGCTTGTCCACGGCCGCATCGACCACTTCGGTGCTCTCGCCCAGCATCCAGAGCACGCCGACACGATGGAGCCCGGATCGAACGTCGGACAGCCCGGTGAACTCTTCCCAGCTTCCGTAGGCCTGCTGGCCGTGATAGGCGAGACGCACCACCTCGGGGTGCGTGTAGCGGCATCGGCAGATCGATGAAGAAGCCCCGGTCGAGCCCTCGGCCGGGCCCGCGCCCTTGTCCAGGGCGATCACCGACACCCCATGACGTGACAGCTGATAGGCGATGGAGGAGCCGATGATGCCGGCCCCGACGACCACCACATCGGCGCCGGCGGTCACGCAGGCTGCACCGTGTAGTCCTCGGCCTTCTCGTCCCAGTTCAGCTCGATGAGCCCACGGGTCGCCGCCGCTTTGCAGAACTGGAGAAAGCCGCCGTAGCCGAACTTCTTCTCGCTGAAGTCGGGCTGACGCTTGCGCATCTGGTTCTTCAACCCGGAGAGGACGACCGGACCGTTGGAGGAGGCCAGCTCGCCGACCACGGTGGCGAGGAGGTCGAACGCACCCTGCTCGCCGGTCCCCGTCGACGGGAACTGAACCACGGGATCGCCTCTTCCCGGCCCCTCGGTGAGCTCGATGACGCCCTCTTCGCCGAGATGGTTGAGCAGCTCGCCGAACGCCCTGAAGCCGAAGTCGGCCTCGGTGAAAGTGGGGTCCTTGCGCAGGATGGCCCGTTTCAACGACGAAGCGAGCACATCACCCTGGCCGGAGCGGAGGAGGCCGCCCAGCGTGCTGGTGACGATCGACTCCAGCTCCTGGGTCTCCTCTGCCTCGCTCTCGGATGCGGCCGACTGTCCCCTGGCGTCGACACCGGCCAGGTTGTCGTAGAAGAGAAACTCGTCACAGGCAGGTGGAAGCATGTTCGACGTCGATGCCTTGATGCCGACACCGATCACCTTCTTGTTGAGCTCGCGCAGCTTGTGCACCAGCGGTGTGAAGTCGGAGTCACCGGTGCAGATCACGAACGTGGTCACGTAGTCCCGTTCGAAGGCGAGCTCGATGGCGTCGACGGCCATCTTTATGTCGGCGGCATTCTTGCGGGTCGCCCCCATCCGCTGCGGGATCTCGATCAGCTCGACATGGCTGCGGGTCATCGCCTGGCGGGCATCGGAGAACATCGACCAGTCCGCATATGCCTTGCGGGAGATCACCCGTCCCCGTTCGGCCAGGGCATTGCTGATCGGCTCGAAGTCGAACTCCATCCCTCCCAATGCCTCTCGAGCCCCGATGGCGAGGTTCTCGAAGTCGATGAACAGGGCAATTCGCTCTTCTTCCATCCGCCTGAATGTAGTGGCCCCCCGCCCCACCGATCAGACAGGGCTGGGCCGGCTGGAATCGCTTTCCTAATGCTCCACGGCCCAATAGTGGGCCTTTGGACGTTTGATTAGAGCTTCACCAGGAGTTTCATGCCAGAGGGTTCAAGAAACGACGACCGGATTGCCGATGGGAGAGCATGGAGTCCGTAGGGCTCGTCAGGGACGAGCGACTCGAATGCTCGAAATGTGGCCGGCCCGCATCGTTCCTCTCCCCGATCGGGTTCTTCTGCCCTACCGACGCGCTGATCGCTGCCACTTTCCACGACTGGATCCCCATCCAGATCCGACCCTCGGCTTCTGCAGACCGCGATGAGCCCGAGGAGCAGCCCTCCTAGACGGGCTCTGACGCAGCGCCCTGGCCGATTCCAGGGCACCCCTAAACTCGTTGGAGAAGGCGGGCTGGCCAATCCCGTCTTACCCGCCCTCGTAGCTCAGGGGATAGAGCACCGGTTTCCTAAACCGGGTGTCCCAGGTTCGAATCCTGGCGAGGGCGCAAAGAGAATTCCCTGGTCAGGGCGATTTCGCTGGTCGATTCCTTGGTCCGAAACGGCTTCGAGCGCCCGTTTTGTCCGTCGTTTGTCCGTCTGAGATTTGCGGTAGAGCTCATCGAGTCTGTCGGCGAGGTCTTCGGCGTCGGAGGGGAAGAGGTGGCCGTAGACGTCCATGGTCACCGAGATCGACGAGTGCCCCATGTAGCGCTTGATCGCCTCCGGGTGGGCGCCCTGGCTGATCAGGAAGGCAACGGCAGAGTGGCGGAGGTCATGAATCCTCAGCCCTTGGGGGAGCCCTGCCGCCTCCACGGTCGGCTTCCACACGCGGCGGTTGAAGTTGGAATTCCGCAGCGGTGATCCGTTCTCTGCGGTGAACAGCAGGCCGTCGGTGCCCGGTGCGCTGTGATGGAGGAGATGCTCGTTGAGCATGTCGCGCAGGAACCGTGGCAAGACAATGGTGCGGTTCCGGTAGTTCTTGGTGGGTCCGAAGATGAGTTGGCCGGCGACGTCTGACATCGACTCAGTGACCTCAAGACGGCCTCGCAGGACATCGACTCGCCGGCGGCGCAAAGCGACCGCCTCACCCCATCTGAGACCTCCGTAGGAGAAGACGTAGACGAGAGCCTGGAAGGGACCGGGTACGAGGGCGGCGACCTGGCCGACCTGCTTTGGTTCGAGGAACAGCTGCTCTCTCCTACTCAACTTGGGGAGCTTGACGCCCGCCGCCGGGTTCGCCGGCAGGTACCGGTCCTGGACCGCCGCCTCAAGGATCTGACGCAGGACCTGGAACCCCTGACGCCGGCGTGAAGCGGACAGTCCGGCCGCTCGTAGGTCGGCCATCCACGATTCGATGGTCATTCGGTCGATGCGATCGAGCCGTGTCGAACCGAATGCCGGGATGATGTGCACGCGCATCAGCGAGGAGTACCCCTCGAAGGTTCTTGGCTTGAGATGCGACCGTGTTTCCAGCCAGCGCTCGGCAAAGCCTCCGAGGGTGGTGGCCGACCGCTCGGGATCGATCCACTCGGCCCGCTGCTTCTGGGCTTCGACGTGGATCAGATACTTCTCGGCGTCCATCTTGCGCCGGAAGGTCTTGGAGCGTTCCCGGCCCGCCGGGTCGATGTAGCGGACCTGCCATTTCGAGGGGTCCACCGGATGACGTCTGATGTGGGCCATGTCAATCGTCCTCGATGCGTTGGGCTACCCAGGTCTGTACGTCGCCCCAGCGGAAGCGAAGGTACTTGCCGACCCGGAAGCCCTTGGGTCCGGTGTCGCGGTGTCGCCAGGTGTAGATGGTCTTCACCGGCACCTCGAGATAGTCGGCCAGCTCCTCGACCGAAAGTATCCGATCGAAAGACGACGGGGAATCCTCGCCGAAGGGAAGCGTCGGGTGGCCTGCCCGTGCCATAGTCGGAACATACCAGTCTGTTACCCGCTATACAACCGTTAACTAACTCCCCTTCGGAAGGTGGCAGTTCTTGTACTTCTTCCCCGACTTGCACCAGCAGGCCTCGTTCCGACCGAGTCTCGGCCGGAGCGTGGAGGACAAGCCAGATGGCGGATGGCGTGAGCCGCTGGGCGAGGCTGCGTTCCAGCATCGCGACGTTCTGCTCTCTCGCAGCCACCTCCTTCTGCCGCTCATCGAGGTCGGCCCTGAAGTGGACGAGCACGCGGTCGCGCCGATTCAGATCGTTCTCACGTTCTTTGAGCTCCTGGGCCTTCGCCTCCAACTCGCCCTCCCGCGCTTCGAGGCGGTCGGCGAGCGTTTCCACATCCTCGCCGACGACCGAGGCCAGCTCGTGGTGAAGCAGGACCGCCAGACCATGACCCATCGGAACTCCGACCGAATCGCAGTACCGCTTCCACACCGCCCGCACCGCAGGAGACGCCGGCACCTTGACCAGCCACTCCCCCTTCTCCTGGTCGAGATCGGAGCGGAGAGCGTCGTCGATCTTGCGCAGGACCTGACGGCGCAACGTCATGCGCTAGAAGGTGGTGTCTCCGCACACAGTTGCATCATCGGGGATGCAGTTTACTGGTTTACCGCAACTGAGGTGGTTGCAACTGTGTGAGGTTGGGAAGGACTGTAAAAGCGGAAGGCCAATTACTGGTCAGCTCGAAGCCCTGGTCCGATCAGCTCTAGTCGGCGTCGATGTCGACGTTCGTGATTGTGTTCCAGGTTGACCAGTTCCCCGACTGAATCAGACTCAAGCTACCAGTTGGTGAAATGTCGTAGAACTGGTAGAAATTGTCGGACGTGCGGTAGAAAAGCATCTCGTCGTCTGCGTCGGCGTCGAGGTCGACATTGCTGATCTCATTCCACGTTGAATAGTCGCCGCTCGCGATTGGGGAGCTGATTGCGCCACCTGCCGACACGTCGTAGTAGGCATAGGCAGTCGGTTTGTAGAAGAGGAGTTCGTCGTCGCCGTCGCCGTCCATGTCAACTGCGGTGATTATCTCCCAGCCCTGGGTGTACGACCATGTGCTGATTGGCGAGCTCAGGCTCCCAGTGGATGACACGTCGTAGTACTTGGCATTGTTTGAGGACGCGTTCTTGTTGTAGAAGAGGAGCTCGTCATCACCATCGGCATCCAGATCCACCCGAGCGATCGATGTCCAACCCGTCGAGTACGCGGGTGGGCTCGAGTTCACTGGAGACCCCAATCCACCGCTTCCATTCACGTGGTAGAACCGGAACGAGCCGTTTGAACTGTTGTAGAACAAGAGTTCGTCGTCGTTGTCGTCGTTGATGTCCACGTTGGTGATCGTTGTCCAACCCGAGGTGTAGTTCGGCGGGCTGCTATTGATCGGGCTACTCAACGTGCCTCCATTGGCGACGTTGTAGTAGGCAAAACCACCAGCCGACGTATAGAAAAGAAGCTCATCGTCTTGGCCTGCGGCGCTTGGAGGGTTTGGAGGATCGCTGGTAAGGACCGTCAGGCCGAAGGTTGAGATATACCCGATAGGCATATAGATGAGATCTACTGATCCGGGCGATCCTGCGCCACCGGAAACGAGGCCGACGGCATCATTCCCGACGAAAACGGGACCACCCGAATCTCCTTGATCCACCATCACCCCGTCCAGCAACTCGCTGACTTGCCGGAAGGTGTCACTGCAATCGTCGACCCAGCCAGGGCACACGAAATCGTCGTTGATGTATCCGCAGGTCAAATCCGTGCTTCGGCCTGATTTGCAAACAAAGTCGCCCTCGCCAGTTTCCCATGACCAAAGGAAGCCGGTAATTGTCGTCTGGAATATCTCGCCAGAAGCTTCATATTGGACCGAATTGTCAAATTGCCCCGCAGGTACGGTGTGCCATTGCACATCCCACGATCCGTCTTGACGACCGTCTTGCCAAGGAGCGGGGTGGCCTGCAAGCGTGACATTGTTGTCTGGTGCGTCGCCATCGGCCCCGCAATGGGCCGCGGTGACGACTCCCAGTGTCGAGTCAGTATTTCGTATGGCCGAGAATCCAGATGTGCATCCAAGTCCAGTAAAGAGTTGACCGCCTCGAACAACGGCCAAAGGTCTAGCCAACGCCTCGACCTCCTCAACCTCGACTTCTGGGGACGAAAGGGCTCTGCTAGCTTCGGAGTCGTATAACTCATCACGTTGATTCTCCTCCACATAGACTCGCACCGAATTGCCGGACACTGAGATGGCTGTGTCAATCACAACGGGGGAAAGGTCACGGATCTCCTGGGCAACGCCTCGCAGGTGTTCAAGTGAGTGCGGCACCTCTCGAATCTCCGAGTCGCCCAGGAAAGGCTGATCGCTAAGCAGTTCGGCAATGACTGGAATGTCCTTGGCAAGTGCGGCGACAACGACATGAAAGCCCGACTCTCTATCGATGTAGACGCCAGCAAACGACGAGCCCAACACCTCCGAAAGCGTGCCCCTGAAACGTTGCACCTCTCGCTGAAGCGCAAGCTCTTTCTCGGCTTGCTCGATGTCGAGAGAATGAGCGTCAGCGTAAATCTCCACTTGAATAAGGGAGTCCTCGTTGGCTTTTGCCTCCTCCGATGCCGAAGCCTCCGAGGCGAGCAACGTCATGAGGACGGCTAAGATTGAGACGTAAACGAGATTGCGTATCCACGATGCCGAAGTCTCAGGAGGTGGCCTCATGCGTGCCGACCCTACCAGCGGGTTTCGACCCAAGGCTCTTGGGTTGATCCTCTTGATAGCTCTGCTCGGAGCGTGTGGCACGGCCGGTTCGACTGGATCAGCGGGCAACTCGACACCGCCGCTGAGCGATTCGACCGCCGAACCATCGGTCACTTCGACGACGCTCGGCACACCGACATCAATGGTTGAGGTCAGTCAAAGCATGCTCGGCGAATGGGAACTCTTGGATGCCGAGTCCGGGGATCTGGACCCCCAGAACGAGCGGGGGCTGATTCTCGTGACGTTCACGGTCGACCGTCTCTTCGGGATTGAGTCTTGCGCTCCGTTTGACGGCACATATCAGATGGAAGGTGACGTGCTGGTGTTCGAAGAAGTCGAAACCACCGCCGAAGGATGTTCGGACTGGACAGACGACGCGAACATCTTCCGTTTTCCGTCGGAGAACCCCACCGTTTCGATCGCAGGAGATCGTATGTTGCTCATTCGCTCTGATTGGCGGTTGGAATTTGGACGCGTCCCTTAAACAGGTCTGAGTCAGAGCACCAACGACCTGAGGTAGGCCACGAACACAGCCGTGCTGCGTTTCGGAGACGACGAAGACATCCTCGGGAACCGGCCCAGAGGTTGTCCCACCCATTCAACAAACAGACTATCGACCGCGTTCTCTTCGTGATTGATCGCGGAACCTCAAACCTCAGACGACCACCTCTCTCGGCATCACACTCCTTAGAGAAATTCATCCACCGCAGTGTGACCAATCCGTCGATCGGGACACCACGTTGCTATTCGGAGTGCGGGTCGTAACGGCTGGCGATCAGCCAGTCGAAGATCTCGTGCCGCAGGAACGTGAACTTCCGACCGCCGGGTTTGCGATGAGCCGGGATGATTCCCTCGCGCACCCAAGCCCGGATGATCTGTTCGTTGGTGTTGAGGAGCTCGGCCAGTTGTTTGGTGTCCATCACTGCCGGCACCTCGGGATACCAGCGGTCGTAGTCGATGGTCCCTTCGCTCACGACTGGTCACGCTCGGAGTCGTCCTCCTGGTCGTCGCCGACGCGGAGCATGGCGTCAAAGACCTCCTCGCGGAAGAAGCGGAACTGCTGACCCCATCGCATGGCCTTGAGCTGTCTGTTGTGGACCTTATCCCGGACATCGCCGATCGTACAGTGCATCATCTCGGCGACCTGAGCGGTGGTGAGAAGTGGTGGATAAAGCTGGCGCAGCTCGTCGAACGGGTCTGGATTGCTCATTCGTGCCCGATGTTACGCAACGTTGCTACAGATGGGAATGGGATTCAATCCCGATATCGGCGCCTTGTCCGTATTTTGTCCGTCAGAGGACGAGAAACGGCCGGAACCGATGGGAAGCGACAAGTACAACAACCCCGATGGCTATTGACTTTCTGGCGTTTCGTCCTGCTCGTCGGAACTGTCCGCGGGGTTTCCTAAACCGGGTGTCGGAGGTTCGAGTCCTCCCGGGGGCGCGTGCCTTGATTTCCCGAACTGAATGCCCCGATTATCTCGTTCGCCATTATGCGCGCCACTAGCAGAAGGACGCTGTGAGCGAAACCCGCACGCATGTCAAGAGGAGCCTTGGGCGCCTCGTCATAGCGTCGCTCGGGGTGGCCATCGGGCTGGCCATTGCATCGCTCTCCACTTCGGGGCCAACCGCTATGGCGGCAGTGAGAGACGTTCAGGGCGTTTCCGTGAGGATGTGCAGCGAGGGGGTGCAGATCTATGGCACGGACTTTGGCTGGATGTTCTCCGCTGAAGGGGAACCTCTATTCGAAGTTTCCAAGGACCCGGATCAACTCGTGATGCTCGACGGGACTCGGATCGAGGATGTCGAGAAGATAGAAGGAACAGACTCGTTCCGTGAACCCAACCGGGCCGATCCAACGCGTGCCGACGTGGTTTACGAGGTGCGACAGGTGCGACCTGGTGAGTACGCCGTAGTAAGCGTCATCGCCTGCGATTACGACATAATGCACCAGCGGACCGGATATCGGCCATGAACCGAGGGCTTTTTGCCCCGGGGGTCGTCGTTGGACTCCTTTCGCCGAGCACGGCGCCAATGGCATCCGCTGTTTGTGGCGACTGGGATTGGGATACCAGTCCAGGTCGTCGGGTAGACACGACCTGGTCCGGAGACGTAGACGACTTTTCAACTGACGCCGAGGTCACGTCTCACGTATCAGCATCCTATGGCCCTTGGAATGCCGTCACGCCCTCCCCATTTGTGTTCATCAATGGAGGCAACTTCAACATTGGAGATACTCAAGACCTCACGGACGTCCCCGACCACAACGTTTGGTTCACCGACGCGAGCGGGCCTGGTAATGCCGCATTCTCAGAATGGAGAACCGATAACGTGGAGGGTGGTTGCGGTATCAATCTGGAAGCAGCGATATCGTATCTCGAGACAACCCTGGGAAACGGATACTTCTGGTGGGCCGAGTCCGTGGGATCTCCTGGTCCGATGCAAGTGAGAGTAAAGACGGCTGCAATCCACGAAATAGGCCACAATTCGGGAATCGGCCACCTCGACGGTCTCCCCTGTAAAACAAGCAATAGTTCGCCCCTCATGGCCGCTGGAGGCGTTTCAGGGTCCGAAGGATGCACCGTTCTGAGGTCTGATGATAAGGCAGCCCTGAACTCGCTCTATCCATAGCCGTTCTCGCAATTCCTCTCACTCATCGACCGCCTACGAGATGGGTGGTGATGGGCACCACCACCACGACCGGGAGCACGGCTACGGGCTGACACGGCCAAGACCGGATTCTGTCGCCGGTGACCCCTACGGTCGCCGCATGATCGACTTACCCATCGACGTGATCCGGAGCAAGCGCCGGACACGCACCATTCAGGCAACGCTGGTCAACGGGCGGATCCGGGTGTTGATGCCTTTCGGGCTCGACGCCGACGAGGAGAAGCGGCTGGTCGATCAGATCGCGGGCAGAATCTCTCGTCGGGCCACCTCCGCCGGGATCGATCTCGCCGCCCGAGCCGCCGACTTGGCGGACCGCTACGACCTCCCCGAGCCGGTCGAGGTCGCATGGTCACACCGGCAGATGCGTCGTTGGGGATCCTGTTCCCCCAGCCAGGGCAGGATCCGGATCTCGAGCCGTCTCGCCGGGATGCCCGGGTGGGTGCTCGACTGGGTGCTCATCCACGAGCTGGCACATCTCGAGGTAGCCGACCACGGGCCCGGCTTCCAGGCCTTGGTGCGTCGCTACGAGCTGGCGGAGAGGGCGGAGGGATATCTGATCGCGATGAGCGAAGCGGTCCCGACTTCCGCTGACCCAGTGTCCCTCTGAGGTGGCGTTTCCTCGTCGAGGGTCTACATTCCCTTCCCCATGTCCGGAGATCAGTGAGGAAGGACGACGGGCGAGTCGATAAGCCCGGGTCCGATTCGAAATATCTGCTGATCACTTCCCTCGGGGCCCTCGGGGTCGTCTTCGGCGACATCGGCACCAGCCCCCTCTATGCGTTCCGTGAGTCGTTCCACGCCGCCGAGGGCCTCCCGGTCGATGAGCGGAGCGTCCTGGGGATCCTCTCGCTGATGTTCTGGGCCTTGATCCTGGTGGTGACGCTCAAGTACATGATCTTCGTGTTGCGGGCCGACAACCACGGAGAGGGCGGGATCATGGCCCTCACCGCACTCGCCACCAACGCTCTCCCCCGTTTGAACGGTCGGAAGATGGGGGGGCTCGTCATCCTGGGGTTGTTCGGGACGGCACTTCTCTATGGCGACGGTGTGATCACACCGGCGATCTCGGTGCTCTCGGCGGTGGAGGGCCTCGACCTGGTCGCCCCCAATCTCGCCGGGTACGTCGCTCCGGTCGCCGCGGGAATCCTCATCGGGCTCTTCGTGATCCAACGACACGGCACAGCCCGAGTGGGATCACTCTTCGGACCGGTGATGCTCCTGTGGTTCGGGACCATCGCCGCGCTCGGAGCCTTCCAGGTCATTGCCAACCCCTCAGTGGTGGCCGCGGTGAACCCTCGCTTTGCGGCTGACCTTGTGATCGAGCATCCCTTGCTGTCCTTCTTCGCCCTCGGCGCAGTGTTCTTGGTTGTCACCGGAAGCGAGGCTCTTTATGCGGACATGGGGCACTTCGGGCGTCGCCCCATCCGCCTTACCTGGCTCTCATTGGTACTCCCAGCTCTGTTGCTCAACTATTTCGGCCAGGGGGCTCTGCTCATCGACGATCCCTCGGCCATCGAAAACCCCTTTTACGGCCTGGCTCCAGACTGGTTCCGCGTGCCGTTGATCCTTCTAGCCACCATGGCCGCCGTCATCGCCTCCCAGGCGTTGATCTCGGGTGCGTTCTCACTGACCCAGCAGGCCGTGCAGCTCGGCTATCTGCCCCGGGTCGACATCGACCACACCTCTCCGCGCGAGATCGGCCAGGTCTATCTGGGAACGGTCAACTGGACACTGATGGTCGCATGCGTGCTGACGGTGTTCGCCTTCGGCTCCTCGTCCAACCTCGCCGCCGCCTACGGCGTGGCGGTGACCACAACCATGGTGATCACGTCGATCCTGCTCTACGTCGTCATGCGGCATCGCTGGAACTGGAGCAGGGTGCTGGCGGGGTCTCTCACCGCAGGGTTCCTCCTGATAGACCTCGCCTTCTTCTCGGCGAACATCATCAAGATCGCCGATGGAGGATGGTTCCCGCTGGTGATCGGTCTGTTGGTGGTCATCGTCATGGTGACCTGGAAGACGGGCCGGGCCCGCCTCACCTCCCGTCTCCGGAAGAGCGAGCTGCCCATCGAGCGGTTCATCGGCTCCATCTTGCAGCACCCGCAGAGCCGGGTCCCCGGGACCGCGGTGTTCCTCACCTCAGAGTTGGGAATGACGCCACCACAGCTGCTGGCGAATCTCCGGCAGAACAACGTGATCCATGAGACCGTCCTCCTGGTGACGGTGAGATGGGAGCCGAGGCCACGTGTGCAGCGGGCGGCGCGGGCGACCGTCCACGACCTCGGCGAGGGCTTCCACCAGGTCCTGTTGCGCTATGGGTTCATGGAGACGCCGCTGGTGCCCGATGCCCTGGCCGACATCACACTCGCCGACTTCGGGTTCGACCCCGAGGACGCCGTGTACTTCATCGGCAAGGAGTCCGTGATCCCCTCGCACCGGGGGATGGTCATCGAGCTCCGCGATCGCCTGTTCGCGGTCATGCACCGCAATGCGACCAGTGTCATCCGCTTCTTCGGCCTCCCGCCGGAGGACGTGATCGAGGTCGGCGTCCAGGTCCCTATGTAGCCCGGGAGCCGTAGGCGCGGCGGGCGCGCTCGATAGCGGCATGGGCGTCTGCGGCGTCCTGCCAGCCCTCGACTGCCGTCTTCTTCCCCTCCAGATCCTTGTAGATGCTGAAGAAATGCTCCAGCTCGCGGAGCAGGTGCGAGGGGATGTCGGCCAGGCTCTCGGCGTTCCGCCACACCGGGTCGCCCACGGGGACGCCCAGGATCTTCAGGTCCTCACGGCCCTGGTCCTCCATCACGAACAGCCCGACCGGCCTCATGGTGATCCAACAGCCGGGGAAGGTGGCCTCGCTGACCAGTGCCATGGCGTCGAGGGGATCTTCATCGTCGGCGTAGGTCTCGGGGATGAAGCCATAGTCGGCGGGATACCGGGTGGCGGTGAACAACATGCGATCGAGGTAGATGCGCCCGGAGGCCTTGTCCATCTCGTACTTGTTGCGGCTCCCCCTGGGGATCTCCACAACCATGTCGACCATCATGGCTCGGGACGCTACCGCAGTACAGGGCCGGTGATAGCGTCGAGCTCCTCGTGACCCAGTTCCACTACGAGCCGTTGAGCTACCTCGACGCCTCGTTCCTCGCCCTGGAGACGAGGACTTCCCACATGCATGTCACCGGGGTCGCCATATTCGACGCGACCCCGCTGCGCACGTCCAGCGGCGGCATCGACATCGGGCGGGTCCGGACGCACATCGGCGCCAAGCTCCAGTACATCCCGCGTTATCGCCAGCGGCTGGAGTGGGTGCCCTACGACCGTCGCCCGGTCTGGGTCGACGACGACAGGTTCAACTTCGACTACCACGTCCGCCACACCTCCCTGCCCCGGCCGGGTAACGACAGTCAGCTGAAGGATCTCGCCGGCCGGATCGTCTCCACGAAACTCGATCGCAACAAGCCCCTCTGGGAGCTCTGGGTCGCCGAGGGCCTGTCCGACGACCGCTTCGCCATCATCGCCAAGATCCACCACTGCATGATCGACGGGATGAGCGGGGTGGACCTCACCACGATCCTGCTCAACGTCGCTCCCGAGTCCACGATCGAGGAGGACCCTGGGTGGACGCCGCGGCCGGCGCCCACCCCCACCCAACTGGCCGTGGCCGAGGCGGCGCGGATGACACGACGGGTCGTCGACAAGCTCACCAACGTCGGGGAGATGGTGCGGGAGGGCAAGGGCATCGGCGAGCGCGCCCTCGACCGCTCGGCGGCTGCGATGAGCTCGCTCCGCTCGGGCTGGCTGACCCCGTCGGACAAGACCCCGCTCAACCCGGACATCGGCCCCAACCGCCGCTTCGACTGGACGGAGATGGACATGGGAGCGGTCAAGGAGGTCAAGGACGCCCTCGGCGGGTCGGTCAACGACGTCGTCCTGGCGACCACGGCTGGTGCGATTCGCCGATTCCTCATCGAGGAGCGCTCCTACGAGCCGACCGACATCCCTTTCCGGGCTATGAACCCGGTCTCCACCCGAAGCCCGCGCAGCCAGGGTCAGATGGGAAACCAAGTCGCGATGTGGCTCGTCGACCTCCCCATCGCCGAGCCCGACCCGGGGAAACGGTTCGTGATGATCAAGCAGGCGACCCAGAACCTGAAGAAGACCAAACAGGCACTCGGCGCCGCCACCCTCGTCGAGCTGAGCTCGGGGACTCCGATGACCCTGCTCTCCCTCGCCAGTCGAGTGGTCGGGCCCAGGATTCGCCCCTTCAACATGACCGTGACCAATATCCCCGGACCACAGTTCCCGATGTACCTGCTGGAGTCACAGATGCTGGCCAACTACCCGATGGTGCCTCTCTGGGCACAACACGGCGTCGGCGTGGCCCTCTTCTCCTACAACGGGAAGCTGCTGTGGGGTGTGCAGGCCGACTACGACACCCTTCCCGACTCGGAGCGGTTCGTGGAGGAGTTGCACACCTCTTTCGACGAGCTCCGCCGCCTCGCCTCCCGGGTCTGACCGAAGTGCCAGACCGGTCCTCCCGGCTCACGCTCGCCGCCGCGCTCGTCGGTGCACTGATGATCTCGGGCTCGGCGATCTTCTATGGCCTCTCCGGGGCCTCGCCGGTGACGGGTGCCTTCTTCCGGGAGGCCTATGCCCTGCCCGTCCTCGCCCTCGTCTGGCTGACCCGACGAAAGGCCGACAAGCGCCCGACACGGCGCCGTTGGATCGCGTTCCTCGCCGGCGTGGTCCTCGCCGCCGACACGGTGACCTGGCACACCTCCATCGAGTACATCGGGGCGGGGCTGGCCACGCTGGTGGCCAACGTCTCGGTGATCTTCGTGGCCTTGGGCGCCTGGGCCTTCCTCGGAGAGCGACCCCGCCGGACCACGATGATCACCATCCCGGTGATCCTGGTCGGGGTGGCCCTCGTCTCCGGCGTGGGCCAGGGCGATGCCTTCGGCGACTCCCCGGTGCTGGGGGCCTTGCTCGCCGTGCTCGCCGCCCTCTTCTACAGCGCCTTCATCCTCGCCTTCCGTCACTCCAACGACGAGCAGGCGCCCGCCGCCGGGCCTCTCGTGGAGACGACCCTCGGGGCCGCGGTGACGATCCTGGTCTTCTCGCCCCTCCTCGGTGGTCTCGACCTGGCCTTCACCTGGCCTGGGCACGGGTGGCTGATCACGATGGCGCTGGGGTCCCAGGTCGTGGGGTGGCTCATGATCGGCTATGCCCTCCCCCGTCTTCCCGCAGTGGAAACGGCAACGATCATCCTGATCCAGCCGGCGCTGACCATGGTCTGGGCCGCGTTGGTCTTCGACGAGCGGCCGTCCCCGTTGCAGATCGTCGGTGCCGCCGTCGTCCTCGCCGGTGTCGCCTTCGTCGCCCTGGTCCGGGCGAGACGGGCCGCCCAGCCCGAGCCGGTCACGTTGTGAGGTCGAGGGCCTTCGCACGGCCCAGCGAGAGTCAACCCGCCAGGATCAGCACGAGGAGACGGCCCGTGGGACCGTCGACGACAGCCGCCCCGGCGCGGTCGAAGTCGGGGGTCTCGACCATGGCCCTCCCCTCCGGGGTCTCGAAGATGCCGTCGTAGGCGCCCGAGGAGGTTGCGGCCAGCGCAACTCCGTTGTCGCAGCGCAGCACCTGATAGCCGCGTGCGGCGAGGCTTGCGGCACAGTCCTGGAGCCGTTGCAGCATTCCCTGCCGGTACAGGGCGACGGCGTGCTCCTCGGCGAGCTCGGTGATGGCGCCGATGGGCGCCAGGGCTCGCAGACCCAAGTCGACCCGGTGCTCGTTGACCTCGTCCAGCACCTGTTGCGCCTCGTCGCGGATCTGACGCACCTCGTCTTCGGCGGCAGGTGGTATCGCCAGCACCTCCGCCCCGACCGGGACGGCTCTCGTCGACCCGAAGATCCCGCGGATGGCCGCCAGCGCAGACATCACATCGTCGCCGGCGACGGTCTCGAAGAGACGTCTGGGCACGGCATCCTCGCCGGCGATCACCTCCACCACCCTCGACTCCTCGATGCGGGTGCGCCAGGAGTCCGGGACCGGCGCCACCGAGATCAGACTGACCAGGACGAGCACGATCAGCGCACCCCAGCCGGCCGCCACCGCCGCACCACCCACCCGGTTCACCGTGGAGAGACCGGGGAGATCCATCATCCTGGAGAGGTAGTGGGCGGCCACCGAGAGCAGCACCCCGACCAGGACGAAGAGGACGATGCCTCCGCCGATCCGCGCCGGCTCAGGGGCGATGTCGAAGTTGTCGGTGAGGAAGTCGCCGAAAGGGCCGGCGAGCCGGAAGGCGATCAGGATGCCGAGCACCAGCCCGACCAGGTCGAGCGTCTCCCGCACGAAACCACGCAACCAGCCGCGCACCAGCATGCCGGCGAGGCCGAGGCCGAGTACGAAGTCGAGCATGACGTCGTGTACTTGCTACTCGGTTCCAGGCCCTGGGAAAGGGCAATCGGCCCGGATACCCACCGGGTGACTACGTCACTGATCCGAAGGATCGGTGACCCGGATCCTCATCCTCTTGTTCGACTTGCCCTTGGACTCGGTCTTGACCACCTCGATCCGGCCCACTTCCAGGGTCGACCGGACATGGGTGCCGCCGTCGGCCTGACGGTCGAGACCCTTGATGTCGACCACTCTGATCTCGGTCACGAACTCGGGGATCAGATTGACCTTGGTGCGGATCAGGTCGGGGTCCTGGAGGGCGATCTCCCTGGCGAGCACCAGGATCTCGGTCGGGTAACCCTTGACCAGCTCCTCGTTCAACTTGCGCTCCACCTCGGCCCCGAACTCGACCGAGATCCCGTCGAGCTCGAAGTCCATCCTCGCCTCGCCGGGGGTCATGTTCCCCCCGGTGACCTTGGCGCCGTAGTCCCGGTAGACCACACCCGACAGGGCGTGCAATGCGGTGTGTGTGCGCATGGTCACGTAACGGCGCTCCCAGTCGATGACACCCTCGACGGGCGTACCCGGCTCGGGGAGCATCGACCCGTCGGCGACCACGTGGAAGGGCGTGCCGTCCCTCCGGATCGTGTCGACGACGTCGACCGATCCACCGTCCCAGCGAATTACGCCGACGTCTCCCGGTTGACCGCCGCCTCGTGCGTAGAACACGGTGCGGTCGAGGGACAACCCGTCGTCGGAGACCGCCGTGACCTGGCCTTCCGCCGTGGACAGGTAGGAATCCCTTGCCGCGAGCTCTTCGGTTGGTCCTGATCCCGCCATGACCCGACTCTAGGTCCGGTTCCCCCCGACGACGCTCACGGCCAGGATCGAGCGTCCTCGAAGCACCTGGTAGCTGGAGGCGGTGTGGACGTCGTAGATCACCACACCCGAGCCTGCGGGGGCGATCACGAATCTCGAGTCCGTCGACCAGGTGACCTCGGTGGTGAGGCCCCCACCCAACTCGTCGACTACCAGTGACTCCAGGTCGAGCACGTTGACCCCCCGCTCGCCGGCCAGAGCGATCCGGCCACCGTCCGGCGAGAACTCGGCTGCAGCGAGCCGGCCGACGTTCAGATCGGTGTCGAGGGCGAGCACGCCACCTCCGGCCGACACCAGCTTGGGCCGATCGCCGACGATGAAGAGCCAGCCGTCGGCACGGGAGTCGTACGCAAGACCCGCCTCCTCGTCCTTGAACTCGCCACTCGGGTTCAGCAGCCTCACCTGGGAGGGTGACGACTGGATCGCCCAGCCCCAGTCGCCCCAGGCGACCACCCGACCACCGGGAGCCGGCGCCTCGACGATCACGTCCGAGGAGAAGTTGGCCTTCACCACATGGAGACGCCACATGCCGTCCACCTCGGTCGTGTAGGAGAGAAGAGCAGGTTCCGAGTCGTGCCAGGCGAAGCCGTTGACGCCGGTGGCCACCGGGCGCACCTGATTGAACCGGCCCATGGAGAGCACCAACAGATCCGACGCAGGCAATCGGCTGCTCAAGGCGAGGAAGAGCCCGGAGGCGTCGAAACGCGCCGACTCCGCCCCGGCCATGGGCCGGGTGTTCAACGGGCCGGAATGGGGCCAGAGCACATGGTCCAGGGAGCTGCTCGTCGTCCGGGCCACCGCCACCAGCGCATCCGGGAACGAGGGCACCCTCGTAGAGATCCCGCCGTCCTCGGGCAAGGTGGTGGTGGTGACCGGCTCCAGATCCTCAGGGCTCGCCACCACGGTTGCAGTGGGAGCGACGGTGGGTACCGGGCCGACGGCGAGCACACCGATCCCCAGGCCGAGGGCGAAGGCGACGACAGCCGTCAGCCAGGCCGAGCTGGGGCGGTCACGCCTCGGGGGTGAGTCCAAGCCCTCTTCGACGACACTGCCCGTGCTCGCCATGGGAAAACGCTAGGGCATGAATTGGGCTGTGTGCGCCGGGGGGACCCGGGCCGGCGTCGTGACTGGCCCAGCCGATTCAGACCTTCTCTTCGGCCGGTGCCTCACCAGGGGCGGGATCCTCCTCGAGAGCAGTCAGCTCCTGGGTGTCGAAGAGCCGCGCCTGGTCGGGCTGCCTCCGCCCGAGACGCACCAGCCGCTCCGGCGGCTCGGTCACCTCGATCATGGCTTCGGTGGCCTCCTGCCACGACTGGCCGAGCACCCGTGTCCGCCACAGATGGCCAACGATGATCCGGATGGCGGCGGTGGCCGGGATGGCGACCAGCACCCCGAGCAGCCCGGCGAGGGAGCCGCCGATGATGAGGGCGAGGACGATGATCAACGGGGAGAGGTTGACCCTGGTCCTCTGGATCAACGGCGTGATCAGATGGTTGTCGAGCTGCTGTACCCCGATCATGATCAGCACCGCCCAGAACGCTTGCCAGACATCGCCGTGAAGCAGGGCGATCAGGGCAGCCAAGGCTCCCCCCACGACCGGGCCCACGAAGGGGATGAGGTTGAGGAACCCGGCGACGATCCCGATGATCAGCCAGAAGGGGAGGTCGATCGCCCACATTCCGGCCGAGGAGGCGGCACCGACGATCAGGGCGACCAGGAGCTGGCCACGGACGAAGGATCCCAGTGCGGTTCCCACCTCGCCGGTGACGTAAGCGAACTCCGGCCGGTGACGGGGCGGAGTCAGCTCCAGGGAGCGGTTCCTGAAGCGCTCCAGGTCGATGAGGATGTAGATGGCCAGGATGGGGGCCAGGCCGATGACCACGATCGTCTCCGCCACCCCACGGAGGACCACCCCGGCGCCGGCACCGAAGCCGAACAGGAGCTCCTGGATCGTCGCCTGGTTGGCGGGGTCGCGAAGCCAGGCTTCGATGGTCTGTTGGGAGAGGACGTCGTCGATGTTCCAACCGAGGACCAGGGCCGCGTCGCGGAGCCAGTCGACGATTCCCACATAAAGGTCGGGGAGCTGGGCGACCAGCTGGGCTCCCTGGACCTGGACCGTGGGCCATACCAGCGCCCCCACGGCGACGATCACGGCGGCCAACACGAGGAAGGCGAGGATCGAGCCTACCGGGCGAGGGATGCCCGCCCGGCGGAAGATCTTCACCAGCGGCTCCAGCAGGAAGACCAGACCTGCGGCGAACGCCAGCGGGAGCCAGATCACCCTCACCGCACCGCCGATGATGAGGGTCACCCAGCCGAGAGCGACCACACCCACCGCGATCCAGACGACCAGAGCCATCTGCCGGAGTCGGTCGGATCCCATCTTCCGCGGCGAGTGTAACTAGTGGGTGGTGACAGTCAGGGTGCCCTCCCCGACGACGGTGATGAGCCATCCCTCTCCACCGCCAGGGGTCATCGCACCTTCGTCGGTGAGGACCCACGAAGACGGGACGGATGCCGTCCCCACCACCCGTACCGGTGTCGCATCAGGGACGACGATGCGGAAACCGCCGGCCACCGTCACCGGGGTCTCCCCGTCGGGTGTCCCCAGGACGACCGTCCCCGCGCCGCCCAGGGTCAGTTCCTCGATCGTCAACGCCCTGAGATCGGCTTCGACGGCGCCGTCTAGCGAGAGTGTCCACGCCGGGAGGGGGGCGAGGGCGAGGTCCCAGCCGGCGTACGTGTACAGGCCGGGATCGGCGGGCTCCTCCAAGGTCACGTCGATCATCGAGTCGACCATCTGCTCTGCCGCCGTGGGGATCCCGATTCGCCCACCGCGCCGGATCGGCTCCACCCGGTAGAGGAACTCCGAGTCGCCTGAGACCAGGATGCGGCCGTCGATGCCCGCCGACATGAAGGCGCGGGTGACACCGGTCGACTCGGGCCCGACGAGACGCTGGGACGCGGAGGGCATCATCCCCCATCCGGCGAGATGACCCCAGGTGAACAGGGCGACGAAGAAGAGGCCCGCCAGCGGGACAAGCCCTGCCATCCGGTAAGCCCCCAGCTTGCGATCCCGGACGAGGTAGGCGGTGACGCCGAGACCGATCCAGACCGGCCACCAGGCGATGAAGTCGGCTGCGATGGAGCGACTGAGGGCGCCGGCGACGGCGACGCCGAGCAGGATTGTGATCGCGCCGATCGGGAACAGCCACGCCCGGGGGAACCCTCGGCCGAAACCGACCGTCAGTCGATTCATTCCTCGTATCCGGTCCCGAGGACCAGGATGACGTCGGCTCCTTCCTGCAACGACTCGTCGGGCAGCGCCTCCACGGTGGCATCCGGCACGAACTCGACCAGAACTGCCGCCTCGGCTGCGAAACCCTCCCGATACCAGATCCGGGACGGATCCAGCTCCGGCTCGTAGTTGTCCGGGACCAGGGTCTGATACCCGGCCTCGGAGAGCCGGGTGTTGAGCCGTCCCGCCGCCCCGTCGAGCCCCATCGAGTTCAGGACCACCACGGTGACTTCACCAGGAGGTCGCACCTCCACCCCCGGAGTCGACGTGGTCGGTGGGTTGCTGCTGGTCGTGGACCCGTCCGAGCTGCTGGTGGCTCCCTGGCTCGTGGAAGTCGCGGCCACGGTGGTCGAGGTCGTGGTTGGGCCGGTCTCGGGGGAGTCGGCGAAGAGATAGAGGAGAAAGAACACCCCGGCCCCCACCAGGAGGATGCCCAGGATCATGATGGCGAGATCGCGGTAGAAGGTCCCGGAGGCGTCGGAGGAGTGCTTGCCCTTGTTCGTCATCAGACTGCAAGCTCCGAGTCGACGTGGTGCTCGATGAGCCGGAGCACGCGCTTGACCGTCAGCGGGTCGTGTCCCATCGCCGCGACCTCATGCGCCAGGTGTCGAAGACGCTCGTAGTAGGCCCCCGCCGAGAGGCCGAGCGTCAGCTCGATCTCCCGGTCCTTGGGCCCCGCCCCGTGCGCCCAGACGCGCTCGAAATCGAGGATCGCCCTGTCCTCAAGACTCAGCATCGCCGAAAGCGTAAGGGTAAGGCCGTTACTCATTGAGGATTTACCACACGAACCCTGGGTTTGGGGGGGGGGG
>DASZOM010000049.1:0-56223 GCA_035550735.1 Acidimicrobiia bacterium | reverse complement strand
ATGGCCAAGCGGAAGTTTGAGCGGACGAAGCCTCATGTGAATGTGGGGACGATGGGTCATATTGATCATGGGAAGACGACGTTGACGGCTGCGATCACGAAGGTGTTGTCGGAGCGTGTGGGTGGGGATAACGCGTTTATGTCGTTTGAGAATATTGATAAGGCTCCTGAGGAGCGGGAGCGGGGGATCACGATTTCGATTTCTCATGTGGAGTATGAGACGGATGTGCGTCATTACGCGCATGTGGATATGCCGGGTCATGCTGATTACATCAAGAACATGATTACGGGGGCGGCGCAGGTGGATGGGGCGATTTTGGTGGTGTCGGCGGCTGATGGTCCGATGCCGCAGACTCGGGAGCATGTGTTGTTGGCTCGGCAGGTGGGGGTTCCGTCGATTGTGGTGTTTTTGAACAAGGTGGACATGGTTGACGATCCGGAGCTTTTGGATCTGGTGGAGTTGGAGGTTCGGGATCTGTTGACGGAGTATGAGTTTCCGGGGGATGAGGTTCCGGTGGTGCGGGGGTCTGCTCTGTTGGCGTTGGAGGGGGATGAGGGGGCTTCGGATCAGATCATGGAGTTGATGGGGGCGGTGGATTCTTATGTTCCGGATCCGGCTCGGGATACCGAAAAGCCGTTTCTGATGTCGATCGAGGACGTGTTCAGTATCACTGGGCGGGGGACGGTGGTGACGGGTCGTATTGAGCAGGGTGTGCTCAATGTGAATGAGGAAGTGGAGATCGTGGGGATCCGGTCGACGCAGAAGACGGTGGCGACTGGTATTGAAATGTTCCGCAAGCTGTTGGATCAGGGTGTCGCCGGCGACAACGTGGGGGTCTTGTTGCGGGGGATTGGTAAGGATGATGTGGAGCGGGGTCAGGTGTTGGCCAAGCCGGGGAGTATCACTCCGCATACCGATTTCGAAGCTCAGGTGTATGTGTTGACCAAGGAGGAGGGGGGCCGGCACAACCCGTTCTTTCCTGGGTATCGGCCTCAGTTCTATTTCCGGACGACTGATGTCACCGGGACCATCCAGCTTCCCGAGGGGACGCAGATGGTGATGCCTGGGGACAATACGGAGATGACCGTGGAGCTGATCGCTCCCATCGCCATGGACGAAGGTCTCCGTTTCGCCATCCGAGAAGGCGGCCGCACCGTCGGCGCCGGCCGAGTCATCAAGATCAACAAGTGAGTGCCTAGTGGCTGAACAGAAGATCCGCATCCGCCTCAAGGCTTACGACCACAACGTGGTCGACGAGTCTTCGAAGAAGATCACCGAGACGGTGTTGCGCACCCAGGCCAAGATCCGGGGCCCGGTGCCGCTTCCCACCGAGGTGCATCGCTACTGCGTCGTGCGCGGCCCGCATGTCCACAAGGACTCCCGGGAGCACTTCGAGATGCGGATCCACAAGCGGCTGATCGACATCCTCGAGCCCACCCCGAAGACGGTGGACTCGCTGATGCGTCTCGAGCTGCCCGCCGGGGTGGAAGTCGAGATCAAGCTATGAGCTCTCTCAACGCAATCCTGGGAACGAAGCTCGGTATGACCCAGGTCTTCGACGACGCGGCCCGGGCGATCCCGGTCACCGTGGTCAAGGCCGGGCCGGTCCACGTCGTCCAGGTCAAGACCGTGGAGAGAGACGGCTACAACGCCGTCCAGATCTCCTATGGCGACGCCGGCTCGGTCAACAAGCCGACCGCCGGCCATTTCACCAAGGCAGGTGTGGAGCCGGCCGCACATCTGATCGAGATCAAGGTGGGCGACCCGAGCCAGTTCAAGGTGGGCCAGGAGATCAAGGTCGAGGAGATGTTCGAGGTCGGCGCCAAGGCCGACGTCTCCGGAGTGTCCAAGGGCAAGGGTTTCAGCGGCGTGGTGAAGAGGCACAACTTCGCCGGACAGGGCGCCTCGCACGGCAACCACAAGAAGCACCGCGCTCCCGGGTCGATCGGCGCCTGTGCCACCCCGGCTCGTGTCTTCAAGGGGATGCGGATGGCAGGCCGTATGGGCGGCGAGAAGGTGACCACCCTCAATCTCGAGGTTGCCGGTGTCGACGCCGAGCGGGGCTTGCTCCTGCTCCACGGTGCCGTTCCCGGCCCCAAGGGCTCGGTCGTGCTGGTCAGGGAGGCGGTGAAGGCCCGTGGCTGACATCAAGGTCCCCCTCTTCAAGGCGGATGGCTCCTCGGCGGGCACCATCAAGCTCGACGCCGAGGTGTTCGGGATCGAGCCCAACATGGACGTGCTCCACCAGGTGGTGACCGCTCAGCTCGCCGCGGCCCGCGGTGGGAACGCAGCCAGCAAGACCCGGGGCGACGTGCGCGGCGGTGGCCGCAAGCCCTGGCGTCAGAAGGGCCTGGGCCGTGCCCGTCACGGTTCCAGCCGATCCCCGCAGTGGGTCGGCGGCGGGGTCGCCCATGGGCCCCAGCCCAGGGATCACAGCCAGCGCACGCCCAAGAAGATGAAGCGGCTCGCCCTGCGCAGCGCCCTGTCAGCGCGTGCCGCCGAGTCGGCGGTCATGGTGGTGGACGAGCTCGACTGGGCGGCTCCGAAGACCAAGCAGGCGCTCCAGCTGCTCGACGGCATGGGCGTGAACGGAAAGACCTTGGTGGTGATCTCCCAGCTCGACGGTTCGGCAGGAAAGTCGTTCCGGAATCTCGCCGATGTGCGCATGGTCGAGCCCGGGCACCTCACCGCATACGACGTGCTCTGGTCCGACCAGGTGGTGTTCACCTCCCACACCGTGGGCTCGGTCGGGCGATCCAGCACCTACGAGGTGAGCGAGAGCGACTTCGTAAAGGAAGCCGACGGAGGTGAGTCCTGATGAGGACCGCCCACGACATCATCCTCGCTCCGGTCGTATCCGAGAAGTCCTACGACCTGATCGAGAGTCACAACACGTACACCTTCGAGGTCGACCCCCGGGCCAACAAGGAGCAGATCCGCGACGCCATCGAGAAGGTGTTCGAGGTGCGGGTGGTTCGGGTCAACACCATGAACCGCAAGGGGAAGGTGAAGCGCACCGGCTGGAAGCTGGGCAAGCGCAAGGACATCAAGCGCGCCGTGGTCACCCTCGCCGCCGGCGACTCGATCGACCTGTTCGGAGTTTGAGATGGCAGTGAAGAAGCGCAAGCCGACATCGCCAGGGCGGCGATTCCAGACGGTCTCGGACTTCGCCGAGATCACTGACTCGACGCCGGAGAAGTCCCTCATCGCCAAGAAGTCGAAGACCGGTGGCCGCAACACCAACGGTCGGGTGACCTCGCGCCATCGCGGCGGTGGGCACAAGCAGCGTTACCGCGTGATCGACTTCAAGCGCGACAAGGACGGCATCCCGGCGCGGGTCGCCTCCATCCAGTACGACCCCAATCGCAACGCCCGCATCGCCCTGCTCAACTATGCGGACGGGGAGAAGCGCTACATCCTCGCCCCCCTCGGGGTGACGGTGGATGACCGGCTCGAGTCCGGCTCCGGCGCCGACATCAGGCCCGGCAATGCCCTGCCGTTGCGCAACGTCCCCGCCGGCACCATGGTCCACGCCATCGAGATGCGGCCCGGCGGCGGCGCCAAGCTGGCCCGTTCCGCCGGCTCGGCCGTGCAGCTCATGTCCAAGGAGGGCGACCTCGCCCTGCTCCGTCTCCCCTCGGGTGAGATGCGCCAGGTGCCACTCGACTGCCGGGCCACCATCGGCCAGGTGGGCAACACCGAGGCGGAGCTGATCAAAGTGGGAAAGGCCGGCCGCAATCGCTGGAAGGGCGTGCGCCCGCAGACTCGTGGCGTCGCCATGAACCCGGTCGACCACCCGCTCGGTGGTGGCGAGGGCAAGGCTTCCGGCGGTCGTCATCCGGTCAGCCCCTGGGGCAAGCCCGAGGCGCGGACCCGCTCCAAGAAGAAGGCTTCCGACAAGTACATCGTGCGTCGTCGCACGAAGAAAGGCAGGCGCTGACATGGCGCGCTCACTGAGAAAGGGCCCCTTCGTCGACGACCACCTCGCCAACAAGGTCGACGAGCTCAACAGAACCAACCAGAAGCGAGTGATCAGGACCTGGTCGCGGCGCTCCACGATCATCCCGGAGATGATCGGGCACACCATCGCCGTCCACGACGGCCGCAAGCACGTGCCCGTTTACATCACCGAGTCGATGGTCGGACACAAGCTCGGCGAGTTCGCTCCCACCCGTACCTTTCGGGGACATGCCGACAAGGCGGCGGTGAGACGATGAGGGTCAGGGCAGAGAATCGCTTCGTCCGCCAGTCGCCCTACAAGGTGCGTCGGGTGCTCGACCTGGTCCGGGGTCTCCCGGTCGAGGAGGCCGAGCACGTGCTCCGGCTCGCCAACCGGGGCGCCGCCGAGCCCATCTCCAAGACGCTGCGTTCGGCGGTGGCCAACGCGGAGCACAACCACGCCCTCGATGCCGACGAGCTGATCGTCGCCGAGGCCTACGCAGACGAAGGCCCCACGTTGAAGCGGTTCAGGCCCCGGGCCCGTGGCCGTGCCACCCGGATCAACAAGCGGACCAGTCACATCACGATCGTCGTGTCGGACATGAATGAGGAGGTGAGCTGATGGGTCAGAAGACACACCCCTATTCATTCCGTCTCGGGGTTGCCACTGACTGGAAGTCGAAGTGGTTCTCGACCAAGGACTACGTGTCGTTCGTGAACGAGGACTGGCAGATCCGTGAGTACCTGAAGAACGAGCTGACCCGTGGTGCCGTCTCCCGCATCGACATCGAGAGAACCCGTGACCGGCTGATCGTCGACATCCACACCGCCCGCCCCGGTGTCGTCATCGGGCGCAAGGGCTCGGAGGCGGAGCGTCTCCGCGAGGGTCTGGAGAAGATGACCTCCGGCCGGGTCAAGCTCAACATCAACGAGGTCAAGGACCCGGATCTCGACGCAACCCTCCTGGCGCGAGGCATCGCCGACCAGTTGGAGAATCGCATCGCCTTCCGGCGCGCCATGAAGCGGGCTGTCGCCTCGGCACTCAAGGCAGGCGCCGAAGGCGTCCGTGTCGAGTGCAAGGGTCGTCTCGGCGGGGCCGACATGGGACGGCGCGAGTGGTACCGCGAGGGGCGAGTGCCCTTGCACACCCTGCGCGCCGACATCGACTTCGGCACCGCCACCGCGGAGACCACCGTTGGAGCAATCGGGATCAAGGTGTGGGTATACCGGGGCGAGGTGGTCGAGACAGGTCCCCTGTCGGGCGAGCGGATCGCCGCCGAGGCCGATCTGGCCACCGGCGGGCCGGCCCGACGCACCCAGAAGAGCCTGAAGTCCCGGGCCGAGGAGGCCGCCGGCGAGAAGAAGCCGCGTCTCATCGAGGCGGGTGGGGGCAAGCGCCCCGTCATCGAGGCCGGTGAGCGTGAGGGCGGTCGCCGTCTCATCGAGGCCGGTGGTGGCCGACGGCCCACCGCCGCCGATGCCCAGCTCCAGTATCAGAGTGCCCGCGAGGAGCAGGACGTGGAAGGGGAGACCCCTGCCGCACCGGCCGTCGAGGCCACCGAGGCGGTGCCCGAGGTCGAGGCGGCGGAGGAAGAGTGAAGATGTCCGAGTACCGAGTAGCGAAGCGAGGCGTCGCATGCTGATGCCGAAGCGGACCAAGCACCGCAAGATGCACCGCGGGCGCATGTCCGGAGTCGCCAAGGGCGGCACCGAGGTGAGCTTCGGCGAGTACGGGCTGCAGGCCCTCGAGCCGGGCTGGATCACCGCCCGCCAGATCGAGGCGGCACGTGTCGCCATCACTCGTGCGGTCAAGCGCGGCGGGAAGGTCTGGATCACCATCTTCCCGGACAAGCCCGTGACCCAGAAGCCCGCCGAGACCCGGATGGGCTCCGGCAAGGGAAACGTCGAGTTCTGGGTGTCCGTGGTGAAGCCGGGACGTGTCATGTTCGAGCTCGCCGGTGTCCCCGAGGACCTGGCCCGAGAAGCGATGCGCAAGGCCGGCCACAAGCTGCCCATCAAGACCCGCGTCGTCAGCAGGGAGGACTCATGAGCGTCGAAGATCTTCGGGAGCTCAAAGACGACGAGCTGATGGAAGCTCTGCTCGAGGCGAAGGAAGAGCGGTTCAACCTGCGCTTCCAGGTGGCGACGAACCAACTGGACAACACCGCTCGCCTCAAGACCGTGAAGAAGGAGATCGCCCGCATCCTCACGGTGATGCGTGAGCGCGAGATGGAGGGCGCCGCCGCGGCGGCCGCCTCCGAGGAGAGTGCGTGATGGCCGAGCAAGCGACCAGGAACAGCCGAAAAGTGCGCACCGGAGTCGTCGTTTCCGACAGCCGGGACAAGACGGTCACCGTCGAGGTCGCCGAGTCGGCCGCCCATCCGAGTTACGACAAGGTGGTGCGAACCGTCGCCAAGTTCCACGCCCACGATGAGGGCAACGAGGCTCATGTCGGCGACACGGTGCGGATCATGGAGACCCGGCCCCTCTCCAAGCAGAAGAGGTGGCGCGTGGTGGAGATCGTGGAGCGTGCCCGATGATCCAGCAGGAGTCCCGCCTCAAGGTGGCCGACAACACCGGTGCTCGCGAGTTGCTCTGCATCCGCGTGCTCGGCGGGTCGTCGCGCCGCTATGCCGGGGTGGGCGACGTCATCGTGGGGACCGTCAAGGAGGCCACTCCGGGCGGCTCGATAAAGAAGGGCGATGTGGTGCGGGCGGTGGTGGTCCGGACCAAGAAGGAGTCGCGTCGTCCCGACGGCACATACATCCGCTTCGACGACAACGCCTGCGTGATCATCGACCCCAACCGTCAGCCACGGGGAACTCGCATCTTCGGTCCCGTGGCCCGAGAGCTGCGTGACGAGCGATTCATGCGCATCGTCTCCTTGGCACCCGAGGTGCTGTGAATATGGCCAGCCGACTCTTTCATTTGCCGACCGACTTTCGCCGCGTGCCTCCACGCGACGCCCGTGATCGCGTTGCTGGGGTTTCACCCTCACGCCTGTCGTGGCCGTCTCAGATCGTCGGCGAAACAGGCGCCGGTCGGTCGGCTGCTCCCGC
This sequence comes from Acidimicrobiia bacterium, assembly GCA_035550735.1. Taxonomy (GTDB): domain Bacteria; phylum Actinomycetota; class Acidimicrobiia; order Spongiisociales; family ZC4RG35; genus JANQRA01. Next base: position 49,225 of record DASZOM010000049.1, on the reverse strand, counting down.
GCGTGGGACAGGTTCTGTTGGAGGTTTGAGATGAGACTCAAGAAGGGCGACACCGTGATGGTCATCGCCGGGAAGGACACCGGCAAGGAGTCCAAAGTCCTCCGCGTCCTGCCCTCCAAGGGCAAGGTGCTCGTCGAGGGTGTGAACACCGCGAAGAGGCACACCAAGCCCACCGGGCAGACGATGCAGGGCGGGATCATCGACAGGGACATGCCCATCGATGCCTCCAACGTGATGATCGTCTGTGAGAAATGCGGGCCGACTCGTATCGGTCATCGCATCGACGACAAGGGCAAGAAGCACCGGGTTTGTGTCAAGTGCGGTGGTGACCTGTGAGCGAGAAGCCACGTCTCAAGGTGCGCTACGACACCGAGATCCATGCCCGGATCAAGGAGCAACTCGGTCTGGAGAACCCCATGGAGGTTCCCACCCTCGAGAAGATCGTGCTCAACATGGGCCTCGGCGAGGCCGTGCAGGATCGCAAGGCCATCGACGAGGCGATCGACGAGCTTGGGCTGATCGCCGGTCAGAAGCCGAGGGTGAACAAGGCGCGCAAGTCCATCGCCAACTTCAAGTTGCGTGAGGGCATGCCCATCGGCGTGTCGGTGACACTCCGCGGCGCCAGGATGTGGGAGTTCTTCGACAGGCTCCTCTCCGTGGCAATCCCGAGGGTGCGTGACTTCCGCGGGCTGAATCCGCGCGCTTTCGACGGGCGGGGCAACTACAGCGTGGGTGCTTCCGAGCAGCTGATCTTCCCTGAGATCGACTTCGACCAGGTGTCGACCACCAGGGGCATGAACATCACCATCGTCACCACCGCCACCGACGACGAGGGAGGCAAGGCCCTCCTGGATGCGTTCGGCTTCCCGTTCCGACGGGTCGGGGCAGAGGTCTGAGGAGAGTCAATGGCCAAGAAATCGATGATCGCAAAGGCGAACAGAACACCGAAGTTCAAGGTGCGCCAATACAACCGTTGCAAGCGGTGCGGCCGCCCGCGCGCCTATCTGCGCGACTTCGGGCTGTGCCGCATTTGCGTCAGGGAGCTCGCCAGTCGCGGCGAGCTGCCCGGTGTGAGAAAGGCGTCGTGGTGACAATGGTTACCGATCCGATCGCGGACATGCTCACCCGGATCCGCAACGCGGTGGCTGTGGGTCATGAGCGAGTGGTCATGCCGTCTTCGAAGCTGAAGGTCGACATCGCCCAGATCCTGGTGAACGAGGGCTTCATCGACCGCTTCCAGGTCTCGGACAACGGGCACCGAAGCGATCTCGAGCTCGTCCTTCGCTATGCCGAGCGTCGCAAGCCCGTGATCATCGGCCTCAAGCGGGTCTCCCGCCCCGGTCACCGTGTCTACCGCGGAGCCAAGGAGCTGCCCCGCGTCCAGGGCGGTCTCGGGGTTGCGGTCGTCTCGACCAGCCAGGGCTTGATGCCCGACCGTGAGGCTCGCAAGAGAAGTCTCGGCGGAGAGATCCTCTGTGAGGTTTGGTGATGAGCCGAATCGGTAACCAGCCGGTAGAGCTTCCCGAGGGCGTCGACGTCCAGATCCGCGGCAATGCGGTCACCGTCAAGGGCTCGAAGGGTGAGCTCTCCCGCTCGTTCAACGAGCGGATCGGCTTCGACGTGGACGACCGGGTCATCACCGTCACCCGTCCCGACGACGAGCGTGAGTCGCGTGCCCTCCACGGGCTGAGTCGAGCCCTCCTGTACAACATGGTGGTCGGCGTGTCCGACGGCTTCCGCAAGGAGCTGGAGATCCACGGGGTCGGCTATCGCGCCGCTCTCAAGGGCGAGAACATCGAGCTCCAGGTCGGTTTCAGTCACACCGTCGAGGTGAAGGCACCCGAGGGCATCACCTTCGAGGTCCCTGAGCAGACCCGGATCGTGGTGTCCGGCATCGACAAGGAGAAGGTGGGCGAAGTGGCCGCCGGCATTCGCAAGGTCCGGCCCCCCGAGCCCTACAAGGGCAAGGGCATCCGCTACTCGGGCGAGTACGTGCGACGCAAGGCCGGGAAGGCAGGCAAGTGATGAGGGGTTCCCGAAACGACGCCCGTGCCCGCCGGCATCAGAGGGTGCGCAAGGGGCTCCGGGGCACGCCAGAGCGTCCCAGGCTGGCCGTCTTCCGCAGCAACCGTTACATCTATGCCCAGATCATCGACGATCATGGGGGTCGCACGCTGGCTGCGGCGTCCTCACAAGAGGCGGATCTCCGCTCGGGCCGGCTCAACGTCGACACCGCGGCCAAGGTGGGCGCCTTGGTGGCGGACCGGGCCAAGGAGGCGGGCGTCACCGCAGTGGTCTTCGACCGGGGCGGGTACAAGTACCACGGAAGGCTGAAGGCCCTCGCCGACGCCGCCCGCGAGGCAGGACTGGAGTTCTAGATGGCGAAACAGAATCGGCCCGGCTCGGAGACGAGCCAATACGACGAGCGGGTGATCCAGATCAACCGTGTCGCCAAGGTGGTCAAGGGTGGGAGGCGCTTCAGCTTCACCGCCCTGGTGGTCGTGGGCGACGGCAACGGCAAGGTCGGTGTCGGCTACGGCAAGGCCAAGGAAGTGCCCGCCGCCATCCAGAAGGGGATGGAGCAGGCGAGACGGGGGATGCAGGTCGTGCCCATGGCCGGCCAGACCATCGTCCATCAGATCACCGGCACCCATGACGCCGCCCGTGTCCTGATCAAGCCGGCCGCACCCGGAACCGGTGTCATCGCCGGGGGAGCCGTCCGTCAGATCCTCGAGGCAGCCGGGATCAAGGACGCCCTGGCCAAGTCATTGGGCTCGCCCACCCATCTCAACGTGGCCAAGGCGACGATGAACGGACTGCTCGCCCAGCGTCGCCCCGACCAGGTGGCCCGCCTCCGTGGTCGGAAGGTCGAGGACATCACGCCACCCGGCCTGCTCGCGGCGTACAACACGACCGAGACGTTGCGAGCCGCCCCGTCCGACAAGTAGGTAGAGCATGGCCAAGGCGAAGAACAAGACCGTGAAGGTGACCTTGCGTCGCAGTCTCATCGGCGAGAAGCCCAAGACCAGGGCGACAGTCGAGGGGCTCGGCCTGCGCAAGATGCATCAGACCGCGGAGCACACCGACAGCCCGAGTCTGCGCGGCATGCTCGCCAAGGTGAGCCACCTCGTGGAAGTGGAAGAAGACTGACATGACCGAGAAGAGAGAACAGCTCAAGCTGCATCACCTCAGCCCGGCCCCGGGATCGAAGAAGAAGAAGATCCGGGTAGGCCGTGGCGAGGGTGGCCGGCGGGGCAAGACTGCCGGCCGCGGCACCAAGGGGCTCAAGGCGCGCAGCCGTCTCCGCCCCGGGTTCGAGGGTGGTCAGACCCCGTTGGCGATGCGGCTCCCCAAGCTGAAGGGGTTCACCAATCCCAACAAGGTGGAGTACGCCATCGTCAACCTCGCCTCATTGGCCGTATTCGACAAGGGCAGCGAGGTCACTCCGGAGACCCTGCGCGAGCGCGGGCTGATCCGGCACAAGGGTCAGGTCAAGGTGCTCGCCGAGGGCGACCTCGACAAGGCCCTCACGGTGAGGGCCCACGCCTTCAGCGCCGCGGCCAAGGAGAAGATCGAGAAGGCCGGCGGTTCCATCGAGGTCATTTCATGACCTCGATGACCGCACCGGAACCTCATCATGCGATCCGGGTGAGCCCGTGCTGACCATCTACCGGAACATGTTCAAGATCCCCGACCTCAGGGTGAAGATCCTCTTCACCCTGGCCATGTTCGGGGTCTACCGACTCGGTGCCGCCCTCCCCGTGCCCGGCATCGACCTCGACGCGGTCGCTCTCTTCCAGAGCCAGCAGTCCGCCGGCGGCATCTACGGGCTGATCAACCTCTTCTCCGGCGGGGCTCTGGAGAGCTTCTCGGTCTTCGCCCTGGGGATCATCCCCTACATAACCGCCTCGATCATCATGCAGCTGCTGACCGTGGTCATCCCCAGGCTGCAAGCCCTCCAGGAGGAAGGCGAGTCGGGCCGCAAGGTGATCACCCAGTGGACCCGCTATCTGACTGTTGTCCTCGCCCTCATCCAGTCGACGGGTTTCACGTTCCTCTTCCACTCCGGGCGTTTCACCGGAGGCATCGACCTGATCCCGAACTACACACCGGGCCGGGTCATCCTGATCGTGCTCACCATGACCGCGGGCACCGCCATGGTGATGTGGCTGGGCGAGCTCATCACCCAGCGGGGCGTGGGCAACGGGATGTCGCTCATCATCTTCGTGGCGATCCTGAGCCAGTTCCCGTCGGTGTTCGTCAACATCTACGGCCAGACCTGGGCCGTGGGCCTCCCTACCCGCTTCATCGTGATCATCCTCGTGTTCCTGGTCATGATCGGCGCCATCATCTACGTCGACCAGGGCCAGCGGCGGATCCCGATCCAGTTCGCCAAGCGGGTCCGGGGACGCCGGGTGATGGGTGGCCAGTCCACCTACATCCCCTTGAAGGTGAACACCGCCGGTGTGATCCCGGTGATCTTCGCCACATCGGTGCTGCTGATCCCCTCGCTGATCATCACCGCCATCCCCTTCGACGCCGGTTGGCTGCAGTCGATCTACCGCTGGATCGACACCAACCTGGGAACGGGTGCCACTGCGGTGAGCTGGTGGTACATCGGGATCCTGTTCGCCCTGATCGTGTTCTTCACCTACTTCTACACCGCAATCCAGTTCGACCCCGAGCAGCAGGCGGAGATGATCCAGCGTCAGGGCGGGTTCATCCCGGGGGTGCGGCCGGGCCGGCAGACTTCCCGGCATCTCGCCTTCATCCTCAATCGGATCACCCTGCCCGGCTCGATCTTCCTCGCCGTCATCTCGATCCTCCCCGCCATCGCCGGGGCGGTCTGGAACATCCAGATCGCCTTCTCCGGTGTGTCGATTCTCATCGTGGTCGGTGTCGCCCTGGAGACGATGAAGCAGATCGAGTCCCAGCTGACCATGAGGAACTACGAGGGAATCCTGACGTGACCACCGTCGTCAACCGTCCTACGTGCAATGAACGTCGTATAACGACGTTCATTGCACGTAGGACAATGATGATGCAGTGAGGCTTCTGTTCATCGGCCCGCCTGGGGCCGGCAAGGGGACCCAGGCGGGGAAGGTGGCCGCCAGAGTGGGCATCCCGCACATCTCCACCGGTGACATGTTCCGGGACAACGTCGCCCAGAAGACCGAGCTGGGGATGAAGGTGCAGGCGATCCTCGACTCCGGCGGGTACGTGCCGGACGAGATCACCGTGGCGATGTTGCGTGAGCGCATCTCCGAAGATGACGCCGCCCATGGCTTCATCCTCGACGGCTTTCCCCGCACCCAGGCCCAGGTGGCCTATCTCGACGAGTTGCTCGGCGAGGACGGGCTGGACAAGGTGGTGGTCTTCCGGGTCGACGAGGACGAGCTCACCGAGCGGCTCCTCTCCCGGGGGCGCACCGACGACACCGAGGAGACCATAAGGGCCCGTTTCGGGATCTACACCCAACAGACCCAGCCTCTCATCGACATCTACACCGAGCGTGGCCTGACCGTCTGGGTGGACGGGATCGGGGAGGTGGAGGAGGTCACCGACCGTATCCTCGAAGCGATCTCATGATCACGATCAAGAGTCGTCGCGAGTTCGCCAAGATGCAGAAGGCCGGAGCCGCCGTGGCTGCGGTCCACGCCGCGGTGCGTGAAGCCGCCGGTCCCGGAGTGTCCCTCCTCGAGCTGGAGGAGATCGGTGCCCGTGTCATCGCCGATCACGGCTGCACGTCTTCGTTCCTCAACTACCTGGGCACCTACCCGGCCACCCTCTGTCTCTCACCCAACGATGTCATCGTCCACGGCATCCCCAACGAGTACCGGCTCGAGGAAGGGGACATCCTCTCCGTGGATGCCGGTGCGATCTTCGAGGGCTTCCATGGGGACGCCGCCTTCACCATGGGGATAGGCGAAATCTCCGCCGAGGCGCAGCGACTCATCGACACCACCGAGGAAGCGCTCTGGGCCGGTGTCGTCCATGTCCGCAAGGGCAGCCGTCTCGGTGACATCGGGTCGGCGGTCCACGCCATCGGGGAAGCCCAAGGCTATGGCGTCGTCGAGGAGTACGTGGGTCATGGGATCGGCCGTCAGATGCACGAGGAGCCCCAGGTCCCCAACTACGGGGCTGCCGGCACCGGACTGCGGCTCCGCTCCGGGATGGCGCTCTGCATCGAGCCCATGTTCAACATCGGCACCCGGCACACGAGAGTCGACCGTGACGGCTGGACGGTGCACACCGCCGACGGCTCGCTGTCGGCCCACTGGGAGCACACTGTGGCGATCACTCCCGATGGTCCAATGGTCTTCACCGCGTCCGCCGAGCCGCTCCCCGTCGACGAGGTGGTCCCGGCTCGGGCCAGCTCGCAGAACTGATCCGGGCCGACTTGAGGAAGGACGGGGAGGTCATTAACATGGGCAGGTCTTTTCCGCTCTTTCTTTGGCCGAAAGGGTGGGTTGTAGCCAGGGCATTGTCGCCCGCAACCACTCGAATCGCTCCGGTTGCCGTTGACAGTGGCCTGGCATCGCACGCGCTCGTGTGCGTCGAGAATTGGAGAGCACGATGAAGGTGAGACCTTCCACGAAGAAGATGTGTGAGAAGTGTCGGGTGATCCGGCGTCGTGGCCGCGTCTGGGTCATCTGTTCCAACCCACGACACAAGCAGCGACAGGGCTGATCCGATGGCACGTATCGCAGGAGTAGACGTCCCCAGGGACAAGCGTCTCGAGATCTCTTTGACCTACATCTACGGGATCGGCCTCACCACGGCCCAGCGGATCTGCGCCGAGACCGGGATCGACCCGTCGACGAGAGTCCGCTCGCTGACCGACGACGAGGTGGCGCGCATTCGCCGTCATATCGAGGCCAACTTCAAGGTGGAGGGTGACCTCCGCCGTGACGTCCAGCAGAACATCAAGCGCAAGATCGAGATCGGCAGCTACCAGGGCATCCGCCATCGCCGCGGTCTGCCGGTGCGTGGCCAGCGGACCCACACCAACGCACGGGGCCGCAAGGGCCGTCGGGTCGCCATCGCCGGCAAGAAGAAGGTGACCAAGTGACTTCACGTCAGCAGGGCGCCAAGCGAGTCCGTCGTCGGGAGCGGAAGAACATCTCCCACGGCCAGGCGCACATCAAGGCCAGCTTCAACAACACGATCATCAACATCACCGATCAGACCGGCGCCTCGGTGGCCTGGACCTCGGGTGGATCTGTCGGGTTCAAGGGCTCGCGGAAGTCGACCCCTTACGCCGCACAGGTGGCAGCCGAAGAGGCAGCCCGACGGGCCGGAGAGCACGGCATTCGCAAGCTCGACGTGATCGTCAGCGGTACCGGCTCGGGCCGGGACACCGCGGTCCGCACCCTGCAGAACATGGGCATGGAGGTGACCTGGGTGAAGGACGTCACCCCGATGCCACACAACGGCTGTCGGCCCAAGAAGCGTCGGAGAGGCTGATGGCGCGTTACACAGGACCCGTCTGCAAGCGGTGCCGTCGTGCCCGCACCCAGCTCTGTCAGAAGAAGCGGTGCGCCGTCGACCGTCGTCCCTATCCCCCCGGTGAGCACGGTAGGGGCCGTCTCCGGGAGAGCGACTACCAGATCCAGCTGCGCGAGAAGCAGAAGCTGCGCGCCATGTACGGCGTGCTGGAGAAGCAGTTCCGTCGCTACTACGAAGAGTCTGCCCGTCGCCCCGGCATCACCGGCGAGACCCTGCTCCAGATGCTGGAGCAGCGCCTCGACAACGTGGTGTGGCGGTCCGGGTTGGCGGCCACCCGCCCCCAGGCCCGGCAGCTGGTCAACCATGGCCATTTCCGGGTCAACGGCGGCAAGGTCGACATCCCCTCCTATCAGGTCGGTCCCGGCGACGTGATCACTACCAAGGACCGCTCGCGCGACCTCATCGTGATCCAGCACTCCGTCGACACCCAATCCCGGGTCGTCCCCGACTGGCTGTCGGTGGATCCCGAGGAGCGCAAGATCGTCGTCAACGGTCATCCCCGCAGGGATCAGATCGACACCGACATCAACGAGCAGTTGATCGTCGAGCTCTACTCGAAGTGAGGTAACCCACTTGTTGATTGTTCAGCGTCCCCAGATCGAAGTCGAGGAAGTCGGCGAGAACCGGTCGCGCTTCATCGTCGAGCCGCTCGAGCCAGGGTTCGGCTACACGCTCGGCAACACGATGCGTCGCACCCTGCTCTCCCGTATCCCCGGGGCGGCGATCACCTCGATCCAGATCGAAGGTGTCGAGCACGAGTTCTCGACGATCCCCGGTGTGGTCGAGGACGTCGTCGACATCATCCTCAACATCAAGCGGATCGTGGTCCAGTTGGACGGGATCGACGAGCAGACCGTGTACCTCTCGGCCAAGGGTGCCGGCGAGGTGACGGCCGGCCATCTCAAGCTGCCCGCCGGTGTCGAGGTGGTCAACCCCGACGCCCACATCGCCACGCTCTCCGCTTCGGGCAGGCTCGAGATGGAGATGTCCGTCGCCCCCGGCGTCGGCTATCGCACTGCCGACTCGAACAAGGGCGGGTCGAGTCACATCGGGGTGATCCCGGTCGACTCGATCTTCTCGCCGGTGCGCAAGGTCGCCTACCGGGTGGAGAACACCCAGGTGGGTCAGATGACCAACTACGACAAGCTCATCCTCGACGTCGAGACCAACGGCGCCATCGAGCCCAAGGACGCCGTCTCCTCGGCGGGCAAGACCCTGGGCGAGCTCATGGACATCTTCGCCGATGTCGGCCAGGGCGAGGGCCTCGAGTTGGTGGACGTCGTCCCGGAGACCTCGGGCTCACCCGACCTGGAGCTGCCGATCGAGGCGCTCGATCTCTCCGAGCGGCCCCGCAACTGCCTCCGGCGCGCCCAGATCAAGACCGTCGGCGAGCTGGTCGAGCGCACGTCGGACGATCTGTTGAACATCACCAACTTCGGTCAGAAGAGCCTCGACGAGGTCATCGCCAAGCTCGACGAGCTCGGCCTGAGCCTGGCCGATGCGCCCACCGGGAGCGGCGACTGATGCCACGTCCCCGCAAAGGCCCCCGCTTCGGCGGGTCGCCGGCGCACGACCGGTTGATCATGGCCAATCTGGCCACCGATCTGTTCAAGCACGAGAAGGTGACCACGACCGCGGCCCGCGCCAAGGCACTGCGCCCTCTCGCCGAGAAGCTGATCACCAAGGCCCGCTCCGGGGGTCTCCACTCCCGTCGCGTCGTGCTCAAGACGATCACCGACAAGGCGACCGTGGCCAAGCTCTTCGAGGAAGTCGCCCCCCGATACGCCGACCGCCCCGGCGGCTACACCCGCATCACCAAACTCGGCCCCCGTCGTGGTGACGGCGCCGAGGAAGCGGTCATCGAGCTCATCTGAACGCTTTCCTAATGCACCAGGGCCCACTATTGGGCTTTTGGACGTTTCATTAGAGAAACCTCCGATGTTTCGCGCAAGGTGGTCATTTCGCGGCCGATATTTCCGTTGATGGGCACGTTCGATGTCTCGCTGCGCGCCATTGGAGACGTAAAAGCCCTGGCAGCCAAAGTCGTTCTGGAAGATGGCCAGATCTCCATCACGGCCGGGAGAGTCGATATCGGCACCTGGCCGCTGAAGGAGGTCCACTTCGAGCCGATCCCGACCGGATATCGGATGGCGGCCGAGGGTGAGCAGGTCCTGATCGAGCTGCGCGACGTCGACTCGTTCTACGCCGCCCTCCAGGAGGGGCGCCGGCGTCGCTTCCGAAGGACCGCCAAGCCCAAGGTCGAGAAGAGGGCCGCGGCCACTCCGGCCGCTTCGGTTCCCACCCGCACCCAGACGACGACCGTCGCCCTGTCCCCATCGGAGCAGCCGATGAAGCCGACGGGGTGGACGGAGAAGGGGATCGCGTTCGTAGACGGGACCCTTGCCCGGGCCAATCGTCGCTTCGGGCCCTACCTGCCCGATTGGGTGTTCACCAGGGTGATGTTCGGGGTCGCCTTCGGCGCCCTGATCCTGGCGATCATCTTCCCGGGGCTCGTCTCTTCGTTCTTGCTCATCGCCGGTGCGATGCTCGTCGTGCTGGGCGCCATCGTCTACAGCGATGCGATGCTCGCCTCCAGATGGCTCCCGGGGCGGACCACGCCGACCCATGTCTTGCTCTTCGGAGTGGCCGTCCTCATGCTCGGGGTGCTCCTCGGCGTGATCGCTCGCTGACGCGGCGGGCGTTCAGAGCGCCTGCGACAGGGAGAAGAAGAGGGCTACGAAAATCAGTGTGGCCACGATGCTGAGGCCGAGCAGGACCGTCCCGATGATCCCCAGGACCCTCGCCGCATTGGCGGTGCTCCGGTTCTCCGGCGCACGGCGGCCGGAGTCGATCGCCCGGAGCTCCTTGTTGCCGAGGACCCAGGCGAACGGCCCGAGAATCGGGACGAAGATGCCGATGATGCCGAGAACCAGCAGCAAGCTCGCCTGACTCGGCTCCGGGTAGGCACGCTCTTCGGAGGAGAACTGCGGCAGCGTCACGACGTCACTGGGCTCACTCCCGGTCAGTATCGCGTGAATCGGGCAAATGAAACGTTCAAAAGCCCAATAGTGGGCCCCGGTGCATTAGGAAAGCCAAACGGGCACCCCCCCGGTTGGGCTGTACCCTGGCACCAGCTCGTGGCGAAGGATCAGTACATCGATTTTGACCGTGCCGATTGGGCGAGTTTGCGCGGGCGGACTCCGCTGACCTTGACCGAGGAGGAGGTCCAGAAGCTCAGCGGGATCAGCGTCAATCTCGACATCGACATGGTGGAGGAGACGTTCCTACCGCTCTCCCGGCTCCTCAACCTCTACGTCCAGGCCAGCCAGCTCCTCTCCTCGGTCACCGACACCTTCCTCGGGACCCCGCCCACGCCCCGGCCGTTCGTGATCGGGGTGGCCGGATCGGTGGCGGTGGGGAAGTCGACGATCGCCCGTGTCCTCCAGGCCCTCCTCGCCCGCTGGCCCCACCATCCCAGCGTCGACCTGGTGACAACCGACGGCTTCCTCTATCCGAACGCGACCCTCGAGGAGCGGGGCCTCATGGACCGCAAGGGGTTCCCGGAGAGTTATGACCGGGCGGCGCTGCTCGACTTCGTCGCCAGGGCCAAGGCAGGCGAGGATCATCTCGAGATCCCGGTCTACTCCCACATCAGGTACGACATCGTCGCCGAGGAGACCCGGGTGATCAGCCGTCCCGACATCCTCGTCATCGAGGGTCTCAACGTGCTCCAGGCGGGTGACAGCGGGGCCTTCGTCTCGGACCACTTCGACTTCTCGATCTTCGTCGACGCCGACATCGAGGACATCGAGAGGTGGTATGTCGAGAGGTTCCTCACACTGAAGGAGACGGCCTTCACCCAGCCCGACGCCTACTTCCGCCGCTACTCGGACTACTCCGTGGAGGAGGCGGAGGAGGTTGCCAGGCAGATCTGGGCCAAGATCAACGAGGTCAACCTGGTCCAGAACATCCTGCCCACGAGAGAGCGCGCCTCGCTGATCCTGGAGAAGGCGCCGGACCACTCGGTGCGACGGGTCCGGCTGCGCCGGCCCTAGCCCCCGCCGAAGGCCGGCACGGTGAGCCGGCGGTCACGGCAACACGTCATCACCCGGTTTAGCCTGGCCGACCGTGAAGATCTTCACCAGGGCCGGGCGCGCCGCCATCTTCGATCGCAAGGTGTACACCGAGGCCTTCTTCGACGACGACGCCATGGCCGACGGCGCCATCGTCGTGGCCGTGGTGGCCGCCCTCACCTACCTGATCACCCTCGTCTGGTTCGACCTCCTCGGGGGGTTCAGCCTCACCGCGCTGTTCCAGGTGCTGATCGGGTCGGTGGCGTCGTGGCTCATCCTCGGCTTCGCCACCTGGCTCGCCGCCACACGCCTCTTCCGGTCGTCGGGCCGGTCGCAGACTCTGCTGGCGATGCAGGGTCTCGCTCCGCTGCCGCTGCTGCTGGAGGGATTCGGGCCGCCCGCGGCGTGGATCGGACTGGTGTGGTATCTGGCGATCCTGGTCATGGCGACCAAGGAGGGGACCGATCTCCCCTACAAGTTCGCCGCGGTCTCCACGATCATCGGCTTCGCCGCGGCCGCGGTGATCCGGGCGCTGCTCGGGGTCCCCTTCGCCCTGTTCGGCGCACTCGTCTGACGGTGCCGGTCTACCGGCTGGAGCTCGCATACGACGGGTCCGGGTTCAGGGGCTACGCCCGCCAGCAAGGTCAGCGCACCGTTCAGGGCGAGCTGGAGGAGGCGCTCGCAACCCTGCTCGGCTCGGCCGTGGAGACCGCCGTCGCCGGCCGAACCGACGCCGGGGTCCATGCCCTGGGCCAGGTCGTGTCCTTCGCATGGGATGAGGAGTTGGACGGCGAGCGGTTCTGCCGCGGCCTCAACGGGATCCTCGGACCGGAGATCGCAGCGAAGAGGGTGACGGTCGCAGCGGACGACTTCGACGCCCGCTTCTCGGCGGTGTGGAGGCGGTACCGGTATCTGCTCGAGATGCGGCGCTACGCCGACCCGCTCACCCGCGGCTTCACCTGGCACGTGGGCAGGGATCTCGACCTGGCGGCGATGCGGGCCGCGGCGTCGGTCATGTTGGGTGAGCACGACTTCAGCGCGTTCTGCCGATCGGTGGAGGGCAGGAGCAACGTGCGTGAGGTCACCGAGCTGACACTGAACGAGGAGGACGGTCTGGTGGCCTTTTGGGTGCAGGCCAACGCCTTCTGTCACCAGATGGTCCGCTCCATCGTGGGCTATCTCTACGACACGGGCCGCGGCTTCGTGCCCGCGGAGCGGGCCGCGGAGGTCCTGGCCGCCGGCGACCGCAGCGCCGTGGCCACCGTCGCGCCGCCGCACGGGCTCACCCTTTGGGAGGTGGGCTACCCCTTTCCTAATGCTCCACGGCCCAATAGTGGGCTTTTGGACGTCTGAAAAGCCCCGATCCGAGTTGGCCTTGCCGCTCGCGGTGGAATAGCATGTCCCCTGCTTTCCGATCCGGAAGCCGTTTCCCCAAACGCTCCCCGTGCTTTCAGCGTGCGAGGACCTCAGAGAATGACCATCAACAAGACTTACTCGCCCAAGCCGGGCGACATCGAGCGCTCGTGGCACGTCGTGGACGCCACCGACCTGCCCCTGGGCCGGCTGGCCTCCGAGGTGGCCCAAGTGCTCCGGGGCAAGCACAAGCCCACCTACGCTCCTCACATGGACACCGGTGATTTCGTGGTCGTCGTCAACGCCGAGAACGTGGCGGTGACCTCGGACAAGAGCCAGTCCAAGATCTACTACCGGCATTCGGGATATCCAGGCGGGATCAAGGCCGAGACGTTCGAGTCGCTGCTGAAGCGTCGCCCCGAGGCGGTCATCGAGCGGGCGGTCCGGGGCATGCTCCCCAAGACGAAGCTCGGTCGACGGATGATCCGCAAGCTCAAGGTGTACGCCGGACCCGACCACCCCCACCAGGCCCAGGGCCCCAAGCCGCTGGAGCTCGACATCCGAAAGGTCGAAGCCTGATGCCCAAGCCGCTCGTCCAGACCACGGGGCGCCGCAAGGAGTCGGTCGCCCGGGTTCGCTTCCAGAATGGCTCGGGCCAGGTAACCCTCAACGGGAGACCGCTCGAGTCCTACTTCCCGACCATGGCCACCCGGATGCGGGTGATGGAGCCCCTCACTCTCACCCAGACCCAGGGTCTCTACGACATCGACGCCACCCTGATGGGCGGCGGAACCACCGGCCAGGCCGACGCACTCCGCCTCGGCATCTCCCGAGGTCTCGCCACTCTCGACCCGGAGCTGCGAACGGCCCTGAAGAAGGCCGGCATGCTCACCAGAGACTCGCGGGTCGTGGAGAGCAAGAAGTACGGACTTCGCAAAGCGAGACGGGCGCCCCAGTACACCAAGCGCTAGATGGACCTCCGTCGTCTTCTCGACGAGGGCAAGCCCATCTTCGGCACCGATGGCGTCCGTGGTCTCGCCGGCTCGGAGCTGAGCGCCGAGCTGGCGATGGAAATCGGTCGGGCCGCCGGCTCCTACCTGAACGGTGGCCCGGTCATGGTGGGCCGGGACACACGACGCTCGGGTTCGATGCTCTCCGGCGCCCTCCAGGCCGGCTTCCACTCGGCGGGGATCGACACGGTGGACGTCGGGGTGCTTCCCAGCGGGGGCATCGCCTTCCTCACCGCCAACGGCTCGGCGACGATGGGGGCGATCGTCTCCGCCTCCCACAACCCTGCCGCCGACAACGGCATCAAGCTGATCGCCGCCCGCGGCACCAAGCTCGCCGACTCTGTGGAGCGGGAGATCGAGGAGCGGATGCGCGCGTCCGGTCGTCAGGTCGCCACCGGCTCGGTCATCGGGTTCCGTCGGGAGAATCCCGAGGCGTACGACCGGTACGTCGACCACCTGGCGTCGGCATCCCGGTACTCGCTCAACGGGTTGGAGCTCGCTCTCGACTGTGCCAACGGCGCCGCCTACAAGGTGGCACCCGAGTTGTTCGAGCGTCTCCGCGCCGACGTGAAGGTGTTCCACGCCGAGCCAAACGGCCTCAACATCAACGACGGGTGCGGGGCAACCCATCCGGAGTTCCTGGCGAAACACGGCGCGGGCCGGATCGGCCTCGCCTTCGACGGTGACGCCGACCGTCTCATCGCCGTGGACGAGGACGGCATCGTGGCCAACGGCGACGTGGTCATGGCGATCGTGGCCCGCCATCTGAAGGAGCAGGGCCGTCTCGGCAAGGACCTGGTGGTGGCCACCGTCATGTCCAACCTCGGCTTCCGCAAGTCGATGGCGGAGGTGGGGATCCAGCTGGTGGAGACACCGGTGGGGGACCGGTACGTTATGGAAGCACTCGAGGAGCATCGGGGCCTGCTCGGCGGCGAGCAGTCGGGTCACATCATCTTCACCGACCTCGCCTCCACGGGGGACGGCCTCCTCACCGCGGTGCAGCTGCTCAATGTGGTGGCGGGCACCGGTAAGGAGCTGCGTCAGCTGCGCGAGGAGGCGATCACCGAGTACCCCCAGGTCCTGGTCAACGTGCGGATCGACCGTTCCGTCGACGTGAAGGGGATGACCGAGCTCTGGGACGAGGTTTCCGAGGTCGAGAGGGCGCTGGGGACGGAAGGCCGGGTCCTGGTGCGGCCGTCGGGCACCGAACCGCTGGTGCGGATCATGGTGGAGGGCCCTAGCAAACAGGAAGCCACCGAGTACGCTGATCGTCTGGCAAAGGTCGCCGAAGCGGCGGCCAAAGGAGAGTGAGCATCGGTCGAGCCCCTGTGACAGACAACAGATAGCGCCTGGCCTCACATGTGATGAGGTGACGAGGAGGAAGGTCATCGAAAGATTCGGCGGATGCCTTCCCGGCCCACCAGGGTCGTCATGAGCGAGAGGAAAACCCGGGAGTGATCCCGGAACAGAGACCCGCTCAGCCTGGCACCGGTGACGACACCGGGCTTCTGTCGCACGTGTTCCCCGATGCTCGGAGAAAGGAACTGTCATGTGCGGAATCGTCGGCTACGTCGGGCCCCGGCCCGTGGTGGATGTCCTCGTCCCCGGTCTGGCGCATCTCGAGTACCGGGGCTACGACTCGGCCGGTGTCGCCCTCAACCTGGGCGACGGGATCGACCTGATCAAGACGGCGGGGCGAATCGCCGACCTGGAGGCGCTGATCGCCGACGCCGGCGCCATCGAGGCCGTCTCCGGGATCGGTCACACCCGCTGGGCCACCCACGGCGCCCCCAACACGGTCAACGCCCATCCTCACACCGACCAGACGGGCGACGTGGTCGTCGTCCACAACGGGATCGTGGAGAACTGGGCCGAGCTCAAGCACAAGCTGGTGGAGCAGGGCCACGTCTTCCAGAGCGACACCGACACCGAGGTGGTCGCCCACATGATCGGGGACCACGCCGACCTTCCCCTGGTGGAGGCGGTGCGTCAGGTGATGAACGAGGCCGAAGGGGCGCTGGCGCTGGCGGTGATCCGCAGATCGGAGCCCGACCTGATCGTCGGGGCTCGCCGTGGCTCGCCGTTGGTGGTGGGTCGGGGAGACGGTGAGAACTTCCTCGCCTCCGACATCCCCGCCTTCCTCGAGCACACCCGTGAGATGGTGATCATCGACGACGACCGGGTGGTCGAGGTCCGTCCCACCTCGGTGAGGATCTTCGATCTCGAGGGGAACTCGATCGAGCCTGAGCATCGGAAGATCGATTGGGACTTCGAGGCGGCGGAGAAGTCCGGCTTTCCCACCTTCATGCTCAAGGAGATCCACGAGCAACCCCACGCCATCGCCGACACCCTCGCCGGCCGGGTGTCGGACACTGGGCGGGTGATCCTCGACGAGCTCGACATGGACGCAAAGCTCCTCAGGGCGATCGACAAGGTGTTCGTGGTCGCCTGCGGGACGTCGTACCACGCGGCGATGATGGCCAAGTACGCCATCGAGCGCTGGACCCGGCTCCCGGTGGAGATCGACATCGCCTCGGAGTTCCGCTACCGGGACCCCGTGCTCGACGCCCGTTCCCTGGTGATTGGGATAAGCCAGTCCGGGGAGACCATCGACACCCTGGCCGCGGTGCGTTACGCCAAGGCCCAAGGCGCCAATCTGATCGGGGTCAGCAACGTGCTCGACTCCGCCCTGGCCAGGGAGTCGGATGCAGTCCTCTACACCAGGGCCGGTCTCGAGATCGGGGTGGCCGCCACCAAGACGTTCACCACCC
This sequence comes from Acidimicrobiia bacterium, assembly GCA_035550735.1. Lineage (GTDB taxonomy): Bacteria > Actinomycetota > Acidimicrobiia > Spongiisociales > ZC4RG35 > JANQRA01. Next base: position 32,509 of record DASZOM010000049.1, on the reverse strand, counting down.
AACTGGTGGCGATGCAGCTGCTCGGTCTCTATCTCGCCCAGGTGAGGGGGACCCTCGACCCGGGCAAGGTCGAGTTGTTGGTCCAGGACCTGCAGCGGCTCCCGGAGCAGGTGGGCCGGGTGCTGGAGACGTCCGGAGAGATCGAGGAGCTCGCCCGGTCTTGGAAGGATGTCCGTGATTACTTCTTCCTCGGCCGCTCCGGGGATTTCCCGGTGGCGATGGAGGGCGCCCTCAAGCTGAAGGAGATCGCCTACGTGCGGGCCGAGGGGTACGCCGCCGGGGAGATGAAGCACGGGCCGATCGCACTCATCGAGAACGGTGTCGTCGTGGTCGGGGTGGCCACCGACAGCCACGTCCGCTCCAAGACGTTGTCCAACATGGAGGAGATGAGGGCTCGCGGCGGCACCATCGTCCTCGTCGCCGAGGAGGGCGACCGGGTCGGAGAGGTCGCCGATCACGTCATCCGGGTCCCTTCCGGGCCCGACCTGCTGTGCACGGTCACCGCGGTGATCCCGCTGCAGCTCCTTGCCTATCACGTCGCCACCGCCCGCGGTCTCGACGTGGACAAACCCCGCAACCTCGCCAAGACGGTGACGGTGGAATAGCCTTCCTTAGGTTCCAGAGCCCACTATTGGGCTTTTGGACGTTTCATTCGAGAATCCCAGAACGCACTGCGAAGTCGCCCGACACGCACCGTGACAACTCTGATATGGTGCGCACGGCAATGGAGGCAAGTCGCCCAATCCGGGGCGACCGACAATTGGGGTGGAAATGGTGAACTCCCACGCAGAACTGCGGCTCGCCCGTGGCTGGTTGCTGCTGGCGATCGCAATGGCGATGGTCGCAAGCCTGGTCTGGTTTGCTCCGGCTCCTGCCCAGGCAGCCGGCGACGCAAACGACGAGATCTTCTTCTACCGGGCCGACGGCCTGTTCCGGTACTACAACATCAGCCCGTCGGGGTCCGTGGGGAGCCCGATCGAGGCCGGTGACAACTACACCGAGAACTGGTCGGCGATCACCGCCATCGATCTCGACGGCGACGGCCAGGACGAGATGTTCTTCTACCGGGCCGACGGTCTGTTCCGTTATTACGACATCAGGCCAAACGGCACGATCGGCTCGCCGATCCTCGCCGGGAACAACTACACACCGGGGTGGACGGCGATCACCGCGGTCGACCTCGATGGCGACGGCCAAGACGAGATCTTCTTCTATCGCGAAGACGGCTTGTTCCGCTACTACAACATCAGTCCCAACGGCAACGTCGGCCAGCCGATCCTGGCCGGCGGCAACTACACCCCGGGTTGGTCGTCGATCACCGCGGTCGATCTCGATGGTGACGGCCAGGACGAGATGTTCTTCTATCGCGAGGACGGCTTGTTCCGGTACTACAACATCGCCGCCAACGGCAATGTCGGCAAGCCGATCCTGGCTGGTGACAACTACACCGAGAACTGGTCGGCGATCACGGCGATCGACCTCGAGGGTGACGGTCAGGACGAGATGTTCTTCTACCGGGCCGACGGTTTGTTCCGGTACTACAACATCAGCTCCACCGGCCACGTCGGCTCACCGCTCGCGGCCGGATCCAACTACACCCACGACTGGTCGGCGATCACTGCGGTCGACCTCGACTTCAACCAGCCACCGGTGCCACCGACGGTATGTGAGGCGCAGACTGTCATCCCGGAGGCCGAGTGCGATGCGTTGCAGGCGCTCTACCTCTCGACAGGGGGTGCCAGTTGGACCCTCCGGACCGGCTGGAATGCGGGCAACCCGTGCACCTGGCTCGGTGTCACCTGCGCCGGCGGTCACGTCACCGTGATCGATCTCGAGGCCAACAACCTCAGCGGGACTTTGCCCACGACGTTGGGCAATCTCACCGGGCTGCAAGACCTCAGTCTGGAGAACAACCTCCTGACCGGGCCTCTGCCGTCATCGTTCACCAATCTGGCCAGCATCCGGATCGTCAAGCTCTCCGGCAATTCGTTGACGGGGTCGATTCCGACGTTCCCCAACGCGGCGAACCTGACCGAGCTGAACCTGGGTGACAACGGGTTCACGGGTGGCGTCCCCACCGCCCTGAACACCAAGACATCGCTCCAGATCCTCGATCTGGCGGAGAACGCACTGGGTGGGACGCTGCCAAACCTGGGCAACCTGGATGTGCTCACCATCCTCGACATCTCAGAGGCAGGGCTCTCCGGGACCCTGAATGCAGCGTCGTTGCCCGGCCTGGCGAACATCCAGAACCTCGACCTGAGCTCCAATGGGTTCACGGGTGAGGTGCCGGCGTTCGCCCAGCCGACACTCAGCGTCCTCGACCTGAGTGAGAACAGTCTGTCGGGTGCCTTGAACGACTCGCTGATGAGCACTGGCATACCCACGGCGATCGCTTCGCCGGGTGGGCTGGCGCTGTGTGGCAACCTGAACGGGTTCACCGCGAGCGCGGGCTTGACGACCTGGCTCAATGACAGAGATCCGCTGTTCAACTCGGCTTGTGGCGCCTAGGCCCTACGAGGACCGATGACGAGAAGAGCCCCCGAGGACTCGGGGGCTCTCTCGCGTCCCGGCTAACCCCGGCGAAAGCGACGCGCCATGTAACGAGCCCCGTAGACGCCGAGCCGTCCCCAGGCGGAGACGGTGTGCGTGAAGGGGCTGCGTGCGAATTTGCGTTCGTATCCCATCTCGGAGAGGAGGTCTCCGGCCAGGGCCTCGAATCGCGCGATCTGACCGTCGTCGAGCTCCCGTCGCCAGTCGCGCAGGCCCTTCGTAGGGGGGAGGAAGATGTCCTTGTGGCGGTCCGGAACAGCCGTGGTCGAGACGATTGCGTCGGCCCGTTCGTAATAGGTGAGCATCGCCGGGTCGAAGTCCAGCTCGATGAACTCACAGATGCGGCGCACCGCGGTCTCCGTGTCATCGACCAGGTCCTCGAAGTGTGACTCCAGGTAACGACCCGGTCCCAGGGCTCGCCCGGCCTCGCGAGCTTCGCCGACCCGGCGTTTCCAGGAGATGGCCAGCTCCTCGATGCGGGTGCCGTCGGTGTGGGCGAGGGCGACGTCACGGCCGTCGCGCACGGCATGCACGAAGCGAGCCTCGGGAAAGAGCTCGGCGATCAGGGGGAGATGGTGGATGTTCGCCTGGGTCTTGTCGCCATACCGGCTCTTGCCCTGCTTTGCCGCATAGAGCGCATAGAGGCGGCGGATCGCATCCGGGAAGTCGGCGGGCCGTTCGGCCAATGCCGTTCGCACGTCGTCGCTCGTGAACCCCCAGTTCTTGAATCTGCTGTCTTTGCTCAGGTCCGCGACGAGACGCCCCGTGTCGAGTGGGCCTCCTTCGGCGGCCCGATGACGCTGGGCCAGCTTGACCACGAACCGTGCTTCACCAGGGATCGCCAGCTCGGGGTGCGAGTCGAAGATCGCACGATGCAACGTCGTCCCTGACCCATTGGTCCCGAAGAAGAACGGAAACGGTTTGTCCATGGGCTCCTTCCCCCCTCTCAGGCTATTTCGGCCAGGCCGACGCGCAACTCGCTCAAGGCCTTTCTCGCCGCGCCGCGACCCATCTGAGCAAGCCGGTCGAAACGCTGCAGCGCGGTGAGCAGGTTGCTCATGTGCGCGAACCGCCAGCCGGCGTGGGCGAGGATCTCGCGATTGCCGTAGCCATGGAGGGTCGCCTCTACCAATCGCTCGGTCCATGGCGCCCACCCGAGGGTGCTGTGACGCAAGCGATGAACGAATCGTGCCAGGTCGTATCCGGGGACCTGACGTGCCCAGATGAAGTCGATGATCCCGGTCCGTCCCTTCATCATGAGGACGTTGGTGGGGCTCAGGTCCCCATGCGCCACCGGCATGCCACCGGCGACGGCCTCGTCGAGCAGCCTGTCCATGGCCACCTGAAGTCGAGTGACCTCCTCCGAGGAGAGGTAGGAATTCGCCCTGTCGGCCTTGCGACGCAGGGTCTTCCGAGCAGCGGCGATATCGGCGCTCGTGGTCTCATCGTGGCCCAGAGTTTCGAGAATGGAGACGGCCCTACCGACGCGGAAGCACGCCTCGACCGCATCCCGTCTGCCGGCCCTGCTTCTCAGATGGCGCAGCGGGCTGCCCATGGGCCGGCCCTCGAGGCCAAGCGTCACGCTCTCGAACGTCGACAGGTCGAAGGCGAGGACGACATTCACCGCCACCCCGATGTCTGCGGTCCGCTCGGCGAACTCGTCACCGAGCGTCTGGCTGCGGATGACGACATCGCGGAGACGGCTCAGCCTGCGCTCGTCCTGCAGCTCGGCGGGGAGGAAGGGCGCCTTGTAGAACGCGGTGGCCACCGCGCTGGCAGCGGGTGACTCCAATGTCAACGCGAAGACCGTGGAGCGTCTCCGCTCCATCCTCTCGTCGAGTCGCCAGCGAAGGCCTTCGGGCTCCAGCTGCGACCGGACCGCCAGACTGGCAAGGGCTTCTTCGAGGAGATGTGGGTCCGGGGCTTCCGGCCTGGATTCGAGTGACAACGACCGACCCGGCGGCTCAATAACCGCTGAGCATCCCCATCTTCCGGCCGTACTCGAGAGACCGTGAGAAGAGCCACAACCCGAGCGCCATGACGACCACGTTGAACGCGACCAAGGCCAGGGCCGCCGTGCCGAAGGCGATGCTGAACTCGCCCGGGTCAGCCATCAGCACGGTTCGGGCTGCGTTGATCACGTAAGTGTGGGGGATCGCCCAGCTGAAGACCTGCAGCCATTCGGGCAGCTCCGACACCGGGAACACGGAGCCTGCCAGCAACGAAGCAGCCATCCCGTAGAGGGTGAGAATCGGCTTGGACTTCTTGGCGAGAACCAGCACGCTCGCAGAGACGATGCCGATGGCCGTGCAGGCGAGGATCCCGAGGATGATCAGGACGGCGAACTGGCCGAGGCCGGTGACGATGTAATTGGCGCCCAGCGCCGCCCCGATGGCGAGTATCAGGGCACCCTCGACGATCCCCATGATGATCCTCCACAGGTTCATGGCGAACGGCAGGCTGATCCAGGGGACCGGCTCGACGAGGAGTGTCTCCAACGTTCCCCGGTTGAGCGCACGTTGCAGGCTGCCCCCGAACCCGCCCAGGGCGCCCTGGAGCACGGCCGTGATGGCCAGACCGATCACGGCGAAGGTGAAGTAGTCACCGCCCACGTCGTCGGAGGGGCCGACCAGCTCCCCGATGAAGTACGAGATGAGGACGGGCATGACCGTGCCCAGCTCGGCCATCAGCAGCGACATCGGGTAGCTGAGGTCCTCGATGATGTCCATGCGGAGGAAGGCGACCGCAACCGAAGGGGTGGGCCGGTTCGCGGAGCCCCGCTTCGCCCGGCTGCGGGTATCGGCGGGCGCGGCCTCGGTGGGTCGTTCGTCGACGCTCATGACTCGGGCTGCTCCCGATACATGTCGGCGAGGATGTCCCGCAGCGGGCGCTGGGTCTCCGCCACCTCCACGACCTCGTCCAGGACCGGCTCGATGGCAGTGAGCACCTTGCCGGCGCGCATCTCCGAGGAGCCGACCAGGGACAGCAAGAGGCCGTCCTCGCCCAGGGACGTCTCGCCGAGGCCGACTTCCTTGATGAGCTGACGGGCGCGACTCGCCGCATCGGCGGTGGCGAACCTGAGCTCGAATTGCTGACGGTCGACCATCGAGCGCAACTCGTCGAGGTCGCCGTCGTAACGGACCCTCCCCTTGTCGAGCAGGACGACGTGGGAATGCAGCGCCTCGATCTCCTCGAGACGGTGCGAGCTGATCAGACAGGCCAGGCGATCCTCCTCGACGATGTCGATGATGAGGCGGAGCAGCTCATGGGCTGCCACCGGGTCGATGGGCCCGGTGGGCTCGTCGAGAATCAGGACCTTGGGCCGGTGGAGCAGCGCCCTGGCGAGCTGGAGCCGGGCCCTCATCCCGGAGGAGAGAGCAAACACCGAGTGCTCGGCGGCATGTGCCAGCCCTACCTTGGCCAGAGTGTCCGAGATCCGGGTCTTGAGCTCGTGGCCCTTCATGCCCTGGAGCCGCCCGTGGAATTGGAGATTCTCGGTGCATGTCAGCCTGCCCAGCAGGCTGACATCCTGGCCGGGCATCCATCCCACCATCCGCCGCACTGCGACCGGCTCGTGGTGGGCGTCGTAGCCGGTCACCATGGCGGTCCCGGAGCTCGGCGTCGTCAAGCCGACCAGGATGCGGAATGTGGTGGTCTTGCCGGCGCCGTTGGGCCCGACCACGGCGCAGATCTCGCCGGGGCCGACCTCGAAGGAGATCCCGTCGAGGGCCACGACGGAGCTGGTCACATTGGTGCGCACCAGGAACTTCATCCACGCCGGGGACGGGTCGTAGACCTTGGTGACGTCCTTGACCGAGATGCTCGGCTCGCGTTCGGTCATCACAAGCGTGGATTATGGCCCACGGCCAGATGTGAACGGACGTTCGTTGACGACTGCAAGACGATTGACCCCCCCAAGACGAATCGGGGGTAACTCTAACCGCGGTCGGTGGTCAGACAACTCCCGTTGCGCACTATCCTGCCGCCTGGATGGAGCTGGGTCGCGGGCGAAGCCGGAGCGCCATTTTGCCGGTCGTCTATGGGGTGGGATTCCTGATACTCCTTGCCACTGGCGTGCTCTTGGGAGTCCTCCTCGGGCGTGGATCCGGCGGAACCTCGAGTGCGGGGACGTCACCTTCCCAAGGTGGCGGGGCCCCGGTCACCAGCCCCTCCACGGGTGGGGATTCCGGCGGCGATACCGGCGGAGACGTCACCACACCCACCGAGGGCGGTGTCGACCCGTCCTGTGAGCTGCCTCCCGGCGAGCCCTTCGTGGGAGGGCCGGAGGTGGAGATGACCGATCTCGGGGAGGTGAACGGGCTCCGGGTCGAGGCCGCGGTGTATCCCCGTCCCGACTACCCGGCGGAGCTCTGGTCGCAGTGGGGTCAGGGCGTCGCCCTCGCCGACGGCCGGTTCATCTCGGCGATCGGGGATCACAACGGTGTCGACGGCAACTCTTTCATCTTCGAGTACGACCCGTCCACCGGCACCCTGGCGATGCTCGGGGATGTGCTCAGCTACATCGACCACAGCCCCGGGTCGTGGGGGTACGGCAAGATCCACGGCCAGATGGTCCAGGGGCCCTGTGGAGAGGTCTACTTCTCGACATACTGGGGAAGCAGCAACGGCCTGCACTACGGTGGCTCCTACACCGGCGATTACCTGTTCCGCCTCGATCCGGATTCGAGGACGATGACCGCTCTCGACGTGACGGTGGAGCAGCACGGGGTCCCCTCTCTGGCCTCTTCCCCGGAGCACGGTCTTCTCTACGGGGAGGCGATCGATCCGGCGTCACAGGACGCCGACGTCGACGACGGCCCCTTCTTCGCCTACGACACCACCACCGAGGAAGTGGTGTTCACCGGAGATCCCCTGGTGCACAGTGGCTACCGAAACATCCTCGTCGACGGGGAGGGTCGTGCCTACTACTCGATCGGGGGAGGCCGGCTGGCGGTCTACGAACCGGGCGCCGGCGAGGTCACGACTCTCGATGCCACCATGCCGGGTGACTGGCTGCGCGCCTCCACCTTCCCCGCCCCCGACGGGCGGGTCTTCGCCGTCACCCGCGACCCAGACGCCTTCTTCGTGCTCCATCCGTCCGGTGAGATCGAGCCGTTGGGCAACCCGACCGCATATGTCGCCAGCATGGCGATTCATCCCTCGGGGGATCGCTTCTTCTACCTTCCCGACGCCCACGGCGACGCCTGGCAATTCGGCGGCGCCCTGACCGCCGTGGACACCGACACCGGTGAGCAGGAAGTGCTGGCAGAGCTCAATCCGCTGGTCGAGGAGCAGCTCGGTCTGCGCATCGGTGGGACCTACAGCATCGCGGTGTCGCCGAGCGGCGACCGTGTCTATCTCGGGGTCAACGCCGGTCCCGCCGGGGCCGACGACGGCTTCGGTGAGATAGTTCTGCTGGTGGTCCATCTCCCTTGAGGGCAAGCGTCCTCGTCGGGTTGATCGCCCTCGTCCTGGTGTCGTGCAACGGCGCCGGGACGGCCACCACCACGGGCGGTGACAATGGCTCGGCGCCGGCGACTTCCGGTGACACCGGGGCCGGGTCCATTCCTGCTGGTGGTGAAAGTGAGCTCGTGTGCTGGACCGCCGCTCCGGGAGAGGGCAGCGAGGAGGTCACCTTCTCCGACCAAACCGAGGCCGCCGGGCTGATCGATCCGCTGCTCGGCATGTACGCCCACGCCGCGGTGTGGGGAGATGTCGACGGAGACGGCTGGCAGGACCTGTTCGTGGGCACCTTCGCCGACCGCGACGCCGCCGACTATCAGGTGCGTGGTGCCACCGGCCCGGCGCCCGACACCCTCCTGATCAACCAGCAAGGTGTGTTTGCGCCATCCGGGTCGATGGGTGATGCGTTCTCACGCACCAGTGGCGGGGTGATGGCCGATCTCGACGGGGACGGTGACCTCGACCTGGTCGCATCTCGCAACTACGACGAGGACATGGCGGGGGCGCCATGGACGACCCTGCTCGCCAACGAGGGGGGATCGCTGGCGCCCGTCGGGGACTCGGGTCTGCCCGGCGCCGGTCTGGGGGGGAGGGCGGTAGGTGTCCTCGACTACGACCTGGACGGGTTGCTCGACCTCTTCATCGCCTCGGACGAGGGCGGGAGTGTCCTGCTTCGCAACGAAGGCGGTCTCTCCTTCACCGATGTCACTGCAGATGCCGGCCTCCCGGTCGACATCTTCGGGCTCGGCGTCGGGATAGCCGACCTGACCGGTGACCGTCGCGCAGACATCTTCGTGGCAGGCTCGAACCGTCTGTTCGTCTCATCGGACGACGGGTTCCGGGAGGCGGACAGCCAGGTCTTCCAGTGGCAGCTATTCGGCGACGAGGACTTGATCACCGGTGTCTCCATCGCCGACGTCAACCGGGACGGCTTGCTCGACGTCGCCGTCGGCCATCACTTCAACAGCACGGTCGACGACGGGGCTCAGGTGCCCGTTCGCCTGTATCTGAACCGCGGGGTGGACGGAGATGGGATGCCCGGCTTCGAGGATGTGACCGAGGCCGCCGGGCTGGTGCCCTTCCCCACCAAGGCTCCTCACGTCGAGCTGAACGACATGGACAACGACGGCTGGCCCGACCTGGTCGCCACGGCATCGGCCGGGGACGGCACCAGGCCCGCGGTGCTCATCCATCGAGGGCTCGAGGGCGACACCCCCCGCTTCGGCGATGCCCCGGGTCTGGGCAGCCCTCAGTATTGGGTTGCCGGACCGAGCGCCGACTTCGACCGTGACGGCCGTCTCGACATCTTCCTGGTCGAGTTCGAGCCCTCGTTGCCGTCGATCCTGCTGCGCAACGAGACCGGTTCTGGCCATTGGCTGGAGGTGTCGCTCGGGGCCGAGCACGGACACGGGATCGGGTGGCTGGTGGAGGTGCTCGAGCCCGGATCGGACCAGCTGATCGGCGCTCGGGAGATAACCGTCACCCAGGGCTATTCGGCAGGCGTCGCTCCCATCGCCCACTTCGGCCTGGGTGAACACGAGTTGGTAGACGTCCGTCTCACGCCTCCCGGTGGGAACGGAACCATCACCCTCGAGGGCGTTGCCGGGGACTCCCATCTCCGCTATCCCGAGGGCTGCGCCGGGACCTAGGCCGATACACTCCGGCGCCGTGTCGGACCTCCTCGCCCTCTTCGATACCGCCTACTTCCGCGTCGGCCTCCGTCTCGGTCTCGCCGCCCTGGCGGCAGGATGGGCGCTTCGTTTCGCGGTCGGCCGCGAGCGTCCACCGCTTCCGATCGCCGGCGTTCTCGTCGCGGGGGCGACCCTGGGCGGCCTGTACCTGACCGACGAGCTCCTGGGCCCGACCGTGCTGGCGGTGATCTCCGTCGCCGCCGGCGTGCTCGGCGCTCGTCTCGCAAAGACCCCGGTCTGGGTCCAGCCGCTGGCAGCTGCGCCCGGAGCGGTTTGGCTGGCAGTCACCACACCGGCAACCCAGTTCCTCTGGGTGCGGATCCTGATCGCTCTGGTTGTCCCCCTCGCCGGATTTCTGATCAGCGACTTCGAGATGCGTCACGACAAGATGGGGCTCGGGATCATCTTCTTCACGTTGGCCACCCTGGGAGCGTTCGCCGCTGTGCCCGACACCGAGCAGGCCCTCATCATCGGAGCTGCGTCGTTGGCCGTGAGCTTTCTGGCATGGCCACGGGTGGCTGCCTCGTTGGGACCGGAGGGTGGCTACGCCGCGGTGGCATGCTTGCTCGTGGTGGTCGCTGCCGGGGGTCAGGCCAGACCATCTTCGATAATCGGATCGACCGCGTGTCTGGGTCTGTTGCTGCTCGAGCCGGTGGTCGTTTGGCTGAAGCCCAGCGCTATCAGACTGGTCACCTGGGTGAATCGCAACTGGATCGGGGCTGTCCTCGCCTCGATCCCCCAATTCGTGGTGGTGGTCCTGTGTTCGCGTGTTGCGGCCCGGTTCCAGACCGAACTGCCCGCCCTGATCGTGGTGGCCATCACCTATGCCCTGGCAATCGCCGCCGGGTTCACGGGAGCCCGACGAACGGCGGAGACCATCGTCGGCTGAATCGGGGGGTTCCCGTTATTCGAAGCCGGATTAAGCTCTCCCGGAAGTGGAGGAGGGATGGCTGCTCGCGTCCGTGCTGGTGGATGCTCGAGTCGCCCCCTGCTACCGATGCGGGAGTCACCGCAATAGAGTCAAGCGCCCTGCGCTTGCATAGATGGGGGCAAACACGATGACCGACAACGAGAGTTCCGGGCGCGACCGAAAGCGATACTTGAACATCGCGCTGGCCGCCGCGGCTGCGATTGTCGCTGGTCTCGCCATCGGATGGGCGATCTCCAGTTCGGGTAACGCGCCCAGTGCCACCACGGTGCCGACGGGGTCTCCGACGACTGCGCCCGTGGGGCCGACCACGACCACACTGGCGACGACGCCCAGCACCGACATACCCGGCCAGGTGAGCATCGTGGCCGCCGAGGACACCTACGTCGACGAGGAGACGCCGGACGAGGTCAACGGGCTCAACGACACGATCGAGGTCGAAGACGACTTCCCGGAGGTGACCCGCGGGCTTCTCCGATTCCAGGTGACAGGCATCCCCGAAGGGGAGACGGTCCGCTCCGCGGTGCTGCGTCTCTTCGTGGTCGATGACGGGGAGGACATTGTCGGAGTGAATCTCGTCGACGGGCAATGGTCTCAAGCGGATACCAACGCCTCCAACGCGCCTGCGATCGGCCGGCAGGTGGCGTCGATTCCGGCCCCCGGGCCCGAAGGCCGGTACATCGAGGTCGATCTCGGCTCCGTGGTGACCGGTCCCGGCCAGCACGACTTCTACCTGGTCCCCAGCGGCGGCGACTCGATCGCATTCGCCTCGGCGGAGGACGGTTTCAATCCACCCGTCTTGGTGGTGCGTTGGGCAGAGGGGGCACCTCCGGCGGCCACCACGACCACCGCACCCACGGCCGAGACGCCGACCCTTCCCTTGCTCGATGGTGACACCGCCATCCTGGTGGGAGCCGGCGACATAGCCGATTGCGAGGGCGCAGCTCCGGCGACGGCGAGTCTGCTCGACCAGACCGTGGCCGAATACCCGCAGGCCGTGGTCTTCACCGCAGGCGACAACGCCTACGGCGAGGGAACCCCACAGGAGTTCGCCGAGTGCTACGACCCGACTTGGGGCCGGCACAAGGACCGCACCCGTCCGTCACCCGGCAACCACGACTATCAGACCGAGGACGCAAGCGGCTACTTCGACTACTTCGGCTCGGCTGCCGGCTCGCCCCAGCAGGGCTACTACAGCTATCAGCTCGGTGCCTGGCACGTCCTCGCGCTCAACTCCAACTGCAGTGACGTCGGCGGGTGTGACGAGTCGTCGCCTCAGGGTCAATGGCTCCGCAGCGAGCTGGCCGCCTCGGATGCTCTCTGCACACTGGCCTACTGGCATCACCCGTTGTTCAGCTCGGGCGAGCACGGGCCCGACGACGGTGTCGACGGGCTCTTCAGACTGCTCTACGAGGATGGAGCGGAGCTGGTCCTCGCCGGTCACGAGCACAGCTATGAGCGTTTCGCCCCGCAGGATCCCCAAGGGGCAGGTGATCCGGAGAGGGGCATCCGCCAGATCGTTGTCGGAACCGGAGGGCGCTCGTTGCGCGACTTCGGCCCGGCCGCCCCGAACAGCGAGGTGAGAAACGGCGAGTCCTTCGGTGTGCTCCTGCTGGCACTCCACGAGAACGGATACCAGTGGGAGTTCCTCCCGACTGAGGCGGGCGGATTCACAGACCAAGGCACGGGTTCCTGTCACTGAGGGGCGATGTCACAGGATGAAGCAGCCGGGACCGATCCGGCAGACAACCGACCGAATTCGCAACACGTCACATCGGTCTCGACTCCCGTCCCGTTCCTCGTGGGGAGTGGCCGGACGGGTCTGACGCTGCTCCGGGTCATGTTCGACTCACATCCCGAGATGGCCATGGCACACGAGGCTCGCTTCCTCCCTCACATGGCTTCGAAACGTGGCTCCTACGAGAGGCCGGGGGGAGTCGACCTGGGGCGGTTCGTGGACGACCTCTACGGGTTCTCCCACTTTCGTCGTCTCCAGTTGGCGAGACCGGAGCTGGAGAACGCCCTGGCGGCCATGGCACCGAGCTCCTTCAGCGACGCGGTTCGTGCGGTCTGGGAGCTCTACGTGTCGAGCAGGGGCAAGAAGCGCTATGGGGAGAAGGCGCCGCTTCACATCTCTCACATGCCACTCCTGGCAGACCTCTTCCCGGAGGCCCGATTCGTTCACGTGATCCGTGATGGCCGCGACGTCGCGATGGCCTACATCGACGCAGAGCAGGCAGCTCCTCGCGATATCGCCTGGGCCGCCTTCCATTGGAGACTCCGGGTCTCGCGCGGCCGCGAGGCCGGGGGTCGCCTGGGCCCCGATCGCTATCGGGAGTTTCGCTATGAGGACCTCGTGACCGATCCCGTCGGGACGGTCCGGGCGATCTGTGACTTCGTCGACCTGGACTACCACGAGGACATGCTCCATTACCGCGAGACGGCAGAGGAGTTCCTGGTCGACGCCCGGCATCCCGCCGACCACCAGCACCTGGTCCTGCCCCCGACAGCGGGCCTCATCGATTGGCGCACCCGGATGTCGGGCGAAGAGGTGGCATTGTTCGAGGCAATCGCCGGCGACCTGCTCGACGATCTCGGCTACGAACCGGGCGCGCCACGCCGGGCATCGAAGCGAAGAGTATGGGTCGAGTGGGCCAGGTGGCAGTGGCGCCGGGTGACGTGGAGGCTGAAATGGCGTCTGGGTCACCGGCCGGCAGAGACCGTCGGGAGCTGATGGTGCCCCGAGACGGTGGTGGCGGGCCGACCGTTGCTCGGTACGCTGACAGGAGCAGGATCACCCGGTCGACAGACCGGAAGGGGGGAATGTGAACGACGTCGATGCCAGTGGGGCTGTCGCGCAAGCCGTGACGCCCGAAGCCGGCCAGGAGGCCGACGGGGCGCTCTTCATCATGCCGCGTCCCAGCACCGGTCAGACCGGGCCGGTGGCGGTATGGGTGACCGCGGCAGGCTGGGCCGGGGCGGCCAGACGGATGTGGGGCAACTCGTGGCTCATCACCCCGGAGGGTGTGCTGCAAGCCGAGGAGGCCCGAGCCCTGGCATCGCAGAGCCATCTCACCGCCAGATCCCGCTCATGGCGTCGGTTCGTCCCCAAGGTGGCCAAGACGGCGCTCAAGGACATTCGGGAGGCGCGCCGTGCCCGCGCCTTCGACCGATCGGTCGACGCCGAGCAGTGGTCGGATCGGCGGATCGCGTTCGTATGGCAACGCCACGACCTCTTCCACGACACCGGGCTGAGGATTGCCCGACATCTCGGAGTCCCCTTCGTGCTGTTCGTCGATGCCCCCGTCATCTGGGAGGCGAGGAGATGGGGTGTCCGCCGCCCCGGCTGGGGAACACTCCTCGAGAAGTTCGACGAGAACCCGTTGTTCCGGGCGGCCGACTTGATCGCTTGTGTCTCCGATGAGGTTGCCGCAGAGGTGGCCCGCCGCGGCGTCCCTGCCGACCGGATCATGGTCACCCCATGTGGTGTCGACGTTCACACATTCACCCCGGACGTGCCTGGTGGCTCGGTGCGGCAAAGACATGGCCTCGAGGACGCCTTCGTCGTGGGATGGATCGGGAGCTTTCGCCAGTTCCACGGGATCGATGTCGTCATCGAGGCAGCAGCCGAGCTGAAGGACTCGGTCCAGGATCTCGCCTTGCTCCTGGTGGGCGACGGCTCGGAGCGTCCCCGTATCGAGGAGAAGGCCCGGGCGCTCGGCGTCGACCGGGTCGTCTTCACGGGCACCGTGGCTCATGACGAGATACCTGCCCACCTGACGGCGATGGACGTCTCATTGATCTCCAGTTCGGACGCCGAGACCTTCCACTACTCGCCACTCAAGCTTCGGGAGTACATGGCCTGTGGCCTTCCGGTGATCGCACCACGGACAGGAGAGCTCGCTCGACTGATCTCTGACGGTGAGGATGGCCTCCTGGTGCCACCCGGGGACGCATCGGCGGTCGCTGCCTCCATCAAGAGGCTCAGGCACGACCCGGCGCTGAGGGAGGCACTCGGGGCCGCGGCCAGGGCGAGCGCGGTCCGTCACTCGTCCTGGGACCAGCAGGTGGCGAGGGCTCACCAGGCGGTCACGGGAGCCCGATGACGACCGTCGCCTGGGAGCTGCCTGAGTCATGAGCGATCATGCCAGCCCTGGCGCCGTGCTCCACGTGGTCCCATTCGATCTGGCGCGGGGGGCGCAACGCTACGCACGCACCCTGGTCGATGCCCTCGTCGAGCGGGGAGAGACGCACCAGGTCCTCACCTTGTTCGATTCCGACTCGAATGACCTGAATGCGGATATGACGCTCGGAGTGCCCCGGGGAGTGCTCCGTCGGGCAGGTCTCGACCCTCGCGCCGTGCTCCGACTCAGGAAGGCGGTGCGACGATTGGCCCCGCCGCTGGTGGTGGCCCACGGCGGCGAGTCGGCCAAGTATGCGGCCCTGGCCCTTCCCCGCCCGTTGCCCTTCGTCTACCTGAGGATCGGCACGGGCCACGAGTCCTTGCAGAAACGGGGGAAGCATCTCCTCAACGACTACTTCGTCAGGAGGGCCGCGAAGGTCGTCGCGGTGTCACGTGATGTCGCCGACGAGGTCGCTCGCCTCCATCGAATTCCCGCAGAGAGGCTGATGGTCATCCCCAATGCCCGTGATCCGGAGACCTTCCAGCCGCGGTTCGAGGCGAGGGCCCCGGATCGACCGAAGGTGGTCTTCGTGGGCCATCTCAACGACGGGAAACGGCCGGATCGGTTCATCGAGGTGGTGGCCGCCCTCAGAGCAAGGGGCCGGATGTTCGAAGCAGTCCTCGTCGGTGACGGCCCCCTCATGGACACGTTGAAACCGTTGGCGGCTGCAGCCGGGGTGACGATGCTGGGCAGAAGAGACGACGTTGCCGAGATCATGTCCGGCGCGGACATCTTCGTCTTCCCGAGCCTCGCCCCCGGTGAGGGGATGCCCGGAGTCCTCATCGAGGCAGGGTTGTCCGGTCTCGCCACCGTGAGCACGCGGGTGCCGGGCGCCCGGGACGTCGTCGACGACGGCGTGACCGGGTTCCTGGTCGACATCGAGGATGGCGAGGGGATGATCTCGGCGGTGGACCGTCTGGTGACCGGGGACAAACTCCGTCGGGACATGGGAGAGCGCGCCCGTGCCCACTGCGCGAGGCAATTCACCCTGGAAGCCACAGTGGATGCCTGGAAGGAGTTGTTTCGCTCCTACACGGCACGGGAGGAGCATCAGTCCAGTGATGTGGCCTAGACCGATGTCGCACGATGACCGGGCGTGGAGGGACACGTGACCGAGCCGAGCGCGGCCAGCACCTACGAAGGGTTCGACGAGAGCGCGGTGGCCCGGATCATCGACGATCTGGCCACCCGATTCTCCTGGGAGGGTTGGTCGGGCTACGACGTTGTCCGTGTTTGGGACAGCCGGACCGCCGTCCTCCATCACATCGTGCCGTTGAACGGTGGGACCTCCCGTGTGCTCAAGGTGGGGACTCTCTGGAAGAAGGAGAAGGCGCGCGAGGTGTATGAGGACCTCGCCCATCTGCGCGAGGTCTTCACCTCGAACCCGGGCGTCGAGCTCCAGGTCCCCGAGGCTTTCGGCTGGCACGACTCCCCGCCGTGTGTGTGCGTGGAGTACGTGCCGGGGGTCGACCTGACCGCGGCCCTGTCCGAGACCTCAGGGCCTGCGACGGCCGACCTGGGTCGCATCGTCGACGCGTGCGGGGCGGCACTCGGGGCGTTCCACAAGGCCTACTCGTTCGATCCCGACGCCGCCGATGCGCCCCTGAGCCGCAGAAAGCTGGAACGCATCGCACGCACGATGGCGGGTCGGGTCGGCGTGAAGCCCGAGCTGGTCGAGGGCATCGACTGGAGCCGGTTGGCCAGCAGGCGCTACGGCGACTTCGCCCCTTACAACCTCCGTGTCGATCGATCGGGCGGTATATGGGTCATCGACCAGCCTTCGGGCCGCTCCTACGCCCCGGTCCATCGTGACGTCGCCTACTTCCTCGATCGTCTGGACCGTGTCCTCGCCAGGAGAGGGCCCTCGGCGACCGACCGCTGGCGGACACGCGCCGAGCTCGAGACGAGCCTCCTGTCGGCGTACGCCCGGACCGGGCCGGGCATGCTCGACACGCCCGCCGACAAGACACTGCTCTCGCTCTACCTGACCCACAAGCAGATCCACACCGCCCGCAAGCGGCTGCGCAGGGGACGGGTGCGGGATGTCCCCCGGTTTCTCCGCATGGCCGCGCAATGGCGCAGGCAAGCCACGAGAAGCGAGTTCACCGGTGCGTGAGCCTCCGGTCAGGGACCGCACGCTTCCTGGAGATCTCAGCCCGATCTGGCGGATGCTCGCCGGTTTCGATCCGGGGACGGCACGGCAGGTTGCGCCCGTCGTGGTCGCCCTGCCTGATGATGACCAGCCGTGGAGTGATCTGATCGAACGGGGAGCGGCAGAGGCAAGACGTGAGGGCGGGACCATGATCGTGGCGTTGGAGCGTCCCTTGGCCCGCGCCTTGCTGTCCCTGCTCGCCGGCAAGCGTTGGGATCTGCGTCAGGCCCCGTCGATCGCCGAGATCGAGGCCGAGCTCCGGGAGCACTCGATGCGACTGGAGCAGACCTTCATTCTTTGGCCGTCGGCCCGGACGCCCCGCATCGCCACTCCGCGCCGCGCTCGACGCCCGCTGATCTGGGCACAGCGATCCGGTGTGCTCGGAGGAGGAGGCAGCCGGCTCTGGGCGCGGGTGGCGGCGCGCTCTCCACTCTTCACCCCGCTCGCGCTGCTGCTCCACCCGGGTCTGGCGTTGGTGGCACGACCCGCCCGGGACCGCGATGCTTGACTATCTCGTCGAGCGCGCCGCCAGTCGGTGGAGCCAGTGGTTCCCAGGCGAAAACTCCGGCCATCCCACGCCGCTCCTCCTCGCCGGCGGCCCGGCACATGGCGATCGGGTCTCGGTTCTGCTGTTCGGAAGTGGGCGCTCGCCTCGAGCGATCATGAAGATCGGGTTCAACCCACGCGAAGCCAAGTTCCTCGAAGCGGAGTACGGGGCGATGGACGGCCTGAGGCCCCAATTGCCCGCAGCGCTTCGGACTGCGATGCCCAGAGCCTTGGACTTGATCTCACTTCCCTCCGTCACCGCCATGGCCGCCGAGGTCCTTCCCGGCAAGAGACTGGTCATACCTCCTCTCACCGGCTCGGTGTCGCGCACGGCGGTCCGGGTCATGGACTCGGTGTTCCGACGCAGCTTCCGATTCTGCCGACAGCTCGCCGAAGCAACCGTCGCCGACGAGAAGTCGGACAGCTCGCCGCTCGTCGGCATCGTGGAGCGCTTTGGAGACCGGTTTGCATCGTCCAATGCTGGGTTGGCGGATGCCATCGAGCATTTCCGGGGCCTTCTCAGCGATGCCGAAATGGCCTGGAGCCCTGCCTGGCAGCACCAGGACGTGGCGGTGGGAAACCTCCTCGAGGACGGGGGCCGGTTGCTCTTCCTCGATTGGGAGCATGCCGCCCCGGGCTGCGTGCCCTGGTTCGACGTCGCCTACACCCCGGTGGCGACAGCCCATCTCGCCCTCAGGGTCGATCATCTTCCCTCGATCCGCGATGCCGCCTTCGGCGTTCTCGGCTCGGGCACACCGATTGGGATGACGCTGCGAGGGCGCATGGAGGAGATCTGGGACTATCCCCTCCCGATCTCCTGGGCAGTGACCCTCGCCGGTATGGAAGGCGCCCTGCGACGGCTCGACGACGAAAGGGTGCAGGAGCCGGAGTACGCCGAGCTCGTCGAGCTCCTGCTCACCGATGCCGCTCGAAGCGAGGAGCTGGCATGGCTCGACCCACTGCGAGGCTGAATCGATGAGAGTCGCCCATCTCACAACCGTGGATCTGAGCCTTCGGTATCTGGTGTTCCCACAGCTGCTGGCGGTGATCGAGGCCGGCGGTGAGGCGATTGGGATCAGCTCCGACGGTCCCTGGGTCGAGGAGCTGGAGAGAGCCGGCATCGAGCACATCCCTCTCACCGCCTCCACGAGGGGGATGAGCCTCAAGAACGACATCGTTGCCGCATGGCAGTTCTGGAAGGTGGTGCGCAAGGCCAATCTCACCGTCCTCCACACCCACAATCCCAAGCCCGGCGTCTACGGGAGGATCCTGGGGCGTCTCGCCGGCGTTCCGCTGGTGGTGAACACGGTCCATGGTCTCTACGCCCAGCCCGAGGACCGGCTCCTGAAGCGGGCCGTGGTGTACACGCTCGAGGCGGTGGCCTCACGCTTCTCCGATGTCGAGCTGTCCCAGAATCCCGAAGATCTCGAGTTCTGCCAACGGACGGGCATCTTTCCCAAGGGCAAAGGCCGGCTTCTGGGCAATGGCGTCGACCTCACCCGGTTCGACCGCAGCCGTCTCGGCGCCGAGGTGAGGGGAAGGCTTCGTCAGGAGATGGGTGCCGGCGAGCAAGACGTCGTCGTCGGGGTGGTTGGCCGACTGGTGGCAGAGAAGGGCTTCCCCGAGTTGTTCGAGGCCATGAGCCGGCTCGACGATCGGTATGTCCTGGTGGTCGTCGGTCCCGACGATCCCGACAAGAGCGACGCCCTGCCCGGCGAGGTGCTGGAGAAGGCAAGGCAGAGCGGGGTCAGATTCCTCGGGATGCGATCGGACATGCCCGAGCTCTACTCCGCCATGGATCTCTTCGTGCTCCCTTCACATCGCGAGGGGTTTCCCCGGGCGGCAATGGAGGCGGCGGCGATGGGACTGCCCCTGGTCGTCACCGACATCCGGGGCTGTCGTCAGGTCGTCGACGATGGGGTCAACGGCTTCCACGTTCCGGTGCGTGACCCGGACTCGCTGGCCGAGGCGATCGCCAAGCTCGGGGACGACCCGGAGCTGAGACGCGGCATGGGCTCGGAGAGCCATCGCATCTCCAGGGAGCGCTTCGACGAGAAAGAGGTGGTCCGCATCGTCATGCAGTCCTACAAGGACGGCTTGGAGCGCAAGGGCTTGGGCCACTTGCTCCCGGCCGGCTTCCGCGTTCCCTGACGGGGAAGGTCTTACTGAGGGATGGCGTCGGGCTCGGGCTCGGTCTCGTGACGGCCGGCCCCGGCCGACTCCAGCTCCGGAGTCGCAGGCTGCACCTCGGTGTCCTCCAGTCGACGACGCGTCGGGCCCTTTCTCGGGCGTGTCTCGTCCCAGCCGAGACCGACGAGCAGCAAGAAGAACAGGGGGAGCACCTGGATGCGTTGCCGGGCCAGGATTCCCAGGTTGAGGATCGCGCTGAAACCGATGATGAACCCACCGGTGTAGAAGAAGGCGAGCAGCAGCATCGGCTTCTCCCGGAGGAGACGCTTGCGTCTCCACATGGTGGGCAGCTTCCAGACGGTGATCACCAGCAGGATCGTGCCCTCCATGGCGCTGGCCAGCTGCTGGAAACTCCGTGCCTCGTAGATGAGCGGGCGGTAGAGGACCTTGATCACGGCACCGGGCAGCTGGGCGGGACTGCCCACCGCCCCTCCCTCGACTTCCGAGCCACCGGTGGCGGTGCGCTCCGACACGTCTGCGAGGAAAGCCTCCGGGTCCTGTGTCTCACCGCCGCCGTCGACGGATACGCCGAAGGTGGCCGAGAAGGTGGAGAGGGCGAAGGCAGCGCCGGCGAGGACGACCACGATCACGAAGGCGCGTTTCGGGCTTGCTCGATACTCCTTGGGCGCCCTGCCGAAGAGGGCGGCCAGGGCGATGGCCAGACCCATCACCGCGGCGACGTGCGAGCGGATCAGGCTGGCGAAGTAGAGGCCGGGAGCGGCATAGAGCAGGGCGCTGAACTGGTAGTAGCGGAGCATGCGTGAAGCGCCGTAGGCGGCCAGCCCGAGGAAGAAGAGCATGAGCGCGTCCTTGCCGATGCTGGACGGCCAGAAGATCAGGCTCGGGAAGAAGAACACCGCCACGGCGTACATCCGGAGTTGGTGGCCCTTGAGCCAATGCCGTCCGGCGGCGTAGAAGAGCAACTGACCCGTGAACGCCACCAGGGCGAAGATGAGGAAGCCACCCAGCATGCTGGGGGAGTACGGGGCATAGAGAAAGCCGGTGATCTGCTCGGCGGTGGCGGTGCCGGCACTCGAGTTCGACGTCGGCACCACGAAGCCCCGCCACACGTTGGCCATGATCCGGCCGATCGAGTGGTACGTGAAGGAGTCGCCATCCCGGTAGATGCCCGTGACCATGTAGAACCGGGCCAGGCTGCCCAGCATCTTGGCGATGAAGCCCCACATCATGAGACCCGGGAACCAGTCCCGGTCTTCCTTGGTCGCCATCCCGCGGCCGACCCAGCTGAAGAGAAGTAGGCCGAGCAGGATGAAGGCGATGGCTTCGAAAGCGTTGTAGGTCGCCACCTCTTCCTGAGCCAGGATCGGTGTCAGGGCATACGTCGTTGTGATCACAGCAACTCCAAATCGCTGATCGCCAGGTCCCAAGACGACGGCTTGGCCCAGTCGACCCCCAAATCTCCCAAAGGGAGCCCCATCAATGTCAGTGGCGCCACCCCCGGGACAGGAAGATAGCCGCTTCTCAGCGCTGCCGCTCGCTCGGGCGTGCCCTGTGTGAACCAGGTGGCGCAATAGTCGGTCCGGGCCTGCCGCGCCGCACGACGCAGTGCGCTCCCCGGACGGTCCCCGTAGACGTCGACCACGATCAGCTCCCGCCGCCCGTTGCGCACGTTGGGTCTGACCACCGCCACCGACCCGCCGGCCTCGACCTGGTGATAACGGGCCGCGGGGTGGCCGGCGAATCTCCACATCGCATACTCGGGGGTCCGCGGTGTGCGCAGCCCGAGCGGCGCCCGGTCGACGGCGGCGAACGGCCACGCCGGGACCGGATCGCGCAGGAACCCCTCGACAGCCTTGGGGTCGGCCTTGCCCCCTGCGACCATCCGCCAGGACGGCCGGATCATCACGCCGACCGGCCCGATCTCCTTCCACCCCATGGACAGATAGCCGGCACCAGATTTCTCGTTGGGCGTGTTGAAGATGAGACCGATCCCGCCCTCTCTGGCGAGGTCGATGGCCTCTTCGGTGAGCCGGCGGAAGATCCCCCGCCGCTGGTAGTCGGGATGGGTCGCGGTGTCGACGGGGCGGACGGCCCGGATCGTCTCACCGTCGGGCGTGGTCAGGTCCCAGCGCATCATGGTGCGCAGGCCGACGATGCGATCGTCCGCCTCGGCAACGAGGGCGATCGACTCGCCGAACGGGTTGTCGAAATGCTTCCAGGCGAACAGCTCCGGGGTCCGCTTCAACAGCGGTGGCTCGCCGAGAGAGGCCCGCATCAGCTCGAGCACCGCCGGCACATCGGAGCGGCCGAGCAGCCGGGTGGTGATGGTGTCAGACATCGAGCACCGACCTGTAGACGTCCTCGGTGGTCCGGACCATGGGCTCCAACCCGTAGTCCGCCTCGACCAGCTCTCTTCCCGCCTGTGCGAGACGTGCCGCGAGCTCACGGTCACGGAGCAGCCGGATGACCCCGGCGGCAAGGGCCTCGGGATCCTCCGGCTCGACCAGGATGCCGGTCTCCTCGTCCTTGACCAGCCCGGGCACCCCGCCTGCCGCGGTGGCCACCACCGGCTTGCCGAGCGCCATCGCCTCGAGGATGGCCACCGGGAGCCCTTCGACAGAAGACGGGTTGACGAAGAGGTCGGCGGCGGCGACGAAGTCGAGGGCGTCTGGCCTGCGCCCGAGAAACCTCAACGTCTCGCTGACGCCGGCCTGGGCGGCCAGGTCCTGCACCCGCTCCAGGTCGCCGGGATACTTGGGGCCGCCGATCGAGGCGATCGTCGCCTCCGGCATCTGCTGGTGGATGATGACCGCCGCCTTCACCAGGATGTCGTGCCCCTTGCCGGGCCGGATGTTCCCGACATGGGCGACCAGCGGCGCCTCGTCACCGAGGCCGAGATCCTGGCGGGCACGGCTCGGCCCCTCCTCGTCGACGGTCACCGAGACCCCGTTGGGGATCACCTTCACCGATCGACCGGGCCAGGTGGCCACGGAGCCGGCAACCGCGCCGGAAACGGCCATGGCGGCGTCGTTCATCCCGTAGGTGAGCCGGTTGGCGGTCCGCGTGATACGTCGATATGACTCGGCCATGTTGTGCTCGGTGTATACGACCGGAACCGGTGACACGAGACGGGCGATGATCCCCATGGTGGGGAGGTGGGCGTGCACCAGGTCGATGCCGCGCTCCCTGATGAGACGTCTCAGCCGCAGCAGGGTCGCCGGGGTCAGACCCCGGTCGCTGCCGATGAGATGGACCGGCACGTCGAGACGCTCCAGGTCGGGGACGAGGTTGTCCTTCCAGGGCAGCACATAGGCGACCTCGTAGTCGAAGTCGTCGCGGTCCCAGAAGCGCGCCCCTTCGGAGACGAGCTTCTCGGCCCCGCCGATCCCCAGCCCCTTGATGAGGACCAGGATCCGGGGGCGGGTGTTGGTCACTGGGTGGGTGGGCGGTCTGCGGCGAGGAGCTCAGCCATGCCGGCCTCGAAGGAGACCTCTGCCTTCCAGCCGAGGACCTGCTCGATGCGGGCCGCCGAGACGTACGACGGGGGGACGTCGCCGGGGCGCGGGCTCCCGAAGGTCACCTCGGTCGGATGATGCTCGGTGACGATCTCGGCGAGCTGCTTGATGGTGGTCATGTCGGGTGCGACGGTGTTGAGGACCATCCCTCGATGGTCACTCTCCGCGGCCAAGACGAAGGCGCGGGCGATGTCCGACGCATGGGTGAACTGACGCCCCTGAGAGCCGTCGCCCTGGATGGTGATGGGCTCGCCGGCGGACGCCTTGCGGATGAAGATCTCGAAGACCGAGTTGGGTCGCATCCCCAGCCCGTAGGCGGTTCCGAGCCGCAACGCCACCACCGGCAAGTCGTCGAGACGGTCGGCAGCCAGCAGCATGCGCTCACCGCCCAACTTGGTGATGTTGTACGGGTGGTCGGGATCGCAAGGGTGCTTCTCGTCGACCGGCTCGTACTCGGGTGCGCCGTAGACCTCCCATGTGGAGGCGTATACGACCTTGGCACCTGCCGTTTTGGCTGCTGTGGCGATGTTCGCGCTGCCGGTGACGTTCACCGAGGCAGCCAATGCGGGCTGCGATGCCGCCAGATACACGTCACCGATGGCGCCGATGTGAACCACCACGTCGTGCCCGGAGACTGCTGCGCTGAGCCCCTCCAGGTCGAGGAGGTCCCCGACGATCGTCGGATACCCCGAACCGTCGTTTGCTTGCTGATCGAAGCCCTCGACCTCGTGGCCGGCTCCTTGAAATGCCCGGGCAACATGCTTTCCGAGAAAACCTGAAGACCCCGTAACCAACACCCTCATGGTGTCCTGCCTCCCTTGTGTAACGCCCCCCTCGGGGAGGGGGAATCTAACACGGAGCGTGGTGAAGTGGCAATAGCCCTTGCGATCCGATGTATCAACGGATTCGCCAATCGCTCTACGGAAAATAGTGACCGCGAAAAAAGTTGGAGAAGGGGTAGCAATCAATCACGCTCCGTGGTTATGCTGTCCACTCGCTCGAGCGCGTCGCTTGCGTTCGGGTTGGGAGGAGGGCACCACCTCGCGGTTGGAGCCCATATTCCTGTGGGAGGCGCGCAGGTTGAGTCTTATGGGGGCTGCCTGCGTCTGGGAAAACGAGGCTGAGGGAAACCGTGGGTAATCGGGCGAAAAGGAATAGGGGCGAGTCACTTCAGACACGCGTGGTCACATTGCTGGCGCAGGCGCGTGCCGATCTTTCATTCGCCCTCGTAGACGGAATGCTGGTCGCGGTCGCCTACGTGGCGGCCCTCGGGATCCGGTCACTCGACGGAGAGGTGCCGGGGCTGTGGTGGGGACGAGTGCTGGTCGCCCTCCCGGTGATCATCGCCGTGCATCTCGTCTGCAACATCGCCGCCGGCGCCTACGGCCATGTCTGGGAGTACGCCAGCGTCAGCGAGGCCAAGCGCGTGATCATCGCCAGCTTCTGGGCCGCGGTCATCCTCACCCTCGGCACCCTCGCCTTCGACGAGCGTCCCATCCCGCTGTCGGTCGTCGTGCTCGGCGCCGGCATCACCGTCGGCTTCCTCGGGGTGGTCCGGTTTCGCTCCCGACTCTTCTCGTTCCATCGCACCTTGAAGCTCGACGCGCGGGACCGGGTGCTGATCCTCGGCATCGGCAAGCGCGCCGCCGATCTCGCCCGCAACACCTTGCGCGGCCCCTATGCGGTGACCGTCGTCGGATTCGTCAGCCCGGGCCCGACCCTGGGTGTGCGTCGTCTCGCCGGCCTCCCCGTCCTGGGAGAGCTCGAGCAGATCGCCGACCTGGTGATGCGTTATGACATCCAGCAGGTCATCGTCGCCGAGGACGGGGGCAGTGCCCTGGCACGACGCCTCGTCGACCTCTGCGTGGACGTCGATGTCCGGCTGCGGATCGTCCCCGGCCTCGATGAGATCCTCACCGGGTTCGACGGTGGCCCCGACATCCGCGACCTGGAGTTGGAGGACCTCCTCCTCAGGCCCGCCGTGACCACCGACCTGGAGGCGGTGTCGGAGACCCTGAGCGACAAGATTGTGCTCGTCACCGGGGCAGGTGGCTCGATCGGCTCCGAGATCGTGAGCCAGGTGCTCCGGTTCATGCCCAAGCGCCTCATCGCACTGGACAACGACGAGACCCATCTCCACGACGGCACCCTCAGCTGGGACCCGCCGGCGGGGACCAAGCTCACCCCGGTGCTCTGCGATCTCCGGGACGAGGAGAAGCTGCGCCAGATCATCGCCAAGTACCGGCCTCACCTCGTCTATCACGCCGCCGCTCACAAGCACGTGCCCATCCTGGAGGAGTGGCCCGAGGAGGCGATCAAGACCAACGTCGTCGGGACCGTCAACCTCCTCTCCTCGATCCGGGACACCCGCATCGAGCGCTTCGTTCTCATCTCCACCGACAAGACGGTCTCCCCGACCGGTGTCATGGGTGCGTCGAAGCGGATCGCCGAGATGCTGGTCCAGTCCGCATCCAAGACCGACTCCTCGTCGGGCTGCGCCTACTCAGCGGTGAGGTTCGGCAACGTCCTCGGAAGTCGGGGAAGTGTGGTTCCCACCTTCATGGAGCAGATCCGTCGTGGTGGCCCGGTGACCATCACCGACGAACGGATGACCCGTTATTTCATGACCGTCGGCGAGGCAGTCGAGCTGGTGCTCCAGGCCTCCGCCCTGGCCGAGCATGGCGAGGTGTTCGTGCTCGACATGGGCCAGCCGGTGAAGATCATCGATCTCGCCCACCGTATGATTCGGCTGGGCGGGCTCGTACCGGGGAGAGACATCGAGGTGAAGATCAGCGGGGCGCGTCCGGGCGAGAAGCTCTACGAGGAGCTCGCCCACGGCCCACTGAGCCCGAGCCAGCATCCGCAGATCAACGTCGCCGACTCGGCGGCGCCACCTGCCGTGATGCTGTATGAGTTCGTTCGCAGGTTGGAGGAGCTGTCCAAGTCGCCTCGGCATCGCGCCGAGTTGAAGGAGCTCCTGTTGACCTTCGCCAACCAGTACGAGTGGGCGGCGAACGAAGTCATCGACCTGACCGACGGTTCCATCGACCTGAGGGGCCAGGCGGTTGGGGGCGAAGACATGAATACGACAAGAGAGGTAAACGAGTGGACCTGACAACGATCAAGGGAATCATCAGGGCGCGATGGTGGGTCATCTTGGGGGCCGCCATTCTCGCCGTGATCGTCTCCGGGCGGCTTGCGGAATACCGCAACGACCACCTGCCCACCTTCGAGGCGGTGAGCTCGGTGACGTTCATCGAAGATCCCCAGGCCCTCGAGCGCGACGACTTCGTCACATTCCTCGACAACCAGTTCGCTCTCGCCCAGGACGTCAACTCGGATGTCCTCGATGAGACTCCGGGGTCTTTCATCCCCTGGCTCCTCGCCGAGGTCGCTCTCGAGGACGACCAGAACCAGATCCAGTTCGTCGGACGCGGGTACACCCAGCAGGAAGCCACCGACCTCTCCGAGTTCATGAGGGATCGTTTCCTCGCGGCCTCCACCATCGGGGCGGGCCAGGAGCGGATGAGCCGCGAGCTCGAAGACCTGACCGAGCAGATCGGGCAGCTTCGCGCCGAGATCAACGAGCGTCTGGCCTCCGAGCCCCTGACGCCAGAGGAACTGACCCTGCAGACCGAGAGGGCTGCGTTGGAGAACCAGATAACG
Organism: Acidimicrobiia bacterium; assembly: GCA_035550735.1. Classification (GTDB taxonomy): domain Bacteria; phylum Actinomycetota; class Acidimicrobiia; order Spongiisociales; family ZC4RG35; genus JANQRA01. The sequence continues at coordinate 5,660 of DASZOM010000049.1, read as the reverse complement.
GCGCTGGAGGCCCACTACGGAGGGTTGACCGTCGAGCTGATGAACCCGGTGTTGCGCACCGCGGATCAGATCAGGGGCGAGATGGGCCGCACGTTCGACCAGCTCAAGGTCCTTCGTGAGCAGCTGGCAACCTATCCGCCGGCACCGCTGGATCCGACGACGGTCGATCCGGCCCTCGCCGAGGACGAGCAAGTGCTGCTCGACCAGCTCCGCCTGCAGAACCTCGAGGCTCGCTGGCAGCAGCTGTACATCGGACAGCGTGAGCTCCAGGCTCTGGCCAGCGTCGGTGAGGTCGACGAGCAGCCGGTCACACTGGACGCGGCTTCGCCGACCACCAACCAGGCGATGGCCCTCGCCGGCGCCCTGGTCGTCGCCCTCCTCGGATTGATCGCCGTGGACAGGGGACGCGGTGTGATGTGGTCTGAGAACGATCTCGAGGAAGACGGCCCGATCGTGATGGTGGACATGCCGTCGCGGGATCTGAAGGTGTTCAAGCGGCCGAACCCGACCCCGTGGTACGTGGCGACCACCGGTGGTCGTCGCAAGACGGCCATCCAGATGCTGCGCAGCCAGCTCGACGACAAGCGCAACTCTGTCATCGCATTCCAGGGCACCGGCGTGCTGCGCATGGACATCCTGGAGATGGCGGCCGACACTGCGGTCGCAATCGCGGTCTCCGGTCGGTCGGTGCTGCTGGTGGACGCCACCTTCAGGCCCCACAACGGACTCGCCGAGTTCGAGCCGAACACCGGCCCGAGCCTGGTCGGCCTGCTGACCACACCCGCCGTCGAGCGGGAGGAGATCCTGTCGGAGTACAAGGATGCCCTGGTCAGCCGTCCGGAGACGGTCAACAGGCTTCGCACCCTTCGCTCCGGCTCAGGGGAGCTCGAGGCTGCCGATGCCCTCGCCGGGTACAAGTTCGAGCTTCTGCTTGGGCTGGCCCGCGAGATGTTCGATGTGGTCATCGTGGCCGGCGCCGATCTCGGCGAGGCGGCCTCGCACGTCCTGGCCCAGCGAGTCGACTCGGTGGTCCTGGTGGCGTCGGCTGGTCACTCCAGCACCCGCGCCATCGAATCGGCCGACCGCGACTTCGCCACCAGCCGGGCCCGTCTGCGAGGCATCGCCCTGCTCCGTCGTCGTCGCAACCGTCTGGTGAGATGGCTCGGGACGAAGACTCGGGAAATGCTCTGGGGGACGATCGACGGTTTCTCGGACCGGCGGTCGCGCAAAGACGATGAGTCGCCGAGTAGTGACGACTGAGGAATCGGTCGCCTCAGATCATTCGTACAGCGAACCCGTCGCCGACGCGGTGACGAGCCCCGTCAAGGACGGGATCCGCAGAGCCGCCAAGGCCGGGTTCGCTGTAGCCGATCTGATGTTCACTCCGTGGCCCGGTCCACGTCTGCTGATCTATCACCAGGTGGGTGCGGGCAACGGGCGCCAGATGGATCTCGACCCGGCCACCTTCCGCCGCCAGGTCGAGTGGCTGGACTCGAACGGTCGCATCGTCGACCTGGAGACGGCTCTGGAAGGCGCGGACGAGCCCGGTGCCTCGGAGAGCTACGTGATCACGGTGGACGACGGCTACGAGGACTTCTACGACAACGCCTTCCCTTTGTTGAGGGAAAAGGGCGCACCGTTCACCCTCTACCTCACCACGTCGCACATCGAGACGGGCTCGCCTCTGAAGGCGGGCGACAGGCCCCTCAATTGGGACCAGGTCGGGGAGATGTTGGAGACGGGACTGGTGACCCTGGGCGCCCACACTCACACCCATCCCGACTTGCGCGGCATCTCGGTCTCGGAGGTGGAGGAGGAGGTCGGGCTCTCCAACGAGATCATCGCCAGGCGAACCGGCTGCCAGCCGCGCCATTTCGCCTATCCGAAGGGATATTGGGACCAGGCCGCCGAGGGCCCCATCCGGCGTCACTACGAGACCGCGACGCTGGGCTCCGCCGGACCTGTCACCGGCCGCACCGACCGACACCGGATCCCGCGTGTACCGGTACAACTCTCCGACGGCTACTTTCTGTTCACACGAAGAGTTCGGCGGGGGCTACGACTCGAAGAGGGGCTGCGGAGGCGTCTCAGGGGGTATCACCCGCCACCGACTGACTCAGCGAAGGGGGGCTGACATGACTGATCGACGAAGCCGGCGAAGACGTCTTTCACTGTTCTTGCTGTTGGGGGCCTTGATGCTCATCCAAGTGATGTTGCTCGCCCCTGCGGCGGGTGCTCAGGTGCAGCCCGCGCCGTATCAGCCGCCCGAGCTCATCGAGGTCGATCTTCCGTCGTGGGTGGCCCCATTCGCCCCGATCGCCGCCCTGCCGCTCTGGGCCCAGGCTGCGCTGGTCTCGGCGGTCATCGCCGGTCTGATCTTCATCGTCCCGATCCTCAGCAGGTGGCTGCTCCGCCTTGGTCAGGACGCTGAGAAGAGCACCGGCGGGCCCGGTCAATGAGCTCAGCGCACCGCGTGTATCCCGTGCCGGTCGAGCCGGGGCTCGTCCTCGAGCCGAGGACGGGATCAGCGTTCGTCTCGGTCGTCCTGCCGTGTCTCAACGAAGAGGCCGCGGTCGGCGCATGTGTGACGGAGGCTCGCAAGGCACTCCAATCGCTCGGTGTGCCCCACGAAGTGATCGTGGTGGACAACGGGTCCACCGACGCATCCGTGGCGAGGGCGGTTCTGGCCGGCGCCCGCGTGGTGCACGAGCCCGGAATCGGATACGGCATGGCGTGCCGGTCGGGTCTGGAGGCGGCCACTGGCGATTACGTCGTGATCGGCGACGCCGACGGGACGTACGACTTCTCCGACATCCCGCGACTGATCACCCTGCTCGACGAGGGTGTCGAATTTGCCCTTGGTAACCGTCTCGCGGGTGAGATTGCACCAGGCGCCATGCCCTGGCTGCATCGTCGAGTCGGGACTCCGTTGGTCAGCGGCGTCATCAACCTGCTGTTCCGCGTCGAAGTCGGTGATGTGAACTGCGGGCTCCGCGCGATCAAGCGGTCGTCGTATCGACGGCTCGACATCTCGGCCACAGGTATGGAGTTCGCCTCGGAGATGGTCGTGCAATCCGCCCAGCAGGGTTTGCGAATCGCCGAGACTCCGGTCGACTACCGGGTCCGGCTTGGTGGGGTGCCCAAGCTCCGCACCTGGTCGGACGGATGGCGTCACCTTCGTCTCATCATCGGCTCCTGGGCTCGGCATTCGTGGGAGAGGGTGTCCTCGGGCACGGGTGCCACGCTCATCCCGGCCACCGAGCCTGAGTTCCGACCTGGGGAGTTCGATGCGGATCGCACTCGTCTATGACACGGTCTATCCGGACACCAAGGGCGGGGTAGAGAAGAGAGTCTCCGAGCTGGCGTCGCGTCTGGCGGCTCTGGGCAACGAGGTCCACCTCTTGGTTCCCCTCCGCGAGGGCACCGCGCCGACGAGAACAGCCGGGGTCACTCTGCGCAAAGTGGTTCGAAGTCGGCCTCTCTACACGCGGGGCGGTCGACGGGCCGTTCTTCCGGCTCTCGCACACGGGCTCGGTGTGTGGAGGCTCCTGCGACGGGAACGCTTCGACGTGGTCGACTGCCAGATCCCCGCGTTTCCGTCTGCCATCGCCGCGTGGCTGGCAACACGTGGTAGTCACACCAAGCTCGTCATCACGTGGCACGAGGCATGGGATCGGGACTGGTTGGACGAGATGGGTGGCGTGCTCGGGAGGTTTGGCCGTCTCGTCGAACGTCTGGTGGCACGGCTTCCCGCCGTGCATCTCGCGGTTTCGCCTCAGACTGCCGCGGTGGTGAGCCGCATCGGCGGGCCGGCGCCAGAGGTCATCCCACCCGGTGTGGAGGTCGGCGGCCTTGCCCCGAGAAACGACTCGGGTGGCCCGGCAGACGTTGTCTTCGTAGGCCGTCTCATCCCAACCAAGAACCTCGGCCTTCTCATCGAGGCGACCAGACGACTCGTCTCCTCCGGCCTCGACTTGTCGGTCGTCGTCATAGGCGACGGCCCGGCCAGGGAGAAATGGCAGTCTCAGGTCGTAGAGCGCGGGTTGACGGGGACGATTCGGTTTCTCGGGTCGATCGAGGAATGGGCCGACGTCATGGCAATCGTCCGAGCGGCGAAGGTGCTCGCCCTGCCCTCACTGAGAGAAGGCTACGGGATGGTCGCCCTGGAAGCCGCAGCCCTCGGAGTCCCGGTGGTGACGGTTGAACACCGGCGCAATGCAGCGAGCCATGTCGTGGAGCACGGAGTCACCGGTCTCAGCGTCCCGGCGGACCCTGGCTCGTTTGCCGACGCCATCCGTCTCCTGCTCGAAGATGAAGCGCTTCGCTCCCGTCTGGGGCATGAGGCCCGGAAGCGGGCAAGGCTTTCCGATTGGGAGGCGGTGGCGGAAACCACCCAGGACCTCTACGCCGGGGTCGTTTGATGGCGGCCATCGCCATGGAGAGGTCGACTCCGGTCGCTGATCTCACCCAGAATGCGGCAATGGAAGGTCGGATTCGTGGCGTGTTGGTCGACGTCCTCCTCATCGTCGCCGCGGTGGTCGTCCTCCATCTCTCGGTGTCGGGCCCTATCCCGAGCGGCGGTGACGGGGGCAACTGGCTGGCGCTCGCCCGGGAGTTGCGTGGGGAAGCGGTCATGTCAGCCGATGTGACGTACGAGCCGGTGTTCATTGGTTTGCTCGCCGCGCTGATTCCGCTGTTGGGCCCATTGGGAGCCCTCGTGGTTGGGGCGATATTCGCTGAGGTCGTCCTGCTGATCGCGGTGTACGTCACCGCTCGCGGCCTCGGAAGATGGCCCGCTTTGCTCTCGGTCGGCGTCGTGATGCTGTTGGGCTACCGGCTGGAGGCATACGCATGGGGCGCCTATCCCCAGATGCTCGGGCTCGGGTTGGGCCTCCTGACCATGTGGTCTCTGCTCTGGTTCGTCGATGGGCGTCGCCGCGCCTTTCTCGTGGCTGCGGTGGTCGGCGGTCTCCTCACGTTCCTCACCCACAAGCTGGTGGCCGGCCTGCTACTCGCCGGCATCCCGGCTGCGGCGGCCCATCTCTATTGGCAGCGCCGATGGACCGGTGCTCTGCTCCGTCGCGCCGGGATCGGCGTCGGAGTGTTCGCTTTGCTCGGCGCAGGCTTCGTCTGGAGCTGGTGGTCGAGCACGGCTGAAGGAGTGGAGCCAACCCTGAATCCCTTGGGCCTCACGTTGGCGGAGCAGGTTTCGAGGGTCTTCCTCGGATCCGAGGTCCCCTGGATCGTCCTCGGCATCCTGGCGCTGATCGGCCTGGGCATGCGGTCCTGGCCGCGGCCCCAGGCCTTGCTCGCTGCCGCCGGCTTCGGCTGGCTGGCCTCATCGGTGGCGGCCTTCGTGGTCACGGGTGAAGCCCGTACCCTGATCCAGGCTCAGGTGGCGCTGGTGCCGGTTGCCATGGCGTTCGCCCGACGGCGACTCGGTGGTGCGCACGTCAAACCACGCCGCAGTGTCGCCTTCGCCACGACGGTTGCACTGGCCGCCCTCTATGGCTCTCTGGCCATCACCGGGCTGAGCAGCTACGAGCAGAGTGCCGACTGGTACCGGGTGGTGGGTCGGACCGAATTGTCGGTGCTGGACGAGTTGGCATCGATCGCAGACGACGACGCCCTCGCCGTCTCCTCTCGTGGACCGAACGGCA
>DASZOM010000048.1:0-27978 GCA_035550735.1 Acidimicrobiia bacterium | reverse complement strand
GCGTCGCTCAGCGACGCTCACAACCCTGGGTTGGTTGGGCGGCGCCTAGCCGAGGGCGGTCCAGAGCAGCCGCACCGCGGCGAAGCCGAGCAGGCCCAGCACCACCAGCTCGAAGGTCTTCTGGTTGATGAGCCGGCCGATCCGGATGCCGACGAAGGTCATCACGGTGACAGGGACGATCGCCCACAACGCCTGGCTCGTCCGCTCCGGTGTGAACGACCCCAGTGCCACCAAGGTCACCAATTGGATCCCCCCGTAGACGGTGAAGGTGAGGCTCATCATGTGGATGAAGGAGGCCCGGCTCATCCGGATGCTGTGCAGGTAGGTCATGATCAGGGGCCCGGCGGTTCCGGTGGCGCCGAGCAGGCCGCCACCGACCAGACCCATCGGGGCAGCCAGCCGCCGGGCGGTCTGATGAGTGAGACCGAACTGAGGGTCGGCCACGTACCGCCAGATGTAGCCGGCGATCACCGCCGCGATGACCACGGAGAGGATCCGGTCGTCGATCTCGGTGAGCACCCAGGTCCCGGCGATGACGGCGAGGGTTCCCACGGCGAGGAAGGGGATCATGACGAATCCGGTGCCCTTGGCGCCCTCGCGGTGCTCCCAGAGCAGCCAGCCGTTGGACACCATGTTGGCCAGGGAGAGGACGACCACGGCGTGCTCCACGCTGGTGACGGCAGCGATGAAGGGCACGGCCAGCAGCGGACCGCCCATACCGGCGACGCCTTTCACCGTGTAGGCGAGGGTGACCACCAACAGGACGAGTACGAACTCGGTGGTCACCGGACGCTGGATCTACTCGGAGCGGCTGAGATCCGGCGGGTTGAGCCCGACCGCCCGAAGCATGCCGAGCTCGTCTCCGAAGTACCACGCCTCGGCGATCACCCCGTTCTCGACACGCCACAGACCCACCTCGACGATGTCGATGTGCCGACCCGTCGCCGGGAGACCGTAGAGGGGCCCGGTGTGGGTGCCCACCACCCGGAAGATCCCGAAGACCTTGTCGTTCTTGGCTGTGAGCTCGATGAGGATGTTCTCCCGGTCCCGCATCGACTCGTCGTCCATCCCTCCCGGGCCCTGGTGGTCCCACAACTCACCGATGTGCGTCATCCCGGCCCGATGCCGCTTGAAGTCCGGGGCCAGGAACGGCGCCCGATCCGACACCTTGGCCACCCGATAGGCGGCGACGACGGCGAGCGCCTCGGCCTCCTGCTCGGTGCAGGTGCATTCGGTTGACCCGAACAGCGAGATGTGGGGGTGCTCTACCAGTGCCATGTCAGATCTCCACGATCGGTCTTACTGCTTCCCTGGACTCGAGGGCGGCCAGGGCGTCGCCCACCGCTTCGAGTGGATAGACGTGGGTCACCAGAGGGCTCAGGTCCACTTTGCCCGACCGCATCAGGGCGATCATCGCCGGGTAGGCGTTGGGGCTGGAGCGGATCCCCATGACGTCGATCTCGTCGAGGGTGAGACGGTCGACGTCGATCTGGGACGGCTTGCCCCCGGTGAGGCCGAGCACGGCCACCCGGCCACCCCTTCGGGTCGCACCGATCGCCTGGGCGGGGACCTCGGGATTGCCGGTGCAGTCGAACACGTAGTCCACCCCTCGCCCGTTGGTGAGGCGACGGACCCCGGCGACCGGGTCGTCGGTCTCGTAGTCGACGACTTCGTCGCAACCCATCTTGGCGGCGAGGTCGAGACGCCCGCCCCGGCCGACCATGATGATCTGGGACGCCCCGGAGGCCGAGGCGACCGCTGCCGTGAGCAGGCCGAGCAGTCCCGGGCCAAACACCGCCACGGTGGATCCGGGCAGGAACTCGACGCGTCGTAGGGCATGCACGGTGAGGGATCCTTGGTTGACCAGGGCCCCTTCGAGCAGGCTCACCGAGTCGGGCAGCTTGTGCAGCATCTGGGCCGGACGCACCGCGTACTCGGCGAGGGCGCCGGGGGCGGTGTGGCCGTAGAGCCGGTAGCCGGGCGTGCCCGACTTCTCGCAGAGGTTGTACCGGCCGCGCCGGCACATCGAGCATCGGCCACAGCCGACGTGGTTCTCCGCCACCACCTTGTCGCCGGGGCGGAGGTCGATGTCGGTCAGGCCCTCGCCCAGCGCGGCCACCTCACCGGACCACTCGTGCCCCATGATGAACGGCAGCGACGGGGGCCAGCCGCGTTTCTCGAATGCTCCGGAGACCATCTTCAGATCGGTCCCGCACAGCCCGCACGCCCTCACCCTGAGCAGGACCTCGCCGGGGGCCGGCTCCGGGATCTCGACGTCCTCGACGGCGAGGTCGTTCCATGCCCTCAGGACCGCGGCGCGCATCGTGGTCATTTGGTGCCCGTGTCCTCGCCGTCGGGCATCCGCTCGGTGAGGCCCTTCCAGACGTCCTCCACCAGGCCGACGATGTGGTCGGCCACCGCGTCGATGATCTCCCGCGCCCGTTCCTCCGTGATCGTGTCCGGCCTGCCGTACCAGCCGGCCGAGGCGACCTCCCTGAAGTCCTTCATCACCGGGAACACGTCACGACGGCGGAACAGGGCGTGCCCGTCGGTCCCCCGATCGAGCTGGTCGCCGGCGACCAACTCGTCGAGGCGAACCAGGGACGAATCGTGGGCGAGAACTGCGGCGGTCTCCATCGCGCCGGCGTGGGTGAACTCCATCTCGTCGGGGAAGAGCCCATTGGTGATGATGTGCGACTCGGCGACGATCACCCGCACCGGCAGCTTCGCCTGGATACGGTCGGCGGCGATGCGGATCGCCGAGGTGTTGCCCTCGTGCCAATTGACCACGACCACCCGCTCGACACCGGCGGCAGAGAGGCCGGAGCAGACGTCGAGCATCAGGGCGGCGAGGGTGTCGGGGCTGATGGTCAGGGAGCCTGCCCAGTGCATGTGATAGGGGGCGACCCCCACGGGGGAGAGGGGGAGGACCGGGGCCTCGAGACGCTGTCCCACCCGCAGGGCGATGGTGAGGGCGGCGAAGGCGTCGGTGCCGAGGGGGAGATGGCCTCCGTGTTGCTCGACACTGCCGGTGACCAGGATGGCCGTGCCCCTGGCCAGGGCGGCTTCCGCCTGTGGCTGGGTCATGTTGGCGAGGAGCATCTGCTCGAGGTTCATCGGTTGCGGCTCTCCATGCCGTCCCGGCTGCACAAACGGTTGTTCACACCCTAGTCACGGCAACCCTGGGTTGCGCCGGGGGTGGCCGGTCAGCCCCGAACGGGTGCCGTCGACTCCCGGATCACCAGGTTCGCACCCACCAGTTGGGTCTCGGGGGTGCGCTCCGGATCGGCGATGGTCTCCAGGAGGAGTTGGGCGGTCTTCGACCCCAGCTCGTATTGTGAGATGCGGACGGTGGTGAGCGGCGGAGAGAAGCGCTCGCTGTAGGGCATGTCGTTGAATCCGATCACCGAGACATCCTCCGGGCATGACCGCCCGCTGGCTCGGATCGCGTCGACCGCGCCCAGGGCGAGCCGGTCGTTGGCGGCGAGGACCGCTGTCGTGTCGGGAAGCTCGTCCAACAGAGCTCGGGTCACCTTGTAGCCCTCCTCCTCGGTTTGACGAGGGGCGAAATGATGGCTCCCGGTCAGCCCGGCGGCCCGCAATGTCTCCTCGAACGCGTCGAGCCGGTTCACGGTCGAGGAGACGTCCTCGGGACCGCCGACATGGACGATCCTGGTGTGGCCGAGGGAGAGGAGGTGCTCGACGGCGAGCCTCGTCCCGGCATGGTCGTCGGGAAGCACGGAGCTGATCCCGAGACCGGGCGCGGCCCGGTTGAACAGCACCACAGGGATGCCTTCCTCGATGATGCCGGCCAGCACCGCGTCGCCCTCGCGGGCCACCCCGTACATCAGACCCTCGGCCTGGACACCGAGCATCGCCGCGACCTGCGACGCGGCATGGTCGGGATCGTCATCGGTGCTGGCGAGGATCAGCGAGTAGCCGTCCGCGTAGAGGACGTCACCGGCACCCCGGGTGATGCCCGCCTGGTAGAGGTTGGCGACGTCGGGGACCACCATCCCGACGACGAGGGTGCGACCTGTGCGCAACGCCCGGGCGATCGTGTTGCGGCGATACCCGAGCCGGCGGGCGACCTCTCTGATCCGCTCCTCGGTGTCCTGGGTGATGCGACCCGCCGCCGCCTGGTCGTTGAGGACGCGTGACACCGTCGAGACGTGGACCCCCGCCTCCCTGGCGACGTCGCGGAGCGTCGGCGGCCGCGAGGTCCGAGTCTCCCCCTTGCCAGAAGCGCTCACGAGTGGAGCGTAACCAAAGGGCCGCCTGCGGACCCGGTTCGTCAGCTCACGGTCCTGGCTTTGCCGTCCGGGAGGAGACGCCAGGAGAGCACCGCGGCCACGGTGAGCACCAGGGCGACGAACCCAAAGGCAGGCGCCCGTCCCAGCGTGTCGAAGACAGCGCTGACCACCAGGGGACCGGTGATCAGCCCGATGTCGCCGACGAAACGGAACCGCCCCAGGTTCCTCCCCACCTGACCCGGCTCGGTGATGTCACCCAGGATGGTGGCGGCCACCGGCACGGCGAAGCTCGCCAGCGACATGATGACTATGGCGACGAGCCAGGTGGCCAGGTTGGGCTGGACGGCGAGCAACGCCACCCCGGCCGCCTGTCCGAGGAGCCCGGGCACCAGGGCGGCCTTGCGTGAGATCAGATCGGAGAGACGCCCGCCGATGATCGTCCCCAGGAAGCGGAAGAGACCGCCCACTCCGAGAGCGAGCCCTATGGCGGCGGTGTCCAGGCCGAGGTCGTTGGCCCCGATCAGCGGCACCAGGGTCTGCGGCACCGAGCCCAGGGTGAGGAACACGGCGAAGGACACCACATGGAGGACGATCAGCGAGCCCAGCCGTGATCTCCCCGGGTGATCGACCGCGGGCCCCGGGACGGGTGCGGGCGCGGTGGGGTCGTTTCGAGCCGACCGGGAGACGAGCAGGACGATCGAAGTCGTCACCGCCACCGCACTGCCGGTGAACATGGCGAAGCGCCAGTCGGTGGCCGATGAGATCACGCCGGCGACGGCCGGTCCCACCGCCTGACCGCCGAGAAGGGCCGCGGAGAAAACCGCCATCGATGTGCCCCGATGGCTGGGACCGCCGACGTTGGAGAAGAAGGTCATCCCGGTGGCATTGGTGGTCGCCGAGGAGATGCCGAGCACGAATGAGCTGAGATAGATCGTCACCGCGGTCACCGAGAGCCCGAGCACGAGACTGCCCACTGCCACGGCCCCCGCCGCCATCGCCATGAGCCGGGGTGCCCTGATCCGGTCGGCGAAGTGCCCTCCGGGAAGGTCGGCCACCAGCCGCCCCACGGCGAACGAGGTGGTCACCGTGCCCAGGGCAAATGTGGACATCGACAGCTCCCGCCCGAACTCGGGGAGCAGTGCGACCCGGAAGAAGGCGACCGAGGTGAGGACGAGGACCGCGGTGGACACCAACCCCGGCTCCCGCAGGCCTCCGGTGGCGCGGAGTCGTCGCAGGTAGTCTCGCATGGGTGAGAAGGCCATGCTACAAACGTTTGCGCAAGGCTCCGCCAGGCTGAGGCTCAGGCAACGATGCACCCCGAGGACACATCCGGATTCAGACTCGTAGGCCATTCCGACCTCGACGGGTATGGCGACGGGATGCAGGTGATGCCCCTTGGCGACGTCCTCTACGTCGCCCACTTCGGGCCCAGCGGGAAAGGGACCTCGATCCTCGACATCTCCGACCCGAGCGAGCCGCGGATGATCCGGCAGTGGGATGCCCCGCCCGGCTCGCACACCCACAAGGTCCAGGTGGCCGAGGGGCTTCTCATGGTCAACCACGAGCTCTTCCGCAGTGAGGGACCGGCCCCGGTGGGAATGGCCGTCTACGACCTCGCCGATCCGGCCGACCCGCAGCGTGTGGGCTTCTTCGACACCGGTGGCCGCGGGGTCCATCGCATCGTCTACGAGGGCGGCGAGCTCGCCTACATCTCGGCGACCCCCGACGGCTACACCGGGAGGATCTGGCTGATCGTCGACGTGTCCGATCCGGCGAATCCCACCGAGGTTGGGCGTTGGTGGTGGCCGGGGATGTGGGCGGCGGGCGGTGAGGTGCTCGAGGAGCCGGCCAACCCGGAGTGGCTGGTCCACCATGCCATGGTCCACGACGACCGTGCCTACCTCGGATTCTGGGACGGGGGCATGGTGGTGATCGACATCTCCGACATCACTGTTCCCCGGACTATCTCCCGTCTCGGTTGGGACGAGGGGGGCCACACCCACACGTGTCTGCCCCTGCCCGATCGCGACCTGGTCGTCGTCACCGACGAGGCGATCACCGATGGCTGTGATGGCGACCGTCACATGATGAGAATCGTCGACGTCTCCGACGAGACCGCCCCCTTCGTCCGCTCGATCTGCCCGGTGCCGGAGGGCGACTTCTGTGAGCGTGGTCTCCGTTTCGGCTCCCACTGTCTACACGAGAATCGCCCGGGAAGCTATCGCAGCGAGACCTTGATGTTCGTCACCTACTTCAACGCCGGGCTGCGGGTGTACGACGTCTCCGACGCCGACGACCCGGTGGAGGTGGCCCATTGGATCCCGGAGTGCCCGCCCAACCAGGCCGCCGCCCAGATCAACGACGTCTACGTGGCCGAGGACCACACCGTCTACGTCACCGACCGGGTCAACGGCGGCGTTTACATCCTCGAGCCCGACCGGGCTCTCACCGCACGGATGGGAGCGGCCGCTTCGTGAATTCGACCGAGGAGCCCCGATGACCACCTATGACGTCCACGCCCACTGCATACCGCCGGCGCTGATCGAGACGCTCCGCTCCGAGGGGTCTGCGCTCGGGATCGAGCTGAGGGACGAGGGACGGGGGGAGCAGGCCGTCATCGCCGATCGGGTGCGGCTGGCGCCTTTCAACCCCGTGCTCACCGACATGGACGCCCGTCTGGCTGCCATGGACGCCACCGGAGTCGACGTCCAGTTGCTCTCCGGCTGGGTCGACCTGACCGCATATGCCCTCGACGGCGATGCCGGCGCCAGGTACTCCCGTCTCTACAACGAGATCCTCGTCGACGAGGCCGGAGAGCATCCCGACCGGTTTCAGGCCTTGGGAACGGTGCCACTCCAGCACCCCGAGCACGCCGCCGAGGAGCTGGCCCACGCGGTCAGCAGCCTGGGGATGGCTGGGGTGCAGATCGCCACCACCGTCGCCGGGACCGATCTCGACCAGGCCGGGCTCGACCCGTTCTGGGAGGCGGCGGAGGACCTGGGATGCCTCATCGTCCTCCATCCCTGCGACCCGTTGCCCGGGGTGGACCTCTCCCGCAACTTCCTCGACAACATGGTGGGTCGTCCGGCAGAGAGCACCATCGCCGTGGCACATCTCATCTTCAGCGGCCTCCTGGAGCGTTTCCCGGGCCTGGTGATCTGTGTGGTCCATGGCGGAGGGTTCGTCCCATATCAGCTGGGGCGGATGCAGCGCGGCTTCGACGCGGTGCCCCGGATGGCGGCGCAGAACATCACCACCCCCCCTCAGGAACTGGCCCGTCGGCTGTATTACGACACCGTGCTCCATGACCCGGCGCCGCTCGCCTTCCTCGTCGAGCATGTCGGCGCCGACCATGTGGTGATGGGAACCGATTACCCGTTCCCCATGGGCGACCCGACACCGGTGGACACCGTCAAATCCATCCCTGGTCTCTCCGACGATCAGCGCCAGTCAATCCTCGGGGACAACGTCGCCCGACTGCTCGAAGGCGTCGTCAGGTAGCTCCTCCGCAGGCAACTCGTCCCGGTACGCCCACAGCTGGGGCATGAAGCGAGAGATGGCGAGGGCGCCGAGGATGCAGGCCAATCCTCCCGAAACGACCGAGAAGCGGACAGACGTAAGCGAGGCCACGCCACCCGCCTCGAGGTCGCCCAGCCTGGGACCGCCGCCGACTACCGCGGTGTGAACAGAGGAGAGACGGCCGCGGAGGGCGTCGGGCACCACCAGTTGGAGGATGGTGTTGCGGAACACAGCCGAGACGACATCGGCGCCGCCGGCCAACGCGAGCAGGACCAGGGCCACCGGCAGATAGCTGACCAAGCCGAAGACGGTGATCGCAATGCCCCAGACGATCACCGAGATGACCACCACCCGTCCCCTTCTCGACACCGGGCCGACCCAACCCGAGGTCAGGGCGGCGATCAGGGCGCCGACACCGGGGGCAGCGTAGAGCAGACCGACCGTGGTGGCGTCCCCGCCGAAGAGATCGGTGCCGATAGCAGGGAAGAGGGCTTGGGGCATGCCGAAGATCATGGCGTTCAGGTCGATCAGAAACCCCGACTGGAGCAGTGGCTGGCCCTTCAGATACCTCAGTCCCTCCGTGACCGAGGAGACACTCACCGCACGGCCGCCGCCTTCGGGGTGGAGCGGCCCGACCCAGACCAGAGTCAAGGCGGCGGCGGCGAAGATCAGGGCATTGGCCGCGTAGGTGAACTGCAGGCTCTGGCGGGCGATGAGTAGGCCGGCCAGCGCCGGACCTACCGCTGCCGCCACTTCGTGCATCGTCGAGTTCAAGGCCAGCCCCGACGGCAGCAACTGCCTGCGGAGCAGAGCGGGGATGGCGGCCATCCTCGCCGGCCCGTTGATCGCACTGATCCCTGCATTGAGCGCACTCAAGGTGTACAGGGGCCATACCGACGGCATGGCGACCGAGGCGTTCCACATCAGGCCGACGGCCGTGACCGCCAGCATCAGGTGACCCGCGACGAGCAGCTTGCGCCGGTCGAATGCATCGGCCACGGCGCCTCCGAGGAGGGAAGCCGCCATCAGCGGCACGAACTGGACGATTCCGAGGACACCCACCGCCAGGGTGGATCCGGTGATGAGGAACAGTTGATAGGGGACCGCCACGATCGTGATCTGCCGGCCGAAGTGGGCGAGGAGCTGGCCGAGGAAGAGGATCCGGAACCTGGGCGACTCCCGGAGCGGGGTGATGTCGACGACCAGACGCCGCCCGGGTTTGGCGGGTTCGCTCATCGGCCCGGGCTCCCGACCTGCCTCCGCGCCATGAGCACGAACACGACGATGGCCGCGGCCACGATCCCGGCGTTCACCCCGAAGGCGAGGCCGTAGCCGCCGACGTCGGCGATCCATCCGAGCAGGGGCGGGCCGAAGAGAAGACCGATGTCGCCGGTGGTGCGGAACATGCCGAGTGCCAGGCCCCGGATCTCCTCGGGGGCCTCGTCGGCGGCGAACGCCGCCGGTGCCGGGCCGGAGACGGCCACCGAGACGGCCAGGATGGCGGCGCCGATCAGGAACCAGGTGACCCCTCCGGCGACGGCGATCACCATCACGGCGACGGCGACCCCGGTCAGGCTGGGGACGATGGCGGTGGTGCGGCCCCGCCGATCGGAGATCGTGGCCGCCACCGGCAACAGCAGCAATGTCACTACGGCGATCCCGGTCAACACCAGACCCATCTCGCCCAGGCTCAGACCAAGCTCCGATACCCCCTGGAGGGGCATGAGCGTGTGATTGGTCCCCGAGCGTGTGAAGAAGATGACGAAATTGACGACGGCAATGGCGAGGAAGGCACGGGATCGGAGCACGTCCCGCCAGCCGGCCGAAGCCGCCGTCTCCGAGCGTGGAGGACTGGGGCTCGTGACCGGTCGGGTCTCCTCGAGACGGAAGAAGGCGTAGACACAGGCCAGGAGCCCTGCCCCGGCGATGACGTAGAAGGGCGCCCTGATCCCGAAGCGGTCGGCGATCAACCCCCCGAGCCCGGGGCCGATCGCCTGCCCGATTAGAAGCGCCCCCTGGTTGGCGCCGATCAGCCGTCCCCGGTTCGTCGGCGTGGAGATGTCGGCGAGGTAGACGATCGCCCCCGTCATGTACATCGCCGAGCCGGCGCCGGACACGAACCGCCACACGGTGAGGCTGACGATTCCCCCGGCCAGTCCGGCGCCGGCCATGCCGGCGGCGAAGACGAGCGGGCCGCCGACCAGCAGGAGCCGACGCCCGCGCCGGTCGGCGAGGGAGCCCAGTGGGACGTTGAGAAGAAGCCGGGCCAGACCGAACGAAGCCACCGTCGCGCCCACCGCGGCGATGCTCACTCCGAACTGACGGGCGAAGACGGGAAGCACCGGTCCGGCCATGCCGGCACCGGTCATCATCAGCGCGGTCGAACCCGACAACGCCACGACTCGCTCGTGGCTTCGGGCACGATCGAGCCACGTGCGGGCGGCCCGGCCGGTCATCAGGTGACGGTCACAGACGAGCCCCGAATGGTTGGACTCGGGAGATGGCGTGGGGGAAGGGTCATTGATACGATCGGCTGCGCAAACGATTGAGTACCTGGCTGCCCCAAGGTAATCCACCGGAGACAATTCATTGCACAACCACGTCCCCGCCGGGTTCAACCCCGACTTCGAATCCCTGACCTGCTTCGACTGTGGCGTAAGCCACGAGCTGGGTGAGCTCCAGTCCACCTGTCGGAGCTGTGGTCTCCCGCTCCAGGTGAACCTGAGGCTGAAGCCCGACACCGATCCCGAGACAGTGATCGACAGGTCGATCTCGTCGCTGTGGAGGTATCGCGGAGTCCTGCCGATCGAGCTCGAGGCTGCGGTGACCCTGACCGAGGGTTGGACGCCTCTGATCCGGGCCGACGACACCACCTGGATCAAGGACGAGGCCCGCAATCCAACCGGCTCTTTCAAGGCGCGGGGGATGTCGATGGCCGTCTCCGCCGCTGTCGCCCTGGGTGTGAAGCGGCTCGTCGCACCATCGGCGGGCAATGCCGCCGGCGCACTCGCCGCCTACGGCGCCGCCGCCGGGGTCGAGGTGCTGGTGGCCATGCCCGACGACACACCGCGGCCGTTCGTAGAGGAATGCCGCCAGTACGGGGCGCAGGTCGAGCTGGTCCCGGGGACGATCTCCGACTCGGGACGATGGCTGGCGGACAACCGGGGCTCGGGCGACTTCGACCTGTCGACGTTGAAGGAGCCGTTCCGTGTCGAGGGCAAGAAGACCATGGGCTACGAGCTCTGGGAGCAGTTCGACGGCGACCTGCCCGACGTGATCGTCTACCCGACCGGGGGCGGGACGGGCCTGGTCGGGATGTGGAAGGCGTTCGACGAGATGGAGACGATGGGCTGGATCGGCCCAGGGCGCCCCCGTCTGGTCTCGGTGCAGTCCGACGGCTGCGCGCCGATCGTCGAGGGCTTCGCCGCAGGCCGGGAGCGGACCATGCCCTGGCCCAACCCCCAGACCACCGCCTACGGGCTGCGGGTGCCCGACCCCATCGCCGGGTTCATCTGCCTGCGAGCGTTACATGAGACGGGAGGGACCGCGGTTGCCGTCCCCGAATCGGACATCGAGCCGGCGGCGGCCGCGATGTCGGCGGCGACCGGTGTCGACGGATGTCCCGAAGCCGGCGCGGCCTGGGCCGGTCTCGGGATCCTGCGGGATCAGGGCTGGATCGGGGAGGGCGACCGTGTCCTCGTCTTCAGCACCGGCACCGGCGTCAAGTACCGCTGAACCGACGGCCGGCGCTCAGCGGCCCTCGGTGCGGGGGTCGAGGACGTCACGAAGACCATCGCCGACGAGGTTGAACGAGAGAGCCCAGAGGAACACCATCGCCCCGGGGAACGTGGAGGTCCACCATCTCCCGGCGACGATGTCGGCCTGGCCCTCGCTGACCAGCGTGCCCCACTCCGCCTGACCGGCGACGGCCAGCCCGATGAAGGCGAGGGTCGCCCCGAGGAGCACGGCGTGGCCCATGTCCAACGTGGCCTGGACGGCGACCGGGGTGAACGAGTTGGGCAGGATGTCCCGCCGGATGATCCCCAGCTTGGAGTCGCCGATGGTGCGGGCCGCGTCGACATAGTCCTCCTCACGCACCTGCAGGATCTGACTTCGGGTGATCCGGGCGTAGCGGGCCCACATGATGGCCGCCAGCGCCACCACGATGTTGATGAACGACGGTCCGAGGATGGCGGCGATGGCAAGTGGGAAGACCAGCGTCGGGATCGACAGGAAGACGTCGACCAGTCTCATCAGCACCGCATCGACCTTGCCGCCCAGGATGCCGGCGGTGGAGCCCACGATCAGGCCCATGAGGACCGCCCCGGCCACGACGTAGATCGAGAGCTGCAGCGAGAGTCGCGCACCCCAGACGATCCCGTACAAGACGTCGCCACCGAGGCGGGTCGTGCCGAGCGGGTGGCCTTCGGTGCCCGGTGGCGCGGCCACCGCACTGAGGTCGCGTGGCATCTGGTAGGCGCCCCGCGGGTTCACGTCGACGATGAGGGGAGCGAATATGGCCATTCCCAGCATCAGGACGATCAGGATGGCGCCGAAGGCGGTGCTTCCCCGGCTGAACACCTCGGTGGTCGTGCCCCAGAGACGGCGGGCCTTGACCTTGAGCGGTGTGTCCCTCAGGACCCGGGGGGCTCGCTCGGCACGGACAGCCTGGAACCACATGATCAGGCCGCCTTGCTCGCGATGACCCGGCGGTCGAGATACCCGTAGGTGACGTCGACCAGCATGTTGATGGACACGAAGAGGATGCTGGTGAAGATGACGAAGGCCAGCGTCGTCGCCTGGTCACCGCTGAGCACCGAGTCCGCCATCCAGTTGCCCAGGCCCGGCCAGCCGAAGATGGTCTCCACGACGACCGTGCCCTCGAACATGATCCCGATGGAGAGCCCGATGACCGTGATGGTGGGGATGAAGGCGTTGCGGCGGGCATGGCGGCGGACCACCAGGCGCTCGGGAAGGCCGCGGGCCCGTGCGGCGTCGACGTAGTCCTTGCCCATCTCCTCGAGCAGCGAGGAGCGCATCATCCTGGTGACGATGCCCACCGCCCCGTAACCGAGGGTGAGGGCGGGGAGCACGAGGTGCCAGAGGGCATCCCGGACCCCGTCCAGCCGTCCGGCGATGATGGAGTCGATGACGTAGAAGCCGGTGGGGTGGGCCATGCTCGCCCATATCTCCGGGTCGGATCTGCCGTGGGGGAACCAGCCCAGGTAGGACCAGAAGATGATGAGAAGGACGATCCCCAGCCAGAAGGTGGGCATGCTCGCCCCACCGACGGCGAACACGCTGGTGAGCTGGTCCGGCATCTTGTTCCTGCGTTTGGCGGAGAAGGTGCCGAGGCCGATCCCCAGGGTGACCGCCCACAGTGCGGCGAAGGCCCCCAGCTCGAAGGACGCGGGGATCTTGGTCCGGAAGACGTCCACCACCGGCGCTGCGGCGACCGCGGACCATCCCAACTCACCGCGGAAGACGCCACCGAGCCAGGCGAGGTATTGCATGTGGACCGGCTCGTCGAGGTTGAACCGCTCCTCCAGGGCGGCGATCTCCTCCTCGGTCATCCCCGGTTCCAGATAGGGGCCGATGGTCGTGCCCCCGAGCCGGGTCATGGAGAACACCAGGATGCTGACGACGAGGATCACGAAGGGGAGGGCCAGCAGCCGTCGCGCGATGTACCTGTGCATGCGTCAGACTTCCTCCGCCGAGTCTAAGCGTGCGTAGATGGTGTGCCGACAGGCGTCCATCTACGCACGCTTCCTGGTTCTCGAGCTACCTCACTTGTCGTAGAGGGCCCAGTACTGCGAGGGCCGTGCCCACATCGGGTTCTCGATGTGACCGGTCACCCACTCGCCACGGGCGGAAGGTGCACCCTCATTGGCGGGCATGATCCACATCGCCTCCTCGTAGAGACGGGTCTGGATCTCGGAGAGGATGCTGAGACGCTCATCCTCGTCCAAGGTGGTGCGGGCCGAGTTGATCAGGGCGTCGATCTCCTCGGCGTTCGAGTAGCCGTCGACGAAGCTGTTGACCGCGCCGTACCTGCCGTCCGACAGCGCGCTGTCGAACAGGTAGGCGTCCGGCGTGCTGTACTGCGAACTGGTGTACGACCACATCGCAATCGGCAGCGGGTCGGTCGCCAGGATCTCGTCGAACTGGGCCTCGGGCACAGCCATCACATTCACATGGAAGTTGGGGTTGAGTGCCTCGATGCTGTCTTTCAGGGTCAGCGCGGCGCCCGTGAACCCCTCGTGGGTCTGGTCGCTGGCGATCGAGATGGTGAACCCCTCGTCCCAGTAGCCGGCCTCACGGAAGAGCTCCTCGGCGCGTGCCGGGTCGGTCTCGTAGATCGGCGCCGCCGGGTCGTACCCGTACATCTCCACCGGGAGGATGAAGCTGCCCCGCCCGCCGAGGCCGCCCAGGATCCCGTCGATGTAGCCCTGGTAGTCGAAGGCGTAGTTGAACGCCTGCCGCACCCGGACGTCCTGGAAGAAGTCGAGTGGGATGGTGTCGCCCTCGGGAAGGCAGCCCTCGCAGATGTTCATGTTCATGCCGATCTGGAGTACCTGGAGGTCGAGGATGCTGGTGTCGACGACGGCGTGGGGGATGGGCTCGATGGACGGCACGTCCGTCGGGCTGATGTCCACGATGTCGTATTCCTTCGCCTGGAGGCCTGTGGCCGGCGAGTCGACGATCAACTCCCAGCGCACCGGCAGGTGGGCCGGCTCACCCCAGTAGTCCTCGTTGATGTCGAAGGACATCCGGTCGCCGCGCTCCCAGGAGGCCAGCACGTATGGGCCGCTTCCCACCGTGTTCTGGGCCATGAACTCGTTGGGCTGTCCGGCGACAACGCCACCGTTCTCCTCGACGGCGTCCTGGCTCACCACCGACGCCACCGGGTGGGCGGCGAGGAAGGCGAGGAAGGATGCATCCACCTCGTTCAGGGTGACCTCGAAGGTGAAGTCGTCGACGACTGTGGTCTCGGCGACGTTCTCGAACAGCGGCGCCTGCCCTTCGGGCAGGTTCATCTCGACGACCCGGTCCCACGAGTACTTCACGTCCTCGGCGGTCAGGTCGGTCCCGTCGGAGAAGGTGACCCCTTCACGGATGGGGAAGGTGTAGGTCAGCCCGTCTTCCGAGATCAGCCCGTTCTCGATGGAGGGGACCTCGGTCGCCAGCTGAGGGATCACCGAGCCATCCTCGGCGGCGATGAAGACCAGTCGGTCGTAGGTGTTGAGGATCACGTCCATTCCGACGTCGTTCCCGTTCACCGCGGCTGGATCCAGGTTGAAGACGTCGTCGTTGACGGTCACGACGAGCACATCGGGGTTGGGGACATCACCTCCGCCGGGCGTCGTGGAACCCGACGCGGATGTGGTGTCGGTGGTCGGCCCGGCACAGGCCGCCCCAACCAGCGCGAGGATGGCGCACAAGGCCATGATCCTCCACGCAATCGATTCTCGTCTCATGGGAGTCCTCCTCAATTTGTCTCCGCACGAACGGGCTCGATCGTCAGCCCAATCGTTTGCACGCTAACCAGCGCCGCGGCTAGCTGTCAACCGATTCCGGGTGTCTTCCCTCGTCACGACGCCCTCTTCTCCACCGCTGGCTACGGTGCCGGTCCCCTGAGAACGGAGTGAGTCGTGGAAGCAACCCGGACCGCAATGTACCCCCGATTCAGCGACGAGGAGGTCTCGCGGAGGGAAGATCTGGTGAGGTCGTTCCTGGAGCGATCCGGGCTCGACGGGCTCGTCGTCTTCGGCTGGTCTGCGCAGAACCGCGCCGCCCAGGCCGACGTGTACTACCTCTCCGGCTACATGGGCATGCGGGACAACTATGTGGTGTTCCCCCGGGAGGGCGAGCCGACTCTCTTCGCCCAGAGCTACAACCACGTCCCCAATGCGGCAGATGTCTCGTTCCTCGACGACGTACGGTGGGGAGGCGTGGACAACGGGGTCACGGTGGGAGAGGAGCTGCTGGCAAGAGGTCTGGTCGAAGTGGGGGTGGTGGGGTGGATGCCCTATCAGCAGTACGACTCGATGCGGCGCACCACCGGTGACCGCTGCCGCTTCACCGATGTCACCGCCGGGTTCCGCACGATCCGGCTGAAGAAGAGCGATGAGGAGCTGGAGTGGCTGAGACGAGGAGCGGCTCACACCGACGCCGCCCTAGCCGCGCTACGCGACGCGCTCCACCCGGGGATCCGCGAGTTCGAGCTCGCCGCCCACATCGAGAGCTCATACCTGGCCGACGGCGGGCTGACCACCTTCTATTACATCGCCTCGACACCGATGAGCAGCCCGGACCGATGCGTGCCGGCACAGGTTCTCTCCAACCGGGTGATCGAGACCGGTGACGTCGTGACCTGTGAGATCAGCATCTCGCATGCCGGATACGCCGGTCAGGGTCTTCGAACCTTCGCCGTGGCACAGGAGCCGACCGCTCAGATCGCCGAGCTTCACTCCATTGCCGATGAGGTCTATCACTCCGTTGCCGCCTCGATCAGGACGGGCGCCCGGATCGAGGACGTCTGGAAGGCATCCGATGTCATCGCCGAGCGAGGCTTCACCATCCGGGACGGGCTGGTGCACGGCTTCGGCATCGGCCTGCTGCCACCGTCGATCCGCACCAGGGAGACCACCCACGGCCTCGACGACGACTGGGTGTTCGAGGCGAATCAGACGGTGGTCATCCAGCCAAACGTCATCTCCCGGGACGAGACGGTCGGGGTCCAGGTGGGCGAGCTCTGCGTCGTCACCGACGAAGGCGCCACCTCGCTCCACTCCTTCCCCCTGGAGCTGATCCGTACCGGGAGCTGATCCGGGTCAGCCCCGCGCCGGCTTGATCGAGTTCACGTGGTCGACGACAACCCCGACACCTTCGGCCTCGGCCATCTCGAGAAGACGCGCTGCCACCACCAGGTCCTGGGCCCCGGTGCCCACCGACTTGAAGAGGGTGATCTCGTCGACGGCGGATCGGCCCGGGGCGGCTCCGGTGACCAGGTCGCCGAGATCCTCGGCCCGAGCCGGGTCGAAGTCATGTGCCGACACGGCCTGGTGGGCGTCCCCGGCCTCGTCTAACACCAGCCTGGCCGAGTCGCAGACCACCCGGTCGAACGACCCGAAGATGGCGGGATCGATCTCCACCCGGTCGCGGCTGGCCGGCCCCACCGAGTTGACATGCATCCCCGGTCGGAGATGCTCGGAGGTCAGGATCGGGCTGGCCGCCTTGGTGGCGAGGGTGACCAGCCCGGCCCCCTCGAGCGCGTCTTCCGTTGTCGGGCTGTCGACGAGACGGCCGGTGACGAAGCCTGCCATCTCCTCGACGAAGCGGCGTCGGCTCTCCGGGGTCCGGGCGAACACCCGGATCTCGGCGGCGGGGCGGACCAGCTCGAGCGCTCGGAGCTGGCCCCGTCCGATCGGCCCGGTGCCGACGATGGCGGCGACCTCGATCCCCTGACTGGCGAGATGGTCGGTGGCGACCGCGGAGACCGCCCCGGTTCGCAGATTGGTGACCTCGAGGGCGTCGACGATCCCGATCGGCTCGCCGGTGCTCAGCCGGTGGACGTAGATCGTGTACCGCATCCCGACACCGGAGGTCTGATTGAGCACCTTGAAGCCGACCAGGTCCTTGCCGGCGACGAAGGCGGGCAGAGAGCGGATCCATCCGTTTGGGTGGTGGAGGTCGATGCGGCCCACACCGATCTCGTCAGGGGATGACGAGAGCGAGAACAGCTCTCGGATCGTCTCGAGAACCATCCGATCGTCGATCAGGGCGTCGACCGTGGCCGCGTCGAGAACCCTCATCCTCAGACCGGGTTGCGCCCGACGAAGAAGTCGGCGAACGGCTCGTCGGCCTCGGCGATGCCGGCCTTGCGCACCCCGTCTGCCGACGTCTTCATCTGACTCTCCGACAGCTTCATCGCCGGCTGACGGATCGGTCCGCCGTTGTACCCGTTGAGCCAGGCTTGGAACTTCCAGAGATAGCGGTGCACCAAGTTGGCCCCGCCCCCGCTCATCGTCGACGAGCGGGCGTTCCGAGCCGGCTGGATGCGCCAGTACTCCTCCATCGCCCGGGCGGTGTCACCGCTGTGGAGCAACTCGAGCAATCGGGGGACATAAGACCCGTAGTACTCGTAGTTGCTGGTGCCCATCCACTGCATCCCGAATATGTCGACCCACATCGGCGCGTTGAACTCCATCGGATCGGACAACAGCACGTCGGCACTCTGGAGACGACGGAACGTCTCGTAGGTGTTGGTCGTCTGCTGGCGGCCCACCTCGTACTTCACGGCGACGATGGTGTCCACCTTGGTGAGACGCTCGAGGACCTCGGCGGGGAAGCCGCGGACGTCGAGCCGTCTCAGGTTGGAGTGCTCGACGATGAAGAGGACGACGGCGATGTCGGTCGCCTCGCAGATCTCGACGGTGTAGTCCTCGACCTGCTGCGGCGTGGTGGGATAGAAACTGTTGGGGTGGCCGAGCAGCATCCCGTCGACGCCGAGAGAGCGGGCGTCGTTGGCCATGTCGATGATGTCCTGGGAGGTGTCGAAGGCCCCCTGGAGCAGGAAGCGGTGTTTGCCGTCGGCCTCGTCGAGGGCGATCTCCATGAAGCGGCGCATCTCGTCGAGAGTGGTCCCCGCCTCGGAGACGAGGAGCGCGCCCCAGAACCCCAGCTCGATGTTGCGGCGCACGTCGTGGCGGATCGCGGCCTCGTTGAGCGATCTCAGGTCGGAGGTGTACGACGGGATGATCACGTTGCACGCCCCGTGAAAGGTCTCCCGGGCCCAACTCTTCGCCTCGGCCCTGGTGTATTCGTCAGGCATCGGATTGGCAGCGTACCCGGGCCGCGCAAACGTATGTGCTGCTAGCGTCAGGGCAGGAGGTTCCCTCATGACTTCACTCACCCCGGCCAAGGAAACCGCATTCGAGAAGGTGAGGGGGCTCTGGATCGCCATCCCCACCCCGTTCACACCCCACGGCGACATCGATGAGGGGGCGCTGCGCAAGGCAGTGGACCACTACATCGACGGCATCCACGTCGACGGCATCTTCTGTGGCGGCGTGATGGGCGAGTTCTGGGCAATGACCGTGGAGGAGCGGGCCCGGGTCCACGAGCTGGTGGTGAGCGCGGCGGCGGGCAGGGTGCCCATCATGGCCCACATCGGGCATCACACCTACTCGGAGGCGGCCCGGCTCAGCCGTCACGCCGAGCAGATCGGCGCCGACTTCGTCATCGCCATCAATCCCTACTTCCCGATCAAGCCTTCCGACGACCTGGTGCGGAACTGGTACCGACGGCTCACCGCCGAGTCGTCCGTGCCCTTCTTCCTCTTCAACACCTCGTACTCGGGTTATGCGTTGTCCCCGTCTCTCATCGCCGAGCTGGCCGAGCTGGAGACCGTTTGTGGGATCAAGAACCCCAAGCCCCTCGAGCACCTGCTCGAGGTGCAGGACCGGGTCGGCGACAGGATCGTCGTGTGTGACGCCGACGAGGCCGACTGGCTGCGGCTCCATCTCGACCACGGTTTCCAGTCACTGATGTCGACCCCGGCGCTGGCCATGTTCCAGACCCCGAGCCGTCTCCCGATTCGGGAGTACACGGCGATCGCCGACTCCGGGGACGTCGCCGGGGCCTGGGAGCTGCAAGCGACCCTCGAGGGCGAGCGCGCCGCCTTCCAGCGCTGGATGCGCGACCAATGGCTGGCCCGCGGCGAGGGGGCCATCCCCATCGCCGAGCTCAAGGCATGGCTGGGCCTGATGGGCCTCCCCCAGGGGACCGTCCGGCCACCGCTGGTCCCGTTGAGCGAGCCGAGGATGGACGCCCTGCGCTCCGATCTGGACGGTCTCGGCCTGCTCGACTCGATCGGCTGAGGCAGCATGACTTTTCCCGCAACCCCGGGTTCCTCACGCCATATATGGCGCCAGGAACCCCGGGTTCGCACGAAACCGGTACGTAAGGAGGACCCATGACCCCCGGTGACATCGATTTCAAGGAGGCGGTAGGTGAGCTCCGGACGGAGAAGTTCGGGCGGGTGGCCAACTCTCCCTGGTACGCCGATGCGGTGTACGAGCGATTCTCCGACGCCGAGTATCAGAGACGGTTCGACGCCACCCAGGAGAAGATGAAACGGCTCGGCCTCGACGTCCTGATCGCAGCCGGCGGGCCCAACCACTGGAGCTGGGGAAGCGGGATGCGATGGCTGAGCAACCATTGGGAGTGGCATGGCGTTTCTGCCTACGTCGTGGTGCCCCCCGAGGGCCAGCCGGTGCTGATCTGCGGTCCCGGCGGCGCCCATCGCGAGGCGGTTCGGCGGGCCACACCACTCGAGGACGTGCGTCACTCACGATGGGGTCGTTACGGAGACGTGATCGTCGAACTGATCAAGGAGTGGGGTCTGGCCGACGGGACCATCGGGATGTCATCCATCGACCCGGTGTACGGCCATCACCTCCCGGTCGACGAGTGGGAAAGGCTTCGCGACGGGCTCCCCGAGGCGACGCTGGAGCGGGTTGGTGACTTCTTCCACGAGCTGGTCCATGTCAAGAGTGCCGAGGAGATCGAGTACGTCCGCAAGGCGGGCAAGCTCATGGACCAGGCCTTCTACGCCATGATCGCCGCGGCTCGGCCTGGTGTCACCGAGTATCAGCTGGCCGCCGCCGCCACCCACGCAGTCATGGACGGCGGTGGTCAGATGGACTTCAACATCATCGGCTCGACGCCGATGGACAACCCGGGCATGGTGTTCGGCAACCCCTGGCCGTCCAGCCGGCCCCTGCGGGAGGGCGACATCATCATCAACGAGCTGGCGTGTGGCTACAACGGCTACTCGGTGCAGCTCGGCACCCCGATCTGTATCGGCGAGCCCCCGACGTGGATCCGGGAGTTCTTCGAGGACGTGGTGCTTCCCGGGTACGACCTGATGGCCGCGCAATTGGTTGGTGGGAAGACGTGGGAAGACGTGATGAAGTCCAGCCAGTTCTTCCGTGACAAAGGCTACGACTCGCGGCCGCTGTACCTCCATTGCATCGACTTCGTCTCTCACACCCCCCATGTCATGTGGGACCACGTCGAAGCCGAGGACAACGAGCTCGAGCTGGAGGCGGGGACGGTGGCCATGCTGGAACCCACCATCATCACCCCCGACGGTCTGCTCGGGATCTTCTTCGGCCGCACCTTCGTCCTCACCGACGGCGGCCATGAGCAGGTGACCAAGTTCCCCCACGAGCTCATCGTCATCTGATACTGGCGCTCACCTCAGACCCACCAACCTGAGCTTCCTAGCGCCGGATATGGCTCTGGGAACCCCGGGTTCGTGGCGCCGGATATGGCTCTGGGAACCCCGGGTTCGTGGCGCCGAATATGGCTCTAGGAACCCGGGGTTCGTCGGCGCGCTTGGGCGATCACCTGCCCAGTTTCTCGGCCAGCCAGCGGAAGGTCGCCGGGGCCCAGTGGTCGAAGTACTTGAAGGCGCAGTGCCCGGCATCGGAGTAGATGCGGGCCTCCTTGCCGGTGGCGGGGCCCGTCTCCAGCATGTAGTAGATGTTGCCGATCGGGGCCAAATGATCGTGCTTGCCGTTGATCATCAGCACCGGCATGGTGATGTTCTCCAGGATCCCCTGCTCGGAGAGAGCCCAACGGGAGAACTCGGCCCGCTCCTCCTCGACCGAGGTCGATGGGAAGGAAGGCGGGTCGTCGGGGGCGCCAAACCGCCAGGTCGCCCTCTCGTTGCGGACCCGGACGAACTCCTCGAGCTCGTCGTCGCCCATGACGTACCCGAAGGGATGGCCGGCGTTCGCCACCACCGCCCTCAGCTTGTCGGGCGCGGTCCCGGCGAGCTGCATCACCGAGTAGCCGCCCCGGCTGATGCCGAAGGCCCCGATCCGCTCGCCGTCGACCTCGGGTCGTGAGGCGAGGTAGTCCACCGCCGCCTCCCAGGCGCTCACCGACTCCGGGGCCCAGGGGAAGGGGTTCTCACCGGTTCCGGGACCATCCATGACCAGGGCGGCCATCCCGTTGTCGATGCAGAGGTCCTGAGCCCAACCCCGGTCCTCCTTGAAAACGTCGGCGCCACACATCACCAGGACCGCGGGAACCGGTGTGTTGGTGTGCGGTGCGCGGAAGTGGGCCCGGATCATCTGGCCCTGGTGCTCGAACTCGACGACCTCGACCGGCGGGTCGAGATGAGCGCATGCCTTCCGATAGGCGCGGGCGCAGTCCTCGCTGATGCGACGCTTGACATCCGACACCTCACCAGGGAAGCGGCCGATGGCGTAGTACGTCTTCGCCTGTAAATAGGCGCGCCGTGAGCCCTCGTGGTCGCCGGCCGCTTCGAGTCGGTCGCCGTCGTCCTCGTGACGACGTGCGATCTCCTCCCATACCGGCACCCACTTGTCCTCGGTGGTGCCCTCGAGACGGTCGACCGCCGCTTGCAGCTCGGAGATGTCGTCGATCATCGAGAACCAGCGGCGATAGAACCCGCCGTGGACGATGACGAACGGGTCCTCGTTCGGGGCGAATGCGAGCTCGAGTGTCAAGTGCAACCTCCTTGTCAGGTCTGTTTCGCAACTGGCGTGCAACGAACGTCGTATGGGCGCGTTCGTTGCACGTCGGACGTGAAATCGGTGCGACTCATCCCGCCACCACCTCTTCGATGCTGGTCCCCAGGTCGTCGAGGATCACCACCGCGGCGTTGCGTCCCGGCCCCCCGGTGATCGACCCTCCGGGATGGGTGGTGGCACCGGTCTGGTAGAGGCCGGGGATGGGCATGCGGTGCTGGGCCCAGCCGGGGACGGGGCGCTGCGCCCCGCCGTAGGCCAGCCCGCGATCGCCACCATGGATGGTCCCCCGCCACATGTGCGGGTTGGTGGCCTCGATGTCGACCGGGCTCTTCGCCTTCCAGGCGAGGATCTTGTCGTCGGTCAGATTGGGGGCGCACTCCTGCAGCTTGCCCAGGTGCTCGGCGGCGAGGACGTTCTTGCCGGTCTCCCAATCACCCAGGTCGTCCGGCACCTCGTATGGGGCCAGGCTGAGGATCTTCACCGTGTGGTGCCCCTCCGGCGCCCGCGTGGGATCGACGATGGTGGGCGTGGCGAAGAGGAGGAACGTCCCCGGTCGATGGAGACGCCCCTGCCGGAGCCCCCGGCCGAACTCGAGGACGTCCTCAGCCCAGGGCGCCGGGCCGGCCGACACCACTTCGATCTCCTCACCGTCGATCTGGAAACGGGGCGCCTCCGTCGTGGCGTAGTACGAGGCGAACGAGGAGAGTCCCTCGTCGTACGTGTCGACCCCGTACAGGAATTCGTCGCCCCAGAGCTCGGAGGGGGCCATGCCCACCAGGTTCTTGACGTGGATCGAGGACACCACGCCGCGGCGGGCCAGGTACTGGTCGCCGTTCGAGGTCTCGACTCCGACACACCGGCCGTCCTCGATGACGAGGGACTCGACGAGAGTGTCGGTGATCACCGATCCGCCGGTCTTCTCGATGGCGGCGACGATCGCCCGGGGCAGGCTCGCCGATCCCTCGATCGGGACCGACCAGCTCCGGCGTTGGCGGCCACCGACCAGCGAGTAGGCGAGGTAGCCCGAGCCGGGGGACTCCAGCGGCTGGGCGGTCTGGAACGCCATCCAGGCCATGAAGGCCCGCACGTGACGGCTCTCGAACTCGCGTCTGATCACCTCCCAGGCGGACATCACGTTGCGACGGATCCAGACCCGGCCCCGGGGGTGCTCGGCGAGCCGCTCGTCCAGGGACGGCCCATACCCGATCGGGGTGAAGCGGTAGGCGCCGTAGATCCCCTTCACCTCCTCGAACTCGTCGAGCATCCGCTGGTAGGAGACGGCGTCCGCAGTGGAGAAGCGCCCGATCTCCTCGAGGGTCCGGTCGAGGTCGAGCCACATGGTGAAGTGCTCGCCGTCGGGGAAGACGACATGCGCCACCGGATCGGGGTCCACGTACTGGAGGCCGAACTCCGATATGAGACCGAGCTCGTCCCGGGACAGGACCGGGTTGACCTGAATGAGGGTGTGACCGGTGGAGCAGGTGTCGAACCCGTACCCGGGCAGGAGGATCTCCTCGGTGGCGGCGCCACCCCCGGCCTCGGCTCGGGCGTCGAGCACCACCACCTCGTGGCCCGCCTTGCCCAGATATGCCGCGGTGATCAGGCTGTTGTGCCCGCCACCGGCGATCACGAAGTCAGCTGTCGTCTTCAACTCGTCGTCTCCTCGGTCGGCTTGGGGGGTATCACCGGTATCAGCAGATGGGAAGGATGCTCCGGCCCGGCGTGGAGCGTGACCGCGCCCCCGAACACGTCCTCGGGTCGTGCGTCCGGGTCGGCATGGGTCATCCCGCCGGTGCCGCGGGTGGCGTAGTAGAAGGTCTGCCCGTACTCGTCCAGCGGGCCCCGGTACTCGTAGTCGCGGCCTCTCACCCATAGGTCGAGCCTGTAGCCGGTCGGGACCACGATGCAGGTGGGGACGATCTCGATGTCGAGCTCGTAGATCTTCCCGGGCTCGAGCGGCTCGGCCCGGTCGTGGGGGTGGAATGGGCGCCAGGGAAGACTGCGATCGGGGTCGAGGGCGCGATGCGACGCCCGCAACCAGCCGTTGGCGATCGGCGTGTTGGGGTCGGTGGATCCTTCGAAGGTGACCTCGTTCCCGGCAGGGTCGAACAACTGGACGATCAGGAACAGGTCGGCGTCCGTCGTGGTCGAGGAGATGAACAGCTTGGCGGCTAGCGGCCCTGTGATCTCGGTGTCCTCGGTGAAGGGGCCGGTCGTGAAATGGAGCCCTTCGCCCATCGCCTCGTACGCCAGAGCCGCCCCGGACCCGGCCGGGTCCGGCGACATGGACAGGTCCGGGTGCAGGTTGAGGGTGGTCCAGACCGTGCGTGCCAGCGGCCACTCGTCCTCACCCCGCCATTCGAATTTCTCGCCGGGGTGACGGATGTTGAGCTGCACCCGTGGGGTGCGGTCGAACCCGTTGTCGACTTGCTTGAGGAAGTGGTCGAAGAAGCGCTTCTGCAAATCGCGGCCATAGGCGGAGTAGAAGTGGGTCCAGTGGGTGTCGCCATGCGCCTCGAGCCACTTCTGCTCTGACGAGGACTCGACAAAACCGTTGAAGTTGCCCCGGGGATGGATCCCTTGACCACCCCAGTTCGCCGCGGTGAGCAGGGGGACGGTCACTTGGCTCAGGTCGATGGTCCGGGATCGGTGCCACTGGTCGTTGAAGGCGTGGGCCTTGATGTCGGGGAACGACTCGATGCGGTTGGCGGCGAGCTCATCGTCGGACAGGTCGACCGGCCCCGCCACGGACTGGCCGGTGTTGGGGTTGACCGGGGCACGCGAGCCCCGCCCGTACTGGATCGGGTTGATCTGCTTCTCCTGCCAGAGCTTGCTGAACTCGCTGAGGATGCCGCCGTGGTAGTAGGCGTCCCGGTAGGGGTCGGTGAAGCCCTCCCAGGCGATGATGGCTGCGAG
Source organism: Acidimicrobiia bacterium (assembly GCA_035550735.1). Classification (GTDB taxonomy): domain Bacteria; phylum Actinomycetota; class Acidimicrobiia; order Spongiisociales; family ZC4RG35; genus JANQRA01. Next base: position 2,720 of record DASZOM010000048.1, on the reverse strand, counting down.
GTGCTGCGGCTGGCGCTCGGCCGCCGCCCACGCCATCACCGCGTAGTAGGAGATGCCCATGATCCCGACCCTGCCGTTGCTCCAGGGTTGTGCCGCGGCCCACTCGACCGTCTCTGCGGCGTCGTCGTACTCCTGTGGGTTCCGGGGGAGGAGGATGCCGGGTGACCAGCCGGCGCCGCGTGAGTCGATGCGGACGACGACATAGCCGTCGGGGACCCACCGTTCCGGGTCGGTCACCTCCCATGCCTGGTACTTGCCCGTCGAGCCTTCGAGCACGGTGGGGTCCTTGGCGACCAATTTGTCCCATTGCATCTGGTAGATCGGGCCGTTGAAGGGAAGCCCCTTGGCGTAGACCCCATGGGAGAGGATCACCGGGTACCCGCCCTCGTCGCAAGGCCGGAACACGTCGGCACGGAGCACCGCCCCGTCGCCCATGCTCACCGGCACCTGGTAGTCGATGCACATCCCGTCGGCGGTGACGGTGAAGCTGTGCTCGTCGGCCGGATACGTCATATCACCCTTCCACCCAGCTGTTGCGCCATCCAGTCGTCGACCCAGGGAGCGAACTTGTAGCCCAGGTTGCTGACTCCGTGGGTGGCGTCGTCCACGGTGATCAAGACCGCGTTCTGCGCCTCGGCGGCGATCCGCTCGGCGTGCTCGACTCCGATCAGCGGGTCGAGCATGCCATGGACGACGACGAGTGGTTGAGCGATCCTCTCCGCCACCCCGGTGAGGTCGAGCGCCTTGGCCTTCTCCCTGGCCTCTTCGTCCGACGACGACCACGAGTACTTGCGGAAGGCACCACGGGTCACCAGGGGGAGCTCGTCCCAGCAGGCGATCCAGTCGTAAGGGCCGCAGTTGGCCACCGCGGCGGTCACCCGGGGCTCGAAGGCCGCAGCCCGGCAGGCGTAGTAGCCGCCGAGGCTGGCGCCGATCAGGCCCACCCGGCCGGTGTCGACCCGATCGTCACCCTCCAGCGCGTCGATGGCGGCGGAGACCGCCACCTCGTAGTCGTGGCGGATCGGCAGCTTGGGGCCGATCTCGCCCTGACCCGGCCCGTCCAGGCTGAGCACCGCCAGGCCACGTCGCAACAGGGTGCCGCGGCCGCCGTGCCGTTGCTCCTTGGTGGAGTCGAGACCGGGGAGGAAGATCACCAGGGGATGGGGCCCGTCGCCTGGTGGGATGCTGAGCAGACCGGCCAGATCCGCATCGGGGAAGGGGATGGCGATCTTCTCCACCGGGGGCTCCATGTAGGGGAGCACACGGTCGTGGCACTCCACCATCTTGGCCAGCCCGTGGGCATGTGCTTCCTCGTCGTCGACCGAGAGGAAGTAGGAGAGGTGATAGCACCGGGAGGCGGCGAGGAAGGAGCCGACCGCCGAGACTCGGCGACCATCCTCCAGGGCCTGCTCGCCCATCTCCTCGTGGGCTCGTGCTGTCCGCGCCCACTCCGGGCCCCAGTCGGCCCAGGTGCCGATCCGGTCGGCGGTCAGGGTCAGGTCACCAAGTGCGATCTGACCGTGGAGGAACCGAGCCGCCCAGATGTCGAGGACCTCCTGGACCTCGGGGTCGGGGTGATGCAAGGTCCTGGTCCTGGCGGGGTCGACTCTCATCTCAATGCTCCCGCTCTCTCCACCATGGGGGCGACCGCGACCGCCTCGCCGTTTCGTCGAGAGGACTCCAGGGCGGCGTGGACGACGGCCAGGGCTCGGATCGCCTCGAGGGCGCCCACCTCGACCTCTGCCTGGCCCCTGATGGCGAGGGCGAACTCGTCGAGCTGCTCCCGGAACATGTCGGTGTGGGGCATGTCGACGGGGGGCCGCACCGACTCCCGATAGGCCTGGCTGACCAGGGTGCTCTTCGAGTCGACCAGGTGGGACTCGTCCCAATTGTTGAAGTCGAGGTCGTAGAAGAGGTTGGCCTCAGTTCCCTGAATGCGGAGTTGGTAGACCCCAGGTGACGCCCAGCCGGTGCCCAGATAGCCGAGGGGACCCGACTCGAACTCGAGGATCGACACGATGGCGTCGGGGACCTCGGCCTTGGTGTAGAGCTTGCGGGCATGGCTGGACACGGCAGCCACCGGGCCGAGCAGGTACTGGAGATTGTCGGCATGGTGCACGCCGAGCTGGATCATCGCCCCGCCTGGGCTCTTGTCGGCGAACCAGCGCCAGGTGTCGGTGGTGAGCTCCAGGCCACGCTCGTTGGAGAAGTTGGCCTCGGCCAGGGAGACCTGTCCGATCTTGCCGGTCTCGATCCACTGCTTCATGGCGCGATGTCCACCGAGACGCCGGGCGCTGTGGCCGACGGCGAAGGGCACGCCCGCTACGGCGGCGGCACGGGCAATGTCACCGGCGTCCTCCATGGTGTGGGCGATCGGCTTGTCGGTGTAGACCGCCTTTCCGGCGTCGAGGCACTCTTCGATGATGTGCTTGTGGGTGTCGTTTGGGGTGGTGACGAGGACACCCTCGATCTCGGTATCGGACAGCAGCTCGTCGAGAGTCGAGGCGGCCCTGGGAATCCCGAACTCCTCCTGGAACGCGGCGCGCCGCTCGTCGGAGCGCGAGAAGCAGCTCACCAGCTCGATGACCGATCCCCGCTGCGCCCCACGGGCCAGGACACGGGCCCAACGCCCCAGCCCGATCGACGCCAGCCTCACCTTTTCATCCACTCGTGACCTCCTCTGGTCGCCTCCTACCCGCAACCCAGGGTTGGGGGGGGGG
>DASZOM010000047.1:0-126179 GCA_035550735.1 Acidimicrobiia bacterium | reverse complement strand
GTGCGTCGGCTACCCGGCTCGGCGGCGAAGGCCGCGGCGAAGGAGGCTCGCAGGCGCGGCTATCAACAGCTGACGCGGCCCGAGAGCTTCTATGTCGAGGACACGCCGGGTCCGCTACTCGACGGTGAATTGCAGCGCGCCGAAGTGTGGGGCGCGCAGCTGGCCGAGTCGCTGCTCGGAGAAGTGCGAGACTGGGGCTAGCCCTCCTCGACGCGGCCGACACATCTTCTTCTTCTGGGACTTGGCTTGGCACGGTCGGCGGCCGGTAGAACCCGACTCTCGCATTCGGGCACTATGCCCCTGCTGGTTTGACAACGTCGGAGCCGTTGACCATTAGGACAATGGGGGAGTGGCAACCAGGCAATCGGAAATGATCTTGAGTGGGGAGAGGTCTCTCCCTTCTATTCGCTGGGGCTCGTCATCCGACGAATGTCAGTAGGCCTGTGTCAACGTCGTAGACGAATCCGCTCACCACGACTGTGTCTGGGATCAATTCGTGGGTCCGCACCCGCTCCAAGTCCCGGATCAATGCGCCCACCTGGTCGTCGACGGCCCCGAAGGTCTGCCAGCTGGCGTTTCGACCAGCGGACTTGCCCACCTCTGCTTGAAGCTCGCCTTCGGTCCACATCGCCACCGCGCAACGTGTGTGCGGAACGATGAGGACACGGTTGACGCCCAGCAAGTGGGATCCCAGTATCAGCGCCCCCAATGCCTCATCGGTGATCCGGCCACCAGGATTACGGAGAACTTTGGCGTCGCCGAGACGAAGTCCCACCATCCTCAGCGGATCGATTCTCGAGTCGATGCATGTGACGATTGCCACACCGGCCCTGGCCCGACCTTCGAGCCCCTGCATGTCGAACGTCTCGGCGTAACGACGGTTGGCGGCGACCAAGTCGTCGAACTGGGATGGCACCGTCCCAGGATACGGGCAGATGGATGGAGCCCTTCCCAACCGATCCGCATCTCCAGGTCCCTGAGATAACGGCCCTATGGCTCTAGGAGCCCGGCACCCTCGGCCCGGAGAATCGCGGTCGGATCCCGTCGAGAGGAGGTCACGTGACGGTTGCATCGAACACGGGAGCGGACAAGACCCGGGTCTCGAGGAGGCCTCCGGCCACGGTCATCGCCCTGGGGTTGATATTGACGCTGCTCATCGTGGGCGCCATCCAGGGCGGCTTGGCGATGGTGATCAACCCGATCGACCCGCTGGGAATGTCGCTCGAATTCCTCGACAAGGCTCCCGTCGAGGACTATTTCTGGCCAGGGGTCTTCCTGCTCTCCATCGCGGTGGGCTCGGCGATCACCACGGTCGGCCTGTTCGTTCGATGGGATTGGCGGTGGGCCGCGGGGATCGAGGGGGCAATTGGCTATCGATGGCCCTGGATCGGGGCGATGTCGGTTGGGATCGTGCTGTTGGCCTTCGAGACGATCGAGCTCTTCGTGGTTCCGTTTCACCCGGTGATGCACCCACTCCTGATCGCGGTTTCGCTGGCCATCGTCATCCTCGACTCGACGCCCCCGGTCCGCGACCACTTGTCCGTGACAAAGGGACTTTCTCCCCTATCAGCGCGCCCCGGGGGTTCGTTGAATCGGAGTCAGGTCTGAAAGGAGGCCAAATGAAGGCCATGGTCTATCACGGCCCGGGGAACAAGAGATGGGAGGAGGTCCCCAAGCCCACGATCGTGGATGACACCGACGCCATCGTTCGCGTAGACGCAGTGACCATCTGCGGCACCGACCTCCACATCCTCAAAGGTGATGTCCCGACGGTCACCGAGGGGAGGATCCTCGGCCACGAGGCCGTGGGAACCGTCGAGGAGGTTGGACCGGGGGTCAGGCGGGTCAAGCCCGGAGACAAGGTGCTGGTGTCGTGCATCACTGCATGCGGCTCCTGCCGCTTCTGTCGTGAAGGCAGTTACGGTCAGTGTCTGGGCGGTGGTGGTTGGATCCTCGGCCACCTGATCGACGGGACACAGGCGGAGTACGTTCGGGTCCCGTTCGCCGACACATCGACCCATCTCGCACCGAGCTCGGTGCCGGTGGATCAGCTGCTCATGCTGGCCGACATCCTCCCCACCGGGTATGAAGTCGGCGTGCTCAACGGCAACGTCGAGCCCGGTGACGTCGTCGCCGTCGTCGGTGCCGGTCCGATCGGGCTGGCGGCCATACTCGGTGCCCGGCTCTTCAGCCCCAGCCACATCGTCGCCATAGACCTGGCAGACAGCAGGCTGGAGGCGGCCAAGCAGTTCGGCGCAGATGTGACCATCAACAATGGGATGGTCGACCCCAAGGCGGCGATCGCGGAGATGACCAATGGTCTTGGCGTCGACGTGGCCATAGAGGCGGTGGGCGTGCCGTCGACATTCGAATTGGCCGCGTCGCTGATCCGGCCCGGGGGTCGCGTGGCGAACGTCGGCGTCCACGGCGAGCCGGCCACGCTCCATCTCGAAGAGCTGTGGATCAAGAACGTGACCATCACGACCGGTTTGGTGGACACCTATTCGACGCCCACGTTGCTCCGGCTCATCCAAGGTGGCTCGATCGACCCGTCGCCCCTGATCACACATCACTTCGCGATGGCTGACTTCGAGAAGGCATACGACGTCTTTGGCAGCGCCTCCGAGACCGGCGCGTTGAAAGTCGTCCTCGAGACGTGACGGTGACCAAAGGAGTCACGATGACAGTACGTGAACTGGTCGGGGGAGAGGCCATCTGGATCGGGCCCTCAAGCACAATGCGCGATGCGGCTCGGACACTCTCCGCCAACGAAGTCGGCGCTCTCGCGGTTGTCCGTGAAGGCCAACTCATCGGAATCCTCAGCGAGCGGGACATCATCCGAGCCTGCGCCCAGGGCACCGATCTGGACGACACCGGCACTGATGAGTGGATGACTCGAGAGCCCGACTCCCTTGCCCCCGACATGACGGTGGCTGCTGCCGCCGGATGGATGCTCGCTGCGGGCTATCGCCACCTTCCGGTCGTGGATGGGGCGGATTTGATCGGGATGGTGTCCATCAAGGACATCCTGTGGGCACTCACCGAGCCATCGGCTGTCTAGGCAGTGCTCAGCCCGGTCTTTTCCGGGCAAGGTTTGCGAGATAGAGAAAGGAAGGACAGAAAGATGATCGTCGTTGCAGGTGTCGACGATTCCGTTATGTCAGAGATCGTCCTGCGCAGGGCCATCCAGGAGGCCGAGTGGAGGGATTTGGAGCTTCACGTCGTCCACGTCGTTCAACCCCCGGTGGTGTACGCCGAGATCCCGATCGACACGACCAAGGTGACCGAGGCTCAGCGGCGGGCCGTGTGGAAGTCACTCGGTCCCATGATGGAAAGCGCCCCGATCACGGTGAAGCGTGTCGACCTGGAGGGTTACCCGCCAGACGTTCTCGTGGAGTACGCGTCTCATTACGGGGCATCCCTCCTGGTCGTGGGGACTCGTGGTCGTGGAGAGCTCGCCTCACTGATCTTGGGCTCCACGAGTCACCGGGCCATCCACCTGGCCGAGTGTGACGTTCTCGTGGTCAAGGCACAGAACGCCGAGGCGGCATGACGCTCCGGATCGGGGTCTAGCGACCTTTGGCTTCGTGGCCTCCGTTGCGCTCATCGCGCAGGCGGATGAGCTCTTCGACGGCCGTCGGCAGAGTCTCGTCGAAGTCGATCAGCTTGACCCACGTCGGCGTGACCACGATCCGCACCATCGATTCGTAGAGCGACCGGACCCCGGCCTCCCACTCCACCCGCTGCTCCGGCGTCATCTCGTAGGTGCCGTTCGCCTCGAAGTACTCGTCGGGAATCCCGTCGACATGGTCGAGGATGGCCTCGCCCCGGATCAAAAGGATCTTCGGTGGGTGACTCTCCGTGTCGATCGTGATCGCGACTGTCGGGTTCTTGCGCAGCGACTGCAACTTCGGCGCGTTCGGTGGGGTGCACATCACGATCTCCGAACCGTTCCAGGTGAACCCGATCGGGACCACCCGGGGCGTGCCGTCCGTCGCCACATACGCCAGCCTGGCGAGATCCCGGTCCAGCATCTCCTTGCTGACCGGCTTCTCCAGGATGGCGGCGATGTTGTTGTTCACGATGCGTCCTCAGCTCGAGTGAATGGATTAACCCACTGCCCGAGGGTTCTAAACGTGATCATCGGCCGGCGTGCTCATCGCTGTCTCACCGCCCCGTGTCATCCTCCGCTGGAAGAAGCACCGGAATCGCCTCGTGGCCGAGGGATTGCAGTCCCGGGACTACCCGCACGCGGGTAACAGCAACCCTAGTCTCGAAGTCATAGGCGATAGGGCCCTGGAAATGCACGATCGAGGAGGAGCACATGGCTGACGGCGCTTACCCGGCACGGATGCAGATCGACTACCCGGAGAGCCTGGACAGGGTCACCACCCTGCTCCGACTGATCTGGGCGATCCCGATCCTCATCATCCTGGCTCTGCTCTCGGCGACGGCGAGCGAGTCCGTCACCGTGGTCACCGAGGCGGGGAAGACCGTGTCGAAGGTGACTCAGAACGGCGCCGGGATCCTGGGCGGCCTGTTCGTGGCCACCGCGCTGATGATCCTGTTCCGTCAGCGCTATCCGCGCTGGTGGTTCGACTTCGCTGTCGAGCTCACGCGTTTCGAGAATCGGGTTGGGGCCTACCTGGCTCTGCTCACCGACAAATACCCGTCGACGGTGGAGGAGCAATCGGTTCACATCGAGATCGACTATCCCGACGTGGAGGCCGAGCTCAGCCGTGGGCTGCCACTGGTGAAGTGGTTCCTGGCGATTCCCCATTACATCGTTCTCGCCGTGCTGGTGGCGCTGGCCATCCTCGCCGTGGTCGTCGCCTGGTTCGCCATCCTCTTCACCGGCCGATACCCCCGCGGGCTATTCGACTTCGTGGTCGGCGTCGGCCGATGGATCCTTCGCGTGCAGGCATACGCCTTCCTGCTCGTCACCGACGTCTACCCGCCGTTCCGCCTCGACTGACAGGAAATCCAGGCCGTCATCGGGCCCACGGGACGCCAGGTCATCGGGCCGATCCGAGGCATAGGATCGGAGCGTGGATGCGTCGACGGCGGGCTCATTGCTCGCATATGCCGAGGACGCCTCCGCCCGATCGAGAGCTCAGGGTGGCAAGGCGGCTTTGGACGAGCTCGTCGAGAGGTCCGATGACGTGCTCGATGCCCTCGCCTGGTTCGTCGGCCAGGGGCAAGCCGACGAGGCATTCCGCCTGACCCGAGCCCTCTATCGGTATTGGATCACGAAGCGGCTGTTCGATGCCGGGTCGGAATGGTTCGGCCGGGTTCTGGCCTTATCCGGTGGGGACGACCGTCTCCGTGGCCAGGCATCGGTGGACGCGGGGTTCATGCCATTCTGGCTGGGTGATGACCAACGAGCCACCGAGCTGTTCGAAGCAGGCCTCGCCATCGGATGGCAGCTCGACGATGCGACGCTCATCTCGCAGGCCCTCGGTGGGCTCTCCCGTGTCGCCCTTCGAACCGACGTGCCCGAAGGGCGAAGGCTGGCACGTGAGGCGCTCGAGATCAGCGACCTCGAAGACGACGAGTCCGGCCGCTCCAACGCACTCCACCTACTGGGCGTTGGCGCCCAGATCGCCGGCGACCTCGACGAGGCTCGGGATTGGATGAGCCAAAGGCTCGAGCTCGTCCGCGCCTCGGACAACGGGTTCCTCGTCGCCTCGGAGGCAAGCAATCTCGCGATGGTGGAGCGCCAGCTCGGGAATCTCGACGAGGCGGAGTCGCTCGGGCGAGAGGCAATTCGGATCGGAAGCGACGTTGGGGACGAGTTTACGAGACCGTTCGCCGTGGCCGGGCTCGCCGCAGTGGCGACGGAGCGGGGCCAGCTGGAGAGGGCCGCCAAGCTTCTCGGCGCAGCCGAGACGATGATGGAGGCGAAGAGCATGGCCTGGCCTCCCGACGAGCGCCCGCACTACGAGCACATGCTGAGCGTACTGCCCCGGCGGATGGGGTCCGAGGCGTTCGAGCGAGCGCGACAGACTGGTCAGCGGATGGATATCGAGAGTGCCGTCGCCTATGCCCTCGCCGCGGCTGGTCCGAACACTGACGAGATCACCGACTGAGCCGCATCGGGACCGGTGACGTCGAGCCAGACCCGGTCGGCGCTTACACCGATGCCGAAGGTGAAGAAGGAGCAGCACGACTGCTCGGCGTCGACGAGCCCGGCCATCTCGGTGATGTCGACCTCACGATCGAAAGCGATGCGGAGGCCCTGGGAGATCGACTCCCTGGACTTTGCCCTGTCGAGGACCCGGGTCCAGTCGACGATCCGGTCGCCGACCTGGTCGGGATCGAGCGAGCAGGCGATCCCGGCCCCAGACGTGTCGATGAGCGGGATCAGGTTCATCCGATAGTCCGTCATGCGTGACCTCGCCAGGTTGCGAGCGTTGTCATGCGCTGACCGGCAATTCCATCTCGGCCAGGAGACCTTTGACCCGCTGCTCGAGGTCGTCCCGGATGGGACGGATCTCTTCGAGAGTCTTCCCCGACGGGTCCTCGACCTCCCAGTCGACATAGCGCTTGCCGGGGACGAAGGGGCAGGTGTCACCACACCCCATGGTGACGACGACATCCGCAGCACGGACCATCTCGTCGGTCCATGGCCGAGGGATCTCCCGGCCGATGTCGATGCCCTTCTCGGCCATCACGGCCACGGCGTGGGGGTTGACCCGGTCGATGGGCTCCGACCCGCCGGAGAAGACGTCGACGCGGTCGCCGGCGAGGTGGCGCATCCATCCGGCGGCCATCTGCGAGCGCCCGGCGTTGTGGACGCAGAGGAAGAGGACGCTTGGTGTCGTCATGTCATCCCCCGGCAAGCACACGTCCCGAGTCGAGGGCCGACCTCACGAACTCGGCACGGTCGGGAGCGATGGCGAACCATGCCCATTTCCCGCGTGGCTGGCGTGTGATCAACCCCGCCTGCACCAACACCGACAGGTGATGGCTCACCGTGGCCTGACTACGTGACAACGGCTCGCTCAGATCGCAGGCGCACACCTCGCCCTCGGGGACCGAGGCAATGAGGCTGAGCAACCTGAGTCTCACCGGATCCGAGAGGACCTTGAAGTCGGCGGCGAGATCCCGGGCGCGGTCCAAGGTGATCGCCTCGTCTGTCACCGGGTAACAGCACACGGGTTCCATGTCTGCCATCCTAATACACATTGACGAACGTCGATACGTCGTGTACATTTCGACACGCATCGATATGAAAGGATGTGTGTGATGGCCGGTGAAGTAGAACTCCGAGAAGAGGTCCGGCAGCGGTATGCCGTCGCAGCTTCCACCGGCTCGTGTTGCGGTCCGGCGGATGACTGTGGGCCGGATCCGAGCCTGGGAGTGAAACTGACCGCAGGCACGTACACGCTCGGCGAACTCGAGACCATCCCGCCGCAGGCTGCCGACGCCAGTCTCGGTTGTGGGAACCCGACTGCGGTTGCCGACCTCCACGAAGGCGAGACCGTCCTCGACCTCGGCTCGGGCGGCGGCATCGACGTTCTGCTCTCCGCGCGCAGGGTGGGGGAGACCGGCTTCGTCTACGGGCTGGACATGACCGACGAGATGCTCTCCCTCGCCCGGGCCAATGCGGCCGAGGCGGGGGCAGACAACGTCGAGTTCCTCAAGGGCTACATCGAGGACATCCCGCTCCAGGATGCCGCGGTCGACGTCATCATCTCCAACTGCGTCATCAACCTATCGACCGACAAGGCAGCGGTCTTCGCCGAGATCGCTCGGGTCCTCAAGCCGGGCGGAAGGATCGGGATCTCGGACATCGTGGCCGACGACGCACTGTCGGTCCAAGAGCGAGCCGAACGGGGCTCATGGGTCGGCTGTATCGCAGGTGCTCTCAGCTACAGCGAATACCGCCAGCAGCTCGAGACTGCAGGATTCGCAGAGATCTCCATCGAGGCGACACATCGAGCGACCGACGGCATGGACTCGGCCATCGTGAAGGCCGTCAAGCCGTCGACCACCCGCTGAGCCGGTCGGCTCTCCGCTGCGAACCCCGGGTTCCTCACGCCGGATACGGCGTGAGGAACCCGGGGTTGCCTGATTGGGGGGACATTTCGACTGGTGACAGCCGACACCCACCGTGATATCATCGTGATATCAAATCGGTATCAGGGAGGTGTCGATGAACGAGAAGACGGCCATATCGGTCAACGGCTGGCTGATGCTGGCGGTTGACGTGGCGCTGTTGGCGGCAGGGGTCCGGCTCGTGTTCGAGTTCGCCGAGGACGAGAAGATCTCGACCCTGTGGCTGTCGATCGCGGTGCTACTGCTGGCAGGGATCGTTGCCAGCGGGTTCGTGATGAATCAGCCCAACATCGCCAAGGTGGTGACCTTCTTCGGCCGTTACCTGGGCACGGTGCGACGAAACGGCCTCGGTTGGACCTTTCCGCTCACCGACCGAGAGCGGATCAGCCTTCGGGTCCAGAACTTCGACAGCGAGACGCTCAAGGTCAACGACGCCAACGGCAACCCGGTGGAGGTTGCAGCAGTCATCGTGTGGCGGGTGGTGGACACCGCCCGCGCCGTCTTCGACGTCGAGCAGTACGAGGAGTACGTCAAGATCCAGACCGAGACGGCGGTCCGGCACATGGCTTCGGAGTACCCGTACGACGCCTATGAGGAGGGCGCGCACTCGCTTCGAGCCCACGCGGACGAGGTCACCAGGTCATTGCACGACGAGCTCCAGGAGCAGCTGACCGTCGCCGGCGTCGAAGTGCTTCGCACCCAACTCCGACGTCTGGCCTACGCCCCCGAGATCGCCGCCGACATGCTTCGTCGTCAGCAGGCCGAGGCAGTCGTGGCAGCTCGGCGTCGCATCGTGGAAGGCGCGGTGGGGATGGTCGACCATGCCCTAGAGATGCTGAGCGAAAAGGACATCGTCACCCTGGACGACGAGCGGAAAGCGGCGATGGTCTCCAACCTGTTGGTCGTCCTGTGCAGCGAGCATCACGCCCAGCCCGTGGTCAACGCCGGGACGCTCTACCAGTAGGAAGGACGGTGTCAGAGCGCAAGAGCTTCCTGCTTCGGATCGACCCCCAGCTCCATGCCGCCCTCGAGAAATGGGCTGCGGACGAGCTGCGCAGCCTGAACGCCCAGATCGAGTTCCTGCTGACCAAAGCGGTCCGGGACGCCGGACGGGAACTGCCGAAAGGAGGGTCGGAGCGATGACCCTGCCCTGGGAAGCCGCTCAGTCCTCGGGTGCCCGGGTGGGGGCCGGCTCGGGTCTCGTCCCGGCGTAGCTGCGGGAGATGTCCTCGTAGGCACGGGATTGGAAGGCGAGCAGGGTGGCCAAGAGCCCGATCGAGCCGGCGATGATGAAGATGAGGGCCATGCCACGGTCGGGTCCGGTGCCAAACCAGCTCCCGATCGTCTCCGCCCCGGCGCCGTCGGTCATGAACGGGATCACCCATGCCTGGGCGATCGGGCCGATCAGGAAGGCGGTCACCGGCGAGGCTGCGGTCTCGACGGTCTGTGCGAATCCGAAGACTCGACCCTGCTCCCGATAGGGCACGACCCGTTGGATGGTCGTCTGCTCGGAGGCTTCCGCCACCGGGATGACGACCATGTAGAGAAAGAAGCCGATGGCGAGCGGTAGGACCAGCGAGCGTATGGGGAACAGGATCGTGATGCTCCACATGACGATGTTGACCAGCAGCAAGGTCCGCACCGGGTTGGTCCCGAGCCCGCGGCGGGCAACGGCCACACCCCCGACGATGAAGCCGAAGCTGGACGCGGCGAGGAGAATGCCCCAGCTCTCCACCGAGACGAGCTCCAGCCCGTAAGGATCCATGAGGGCCATGAACACGCCGCCGAGGAAGTTGTTGAACGTGCTGAAGAAGAGCAGCGCCAACAACCCTGGCACCAGCCGGACCGCGCGCAACGCACCGCTGAGATCGAACTTGGTAGATCCTTCGGGGGCGGCTTCGCCTTCCTCGTGTGGGGAGGTGTCCTTGTCGACGTGAATCGTGGCGAGGTGGGCGCCGGCTACCGCGGTCAATGCGATCGTGATGATGAGACACGCACCCATGCCGAGCCGACCGATGGCGAGGCCGCTGAAGACGGAAGTGAGGGCGAAGGCGACTCCATTGGCCGTCCCCACCAAACCGTTGGCCTTGTCGTGCCGGTCGTCGGGGACGAGCAAGGTGACCGTCGTCGACAGCGCAACTGCTCGAAGATTTCCGGCGATGGCCCCGGCGAGTGAGAGAGTGATGAAAACCCAGGTCAGTGGTTGGCTGAGCTGTGGAATCGAGTCTTCGGGGGCGATCAGATACACCACACCGGCGAGTCCGAAGAGAGCGAGCGAAGCGGCATTCGACAGCACCATCGACGTCTTTCGCTTGTTGCGATCGACGAAGGTCCCGAAGAGAATGCCCGAGCCGGCGAAGAGCAGCATGTAGGAGCCACCGATCACCGACGTTGCGACCACCGAACGCGTCTCCAGGTAGACCCAGAAGGTCAGCGCGAACCAGAGGAAGTTGCTGGTGGTGCTGGCCAGCACGGTGTTGGCGACGAGCTGGTGAAAGCTCTTCATCCGGCGCCCACGATCATCGGTCTGGCTCCTCGTCTGGACGGACCGGGACAAACGCTCCGGCCGAGCCGGAACGGGGTGTTTTAGCAGCAGGCTCCGGTACCGCCCAGAGATTTTCCGGCTCGTCGGGCCCGGATGAGGTCATCTGATCCTCGCACGGTGAAATACTGGACGCCTGATGACCAGGTCCCGGCTGAGTCCCACGGTGGCGGTGGTGCTGGTGCTGGCGGCGTGCGGTGGCGCCGGCGCGGAAACGCCAAGCCGAGAGGTCCTGGTGTCGGCTGCGGCCTCGTTGACCGATGCATTCGCCGAGATGAAGACCGCATTCGAAACGGCCAACCCCGATGTCGACGTGGTGCTGAACCTCGGTCCGAGCTCCGGTCTGCGAGAACAGATCCTCGAGGGCGCCCCTGCGGATGTGTTCGCCTCGGCCAACACCTCGAACATGGACCGGGTGATCGAAGCCGGCGAAGTGGAGGGTGAGGCGGCGGTCTTCGCCACGAATCTGCTGCAGATCGCGGTTCGGGTCGGGAACCCCGCCGTGGTCACCGGGCTCGAGGACTTCGATCGTGACGAGATCTTGATCGGGCTGTGCGGAGAGGACGTTCCCTGCGGGGAATTCGCGAGGCGGGCGCTGGCCGACGCGGGGGTGACACCGGCAGTCGACACCAACGAGCCCGACGTGCGGGCGCTGCTCACCAAGGTCGAGGCGGGTGAGCTCGACGCCGCCATCGTCTACGTGACCGATGTCGCCTCCACCGATGGTGGGGTGGAAGGGGTCGACCTCCCCGCGGATCAGAACGTCGTCGCCGAGTACCCGATAGCCGTGCTGGCCAATGCGCCAAACCCGGAGGCGGCCGCCGCCTTCGTCGACTTCGTCCTCTCCGACCAGGGGCAGGCGATCCTCACCGGATACGGTTTCTCATCACCATGAGCCATTTGAAGAAGAGACGGGTGGCGCCGGGCCGGCCACCGCCATTCCTGGTCGTGCTCGCCTGTCTCGGGCTGGTCGTGTTCGTCGTGCCCCTCGCCGGGCTGCTGGCACGTGTGCCTTGGTCACAGATGCCCCGGATCCTGGCTAGCGACGTCGTGGGCGATGCGCTTCGTCTCTCCCTAGTCGCATCGCTGTCGGCGACGGCGATCGCCCTCGTGCTCGGTGTCCCATTGGCCTGGGTGCTGGCACGAGTGGAGTTCCCCGGGCGGTCGGTGGTACGCGGGCTCATCACGCTGCCGCTGGTGCTGCCCCCCGTGGTGGGCGGGGCAGCCCTGCTCTTCGCACTCGGCCGTCGCGGCCTCGTCGGCGAGCCCTTGGGTGAGCTGACCGGTCTGCTGCTCCCCTTCTCGACCTGGGGGGTGGTCGTGGCGACCACCTTCGTCGCCATGCCCTTCCTCGTGATCACGGTGGAGGGGGCGCTCCGCAACATGGACCGCCGCTTCGAAGGTGCGGCAGAGACGCTGGGCGCCAGCAGGTGGACGGTGATGCGTCGGGTGACCCTCCCCATGATCGCCCCGTCTCTGATCGCAGGTCTCGTTCTCACATGGGCGAGGGCCTTTGGCGAGTTCGGAGCGACCGTCACGTTCGCCGGCAACCTCCAGGGTCGCACCCAGACCCTCCCGCTGGCGGTGTTCGTCGCACTGGAGAGCGAGCGGGACACCGCAGTGGCGATCAGCCTGGTGATGGTGGTCATCTCGCTGGCGGTGCTCATCGCGCTCCGGGACCGATGGTGGAGGGCACTCTGAGCTCGGGCGGGCTCTCAGTCGACCTGTCGGTTCGGAGATCGGACGACTTCGAGCTCACCCTCCAGGTGGAGATCCCCACGGGAGCCACGGTGGCCCTCCTCGGTCCCAACGGGGCGGGCAAGTCCAGCGCGGTGGCCGCCATCGCCGGGTTGCTCCCGATCGACCGCGGCCGGGTGGAGCTCAACGGGACCGTCCTCGACGACCCGGCGGCAGGCGTCTGCCTCCCGGCGGAGGAGCGCAACATCGGGGTGGTGTTCCAGGATTACCTGTTGTTCCCACACATGACAGTCCTCGACAACGTCGCCTTCGGTCTTCGCAGCCGTCGGCTGTCACGTGACCACGCCCAGGCCCGGGCCAGCGAGTGGCTGGCCAGGCTGGGGCTCGACGGTCTCGAGCGGCGACGGCCTGGTGACCTGTCGGGGGGCCAGGCGCAGAGAGTGGCGCTGGCGCGCGCCCTGGTCACCGAGCCCGACTTGCTCCTCCTCGACGAGCCGCTGGCCGCGCTCGACGTCACCACCCGGAGCGAGATGAGACACACCCTCGCCGGGCATCTCGCCGCTTTCACCGGGCCCCGGCTGCTGATCACCCATGACCCGACCGAAGCATTTCTCCTCGCCGACGTGGTACATGTGATCGAGAACGGCAGCGTGACCCAGCACGGCACGGCCGACGAGATCCGGCTCCGGCCACGCACCAGCTATGCAGCCGACCTGGCCGGCTCGAATCTCATCGGGGGAACGGCCACCGCCGGTCTGGTCGACACCGGCACACAGACCGTGCAGATCGCCGACGTCGAGGTCGCAGGTCGCGTGCTCCTCACCATCCACCCGACGGCCATCGCGGTGCACAACGCCCAGCCGGAGGGCAGCCCGCGCAACAGCTGGCCGACCACCGTGGAATCTGTCGAGCGGCTGGGGCCGCGGGTGCGGCTCATGACCGGCCCCCCGCTACGGCTCGCCGTCGAGCTCACCCAGTCCGCCCGGGACGAGATGAAACTCGAGCCCGGCACATCGGTATGGGTGTCGGTCAAGGCCACCGAAATCGGGGTCCAGGCGGATCACCAAGGCCAAGCGGGCTGATCAGGCCCGGTGGATCAGCCTTGGGGCGCTGACTGCCACAGACCCATCAGATTGCCTTCCGGGTCTTTGAAATAGGCCGACCACCCCATGTCACCGACAGATACGCGACCGCTCACCGTCTCCCCGCCCAACTCCCCGATCTTGGTCAGGGCTGCATCGATGTCGTCGACATCGACGACCAGGATGGGCCCGGGGGTAGGGCTGTCGTCTCTGCTCATCATGCCCCCGTTGATGAACCCGGGCTCGGTCGGCCCCTGCTCGCCGGACGGTCCGGTCGAGACCAGTGTGTAGTTCATCTCGGGGAGGTGGTTCATGTCCCAGCCGAATGCCTCCGAATAGAAGCTGCGAGCCCGTTCCGAGTCCTCGAAGGGGATCTCGAAGTGCACGAGTCGTCCACTCATCGCTCGGACACTACTCGTGCTGCCATGTGGCCGGCCGAGCGGATCCAGCGGCCTCGGAGAGGTCGCGTTGGTCCGGCTGTAACCTGAGCTCGTGAGTGTCGATCTCGGAGAGTTGCGTCTCCTCCGCCAGGCTCGGGATCGCATGGACCGTGAGTACGCCGAGCCTCTGGACGTGCCGGCGCTCGCCCGCACCGCGCTGATGTCGACGGCGCACTTCAGTCGTCGTTTCCGTGAGGCCTACTCGGAGACGCCTTACTCCTATCTGATGACCCGTCGCATCGAACGGGCGAAGATGTTGCTGCGCAACACCGACCTCAGTGTCACCGAGGTCTGCTTCGCGGTCGGCTGCTCGAGTCTCGGCTCTTTCTCCTCCCGATTCACCGAGCTGGTTGGCGAGACACCGAGTGCGTATCGCGGTCGCAGCCACGAGGAGCTGATCATGGTCCCCAGCTGCGTCACCATGGTCGTGTCACGTCCTCGCAGGGCAGGCCGGAGCGAGGTGACCGAACCGAGCAGTTTTCGAGAAGCAAGTTCTGCTCCGCTGACTTAGGTTGGGGCCCATGAGCGTTTCACTCAGCACCGTGCACATATACGTCGACGATCCCGACGCCGCTGTCGCCTTCTACCGCGACACGCTCGGTCTGACCGTGCGTGACGAGGTCGAGAATGGTGGCTTCCGTTGGATCACACTCGTGACCGAGAGCCAGCCCGAGATCAAGATCGTGCTGTCACAGCCGCATGCCGGCCGGTCGAAGGAGGACGGTGACGCACTGGCAGCCCTGCTCGCCAAGGGTGAGCTGCCCGGCCCGTTCTTCCGCACCGACGACCTCGACGACACCTTCGACAAGACGGCCTCCGCGCCGGGTGTCGAGGTGTTGTCAGAGCCAGCAGACCAGTTCTGGGGGGTTCGCGATGCCGCCGTGCGTGATCCGGCGGGCAACATGATCCGCATCGAGCAGGCGTAACCGGCATTTGCCTCGGGGAGCGGGTCTGCCGAGACTTGACCGCTTCCCGGAGACCAACCGGGTTGGTCAGTTCCAGGAGCAGGACCATGCACGAAGCCGACAGCCACGACTACATCCGGGTCACCGGTGCGAGGGAGAACAACCTCAAGGACGTCAGCGTCGAGATCCCCAAGCGCCGTCTGACCGTCTTCACCGGGGTGTCCGGATCGGGGAAGAGCTCCCTCGTCTTCGACACGATCGCCGCCGAGTCGCAGCGGCTCATCAACGAGACCTACAGCGCCTTCGTCCAGGGCTTCATGCCAACGTTGGCCCGTCCCGAGGTCGACGTGCTCGACGGGCTCACCACGGCGATCATCGTCGACCAGGAGCGGATGGGGGCCAATGTTCGCTCCACTGTCGGAACCGCGACCGACGCCAACGCCATGCTTCGCATCCTCTTCAGCCGGCTCGGCGAACCGCACATCGGGCCACCGCCCGCCTTCTCGTTCAACATCCCGACCCGGACCGCCAGCGGCGCGATGAACGTCGACAAGGGCAAAGGCGAGCGGTTGGTGGTGCGCAACGTCGTCTACCACGGTGGCATGTGCCCCCGTTGCGAGGGCATGGGGACGGTCAACGACATCGACCTGACCCAGCTCTACGACCAGTCCAGGTCACTCTCCGAGGGCGCGATCACGGTGCCGGGATACAAGGCGGACGGCTGGTCGGTTCGCATCTTCACCGAATCGGGCTTCCTCGACCCCGACAAGCCGATCGAGAAGTACACCAAGAACGAGCTCCAGGACTTCCTGCACAAGGAGCCGACCAAGGTCAAGGTCAACGGGATCAACCTGACCTACGAGGGCCTGGTCCCCCAGATCCAGAAGTCGTTCCTGTCGAAGGACGTCGACGCGCTCCAGCCCCACATCAGGGCTTTCGTGGAGCGTGCGGTCACCTTCACCGCCTGTCCCGAGTGCGGGGGCACCCGTCTCAACGAGGCGGCACGCTCGTCCAAGATTGCCGGCAAGAGCATCGCAGACCTCTGCGCCATGGAGATCACCGATCTCGCCGATTGGGTCAGGGAACTCGATCAGCCCGCGGCGGCGCCGCTTCTGGCCGCGCTACAGGAGACCCTCGACTCGTTCGTGGACATCGGCCTCGGCTACCTGTCGCTCGACCGGCCGTCGGGCACCCTCTCCGGGGGAGAGGCGCAACGCACCAAGATGATCCGCCATCTCGGCTCTCCGCTCACCGACGTGACCTACATCTTCGACGAGCCGACCACCGGCCTCCACCCCCACGACATCCGTCGGATGAACGAACTGCTGCTGCAGTTGCGTGACAAGGGGAACACGGTGCTCGTGGTCGAGCACGAGCCGGAGACGATCGAGATCGCCGATCACATCGTCGACCTCGGACCCGGAGCAGGCGCCGCCGGTGGCGACGTGTGCTACCAGGGCTCGGTGGAAGGCCTCCGTGCCAGTGACACCCTGACCGGCCGGCATCTCGACGACCAGGCGACCCTCAAGTCGGAGGTGCGCACACCCAGTGGCAAGCTGGAGATTCGAGGCGCCAACCTGCACAACCTCGAGGATGTCGACGTCGACATCCCCCTCGGGGTTCTGGTCGTGGTCACCGGGGTGGCCGGATCGGGGAAGAGCTCGCTCATCCACGGGTCGCTGTCCGGCCGGGAGGATGTGGTGTCGGTGGACCAGACGTCGATACGAGGCTCGCGCCGCAGCAACCCCGCCACCTACACCGGCCTGCTCGAGCCGATCAGAAAGGCCTTCGCCAAGGAGAACGGGGTCAAGCCGGCCCTGTTCAGCGCCAACTCCGAAGGCGCTTGCCCCAACTGCAACGGCGCCGGGGTGACCTACGTCGACCTCGGCATCATGGCCGGCATCTCCACCATGTGCGAGGTGTGTGAGGGCAAGCGCTTCCAGGCGGAGGTGCTCGAGTACCGGCTGGGTGGTCGGGACATCAGCGAAGTGCTCGCGATGTCGGTGTCCGAGGCCAAGGACTTCTTCGCCGAGGGTGAGGCCAAGGTGCCGGCGGCCCACGCCATCCTGGAGCGCATGCACGCAGTTGGTCTCGGATACCTGGGCATCGGACAGCCGCTCACGACACTGTCCGGTGGCGAGCGTCAGCGTCTGAAGCTGGCCATCCACATGGCTGAGAAGGGTGGCATCTACGTGCTCGACGAGCCCACCAACGGGCTCCATCTGGCCGATGTCGACCATCTCCTCGAGCTGCTCGACCAGTTCGTGGACTCAGGGAAGTCGGTGATCGTGATCGAGCACCACCAGGCGGTCATGGCCCATGCCGACTGGATCATCGACCTCGGCCCCGGAGGAGGGCACGAGGGCGGTCGGGTGGTCTTCGAAGGAACCCCCGCCGAGCTCGTCGCCGATCGGTCGACGCTCACCGGGCAGCACCTCGCCGAGTACACGGGTGTCGCCTAGGGGCCGTCAGGCCCCGGCCGACCACCTCGCCGTCGCCGGGATGGGAACGTCTCCGTACCCGTGGCACCGGGCCTCGCTCACACGCATTTCGAACACGATGTAGCGGTCGAGCGGGGTGTAGCTGGACGCCTCGGCGGCGTGGGACCAGGTCGCGGCGTCGTCGAGGTACAGCCCCACCCCGGTGACGCAGAACTCGCCACCGGATCCGGCGTTGTCGGGCACACCGTTGTGCAAGGAGAACCATCCCCGCTCCCTGATGTCTCTCGCCTTGGGCGAGGTCGGCTCCATGAACAGGTACAGCCCAACCTCACTGATGATCGGTGTCACCGGATGCACCCGGGGCGCCCCGGTGCGCCGGATGGTGGCCATGTACGCCGGGGACTCGGTCAACTTGGCGGCCCCGAATCCGGCGAGCTCGGGCTCCATCCGGGCGAACTCGCCCCACGAGACGGCGTGAGGCAACTGGCCTTGCGTTGCCGGGATCCCGATCGCTTCGAGTTGCCGTGAATTCTCAATCACGGCAGAGTCCTCCATGGACTCGGACGATGCTGGCGGAGAGTGTGAAGTCCATACCCCCAACCCTATGGAGTCGACGGTCGACGCGCTTCTCCGATCCTGCTCGACTCGAGGCAGAGATCGAAAACCGTCCTAACGACAGCTTGTCTGTAACGTCCCTGGGCTCTTTGCGATTCGAAGGTGTCGGGTGAGTGTCCCCGAGATGAATCTGAAACGGAGGCTGTTCGGGAGACCCTTCGCCTCCCATGAGGAGGAACACCAGCTACTGCCCAAGCGCCTGGCACTCCCCGTCTTCGCCTCAGACCCCCTTTCGTCGGTGGCTTATGCAACCGAGGAGGCCATGCTGGTCCTCGCCACCGCCGGTGCCGCCGCCTACTCCCTGCTGACACCGCTTTCCCTGGCCATCGCCTCCCTCCTGCTGGTCGTCATCATCTCGTACCGTCAGACGATCCGGGCCTACCCCGGTGGCGGTGGGGCGTTCATCGTCGCCAACGACAACCTCGGAATCAAGGTGGGCACGGTGGCGGCCTCGGCGATCCTCGTCGACTACGTGCTGACGGTGGCCGTGTCGGTGGCAGCGGGCGTCGCCGCCATCACCTCTGCGGCCCCGAGTCTCATCGCCTCGCGCACGTGGATGGCCATCGGGTTCGTCGTCCTGCTCACGATCGCCAACCTGCGCGGTGTCAAGGAGGCGTCCACGGTCTTCGCCCTGCCGACGTACTTCTTCGTGGCAACCGTGGGGACGATGCTCGTCACCGGCTTCGCCCAATGCATCGGAGGGGAGTGCCCCACGGCCATCTCCTCGGGAATCGAGCTGGAGGCCGAGGTGGGGACGGTGGGGCTGTTCCTGATCCTGAGAGCCTTCGCCTCCGGATCCACCGCGCTCACCGGAGTCGAGGCGGTAGCCGACGGGGTGCAGGCCTTCCGGGAGCCGAAGGCGCGCAACGCAGCCGCCACCCTCGGGATCATGGGGGCGATCTCGATCACGATGTTCCTCGGCATCTCCACGCTCGCCCGCTGGTTCGACGTCCGAATCTCGGAGGCGACCATCGACGAGCACGGCACGGTGATCTCCCAGATCGGGCGGGCGGTCTTTGCCGGCGGGGCCGGCTTCTACGTCCTCCAGGTGTTCACCGCGGCAATCCTGGTCCTGGCGGCCAACACCGCCTACCAGGACTTTCCCCGCCTGTCCGCGATCCTCGCCGGGCACAAGCTGGTGCCGCGTCAGTACCGCAACCGTGGTGATCGCCTGGTCTTCTCCAACGGTGTGATCACCCTCGCCGTGGTCGCCTCGCTACTGCTCATCGTGTTCGACGCCGAGGTCAGCCGTCTCATCCAGCTCTACGTGGTCGGCGTCTTCACCGCGTTCACTTTGAGTCAGACCGGCATGGTCCGCCACTGGCTGAAGACGAGGGATCGGGGTTGGCGGCGATCTGTCGTCATCAATGGGATCGGCGCCCTCACCACCGGTGTCGTTCTAGTCGTGGTGGCCATCGTCAAGTTCATCCACGGCGCCTGGATCGTCATCGTGATGGTGCCTGTGCTGGTGTCGCTGATGCTGAGCACCCGGCGTCACTATCTGAGCGTCGCCTCCCAGCTGAAGCGGGTGCCGGTGGAGGCGCAGGCTCGCCCGACCAGGATCCTG
Source organism: Acidimicrobiia bacterium (assembly GCA_035550735.1). GTDB lineage: Bacteria > Actinomycetota > Acidimicrobiia > Spongiisociales > ZC4RG35 > JANQRA01. Next base: position 106,828 of record DASZOM010000047.1, on the reverse strand, counting down.
GTGCTCGTCGCCCATCACGACGCCGGCACCGACCGCGCCCTGCGTTATGCCGAACTGGTCGACGCCGAGAACGTCACCTGTGTGCATGCCGAGGAGCGGATGTCAGACGACCTGATATACACATGGGACGCCGCCCATCCGGGGCATGCCCTCGAGGTGATACCCGGCGAGAAGGAGTCGATCTCGTCACGGGTGGTGCGAAGGGTTCGCCAGGAACGCGATCAGCACCCCGGGGCGATCGTCACCGCCATCCTCGCCGACCGGGTGCGCACTCGATCGATACTCGGACCCTTCGCACATCGGCACAGCCTCGTGATCAAGTCCCGGCTTCTCTTCGAACGGGATGTGGTCGTGACCGACCTCAACGTGCCGAGACGGTCCCGACGAAGCAAGCTGACCGAGGCCCCCACCCGCAAGATCGAGCAGGTGGTCCTCATCTCGGACATGACCCGGCCGATCCGGGAGGCCCTGACCTACGCCCAAGGCCTCGGCCCACCGGTCACGGCCGTCCACATCGACGTCGACTCCACCCAGAGGTCGCGGGTGGAGCGGCAATGGGCGGAAGCCGGTTACGAGTTCCCGCTCGTCATCGTCCCCAGCCCCTATCGGAGCATCGTTGGCCCGCTGGTGCGGTACCTCCGCGAGAGGAGACGTCTGGCGACGCCGGGAACGCTCATCTCCGCGGTGATCCCTGAGTTCGTGGTGCCGGGCCGTGTCACCCAGCTGCTCCACAACCAGACCGGTCTCGCCATCAAGGGGACCCTGGCCGCCGAGGCGGGCATCGCTGTCACCAGTGTTCCTTTCCATCTCCAGGCCGACCACGAGTCCAACGACTCCTGAGCGCACCCTGACCGGAAACCGGGGGCCGTGCCCGGCGGGATATGGTCATCGGATGGTCGATCATCTCTACCCCAGGTTCAGCAAGGAGGAACTGGCCAGAAGACGCCAGTCGATCGTCGAATTGATGGACGCTGGAGGCGTGTCACATCTCCTCGCCTATGGCGCCGAGCGAGTCGGCTCGGCCGTGGCCTGGCTGACCGAGTGGCCGGTCACCACAGAGGCGGCGCTGATCTTCACACCGGGGGAGACGCCCCTGCTCCTGGTGAACCACTACAACCACCTGCCCAACGCGCGGACCATCGCCACCGACTGCGACGTGGAGTGGGGCGGCCCTTCCATGGTCACCCGGGTCGAGGAGCATCTCAGGGCACGGGTCACCCCGGGTCAGCGTGTCGGGGTCCTCGGACCCCTGCGTCACCGCAGCCATCTCGAGCTGGCAGGCTCGGTCGGCGAGCTGGTGGAGCTCGACCGTGAATACCAGCGTCTACGGCTCGTCAAGTCGGCAGAGGAGATCGAGAGGCTCGAGTTGGCCGCCCGACTCTCCGACCAGTCGGTGAGTGCCCTGGTCGATCAAGTCGAGATCGGCATGGATGAGCGGCAGCTGGCGGCGATCGTCGAGACCGCCTACCTGTCCGAGGGTGGCACGAACCACATCCACTACTTCGCCGCCACCTCGATGGCCGACCCCGACAAGTGTGTGCCGTCGCAGTTCCAATCGACCCGCCGCCTTCAGGGGGGCGACATCCTGTTCTGTGAGATCAGCGCCGCCTACTGGGGGTATGCGGCGCAGGTGTTGCGGAGCTTCACCATCGCCGCCGACCCGACTCCGTTGTTCGTCGACCTCCACCAGGCCGCCGACGCCGCCTTCGACGCCATAACCGCCGTCATCCGACCCGGCGCACACGCTTCCGAGCTGGTCGGGGCGTCGCAGGTCATCGAGGACATGGGCTTCACCATCTACGACGACCTGGTCCACGGATACGGAGGCGGATACCTGCCACCGGTCCTCGGCACGAAGAGCCGCCCCAACCTGCCCGTTCCAGATCTCACCCTGGAGGAGGGCATGGCCCTCGTCGTCCAACCCAATGTCATCACCATCGACGAGAAGGCCGGAGTGCAGACAGGTCACCTGGTCGTGGTCACCGAGGACGGGCACCGCCCGTTGCACCACGTCCCGCGTGGCCTGATCCGAATCGGATGAGGCTCCGACGTGCAACGAACGTCGCTCTGCGACGTTCGCTGCACGCAGGTGGGGAAGATTCGGAGCTCAGCGGCTCTGGAGCGCGTCGAGAGCCACGGCCATCGAGGCGGCGAGCCGGAAGTCGAGGCGGGAGTCGGGCACGCTGACGACATAACGGTCCCGGACGGTCTTCTGACGCTCGCTGATCATGACGGGCTGTCCCGTCGCCAGATCCACGAAGTCGAAGTGGAAGACGAATGGGATCCAAACCTCGCCGACGTACGGGATGAAGTCCCAGATCCGACGAAGGATGGCGATGACGGGTCGTCGTTCCTGGCCCCGAGCCTGGACGCCGTCGTAGCTCATCTGCCAGGTCGAACGGAGGAGACTCGCTCCGAAGTCCTTCTTGAACCAGCCGATGACGTTGCCGTCGGCGTCGAAAACGTCATGCTCAGCCCTGACATCGAGGCCGTGACGGGCCTTGAAGGAGAACAGCCTCGTGGATCGGGAGGCGTCGGAGTAGAAGATCACCTCCTCCTTGAAGGCCATCCGCTTCTGCTGGGCGAACGCCAGCATCGGCCCCTCACCGCCCTCCGGAGTGGCGTCGAGGATCTCGTATCGGTTCACCATCAGAGTGATGTGCTGTCTCACGAAGAACGTCGGGCGGTGGGATAGGTATGACATCTGGGGACCAGTATGGCCTGGCGCAAGCGGTGAGGGCCGGACATGACACTCGACTCGGAGGCCGCGTCACCGCCCCTCACTACGATCGCTCATCCGGAGGAAGGTTCTGCGATGAGTGACAAGAGGACGACGGCGAAGACGTTCCACGAGACCGAAGGTGTGGATGACTGGCGTGTGCTCTTCTGGGGTGCCTATGCCCACTACCGCACGCGCTCGTTCGAGGAAGGGGCGATGCTCGTCGCCGCCATTGCCGAGGCCGCTCAGGAAGTCGATCACTTCCCCGATGTCGACTTGCGCCCCGAGGGCGTGACGGTCCGGACCTCTTCGAGAAGGGATGGTGCACTGTTCGAGCGTGACGTGGAGCTCGCCCGTCGCATCTCGGCCGCAGCGCACCTGATCGGTGCCGAGCCCGACCCGTCGCGTCTTCAGTCTGTCGGCATCGCCGTCGCCCAAGATGCCCGCGCCGACGTCCGACCCTTCTGGGCGGCGGCCCTCGGGTACGAGGATCTGGGCGACGAGGATGCCGTCGACCCGCTGCGACGCAACCCGCATCTGTGGTTCCACGAGCTCACACCGTCGAAGCCGAGCCGGGGTCGGGTCCACATCGACGTCAGCGTGCCTGCCGACCAGGCCGAGGCCCGGGTGGCTGCAGCGATAGCCGCGGGAGGTCGCATCGCCGACGACTCCAACGCCCCCGAGTATTGGATTCTCGCCTCACCCGAGAATCACGGTGTCGACATCGCCGCATGGCCCGATTTCGAGGACGACGATCTGGACTGAGCCTGGTCAGCGCAACGAAGCCTCGAACAGCTCCCAACTTCCCGGCACACCTCGCAGGGTCACCGCGCCGATGGGGTCGAACCCGAGGTCGGTCCCGGTGGCCAGGTCCCGAACCGTCCTCGTGACCAGGACCTGACCCGGTCCGGCCCCCTCCAACGCACGCGAGGCGATGTGGACGCCGATTCCGCCCACGTCGGAGGACCGCCGCTCGATCTCGCCGGTGTGAATGGAGGCGCGGATGTCCAGACCAAGCCGGGCGACGGCATCACGCAGACCGAACGAGCAGTGGAGGGCCCGTGTCGGCGCGTCGAATGTCGCGAGGATGCCGTCGCCGGTGCTCTTCACGTACTGGCCGATCCATCTCGCGACTTCGGCCCGGGCCAGCTCGTCGTGCTGGTCGAGGAGCTTGCGCCACCGCCTGTCACCGAGTGCGGCTGCCCTTCCGGTGGAGTCGACTAGATCGGTGAAGAGGACCGTCGCCAGGACCCGATCGAGGTTCTCGGCGGCGTAGAGCGACCGGACCTGATCCTGTGTCCATGTGTAGCTCTCCAGGAACCCGCCCTCGGGGGCGTCCGGCTCCGGGCGATAGACGAGGAGCGTTACCCCGGACGGGAACGTCCGGGACTCGACCAGCCGGAGGTGATGGACGTCGGTGCCGTCGCGGAACAGGCGCTTTCCGCTGCCGAGGATCACCGGGTAGATCATCAGCCTGTACTCGTCGATCAGGTCGTTGGCGAGCAATGTGTCGACCAGGTCGGCGCTGCCGTATACCAGGAGGTCGCCCCCCGACCCTTCCTTGAGCCTGGCGATCTCCTCCACGACGTTTCCGGAGATGACCGTGGTGTTCTCCCAATCGGGCTGCTCCAGTGTGTTCGACACCACGTACTTGGGCATCGCGTTGATCTTGCGGGCCATTTGCTGGGCGGGCTCCTCGACGACAGTCCGCCAAAAGGCGGCCCATATCTGATAGGTCTTGCGTCCGAAGAGGACGGCATCGGCGCCGAGGATCAGGCTGCTGTTGTACTCCCCGTCCTCTTCTCCCTGGATCCGGAGGGCCCACGCGTTCTTGCCGTCACGGTGCTCCTCGCCGCCAGGCGCCTCGATGACACCGTCGAGGGTGACGTATTCGGTGACGATCAGCCTCACCGCCCCATTCTGCTCCGAAGTGTGACCGCCCGCCCCGGTCATCCGGGCAGCCTTTCACGCTCCCTTAAGTCGCGTCCATAGCTTGCAGGGATGAAGGAGGAGAGATGAAGCCGATGCTCACCCGAATGCTGCTCGTCCTGTCCCTGCTGGGAGTCGTTGCCTGTGGGGATGACGCTGGTCTGGCCGACGAGACACCCGATGGCACCGAGGCGAGCGACCCGGCTCCTTCGAGTGACGAGTCCGTCGACAACTGCACGCTGGTTACCGACGAAGAGGTGTCGACGCTCGCCGGTGACGAGCTGGTCGCCGGCGAGGATTCGCCGTTGGGCTGCCCGTTCACGGCGCCGGGGGAGTCGGTGGCGGACGTCAGGGTCGTCGGGGCCGTCGCCGAGGGCGGGGCCCAGGCGGTGGCGGAGAGGGCGTTTCCCAACGCAGCCGAGATCATCCCGGTCGATGTGGGCGATGACACCGTCGCGGTGACCGACCCTTCCGGCGGCGCCATCGCCTCGATCATCACTGCTTCCGGTGACCGCGTGGTCGAGCTGTCCGTCATCTTCATAGACGTCCCCCCTGACGACCCGGCGCGCATCGAAGAAGCCGCCACTCTCGCCGTGACCGCGCTGGAGCGGTTCGGCGGCTGATCGGGTAGTCCCTTGGGCACCTACATCGTGAGGGTGGCCACCACCGAGCCGGTGCTGGCGGGGACGGTGGAGCGACCGGGCGGTGAGCGGCTCCCGTTCCCCGGCGCCGAAAGCCTGCTCGACATCATCCGGAACCTGGAGCGGGACGTTGGAGACGATCAGCCCGGGTACGGCTCCGGCTCCACCTCCAGCTCGGCCATCCGTGACACGTAGTTGCCGTAGAGTCTTCGCGCGGTCCCGTGCCTGCCGGCGCGGAGCATCGCCTCGACCAAACTGATGTGGGCGGCTTCGTTGTACGGGTCTCGCTCCAGGATCCGGAGGTGACGGCGGGCGGCGCCATCGTGATCACCCGACGCGGCGTGCGCCGACGCCAGCACCGTTGCGATCTCGACGAAGACGCTCCTTGTCTCCTCCCGGAGAGGGATGGCCCACTCGTCGTATGGATGCTCCTCGAGGAAGTCGCCGACGTACATCGCCTCGGCGGAGCGGAAGACCGCCAGACCCCGGTCCTGGTCACCGTCCCGGAGCAGCTTGCGACCCCTGGCAACGGTGTCGAGGAAGGTCTCCACGTCGACGTGGAGATGCATGAGGTCGAGTGCCACCGAGTCGCGGTCGGTGGTGACGAAGTGTGACTGATGGTGGCGCTTCTCCGGGTCGAGTACTCCCCGGATCGTGCTGAGGGCCACCGAGAGCCGGTTGCCCGCCTTGGCAGGGTCGTCGTCGGGCCACAGACGCTCGACCAGGACCTCACGATGGATCGGCCGGCCCCGAGCGGCGACCAGCATTCCGAGTACGTCTCTGGCGACCTTTGACTGCCAGGCCGAGGTGGGCACCGTCGCCCCGTCGACCATGACGGCAAAGCGGCCCAGGGTGACGACACCGGTATCGGGATTCTCCTTCCTCGCCAGCTTGTCGGCTATCCGCGACGCCTCGAGCGCCGGCCCCTTCGCTCCCAGCCTGCCCAGGGTCTCGGCGGCCATGGCTGCCAGGGCGATCCCCTCGGGCCCACCCAGTGTCTCACCGATCAAAGCATCCATTCGGGCCACGTCGACGACCGCACCCAGGTCTCTCCACAGCGAGCGAGCCTCTTCCAGCGCAGCGAGGTCGATTCCGTCTGGCTCCGAGAGGCCGGCCAGCTCGAGGGATGCGGCGAGACCCGGGCTGTCCCGTCTCGCCCTGCCCACGGCCGCGGCCTCGACGGCGAGCGCCATCGCCGCCTCCGGGTCGCCGGCGGCGTGCTCGACCCATCCCAGGGCCACCAGCGCCCGGGCTCGGCCGATGACCGAGTCGATCTCGGTAGCGCGTTTCGCCAGTCGTCGAGCGGCGTCGTTGTCATCACCGGCGAGGAGCCGCGCAAGACCGGAGAGCGTCGGCACCAGACCTTGCTGATCCTCCTCGTCGAGGAGCCCGAGCGCCTGCTCGTAGCAGGAACGCGCCAGGGAGCGGTCCCCCCGAGCGGCATAGACATCGCCGAGATGGGCGAGCGGATAGGCCTCGAGCCTGGAGCCGATGCGTCGAAAGACCATCCGGGCCTGGGTCAGGTCGGCGATGGCCTCCTCGAGAGAGCCAAGCCGTGCAACGACCTCGCCCCGATTGGCCAGGGCCATTCCCCGCCACAGCTCGAAACCGGTCATGTCGGCGAGCCGCAGCGCCACCTCGATCTCGGCCAGGGCCGCCGGGTAGTCCCCTTCCTCGAGGAAGTGAGAGCCACGGTTCGACCTGATGCGAATCGTCTGGACCACATCACGTCCCCGCTCGGCATGATCGAGGGCGCGCAGGTAGTGGGCGTCATTGGAGGCACGGTCTCCTCGCAGGGCGGCCACCATGGCCAGGACGGTGTGAGCCGTGGCCAGGGGCCGGGAGGCTTGGGACTGCTGTGCGAGGTCGAGGGCTGCCTCGGCCATGGCCTCCGCCTCGTCCAAGTCACCGCGCAGCCAGTGAGCGCTGGCCGTCCAGGCTCGCAAGGCGGCGCCGTCCGCCGCGTCCGAGGCATCCAGCTCCCCAAGCCGGTAGGTGTCGAGTGCGGTCCTGACGTCGCCGCGCATGTGGTGGAGCAGGCCGAGTCGCCAGGCGATGTGCGCCGGCATGCCGGCGTTTGGCTGCGCCAGCCGGTGATACGCCGCCATCGCCCCCTCCCAGTCACCGAGCAGATGCCTCACCTCCGCGTCGAGCAGGGCGACATCGGGTCGGTCGGTGAGCCCGTGCCGGTCGATGAGCTCCGCCACGTGGCGCGCCAGGCCCCGGGCGATCAGGTCGTCCCCGCGACGCTCGAGTAGGGCGGCGCTCAGATCCGGATCGTCGAGCAGGAGATGACAGGACACCGCCTCGCTCATCGACCCCTCCTGCTCGTACCAACCTGCGGCACGGGCGAGCACTCCCTCGACCCCCGTCGGCCTGGGCTGGGAAGCGAAGAACGCCCGCACCACCGGTGAGACGGTCACCGCGTGGGGCACGTCGGGGACCTCGTTGAGCAGGTGCCCGATGCGCCGGTCGGGCTCGAGAGCCGCCAGTCTCTCCTCCTCGACGGCGAGGTGGGAGATCAACTCGGGCGTGAACCAGGGAAGCTCGCAGACCAGGGAGATGGCCTCGATCAGCTGTGAGGGCTCACCACCGACCACCTCCTCGGCCAGGTAGGCCATGAGATCATCGCCGCCCAGGGCGTGGTCGATGTCGACGCTGCCTCCCCTCGCCATCGCCTCGGCTGCGTAGACGACAGCCACGGGCCAACCCGAGGTACGAGACTCGATCTCGGCGGCGAGCTCTTCGTGCTTGTGACCGAGGCGGGTTGCGAGGAGATCGCCGACCTCCTCCACCGTGAACCTGAGCTCACGCTCGCCGATCTCCTGCGCCTCGCCGGAGAGGGTCAATCGCGCCGTCGGGAAAGGCATCTTGTCCCGCGATGCCGTCACCACGTGGAGCGAGGGCGGAGCGTGACGGCAGAGCGCGCCGAGGAAACCGGCGGCTCCGGGCGTGAGCTCGTGGACGTCGTCGATCACCAGCGTGATGTCACGGTCGGCGGCGGTGGCCAGGCCTTGGGCCAGGGCCGCAGCCACCGCCTCGTCGCGATTCGAGGTCATCTTGGCTTCGTCCGAGCCGCCACCGCCTTCCACCGCGAGGAGGAGGTCGCCGCTCAGCTCGGGGACCATGAGCCGCATCTTCTCGACGACCACCCGGGCGAATCCTGCTGCAGAGGAGTCCGCCCCGGTCACCGTGTGCCAGATGGGGCGGCTGTCCCGGAATGCCTGGGAGAGGACGGTTGTCTTCCCGAATCCGGGGCCAGCCACCAGCATGGTGAGGCGACGCGAAGCTCGGGCGAGACGCGTCTCCAGACGAGGGCGCCTTATCAGTCCGTGGATGTCGAAATTCGTCGACAAAGCCGGCTTCCGATGGGATCCACGCTCACCCTACCCGGCGGCTCCCGGGCGGGGAATAGCCAGGTCTCTGCCTTCAAGCTTCCTTAAGCCCGATTCGTAGCGTTTCACCGATGAGACGGGGCCGATGGCCTTGGGTGCTCGGGATGATGTTTCTCGTCGTCTCGTGCGGGGGAGATGCCACGGCTCCCGAAGAGGAGAGTGTGACGTCGGACGGCGTCTGGGGCGACGTCCTCGAAGGGGGAGTCGAGGACGGGGTGGTGCCGCTCGACGTCGCACTCCAGACGTTCGAGCTCGCCATCGGGGATCTCCCCGATGTCGACGCACCCGGGGGAGACACCGAGGACATCACCTCGGGGTCAGGGGCCATCCGTTGGACCCTCGGTCATCGGGAACAGCTCACCTCCGATCAGCTGCACGCGGTCACCGGGTACCTGGACTCTGTCACGGGTGAGATACCGGAGGGGGCCCGCCCTTGGCCGGTGATGGCCCTCCAAGTACCTCCATCGGCTGCTGCCGAGGTCGACGAGGTGGCGCTCCTCGGGCTCATCGGCCAGATCGAGGCCAAACTCGCCTCCCAGCTGGGCAGGGATTTGGGTGTGCCCATCGAGCTCTACGTCGCCCCCAACCTCGTGGAAGGAGACGCCGATGCGTTCGTCGTGGGCACGGACTCATCGGGCGGCTACTTCGGGAAGATGACCAAGTGCACGCTCACCATCACCAAGGCCGGGATGGGGACCGCCTCCCAGGTCGAGGATGGTGTCCCATCCGCCGATCTGGAGAGCCTGATCGCACACGAGGTGTTCCACTGCTTCGAGGCCGCCGTGGGCACCCTGGCCGAGTCGCAGAAGCGCCCGTCGTGGGTCGTAGAGGGTCTCGCCCAGTGGGCCGGCGAGACGATCTCCGGTGGCTCGAAGGTCTCCAAGTGGGGGGCCTGGCTGCTCGAGCCGACCATCCCGCTGTGGGATCGGGTGTACTCGGCGATCGGCTTCTACGCACACCTCGACGAGCACGGAGCCGACATGTGGGGGCTCGCCGACGCGATCATCGCTGCTTCGGATCAGGGCAACGAGAATGCCTACACGACGGCGATCGCAGGAGCATCGCCCGATGTCGTCCCGACCTGGGGCCCGGGGACATACCGGGACCCGACTCGTGCCCCCGCTTGGGACCAGGACGGTGCCGGGATCGTGCCCGTGAAGTACGCACCGCAGACCACCCTCCCCGCGGTGACAGCCGGCACCGTAATCGAGCCCCACACACCGAAGCTCACCGCCGACATCTGGGACACCGGCATCGACGCCCAGGTGGTGTCGATCACCGGCGAAGGCCACGGGATGATTCTCCTGGCCGACGGCGCCGAGCTCTCCTTCCCCGAATCGGTGGGCACCATCCTCTGCACGGAGCCGGGGGGATGCACGTGCCCAGACGGCACACCTGGCTCGTCGGCGGTGTTCCGGATCACCGAGCGCGGGGACATCCGGGTCGGTCTCACCGGGCATCTCGACGGGACAACCCTCGACCTGCGTGGATGGGACCTCGAGGAGTTCTGCGACGAGTACGAGGCCGGCGGCTGTCTCGTTGGGGTCTGGGAGGTCGTCTCCTACTCGTCGCCCAATCAGGAGATCATGGACGGAAGCGGCGGCGGTATCACCCTCACCGTGGACGGAGAGGGCGATTCGGTCCTCGACTTCAACGACTCGAATCCGATCTTTGCCCGCGTCCTCGTCGACGACGCTCCTTGGGTGCGGGTCAGACAGGTGGGGACGGTCCATTTCCAGGTCGACGTCACCCAGGACGAGGTCGTGGTGGCGAGCGCCGTGGGCGTCGGATATCACATCGCCGGCGATGTGGTGCTCGGCGACGACATATTCCAGGCCGGGCCCGGGATCGGCCTGGATGGTGCGGGCATGGGCCCGGGGGTCACATTGGATTGCCAGGGCGACACGCTGACCTGGACCGCCCCGGGTGGGCTGGCCCAGTACGTGTTCGACAGGATCGCATCCGACGGTGAAGACGTCCCCGCGCCACCCCAGGACGGCGAGCCTGTCGGCGGCGGGGGTGGCGAGGGCACACCCGGGGGTGAGTCCCCTCCCCAGCCTTCCGAGTTGCCCGAGGGGGCGAACGCCTGCGTCATCCTCAGCCTCGACGAGGTGCGCACGGTGTTCCCCCAGGCCGGGGGCGGCGTGACCGAAGACGACATCTCTGGCCCCTTCTACCGTCAATGCACGTACACCGACGGCATGTTCCTCTCGATCCAGCCTCCCGCGGATCCGGAGTTCGTGGAGTCGGGTGCGGGGGCCCTCGACACCGAGACCCTGGTGATCGACGGGATCGGCGTTTGGGCGCGGGCCTTCTTGAACGAGGGAGACCCCACATTCGGAATCACCGCCGGGAGCGTCTTCATGCTCAGCGCCGGCAACGAGAAGGGCACGGTCAACATCCTTCCCTGGATCGACGTGATCGAGGGAACTCCCGAGTACCAGGCTCTCCTCGATCTCATCGAACTGGCCTTGTCCCGTCTCTGAACGGCCGTGCCGGTGGCCCTGTCTGCTGATCGCGGGTGAATGTCGGCCGTTAGGGTCGGGCCGGGATGGTCGCCAGGCTAGAGGTCGCCAGATCACAGATCCTCGCCTTTCGGCGACGTATGGCTGCACTCGATCGGCGACTTGCACCGGGGCGACGCTCGCTTCGCCTGGCCGCTTGGGCCGGATTGCAAGACAGCATGCCCCGAGCCGCCCTGCTCTCGCTTCATGCCCGTGTCCGGTCGATCCGGCCCACGGCCCTCGAAGACCCGTACCTGATCCAGGTGTGGGGCCCCAGGTACAGCGTCTATGTGGTGCCGGCGCCGGACGTCGCCGTGTTCACCCTGGGGCGGCTGTCCGACGACCCGGTGAAACGACGGGACGCGTACGTACTCGCCGACCGGCTGGAGGCGCTGCTCGACGGGAGGCGGATGCTCATGGGCGAGCTGGGACGTGCCCTGGGCCGGCATTCGAACTGGTTGCGGCTGGCCGCCCCCACCGGTCGGCTCCTCATCCACTGGGACGGCGCCCGTCAGCCCACGATCTGGATGGTGCCCCCTCCCGAGGTCGACCCGGAGACGGCGCGGCGAGAGATGGCTCGCCGATATCTTCATGTGTTCGGGCCCGCCAGCGCCGAGTCCTTCGCAGAGTGGGCCGGGATCTCCGCCAAGGCCGGGTCGGCGACTCTCCAGTCGTTACGTCGCTCCCTGACACCCGTGGCCACGCCGATCGGCGAGGGCTGGATCCTCTCCCGTGACGAGGCCGAGCTGCGCGCCGACACCGAGATCCCGGCTCCCGCCCGGCTGCTCCCCAGCGGCGACACCTATTCCCTGCTCCAGGGTCTCGACCGCCAGCTGTTGGTGCCCGATGCAGCACACCGCGGCCTGCTCTGGACCCCGCGGGTCTGGCCGGGAGCCGTGCTCGTAGACGGCGAGATCGTCGGCGTCTGGCGTCGCGCCCGCGAGGTGGTGACCGTTCAGCCCTGGGCTCGTCTCCCCAAGAAAGCCCGCGACGAGGTGGAGCGGGAGGCGGCCTCCTTACCGCTGCCCGGCGTCGATCGGGAGATCGTGGTCAGGTGGGAGGCTGGCCCTCGCTGACAGATGGGCGGCTGTCCAGATAGGAGCGGGCGAGCCGTTTCGGCGCTCGGATCAGCCACGAGTCCACGATGAGCTCCTCCAGCTCGTCGGCCTCGATGTTCTCGAGTTGAATCAGCACCATCGGGTAGCCGTCGAAGTGGGGAGTCGTGAAGTAGATGTCCGGGTCCGATGCGATCAGAGCCTTCTTGGCGAACTCGTCGGGCACGGGCACGGCCAGGATCGGATCGGGAGGAGCGGCCTCGCCTAGGGCCTCGAAGTCCGCCTTGCGCAACGGTCGCTCGGTCACGACCAGCTTCTTGCGCACCCGCCATTGATGCGCCCGTACCTCCTCCACCTCGGGGAGGGCCCCGACGATCCGCCGGACGTCGTCCCACGTGGCCATGGTCCGAGCCTATCGTTGCCCAGCCCCCCTCGATGACCGAGACCAAGACGACCCATCTGCTTACCGGGGACCAGTACCTGGAGAGCCTTCGTGACGGGCGCTCGGTCTACATCGACGGCGCGTTGGTCCCCGATGTCACCGAACATCCCGCTTTCCGCAACTCGGCGCGCTCCGTCGCCCGCCTGTACGACGCCCTGCACGATCCGGGTCAGACCGACATCCTTCTGGCCACGGACCGGCACGGGATCACCACCCATAGGTTCTTCATGCCCTCCTACACGGCGGACGAGCTCATGGCGGCCCGGGGCGCCATCGAAGCCTGGGCCCGACTCTCCTACGGGTTCATGGGGAGGTCGCCGGATTACAAGGCGTCGTTCATGGCCGCTCTCGGCGCCGCCCCCGACTTCTACGAACCGTTCACGACGGCCGCGGAGACCTGGTATCACCGCTACGCCGAGCACGCACTCTTCCTCAACCACATCCTGATCAATCCGCCGATCGATCGGAACCGCGAGATCCACGAGGTCGAGGACGTCTATCTGCACGCAGTCGCGGAGAGAGACGACGGCATCGTGGTGAGGGGGGCGAAGATGCTGGGCACCGCATCGGCCCTGACCCACGCCACGTTCGTCGCCCAGAACGCGGCCGTCGAGCTGGAGAAGGGCAAGGGCGAGGACTATGCCCTGGTCTTCATCGCCCCGATGGACACGGCCGGGATGAAGCTGATCTCGCGGCGGTCCTTCGAAGCGAGCGCGGTCTCGCCCTGGGACAACCCGCTGTCCAGCCGCTTCGACGAGAACGACGCGATGGTGATCTTCGACGACGCCTTCATCCCGTGGGAGAACGTCCTCGTCTTTCGGGACGTCGACAAGGCGACAGGGTTCTATGCCGCCTCCGGGTTCATGAATCGATACACACTCCAGGCGGGCACCCGGCTGGCGGTGAAGCTCGATTTCATCTGCGGGGTGATCGCCCGAGCATTGGAGGCCAACGGCACCGACCAGTTCCGGGGAGTGCAGGCCCGATTCGGCGAGCTGTTGGGATGGGGGAGTCTGATGTGGGCCCTCACCTCGGCCCTGGCATTGGATCCCGAGGACGGGCCCGGCGGCATGAAGATCCCCAGACTCGAGTTCGCCGTCCTGGTCCGTCTCTTCGGTGCCATGGCCTGGCCCAAGGCCGAAGAGCTCGTCGGCGAGGTGCTGGGTGGGAGCCCTCTGGTCATTCCCTCGAGCTATCGGGACCTCACCAGCGAGGAGCTGCGGCCGTTCGTTGATCGCTACTACCGCGGCTCTACCACCTCGGCGCACGATCGCGTCAAGCTGTTCAAGCTGCTCTGGGATGCGGTGGGGAGCGAGTTCGGCTCGAGGCACACCCTCTATGAGCGGAACTACGGAGGGAGCCCGGAGCTGGTGCGGCTCAACGTCCTCCAATTCGCCAAGCAGCGCGGCCGCCTCGAGGAGATGAGGAGACTGGTCGACGCCTGCATGGCGGAGTACGACCTCTCCGGCTGGAGTGACGGTCCCTGGAGATGGGACGGCTGAGACTCAGTTGCTCTCGTCGAGCGCCTTCGCAGCCTGAAGCAGGGTCGAATGGGTCAGGGCCTGGGGAAAGTTGCCCAGGTGCTCGCCGGTGAGCGGATCCATCTCCTCGCCGTAGAGCCCGAGAGGCCCACCCAGCTCGACCAGACGTTGGAACAATGCCCTGGCCTCGGAGCCGCGGCCAGTCAGGGCCAGTGCCTGGACGAGCCAGAAGGAGCATGGCAGAAAGGCCCCCTCGTTCCCATCCAGGCCGTCGCCGCCCCGGTATCGGTAGAGAAGCGGTCCGCCGGCGGAGAGCTCGCTCCGGACCCAGTCGACGGTCCCGCGGACCCGTGCTGAATCGGCCGGCTCGAATCCGACCGCGGGGAGCAGTAGCAGCGAAGCATCGGGCTCCGATGACCCGTAAGCCGCGGTGTAGGAGTCGATGGCTGGGTCGTAACCCCTGTCGCGAATGTCGTCTCCCAGCAGCTCGGCCGCCCCCAGCCACTGGCGGGATCGCCGTATCGAGTCGTGCCGGTGCTCAGCGATTCGCACGGCTCGGTCCAGGGCGAGCCAGGCCATCAACTTGGAGTGGACATGATGGCGTGGGGCGTCACGGCGCTCCCAGATCCCGGCGTCGGGTCTCATCCACACCTCGTTGACCTGATCGGCGAAGGCCTTCATCGTTCGCCAGGTCTCACCGTCGAGGTGGTGTCCTCGTTGGGTCATCTGCCAGGCGGCGTCGAGTACCCAGCCGTAGCCGTCCAACTGGTGCTGTCGACCCGCCTCGTTGCCGATGCGCACGGGTCTGCTCGCCGCGTAGCCCGGCCACCCCTCCAGGTCCTCCTCGCGGGGGACCGGGCGGCCGTCCAAGGTGAAGACCGCAGGCAGGCGGGGGCGGGCAAGCCGGCTGGCGTGGAGGAGCCAGGAGAGAAAGCCACGCGCCTCCTGACCCTTGCCTGCGTTCAGGAACGATGCGATCCCGATCGAGGCGTCGCGAGGCCAGGCATACCGGTAATCCCAGTTGCGCCCACCGCCGGGCTGTTCGGGAAGCGACGTGGTGGGGGCCGCGACCGGCGCCCCCGACGGTGAGTAGCTGAGCAGCTGGAGTGTGATCAGGCTGCGGACCACGGCCGTTCGATGATCGGGACCGGTGGCCAGGGTGTCGGCCCATCGCTGCCAGCCGTTCTCGTCCCGTTCCACCTCTTCGATGGCGATCGAGGGTGGGACGAGCACACATGGGGCTCGATGAGCCATCGAGAGTACGATCGTCAGGGGACGGCCCGGCTCGACGTCGGCGACGACGGTCCCTTCCCCGGCCAGATCGACGGCCGGGTCGCTGCTGACGGCGATGGCCAGACCCGATCGCTCCACCACGATCCCGTGCCCATCGCCTCTCACCCTGCCGGCAGGCTTCCTCTCGTACCCGAAACGGGGCCTGAGCTCGAGACGCACCCGGATCGTGCCCCCGTGGGCCGACACCCGGCGCACCAGCATTGTGTCCGGGAGCAGCCTCCCGCTGACCTCGGCGACCATCGAGTCGGCCAGCATCAGCCTGCTCCCGCCCACGTCCCACATGGTCTCCAAGGTGGCGGTGTCACCCCGGTAGCGGCGTCCGGCGGCAGTCGCCGGTGATGCGGGGCCGATGAGAAACCACCCCGCCTCGTCACCCCCCACCAGTCTCCCGAAGACGGGTGGGCCGTCGAACCTGGGGAGGCACAGCCAGTCGATGCTGCCGTCGGGTGCGATCAACGCCGCGGTTCGGGTGTCTCCGATCAAACCGTATTCCCCGATCGGGACCCTGCGCGCCGGGCCGCTCACGGCTGGAGGAAGATGCCGAGCACCGCCCCGTAGACGGCGTGCGCGGCCACCGTCACCAGTGGGGTGCTCCATCCGTAATTGAGAGACATCAGGCCTGGCGGCTCCAGGGTGGTCTTCGACTCGGGCCCGGCCCGCTCGGTGGCCATGCGGGGATGGATCGTCGGCAGGAGTGGCACCAGCAATGTGCCTGCCACAAGCGCATGAGTGACCCCGAGCAGGGCTCCCAGCCACCAGCCGGCACGTCCCAGCTCTGTGAACACCGACAGGTAGAAGAGGGCGAAGAACTGGCCGACGGCGATGTGGGCCACCGAACCGTAGAACCGCGCCCGATCGGGATCAGCCGTGAACAGCAACCCCAGCATCAGGGGAATGTCGAGACGGGTGAGCCCTGCCAGCTGTGCACCCACCAGGACGGCAGTGAGGAGCACCGTGGCCGCCACGCCGAACGTGAGCCATCCGCTCCAATCCAACGCCGGGCCTCCTTTGGGTCACGCAGAGCAGCTCGGCCACCAAGACGGGCCCACGCCCTCTGGTTCGAGACCGTTGTCTACCCAGCAGGCGATCTGTCTAGACATGCTCTCCTCGGCGAGGCCCTGACTCCGCGGTCGAAGTCTCAGCTCAGGCATGCTCCCGGGCGAGCTGACCGAGGGCGAGGGCGCCGAGGAGGAGCCCGAAGTCACGGAGAGCGATGTCCCAGAAGTCGCCCGCGATGATCAGGGTGACGATGATCACTCCCAACCAGGCGGCCACGACGAATGCGAAGATCTTGGGACGCAGCCAGACCCCGATACCGGCGGCGATCTCGATCACGCCGACGATCCCCATGACGACACTGCCGCTGACAACGTCGGTTACGAAGTCGGGCAGGAACTCGGTCCAGTCGGTCATGATGTTGAAGAACTTGTCCAATCCGAAGAGGATCGGGGCCACGGTGAAACCGAGCCGGAGGATGCGGAAGGCGGTGACCGAGGGGGCGACCCCGGTGCTGGGAACGGTGGTGGTGGTCATACGAAGCCTCCTTCTAAAAACAACGCATTGCGATCTTAGAGTTGGCGTGGTGTAATGTCAATCCCCGTGACTTTTAGAGTGGAGCGATGAGCGGCCGGCGTGACGATCTCGGGTCGAACGCCGCCCCGGCACTCGGAGACCTGGAGGCTGTCGCCTCGCTGACAGAGCCGATGCGTCGTGCCCTCTACGACTTCGTGGTGGCGTCGCGGATTGCCGTGAGCAGGGACAGCGCGGCGGAGGGACTGGGGATCTCCCGCCAGGTCGCTGCCTACCATCTCGATCGTCTCGCCGACGACGGCCTGCTCGAGGTCGAGTTTCGCCGCCTCACCGGCAGGGAGGGGCCGGGGGCGGGGCGTCCCGCCAAGCTCTATCGACGTTCGGGCCGGGAGTACGAGGTCAGCGTTCCCCCGAGAAGGTACGAGTTGGTCGCCCGGATCCTCCTCGAGGCATTGGGCTCCGGCGTCGCCGACCAGGACGAGCTGGCCGAGGTGGCCCGACGCACCGGTCGCCGAGTCGGTCAGGCCGGGTTGAGCGAAGCCCTGATCGAGACCGGTTACGAGCCGACGACGGAGGATGGGGAGATCCGGTTCCGCAACTGCCCGTTCCACGTGCTCCGGGAGCAGGACACGGCGACGACCTGTTCCCTCAACCTCGCCCTGGTGAAGGGGATGATCGAGGCTTCCGACTCGGAGCTGACCCCAATCCTCGCCCCCGAAGAAGGGTATTGCTGTGTGCGGCTCCGGGGAGCCCAACAGGACGAGCCATCCGGTTCAAAGGAGAGAAACGATGTCAGGAGATAGCAGCACCGGCGGTCCCGACCTGTCGACCGAGGGGATTCCCCTTGCGGACCTGTCGCCCGAGCGTCCTGCCGCCGGCCAGTTCGAGGGCAAGCCGGTCGTGGTCGTGCAGACCACCGCCGGGCCACGCGCCCTGGGGGGAAGCTGCACCCATTACGGCGGCCCACTCGGTGAAGGCATCTGTGCCGATGGCCAGATCCGCTGTCCCTGGCATCATGCCGCCTTCGACGTCGAGACCGGTGAGGCCGTTGGCGGCCCGGCGCTCAACCCGATACCCCTCTACGAGACCAGGCTGGAGGGCGACCGGGTCTTCGTCACCGGAACCAGGGAGCGGCCCGACGCAAGACGAACTCCTCCGGCGCCGCCGGAGTCCGTGGTGGTCGTCGGCTCGGGGGCGACAGGTGCCGCCGCAGTCGAGGCGTTGCGGCGTCACGGGTACGAAGGCCCGATCACGATGGTCGGTGTCGAGGCTCCCGTCGACCGGCCCAACCTCTCCAAGGACTATCTGGCGGGCACGGCTCCCGAGGATTGGATGCCGTTGCGCTCGCCCCAGTTCTACGCCGACGCGGGCATCGAGCTGATCGTCGGCGAGACGGTCACCGCCATCGGCGCTGCCAACCGCATCGTCGAGCTCGAAGGTGGCCGCCAGATCCATTACGGCGCCCTCCTGCTCGCCACAGGGGCGGAGCCGCGCCTTCTCCCCGTGCCCGGCGCCGACCAGCCTCATGTCCACTACCTGAGATCCCTCGAGGACAGCCGGGCGATAATCGCCGCCCTGGAAGGCACCTCCAGGGTGGCTGTCGTCGGGGCCGGCTTCATCGGGTTGGAGGTGGCCGCCTCATTGCGACACCGCGGGATCGGGGCGACCGTCATCGCCCCCGACCAGATCCCCCTGGTCGACGCACTCGGGGAGGCCCTGGGTCGGTTCATCCTGGATCTCCACGTGGAGCATGGTGTGGAGTTTCGGCTGGGACGCACTACGACCGAGATCCGCCCCGAGCAGGTCGTCCTCGACGATGGCAGCGAGGTGCCCGCCGAGCTCGTGGTCATTGGTATCGGTGTCCGGCCACGCACGAGCCTCGCCGAGGCCGCCGGTCTCACCGTCGATGACGGAGTCGTGGTCGACGACCGGCTCAGGTCGAGCGATCCCAACATCTGGGCAGCCGGTGACGTGGCCCGCTACCCGGGCCCGGGCGGTGAGCTGGTTCGTGTCGAGCACTGGGTGCTGGCCGAACGTCAGGGGCAGGCGGCGGCGGCCAACATGCTCGGCCACGACATCCCCTTCACCCATCCTCCGTTCTTCTGGAGTCAGCACTACGACATCCCGATCAACGTGACCGGTCACATCGCCGGCTGGGACGAGGAGATCGTCGACGGTGACCCGGCGGGACGGGACGTCATGGTGGCCTATAAGAAAGACGGAGTCATCAGGGCGATGGCTTCGATCTATCGGGACAGGGAGAGCCTCCAGGCCGAGCATGCGCTCGAGGTCGGTGATCAGGAGCGACTGGGCCGCCTGATCGGCTCCGCCTGATGTCGCCCAGGCCTTCGCGTTTCAGCTGCTCCGCTGTCGTGCGATCCTGGGCCGGAGGATGCGACGCCAGACGAACCAGGCGAGGGCGGCAACGATCACCGTGACCACCACGTTCTTGAACACCTCGAGTGGTCGCTCCACCCGTTCCCAGCCCTCGCCGAGCAGATACCCGGCACCGATGAGCACGACGTTCCAGACCAGGGAGCCGACCAGGGTGTAGAGGCTGAAGGCGAGGACCGGCATGCGTCGGAAGCCTGCCGGGATCGAGATCAGAGAGCGCATCAACGGTATGCAACGGCAGATCAGAACGGCCCATCGGGCTCGACGGTCGAACCATCCCTCGGTCCGGTCGAGGTCGACCTCATCGAGACCGAACCAGCGCCCGTAACGCACCACCAGGAATCGAAGGCGTGCCGGGCCGATGGCGGCGGCGATCCCGTACAGGGCGTAGGCGCCGACCATCGACCCGATGGTCGCTGCGATCACCATTCCCACGAGGGAGGCTTCGCCCCCGGCGGCCACGAAGCCCGCCAGGGGGAGCACGATCTCCGAAGGTATCGGAGGGAAGAGATTCTCCAGGGCGACGAGGAAGGAGACACCCCCGTAGCCCAGGGTCTCGACAACGGCCGTCACCCAATCAACAAGACCATCCAGCAATTTCGGGATCCTTCCGCGCAGATCGGCCAACGGCAGCGTGGCCCGCTGATTGTCGGCCGTCAATCACCCTCACTACAGTCTCGGCCCGCCAACACCTACGGAGGACTCTTCCTTGAACTTGTCGATATTGGCTGCCGAAGGCGGCTACCAGGAGTTCACACTCGGCGGCGCCGAGTGGATGTGGCTGTGGATCTCTGCGGCGACGGCGCTGCTGGCACTGGTGGTCGGGGCGATGCTGTCCCGGGGCGTGATCAAGGCAGACCAGGGCACCAAGGCGATGATGGACATCGCCGCCTCGATTCAAGAGGGGGCCATGGCCTATCTGCGACGGCAGTTCAAGACCATCGCCATGATCCTGGTCCCGCTCGCCCTGATCGTCTTCTTCACCTCCACGGCGGTGCTCGCCCCCGATGGCGCCGAAGCGCTCAGCTTCGTCCAGTCCGGCGCGTGGCGGACCATCGCCTTCGTCGCGGGCTGTTTCCTCTCCGGGCTGACCGGGTTCATCGGGATGTCGCTCGCCGTGCGTGGCAACGTCCGCACCGCGGCCGCCGCCCGGTCCGGGTCCCTTCCCGCGGCGCTGAAGGTGGCCTTCCGCACCGGGGGAGTGGCCGGGATGTTCACCGTCGGTCTGGGCCTGCTCGGGGCGACGATCATCATCATGATCTTCCAGAACACGTCCTCGGCGATCCTGGTCGGGTTCGGGTTCGGGGGCTCGTTGCTGGCGCTGTTCCTGCGTGTCGGCGGTGGGATCTTCACCAAGGCGGCCGACGTCGGTGCAGACCTGGTGGGCAAGGTGGAACAGGGGATCCCGGAGGACGACCCACGCAACCCGGCGACCATCGCCGACAACGTCGGCGACAACGTCGGTGACTGCGCCGGGATGGCATCCGACCTCTTCGAGAGCTACGAGGTCACCCTGGTGGCGTCGATCATCCTCGGCGTGGCTGCATTCGACTCGATCGGGGCCAATCCGGCGCTGGGCCTGATCTTTCCCGTAATCGTGCGCGCCATCGGTGTCCTCGCCTCGATCGTCGGCGTGTTCCAGGTCAGGGCAACCTCGAAGGACAAGTCGGCGATGGCGCCGATCAACCGCGGGTTCCTCACCGCAGGGCTCCTCACCGTGGCCGGGACTCTCGCCGTGGCGCTGCTCTACGTGGGCAACGAGAACGGCAACGAGGGATGGAAGGTCTTCGGTGCGGTGGTGGGCGGTCTCGTCCTCGCCCAGGTGGTGAGTCGTCTCACCGAGTACTTCACCTCCACGGAGGAGAAGCCGGTTCAGGAGATCGCCGAGGCGACCCAGACCGGTCCGGCGACGACCGTCCTCTCCGGCTTCGCCTCGGGCCTCGAGTCCTCGGTGTGGGCGATCGTGGCCATCGCCGCCGCTTTGGGTGGTGCCATCGCCCTCGGCGGCGGGAACATCCAGTTCTCGCTGTACCTAGTCGCCCTCACCGGGATGGGGATGCTGGCCACCACCGGAGTTGTGGTGTCCGAGGACACGTTCGGCCCGGTGGCCGACAACGCAGCCGGCATCGCCGAGATGTCAGGGGAGTTCCACGGCGAGGCGCGCACCGTGATGGTCGGCCTCGATGCGGTGGGCAACACCACCAAGGCCGTGACCAAGGGCTTCGCCATCGGATCGGCCGTCATCGCCGCCGTTGCCCTGTTCGCCTCGTTCGTCGAGACCATCGCCGGCGAGCTCGGGCTGGCCGGCGAGGGCTCCGACCTGTTCTCCCTCCCCGAGACCTCGATCAACGTTGCCAACCCCACCACATTCATCGGCCTTCTGATAGGCGGGTCGGTGGCCTTCATGTTCTCGGGTCTGGCGATCCGGGCGGTGGGCCGGTCGGCGGCCGTGGTGGTGCAGGAGGTCCGACGCCAGTTCGCCGACGGCGCGATCATGCGTGGCGAGAGACGGCCCGACTACGGCCCGGTGATCGACATCTGCACGGCCGCCTCGCTGCGCGAGCTGCTGACCCCGGCACTGCTCGCCGTTCTGACCCCGGTCATCGTCGGGTTCGGGCTCAACTACTTCGCACTCGGTGCGTTTCTGGCCGCCTCGATCCTGACCGGCCAATTGATGGCCAACTTCCTCTCCAATTCCGGCGGCGCCTGGGACAACGCCAAGAAGTACATCGAGGACGGTCACTACGGGGGCAAGGGCTCGGATTCACACAAGGCGGCGGTGATCGGCGATACGGTGGGCGATCCCTTCAAGGACACGGCCGGCCCCGCGCTCAACCCGCTGATCAAGGTGATGAACCTGATCTCCCTCCTCGTCCTCCCGGCAGTCATCGCGATGCAGGACTCCGGGACTCGTTACGTGATCGCAGGTGTTGCGCTGCTGATCCTGATCTCCGCCATCACCTGGTCCAAGCTGCAGCCCAGTGTCGGGGCGATGTCGGGCGAGCAGGCGTAGTCACCGGGTCGAGGCCGACCCCACGCCGGGGGGGCGACGCACCGCCTGGATGAGACCCACGACGAGGGTCGTCACCAGGAGGACGTGATAAATCACGTCCGGGACCGTCCGCGGGCCGATCCCGATCGCGACCAGGACCAGGCCGAGTGTCGAGCCGGCGAGGCCGAAGGCGAGCGCACCGATTGCGGCCCGCCTTCCCCATGGCGGCGGTGCCCACGAGAAGAGGAGCCCGAGAAGCATCACGCCACCGATCACCGACTCGGGAACCGCCGCGCCTGGGTCCTCGTAGCCGGACACCAGGTTGCCGAAGTGGATCTGGGAGGCGATGAGCAGCGACAGTGCAGCCACGACCATGAACCACCTTGTCGCGGTGAGACGGGGAGTCCGGTCCTCGGCCATCCCGGGCTGTGCCCGCCCGATCGATTCCGGAAACACAGTTCCGCAAATACATGGTTTGGCTCGCCGGAGGCGGGGTATGGGCGCGCCTGCGACCCTGTCAGGGGCGGACCGGGTCGCGGAACGGGACGCCGACGCAAGGAGGAGACGATGAGCGTCACCCGAATCGACAATGACGTCGACAACCTGACCACGACCGTGGTCGCCGATTTCGAGGCTCCCATCGAGAAGGTCTGGCAGTTGTGGGCCGACCCACGCAAGTTGGAGCGCTGGTGGGGCCCTCCCGGGTACCCCGCCAAGTTCGAGAGCCATGAGTTGAGCCCCGGCGGGGAGATGGCCTACTACATGACGAGCCCCGAGGGCGAGAAGCTGCGCGGCTGGTGGCGGGTCAACGCGGTGAATCCGCCGGAGTCACTCGACGTCATCGACGGCTTTGCCGACGAACGGGGTGATCCCGTCGCCGACATGCCGATCATGACCCTGCACACCGAGCTGACCGAGAACAACGGCGGCACCCGGGTGGAGATGGTGTCCGGGTATCAGAGCCGGGAGCAGATGGAACAGATCATGGACATGGGCGGTCCCGAGGGCATACGGGAGTCCATGGGGCAGATGGACTCGCTGCTGCAGGAGCAGTAGCTCGTCAGTCGAGGCCGACCCACAAGCTGGCCATCCTCGGGGCCAGACGTTCCAGCTCCTCGAGGTGCTGCTCCGAAAGGGCGTTGAGTCGAGCGTCTCCCTTGCGAGTGGTCCGGATCCGGACGATACGGGCATCGTGAGGATCGGGCCGACGCCGCACCAGGCCATCTCGCTCGGCCCTGTCGATCAACTCGACCGTGCTGTGGTGACGGGTCTGCAGGTACTCGGCCACCGTGGCGATGGTCGGCCCCAGGGGGTCAGGGTCACCGCGCACGGCAAGCAGCAGCTGATGCTGGCCCGGGGTCAGCCCGGCCGCCCGGGCCCGATCCGCACTCCAGGTCAGAAATCGTCGTAAACCGGTGCGGAGCTCGAGGAGCCGCCGGTAGTCGTCGACCGTGACCGATTGGGGAGACATATCGTGTCACGATACACTCTCCGCTCGTGCTCCGGACCAGTCCCCGGCGAATCACATATCTGAGCGTGCTCGCGGTCGCGGTGGGAGCGGCCGCGGGTGCCGCGGCATGGCTGCTGGTCACCATGATCGCGGTGCTCACCAACCTCACGCTCTTCGGACGGGTGGGCTTCGACCTGCCGTCGATGAGCGAGCTGGAGCCGTCGCCTCGGATCGTGATCGTGGCGGTGGCGGGAGCACTGCTGGTGGCATTGCTCGCTCGATGGAGCCCGATCATCAAGGGCCACGGCATCCCCGAGGCGATGGAGACGATCCTCCACCGTCAGAGCCGGGTTGCCCCACGCGCCGCCATAGCCAAGCCCCTCTCCGCAGCAATCGCCATCGGGACGGGCGGGCCGTTCGGAGCCGAGGGCCCAATCATCGTGACCGGGGGCTCGCTCGGCTCCCTGCTCGGCCAATTCCTCCGGGTCTCCCCCTCGGAGCGCAAGATCTTGCTGGCGTGCGGCGCGGCCGGCGGGATGGCGGCCACCTTCGGCGCCCCCGTCGCCTCCGTCGTCCTCGCCACCGAGCTGTTGCTGTTCGAGTTCTCCACGAGGGCCTTCATCCCCACCGCGGTGGCCTCCGCCGTGGCCGGGGGGATACACAGCACGCTGTTCGGTGACGGCCCGTTGTTCACCGTCCCCGATCACGGCTTCGCCGGACTGGGTGACCTTCCGCTCTTCGTCCCCCTGGGACTGCTCTGCGGGCTTCTCGCCGTCGTCATCACCAAGGGCTTGTTCCTCGTCGAGGAGGGGTTCCGCCGGCTCCCGGTCAACGAGTTCTGGCATCCGGTGATCGGGGCGATCGGGTTCGGGCTGGTCGGTCTCCTCGTGCCGGAGGTGCTCGGTGTCGGATACAGCCAGATCGACGCGGTCCTCGCCGGGGGGATGGCGGCCGGTGCGCTCGCCGTCCTCGCCGGGGCCAAGCTGGTCGCCTGGTGGCTGGCCTTGGGATCGGGGACCTCTGGGGGCACGCTCGCGCCTGTGCTCCTGATCTCGGGCGCATTCGGTGCCCTGGTCGGAGAGATCACACTGCGGTTCGCGCCAAATGCCGAGCTGAGTGCAGGGGCATTCGCTCTGGTGGCGATGGCCGCCACCTTCGGAGCGGCGACCCGCGCCACCCTCACGTCGATCGTGTTCGTCTTCGAGTTGACCCGGGACTTCGACGCGATCCTTCCTCTCATCCTGGCCAGCGTCCTGGCCGATCTCGTGGGGGCCTGGCTCCTTCCCAACACCCTCATGACCGAGAAGCTGCACCGCCGGGGTTATCAGGTGTCGACAGACCTCCAGGTCGACGTGCTGACCTCCACCAGGGTGGGGCAGGTCATGAACCCCGGCGTGACCAGCATCGACGCCTCGGCAACCCTCGCGGAGGCGGTGGCGGTCATGGATGCCAGCGGGCACAACGCCTTTCCGATCGTCGATGGGCAGGGCGGTCTGATGGGCATGGTGTCGCGGTCGGACCTGCTCGGCCCGGACGCTTCGGAAGCGGAGAACATCGGGGCCCTCGCCCGAACCGACGTGGTCACCATCGGTGTCGCGTCGACCGTTGCCGAGGCAACCCGGCTCATGATCGCCGAAGGGGTGAGTCACCTCCCGGTCATCGACACCTCGGGGCGAATGGTCGGGATGTGCACCCGCACCGACATACTGAAGGTGAGCGGCCCGGTGCTGCCCTCGGACCAACCCCAGGAGGGATGGCTGAGCCGGCGATGGGACCGGCCCGAAGGGTCGCGCGGTTGACCGCTACCATCCCCACATGGGCGACCCGGCCTGCTTCCTCGCCGCGACCTGCATCGAATGCGGGAGATTCCTCGAGGAACCATGGGGGACCTGTCCGCATTGCGGGGCCGACCTGAGCGATCAGGACGACGTCCTCGACTTGCCCGTCGGGCACGGAGAGCACCACCCCGGTTAGGCCTCGGGGCGAGGCGGGTACCGTCAGCAGGCTCGTGAGCCACGATCACCACGACCACGGCGGGCATGACGGCATGCACGGAGATCACGCCGCCCCCGGGCACTCCGACGTCGCAGAGCACACCCACCATCCCGCCCCCGAAGCAGGCCACCAACACCACGGCGGGGGACACGACGAGCACGCCGGGCACGACGTCGCCATGTTCAGGGATCGATTCTGGGTGTCTCTCGCTCTCACCCTCCCTGTGATCTTCTTCTCGGAGATGGTTCAGGAGTGGTTCGGGTACAGGGCTCCCGAGTTCCCCGGATCCGGTTGGGTGGCGCCACTCCTTGGAACCGCGGTGTTCGTGTACGGCGGCACCCCATTCCTGACGGGTGCCGTGGGGGAGGCGAGGGGACGTCGCCCCGGGATGATGCTATTGATCGGCATGGCGATCACGGTCGCCTTCGTCGCCTCAGCCGCCACCACCCTCGGCTGGTTCGACGTGGAGTTCTGGTGGGAGCTCGCCGCCTTGATCACGATCATGCTGCTCGGCCACTGGATGGAGATGCGGGCGATTGGCCAGGCCCGCGGGGCGCTTTCCGCCCTCGCCGAGCTCCTCCCCGACGAAGCCGAGCGTGTGGATGACGATGGCACCACGACCGTCTCCGTAGCCGAGCTCCGGCCCGGCGACGTGGTCCTGGTCCGTCCCGGGGGGCGGGTGCCCGCCGACGGGAGGATTCTGACCGGCGCCGCCGAGATCGACGAGTCGATGGTCACCGGCGAGTCGAAGCCGGTGGCCAGAGGTCCGGGCGACGACGTGGTTGCCGGGACGGTCGCCACCGACACCGCCATCCGGGTCGAGGTCACCGCGGTCGGGGAGGACACCGCGCTGGCCGGCATCCAGAGGCTGGTCGACCAGGCTCAACAGTCGCGCTCCCGTGCCCAGGTGCTGGCAGATCGTGCCGCCGCGTTGCTGTTCTACGTCGCCCTCGGGTCGGCAGTCGTCACGGTGATCGTGTGGCTGACGATCGACCGGCCCGACCAGGCGGTGGCCCGGACGGTAGGGGTGCTCGTCATCGCCTGCCCCCACGCCCTCGGGCTGGCGATCCCACTGGTCATTTCGATCTCCACCTCCATGGCGGCCCGCCACGGCATCCTGGTGAAAGACCGCCTCGCCCTGGAGCGCATGCGTCTCGTCGACATGGTCTTGTTCGACAAGACCGGGACGCTCACCCTGGGCAACCATCGGCTGAGCGGGGTCGCCTCCGTCGACGGCGACGACCAGCGTCTGGTAGTGACCGCCGCCGCCGTGGAATCGGAGTCCGAGCACCCGTTGGCGCGGGCCATCGTCGACGCCGGGCGTGCCCGCGGGGCACTGCCCCGAGCGACCGGCTTCAGGTCGATGAGCGGGCGTGGAGTCGAGGCGGAGGTCGATGGGTCGAAGGTCGCGGTCGGCGGTCCCGCTCTGCTCGCCGAACGAGGACTGGAGGTCCCGGTCTCGATAAGCGAGATGGTGGAGCGCTGGAAGACCCGTGGCGCGGCGGTGCTCCATGTCATCGAGGACGGGAAGGTGTCGGGCGCACTGTCACTGGAAGACCAGGTCCGCCCGGAATCGCGTCAGGCGGTGGCCGAGCTGCATCGTCTCGGTGTCGAGGTGGCGATGATCACGGGCGATGCCCGCCAGGTCGCCGCCGCCGTTGCCGGGGATCTGAGCATCGACCACGTAATGGCGGAGGTGCTCCCCGAGGACAAGCATTCCGAGGTCGAGAAGCTTCAGGCTGCCGGGCGAAGCGTCGCCATGGTCGGTGACGGGGTCAACGACGCCCCCGCTCTCGCCCGAGCGGATGTCGGGATCGCCATCGGTGCCGGCACCGACGTGGCAATCGAATCGGCCGGGATCGTCCTCGCCGGCGACGACCCCCGTGGAGTGGTGGCGATCCGCCGACTGTCGGAGGTCGGCTATCGCAAGATGGTGCAGAACCTGGTGTGGGCGGCCGGATACAACGTGATTGCCATCCCGCTCGCAGCCGGGGCCCTCGCCTGGGCCGGAATCGTGCTCGCCCCGGCTGCCGCCGCCGTCCTGATGAGCGCTTCGACCGTCATCGTCGCCGTCAACGCCCAATTCCTGCGTCGTCTGGTGCTCCGGCCCGAGACGGCTGACGGCCACCCCGGAGGCCACTGATGGAGGAGAGGATGCTCGGCAGTCTCTGGCCGGTGAGCGCGCTGACCCTGGGTGGAGGAGGGCTGGGTGGCGTGTGGGGCTCGACCAGCAGGGAAGAGGCGGTGGCGACGGTGCGGGATGCCGTCGAGGCCGGGTTGACGCTCATCGACGTGGCCCCCGGATATGGCGACGGCGAGGCCGAGGAGATCGTGGGGGCCGCGTTCGCGGGTGCACTTCCCGACGGGTTGAGACTGTGCACCAAGCACCACGTCGGCCAGGCCGATCCGTCGGAAGTGGGGCCCGGGGCGAAGCGGGGGCTCGAGGAGAGCCTGGGGAGACTGCAGGTCGAATACGTCGACCTGTTCATTCTGCACAGCCAGATCCTCCCGTCACCGGATCCCGATCGCGGTTCATGGACCACCACCCTCCAGGTCTTCGAAGAGGCCGCCCGACCCGCATTCCAGACGCTGGTCGACGAGGGTCGGGTCGGCGCCTGGGGCATCACTGCGGTGCAACACGGTGACGTCCTGGAGCGGGTCATGACCACGGACCCGGCGCCTGCGGTCGCCCAGATGGTCGCCAATGTCATCGATGCCCCCGGTGACATGGAGTGGGACGGCGGATCAGCCCCGCCGCGGGACCTGATTGCCCGGGCGCATGAGCTCGGCATCGGCGTCATGGGCATCCGGGCGGTGCAGGCGGGCGCACTCACCGACCGGGTAGACCGCGACCTGGGGGTCGATCATCCCGTGGCCAGGGACTACGAGAGGGCTGCGCCATTTCGAGAGCTCGCCGCCGAGCTGGGGGAGTCCCCTGCCGCTCTCGCCCATCGGTACGCGCTCTCCATGGAGGGGGTCGACACCGTCGTGCTCGGTGTGAAGAACCGCGCCGAGCTCCACGAGTGCCTTCGAGCCGCCGAGGCCGGGCCGCTCTCCGACGAGGTCAGGTCGCTTGTCGACGAGTGGGTGGCTCCCCTGCGCAGCCGGTGGTGAGCGCTGCCTAACCGAGTCGGCTCGGGCGTTCGTCAGTAGGAGGAGAAACGTCCCGGCGGTGAGAGGTCGCCGTCGCTCACCAACTCGATCTCGGCGGTTTCCCGCAGCTCCTCGATCACCGAGGAGTGCACCTCGAGCTGGGAGGGCGAGCCGACCTTGAGCAGCTGGTAACGGTGTCTCTCCCCGTCGATGAGCAGGTCGATGCTGGCCATCAGACCGGATGGAGGTGCCTGGAGCGGGAATCCGGCCGCGGCGGCAATGGCACGGAGGATGTTGACCGCGTGCTGAAAGGTGGAGAACGGCCCGAACACCTCAGGTTCGGCTCCCTGTGGCACGTAGATGATCACGTACACGTCACCTAAGTCTGGCCGATACCGGCGGGCGGTGCCGGGCGCTTCGGGGGGTATGTTCCGTCGCCGGCGAGCCGGCGACAACAGGCTCTCAGCGCATCTTGTTGAGGATCCGGGTCACGCTCAGCCAGGTCCGGGACGTGATCTCCTTCCCGAACTCGCGTTCCAGCCACCCCATCACATTGGGCGCACGCTCGGAGGTGGTGTCGGTGACGGTGAACAATTCGCGGGCGGTTGCAGCCACGAGCTGCCCGCCACCGTCGAACAGCTGATGGGGGACATCGAAACCGACGTCCAGGTCCCTCCGGGCAAAGGTGACCAGCAGATATGTGGAGGGGCCATGCACGCGGCCTTGGAAAGGATCGGCCTCCACCAGGGCCTCCAAGTCGTCCAGGGTGCGGATGATCGTGGTGCTGGTGAAGCCGAGCTCGCTCACCCATGCCTCCTCGAATGCCCTCTCCATGGCGGGGATGTCCGCCGACTGGGTGTCGAAGATGACGTTGCCGGTGGAGATGAAGGTCGACACGTTCTGGAGGCCGAGACCCTCTGCGACCCGCCGGTAGTTCTCGTTCTTCATGTTCGGGTTGCCCGGCCCGATGCCACGCATCAGGGCGACGCACATGGTCACCGACTCACCCGGCTCCGGTGACCGCACCGTTCTCTGCCGAGCCCACCAACGAGGCGTACTTGGCGAGTGCCCCGCTGCTGTAACGGGGCGCCGGGGCCTGCCAGGCGCTGCTGCGCCGTTGCAGCTCCTCGTCGTCGACCAGGAGGTCGAGTGTGCGGGCCGGGATGTCCACCCTCACCTGATCGCCCTCTTCGACGAGGCCGATGGGCCCGCCGCGGGCCGCTTCCGGCGCGACATGGCCGATGCAGAGCCCGGTGGTCCCACCGCTGAACCTGCCATCGGTCACCAGTAGCACGTCCTTGCCCAGCCCTGCTCCCT
Organism: Acidimicrobiia bacterium; assembly: GCA_035550735.1. Taxonomy (GTDB): domain Bacteria; phylum Actinomycetota; class Acidimicrobiia; order Spongiisociales; family ZC4RG35; genus JANQRA01. Next base: position 76,598 of record DASZOM010000047.1, on the reverse strand, counting down.
TGATCCCGGCCGTGATCGCCAGCATCTCCCGCATGCCCGGGCCCCCTCGCGGCCCTTCATACCGGATCACCACCACGTCGCCGGGGTGGATCCGATGCTCGAACAGGGCGGCGAGTGCGTGTTGCTCGTCGTCGAAGACCCGGGCCGTGCCCTCGAACACCCCGAGGTCGATGCCGGCGATCTTGACCACCGCCCCCTCGGGTGCGAGGTTGCCGCGCAGGATGGCGATGCCACCGTCCTCGCGGAGCGGCCGTTCCGGCCGGAAGACCACTTCCTGATCATCCGGGAAGGTCACCCCGGCGAGGTTCTGGGCCACTGTCTTCCCGGTGACCGTGAGCGCGCCACCGTCGATCAGTCCCTCCTCGAGCAATGCCCGCAGCACCACGGGCACGCCACCGATGCGGTCCAGATCGACCATGTGGAACCGACCGAAGGGCTTGAGATCGCCGATATGGGGCGTCCGCCGGCTGATCTCGTCGAAGTCCTCGAGGTTCAGGGTCACCTTCGCCTCGTGGGCGATCGCCATCAGGTGAAGGACTGCGTTGGTCGAGCCACCGAGTGCCATGACCGCGGTGATCGCGTTCTCGAAGGCGCTCCGGGTCATGATGTCCCGGGGTCGCACGTCGTCGGCGAGCAAACGCATCACGGTCTCGCCGGATCGTCGGGCGTAGTCGTCGAGCCGGGGGTCGACGGCCGGGACCGAGGCGCTCCCGGGAAGGGACATCCCGATCGCCTCACCCACTGTCGCCATGGTGTTGGCGGTGAACATCCCAGCGCAGCTCCCCATCCCCGGACAGGCGGCCTGCTCGATCCGAAGCAGCTGGGCGTCGTCGATGAGGCCCTCCGTCCGGGCGCCGATGCCTTCGAACACGTCCACGATGGAGATGTCGCGGCCGTCGAGATGACCGGGGAGCGAGGAGCCGCCATAGAGGAACACGGAGGGGAGGTTGTGACGCGCCGCTGCCATCAACATCCCGGGCAGCGACTTGTCACAGCCGGCCACCGAGACCATGGCGTCGAATCGCTCGGCGTGCATCACCAATTCAACGGAGTCTGCGATCACCTCCCGGGACACCAGGGAAGCCCGCATCCCCTCGTGGCCCATCGAGATCCCGTCGCTGACCGCGATGGTGGCGAATTCCAGACCCACTCCGCCCGCGCCCCGGACCCCCTCCTTGGCCGCTGCGGTGAGTCTCGGGCCGCTGACGTTGCAGGGTGTCACCTCGTTGCCCGCCGAGACCAAGCCGACCTGGGGCTTGGTGAAGTCCTCCTCGGTCAGGCCCACCGCCCGCAGCATCGCCCTGGCGCCGGCCCGGGCCGGGCCCTCGGAGACGTCCTGGGAGACGATCTTGCGTGTCATTGCCCGGGCGAGCGTAGTGGCGGAACGCGCAACCCTCCTTGCGCCGGGGACTGACCTGATGTCTCGGTTCGACCTTCAGCCGTTAGCCTGCCGACTGGTTCCCATCCCTTCGAGGTGACAGCCGTGCTCAGAGTTTCGAGGTGGAGGCTCTTCTTCACCGTCGTGGTTCTCGGAGCTTCGATCTATGCGATGCTCCAGATCCCGGTTCGTCTCGGGCTCGATCTCCGTGGTGGGACCCAGATCGTCCTCGAGGCCCAGGACACCGATGAGATCACGGTCGACGAGGGGGTCACTGCCAGGACCCTCGAGGTCCTGCGTCGTCGCGTCGACGCCCTCGGCGTGGCCGAGCCCACCCTCCAGGTGTCCGGAGACAACCGGATCATCGTCGAGCTCCCCGGCGTCGACGACCCCGACGAGGCGGTCGCCGCCATCGGCCGCACCGCCCAACTGACCTTCCACGCCGTCGAGGCGTCCTACAGCGAGGGCTCGGTCCCGCCCGATGAGGAGGGGCTGGTCCTCCCCGGTGAGGAGGGCGAGCAGCTGGCACTCGGGCCGGTTGCCGTGAGCGGCGAGGAGGTGGAGACGGCCATACCCTTCTTCGACACCCAGGGCTCGGCGCAATGGGTGGTATCCCTCCAGTTCCGGGCCGATGGCGCCGAGCAATGGGCCGCGCTCACCGGCGAGGCAGCGTGTGCCGCACCGGGCGAGGCGACCCGTCGCATCGCGATCGTGCTCGACAACCAGGTCATCTCCAGCCCCGGGGTTGCTCTCGACGTCTCCTGTGGAGTCGGCATCACCGGCGGGGGCACCCTGATCACCGGAGGATTCGACGAGGAGGAGGCGACCGAACTGGCCGCACTGATCCAGGGCGGCGCCCTGCCGGTGCCCGTCGAGGTGATCGAGCGCGGCACGGTGGGCCCGTCGCTCGGGGAAGCGGCGATCGATGCCAGCGTGCAGGCCGCTCTGATCGGGGCCGGTCTCACCCTCGTCTACATGATCATCTTCTACCGGTTGATGGGGATCGTGGCGGTCATCTCACTGGGGGCGTACTCGGTGATCTCCTACGCGGTCCTGGTGGCGATGGGGGCAACCCTCACGCTTCCCGGCATCGCCGGCTTCGTCCTCGCCGTGGGCATGGCCGTCGACGCGAACGTCCTCGTCTACGAGCGGGCCAAGGAGGAGTACTTCGAGCAGCCCTCCGCAGCCGACTCCATAACGGCCGGCTTCACCAGGGCCTGGTCTGCGATCGCCGACTCCAATGTGACCACCCTGCTCGCCGCCATGCTGCTCTTCTTCTACGCCTCGGGCGCGGTGCGTGGCTTCGGTATCACATTGAGCATCGGCGTCATCGTCTCGATGTTCTCCGCCCTCGTGGTGACCAGGGTGCTGCTCGAGATCCTGACCCATCTCATCGACATGGATCGACGGCCCCGTCTCATGGGGATGACCGTGGGGCAGAGGTTCCAGGCCTGGATCCGCACCAGCAATCCCCGGATCCTCCATTCCTGGCGAAGATGGCTGGTGGTCGCCGGGGTCGTGGTCGTCGTGTTCATCTCCGGTCTGTTCATCTCGGGCGTCGAGATGGGGCTGGAGTTCGCCGGGGGAAATCTCCTCGAGTTCGACACGGAGCGGCCGGTGTCCCTCGAGGAGCTCCGGGGCGATCTCGCCGAAGCGGGGCTGGCCCGCGCCCTGGTCCAGGAGTCGGGTGAGGGCAACCTGATCGTCCGCACCGAGGAGTTGGACTCATCCCAGGAGGCGGCGCTCCTGGCGGCCGTCGAAGAGGCTGGTGGGGAGAGCACGATCGTTCGCGACCAGTTCGTCGGGCCGACCTTCGGTCTCGAGTTGCGCAACCGCGCGCTCACCGCCCTGGTCATCGCCATCGCGATCCAGATGATCTATCTCGCCTGGCGCTTCCGGTGGACCATTGCATTGGCCGCCGTGCTGGCCATGGTCCACGACGTGGCACTGCTGGTGGGGGCGTTCGCCTGGATGGGGAAGACCTTCGACGGGGTATTCCTCGCCGCCCTGCTCACGGTCATCGGCTATTCGGTCAACGACTCGGTGGTCATCTTCGACCGGATCAGGGAGCAGCTCGCCCTCCGACCCGACGACTCGATCGAGGACATCGCCAATGACGCCTGTCTGCAAACCGTGCCCCGGACGATCAACACCGGTCTGGGCGCCCTGCTCATCCTGGCGAGCCTCTACGTGCTCGGCGGCGACACCCTGGGCGACTTCGCCCTCGCCCTCCTCATCGGCATCCTCGCCGGGACCTATTCCTCGGTGTTCACCGCCACCCCGATCGCGATCGCCCTGGAGAATCGCTTCCCACGTCCGCCACCCGAGCCGGAGGCGAAGAAGGTGCCGGGAAGGGGCCGGGCCACCGCCCGTCCCTGATCTGTGCGGTCAGCTCGTCCGGCGGCTCAAAGAGCTCGACCGAGGGCGGCCACATCCTGTGCCAGGAGCACGAGGAGCAGCCCGATGACGGAGACGTGGAGGAAGGTGATCGGCTTGCGCCAGCGATGACGAAGCCGCCAGAAGCGGTTCAGGCTGTAACCGTTGGAGGCCAGGGCAACCAGGCCGATCACGATCCCCAGACCCGGTCCGATTCCCGGCGCCAGTCCCAGGAACGGGGTCACGAAGGGCAATAGGACATAGGCGATGAGACAACGGATCCCGGAGATCACCATCGACACGTTGAAGACGCGCTGAGCAGAACGTGAGTCGCTCGCGGTCACCGACGATGCCGTTTCGGCGTCCGCGGTGGTTGCGGGGTCCATCGAGGGCACGATAGACCCGAACCGCGACACTGCCGAACGTCGCCAGAAAGGGAAAAGGCCCCGGGGGACGTCCGGGGCCTTCTCCCGGCAGGGAAAGCCTTGGCTCAGGGGCGTCCGGGTGGGTCGCCCGGTGGGCCGTTTCCTTGTCCGTTCCCGCTTCCTTGTCCGTTCCCCCCGGAGTTCTCGTTTCCAGCAGGCGGACCGCCTCCACCGGGCGGTCCATTTCCCTCTGATTGCCCCTTCCCTCCGGCGTTGCCGTTCCCGTCGGGGGCTTGTCCCGCGTCATCGGGCGGCCCATTGCCGCCCGCGTCGTCAGGCGGGCCCTTCGGCCCCTGATCCGGGTTGCCAGGTGGCTCGTCCGGCGGCCCCTGTCCCTGGCCTCGACCCTGGTTGCCCTGGTTCCCGGGCTCGGAGTCGGCCGATCCCTCACCGGGATCGGCCTCGTCGCGGATGGAACGGGCCAGTTCCGAGACACGCCTGCCGAACATGGCGCCGTCGAGCTCGTCATCCTGGAGCATCCGCGAGATCTCGTCGAGCATCGCCCCCACCGACTCGCCAACGGAGGTGTTCCCCTGCCCATTTGCTGCGACCGCCTCGGCGGCAGCCTGAAGTGCGGCCGTTGCCTCGGCCGACATGACGTCGTCGGCCGACGTCTCATCGGCCACGTGCTCGATCGCCTCCGGCACCTGACCCCTATCGAGCAATGTCGAGGCCTCCGAGACCCGCTCGGTGGCGCCGCCGGCCCCGATGCCGATCGACTCCAGGGTGCGATCGATCCCGTAGAGGAGATCGCCGGGTGCAGCAGAGTCCGAAGCGACCGCGACACCGCTCATGCCGAGGACGAGGGCGAATCCGGCGGTGGCTGCCGCGATTGGACGGTTCCAGATCGAGGCGAAAGAGCGGGGTCGGGCCAGGCGAGGCGATCCGATCGCCGTGGAAGACGTTGCGATCCTCGCCGCCTCGGCGGCGAATCGGGCGGTTACCTCGGGTTCGGGAGTCAGATCGTGGCCTTCGTGGGCCATCTGGAGGAGATTGGCCAGACGTGCCAATCGGGGGCTCTCCGGGATCCCGCCCGTCAGAACCATCTCGACGTCGAGGTCGGAGAGCCTGTCTCTCGCCATGTCATCCCTGTAAACGTCGTGATCGCTCATCGGGATATGCCCTCTGTCTCGAACTTCGCCTGGAGGGAGGCAAGAGCGCGGTGCTGCAGGGCCTTCACCGCCCCCACCCGTTTCCCCATGACCTCCGCCGTCTGCTCGAGGGAGAGCCCGCCGATCATGCGGAGGGCAAGCACGTCGCGCTGGGTGTCGGTCAGTTGCGCCAGCATGTCCTCCATCTCGACCGTCGAGAGACGCTCCATCGCCTCGTCTTCGACGTTGCCGATCTCGGTGTCGGTGACCGTGGCCGGTGACAGCTCGGTGATGACCGGCTGTCTCCCCCGACGTCTCCTCTCGTCGATGAGACGGCGATGAGCGATCACGAAGATCCAGGAGCGAAAGGAAGTCTCGTCGCCCTCGAAGCGCTGGATGGCCCCGGCGACCTTGAGGAAGACCTCACTGGTCACGTCGTCGGGCTCATGTGCCCCCCGGCTCGCCAGATAGCCACGCACCGGGCCGGCCAGGTCCTGATACAGCGATGCCCACGCCCATTCCGCTCCGGACTTGGCTGCGGAGAGGATGCTCTCGAATGCTTCGGGGTTGGTGGGCAAGTGGATCCTTCGAAAGACAGACGGCTCAACTCTGCCAGCCTCAAGGTGTATCGGAATCCGCGCCCCGGTCACATGAGCAAATGCTGTCGTTTTCGGGACGGCTCCGCCGGGTAGACCAGGAAAGCAAGTGGGGGCGGGAATCTATCCTCACGAACGCTTGTTCGAAAGTGTGAGATGGCCAAGAAGACTCAGAACCGAATGGTCGACGAGAGAGGCAGGGTCACCACCGATCTGGTGACTCAGTATCTCGACGAGATCTCCCGACACGACCTGCTCACCGCCGAGGACGAGGTGCGCCTCGCCCAGGCGATCGAGGCGGGTGCGCAGGCGCGCGAGCTACTGGAGTCGGGCGACAGGCTCACGGCCAAGGAGCGTTCCGTCCTCCAGCGCCAGGTTCGTGAGGGCGAGCGAGCCCGGCAGCGATTCATCGAGGCCAACCTCCGTCTCGTGGTCGCCAATGCCCGTCGCTATACCGGTGAAGGCCTTTCCATGCTGGACCTGATTCAGGAGGGGAACCTGGGTCTGATCACCGCCGTCGAGCGTTTCGATTGGCGTAAGGGCTTCAAGTTCTCGACCTATGCCACCTGGTGGATCCGACAGGCGATGCAACGCGCCCGCGCCAACCTGAGCGACTCCATTCGCCTGCCTACTGCGCTGTTCGACCTCCTCCCCGTGGTCAGGGGTGCGGCCGAGACGCTCAAGGGTGAGCTGGGCCGTGTCGCCACGCCGGAGGAGATCGCCACGGAGACCGGCATCGACGTCGAGGACGTGGAGAAGGCGCTGTCCGTGGCCACTACCGTCGCTCTCGAGGCTCCGGTAGGAGAGGACGGTGCCGAGCTTGGGGACTTCGTCTTTGACGACGAGGCTCCCGATCCGTCCGCCGACGTCGAGCAGCGGATGCTGGTCGAGGCGGTTCACGCCAGCCTCTCCGAGCTCTCCGAGATCCACCGCCGCATCGTCGAGCTTCGCTTTGGCCTCGGGGAGACCCCGCCTGCCACGATGGGCTCGATCGCCGAGATCGTCGGGGTGCCCGAGCACCGGGTGAGGGAGATGATCAACGAGGCCACCGACCACCTGGCGACGACCCTGGCCCCGGTCGAGGAGATGCGGGCCGCCTGAGCCGCTGAAGGGATCAGCCCTGCTGGCGGGACCACGTCGTTTGTACAGGGCTGGACCGGGGTAGAGGTCACGATGCCCCCAACCACCCCGCCGCCCGTGGTCGTGATCACCGGTGCCTCCAGCGGCGTGGGCCGGGCTGTCGCCCGGCGCTTCGCGGCCGACGGTGCGCTCATCGGGCTGCTGGCGCGTGGCGAGCGAGCCTTGAAGGCCACCGCCGTGGAGGTGGAGAACCTGGGAGGCAGGGCCCTGGCGCTGCCCACCGACGTCTCCGACGCCGACCAGGTGCAGGCGGCGGCCGATCGGGTGGAGACCGAGCTCGGGCCGATCGATCTCTGGGTGAACAATGCCATGACAACGGTGTTCGGGTTCTTCGAGGACTGCACGCCCGAGGAGTTCGAACGGGCAACAAGGGTGACCTATCTGGGCACCGTGTGGGGGACCAGGACCGCCCTGGGGAAGATGCGACCCCGGGACAGGGGCACGATCGTCCAGGTGGGCTCGGCCCTGGCCTATCGGGGGATTCCGCTCCAATCCGCCTACTGCGGCGCCAAGCACGCCATCAATGGCCTGACCGAGTCGGTGCGGGCGGAGCTGATCCACCAGGGTTCGTCGGTGCATGTCGGCATGGTCAACCTGCCCGCGATCAACACACCTCAGTTCTCCCACTGCCGGTCCAAGTTCGATCGACACCCCATGCCGGTGCCGCCCATCTATCAGCCCGAGGTCGCCGCCGAGGCCGTCCATCTCGCCTATCGGGAGAGGAGGCGTGAGGTCAACGTTGCTCTGCCCACCATCCTCACCATGGCCGGTAACAGCCTGGCTCCCGGGCTGTTGGACCAGTATCTGGGGAGCAGCGGCGTGGAGAGCCAGTTGGACGATCGCCCTCGCGATCAGGCGAACGTCGAGGGCAACCTCTTCGAGCCGGTCGACGTCGATCTCGGTGCCCATGGCGACTTCGACTCACGGTCCCACGGGTTCAGCCCGGCCCTCTGGCTCACCCGGTTCCGGATGCCCGTGGCAGCCACGATCGGGCTCGGCGCACTGACCTGGGTGCTGGGCAGGCGCGACTGAGGCCTGCGGTCAGGACCGCAGCGACCCGTCCTCGGCGAACGCCTCCGTGACGGCGTCTCGATGGAATCTGCGCAATGTCGCCAGCTGGGCGTCGGCGCGCTGCTCCAAGTCGGCGAACCCGAACCCGGCGAGGGCCGGGTTGTTCGCGGCGATCTCGCCGAGAGCCGTCCAGAGGAGCCGCTTCGCCGACACGCCGGCGATCAGCGCTTCGACCTCGAGAACCTTGCTCAGCGGCGAGTAGGTGACGAGACGCCCATTGAGCTTGAGACGCGCCACTCGCTCACCGACTTGGGCCAGCGACCTCTTGACCCCGCCACCGGTGACCCCGAGCCTGTCCCGTATCGTCTCCAGGGTTCGATCGTCCTCCTCGATTTCGCCCATCACCTCTTCCAGCGCCCACGCCCAATCGGTGCCGGCATTGTTCCGAGCGAGACGTCGCGCCAGACTCCGACCGGCCCCGGCGCCGGCCCAATGGTCGTCGAGATAGATCTCCAGGAGCTTCATCCTCCGGGGCCCGAGAGCGCCGTGGAGCCCAAGGCGCGTACCGAGTAGAGCAGCGCTTCGATCGCGCTCGCCGGATCATCCTCGGGAAGCGGGTCGAATCGGCGCACGATGGCACCGTCCTTGTCGGCGAGGATGGCGACAGGAATGCGCCGGCCGGTCTCGTCCTCTGCGCCGTGCTCGCGGGCGAGAGCGCCGCTGGCATCGGCGAGCAGAGGGACTGCGAGCCCCATCTCGTCGCTGACCTCACGCGCGACCCGCGCGGTGACCCTGGAGACGATGAGGAGCTGGGCTCGCTGCGAGCCGAAATCCTTGAGATGCGAGTCCAACTCGGTGAGCAGGTTGCGTTCCTCCTCTGCGGAGAGGTCCCCGAGAAAGACCATGGCTATCGGCACCTTGCCCCGAAAGGACTCGAACGAAAGGGTCTGGCCGGTGCTCGCCGGCAGGCTGAAGTGACCGATCGCGGTGCTCATGGCCAGCATTACCGCGGTTGGAGCGTCGGCAAACCCCGGCCCGGACGCGAGTGAGGGCCCCAGGAGACGGGGTCGGGAAGGCCCCGCCACCTGGAGCCCTCGACTCAGCCCCCCAACCGAATCTCATCGGCCCGGAAGGAGTCGGGCCGCCCCCGGCCGTGCCGTTCTCAGGCGGTGCCCCGAATATACGTCCCCGAGCCAGGCTGTGTCAATAGCTATTGCGGAAACGGTTGTTGACAGAGACAGCGAGAAGGGCCACCCTGCTCCCATGGATCAGCGGTCGGACCATCGCTCGGACCTGAGACGGGCCCTCGTCGAGATCGACGCAGCCACCCGGGAGAACGTGACGAGAAGCACCGAGATCCAGGCGAGGGTCATGGCGATGCGCGCCGCCATCGACGACGACGTCCCCATACTCGAGGCGATAACCCGCGAGCCCCGGCCGCTCGTCGTCGAGCTGATCACGGCCAACATCGAGGCCCTGCAGACGATCGGCTCCAAGGTGCGTCAAGCCGAAGCCCGGGCGCTTCGTGCAGAAGGTCTGACGATGGAGGCGATCGCCGCCCTGTTCGGGGTGAGCCGCCAGCGCATATCGGCTCTGCTCCGACAGGGAAACGGCGACTGACGCCTGCGAGCGCGACCCGTCTGCTCCTGATCTAGAGGGTCCGGGTGACCTTGGATAGCCCGCGTGGGTTGTCGGGATCGTCGCCCTGGCCCACGGTCAGCCAGTAGGTGAACAGCTGGGCGATGACGATCGCCGGTATCGGGCTCAGCCACTCCTCGACTTCGGGGAAACGGAGCATCACGTCGGCGGCATCGAGGTCTGCGGTATTGGAGATGCCCAGTGTCGGGGCACCGGCCTGACGGGCCCTGTCGAGTGCCTCGACCACGTCGTGGCTGGTGGGACCCCCGGCGATCACGGCCAGGACCGGATATTGCCGATCCACGACCGCGATGGGCCCGTGGAGGAAGTCGGCCGTGGAGAAGGGCTGGGCGACCACGTAGCTCAGCTCCTGCATCTTCAACGCCCACTCGAAGGCGGTCGCCAGGTTGAGCCCGCGCCCGAGGACGGCTGCGTGCTCGAACCCGGTCATCGTCTCCGCCGCTGCCCGCGCCTGTCCGGCCCCGCCCAACGTTTCTGACAACAGTCCCGGGATCGATCCGAGATTTCGGTCCTGACCGAGCATCGCGGCCGAGACGGCGGCGATGACCGTGAGCTGGGCCGTGTAGGTCTTGGTGGCGGCGACTGCTGTCTCGGCCCCGCAGCGCAGATCGAGCACCGAGTCCGCCTCACCGGCCAGGGGAGATCTTGGCTCGTTGGTGATGGCCACCGTAGGCCGCCCCTGGGCACGTCCCTCGGCGAGCACCGAGACGATGTCGGGTGACTCACCGCTCTGGGAGATGCCCACGACCAGGGCGCCGTCGAGACGAGGCGGCGACCGATAGAGCGTGAACAGCGACGGGGTGGCCAGGGTGACGGTGAGCCCGTTGCGCATCCCCCACACGTACTGGGCATAACGAGCCGCATTGTCGGAGGTGCCCCGGGCGGCGACCACGACATGGCTGCACCCGTGCGCCAACCGAGCGACTTCGCCCGCCTCGGCCCCGCCCTCCGCCAACACCCGAGCGATGACGTCGGGCTGCTCCTCGATCTCGTCGATCAGCGCCATCAGAGGCCATGACCGATCGGGTAGAGACCGGGGATCGCCACCGGGAGGCGCCCTGCGAAGCCGATCTCGCCGAACAGGGCCTGGGCCAGGGCGGTCATCGCCGGGGAGTGGCCGCTGTAGGTGCAGACGTGGGTGCGTGCTCCCGGGTACGCCCTGAGGTCCTGCGGCTCGCGCAGCGCCACTGTCACCAGAGGCGTCCCCGACCGGGCGAGGAGGCTCGTCAGGTCAGCCTGACCCGAAGTGGCGTTGACGGTGCCCGCCACGACGAGATCGACTCCCGCCGCCCTCTCCACTATCGCGGCGATGTCGTCGTCGGCCGGCTCGTGTGGATACACCAGCTCCTCGACACGGGGATGGAATGCCCGCAGGGCGGCCGCCATCGCGGGCGCGTAGAGCGCAGTGGTGTCGGCCGGGGTGACGTTGGTCGGCGCCGGCTCGATGGCGAGGATGCTCGCATCGGCTCCGAGTCGGAGCGGGAGCAGCCTGGTGTCGTTGCGCACCAGGGTCACCGAGCGACGGGCCAGCTCCTCGGCGAGCGAGAGATGGGAGCCGACGAGGCCCGGGTCCATCTCCACGTCGGGGATCCGGGCCCGCACGGCCCCAATCCGGCCCACCGAAGCCTCCAGTGCTTCAGGTCGGATCAGCCCGCGGCTGGCGCCCCGATCCACGGCGAGCCGGGCCCGCTCCCTGAGCTGCTCGTCGGGCATGCAGAGGAGGAGGTCGTTGCCCCCGCTCATCGAGGCGATCAGGTCGATCACCTGGCCCGCGCCCTGATCCAGGGCGCCCATGTCGAGTGCGTCGGTGATGACCACCCCTTCGAAACCGAGCTCGGAGCGGATGAAGCCGTCGATCGCCCGGCTGCTCATCGAGACGGGCAGGTCGGGATGCCCGGTGAGGGCGGGCACCGAGTAGTGCCCGGTCATCACCAGGGAGGCGCCGGCTCCGATCCCGGCCCGGAAGGGCGCAAGCTCCACGGCGTCGAGACGGTCACGATCGATGTCTAGGCGGGGCAGGTCGTAGTGGGGGTCCACCGCGGCCTCACCCTTGCCCGGGAAGTGTTTGAGGGTGGCGAGGACCCCACCCGCGGCGAAGCCGGCCACTGCCGCCGCCACGTGGTCGGCGACCAGCTTCGGGTCCTCCCCGAAGCTGCGAACGCCGAGCGAGGGGTTGCCGGGCCGGGTTGCCACATCGGCAACCGGGGCGTAGTTGAGGTTGGCCCCCACCGCGGACATCTCACGGGCCATCGCCTCGGCGACCTGTCGGGTCAGGTCGGTGTCACCGGCCGCCCCCAGGGCCATGTTGCCGGCGAAGGGCGTGGAGCCGGGCAGACCCGTGAGTTGGCCACCCTCCTGGTCCATGGCGATGAGTAGGGGGAGGTCGGCGCCGTTGGCCCATTGCAGGGCCGTCGTCAGCTCGGCGACCTGGTCCGGGGTCTTCATGTTGTGCTCCCGGAACAGCGTCACCCCCGCCGGCGGGGATTCGCCGAGGCGGGTGCGCAGCCAGTCGGGCATCACCGAGCCCTCGAACGCCAGCATGAGATGGTGGTCGGCGGCACTCATCCCTTGACCGAGCCGCTGAGGAGGCCGCGGACGAAGTAGCGCTGCAGACCGAGGAAGAAGAGGAGCGGCACCACCATCGAGACGAAAGCAGCGGCGGTGAGCAGATGCCAGTCCTCTCCCCGGGTGCCGACCAGTTCGTTGAGGCGGGCGGTCAGGATCGCGGTCTCCGAGCCCGTGCCCAGGAACACCAGTGCCACCAGCAGATCGTTCCACACCCACAGGAACTGGAAGATGGCGAACGCGGCCAGCGCCGGGAAGGAGAGGGGGAGGACCAGACGGGTGAACGTGGTGAAGGGGCTTGCCCCGTCGACCGCCGCCGACTCCATGATCTCGTGGGGGAGAGTCGATATGTAGTTGTAGAGAAGGTAGATGGCGAGAGGCAGGCCGAACCCGGTGTGGGCCAGCCAGATCCCGAGGAAGTTGCCGGTGAGGCCGAGATCCCCGTAGAGACGGAGCAACGGGACCAGGGTCATCTGAATCGGGACGACGAGGAGCCCGACCACGACTGCGAACAGCAGCGATCTGCCGGGGAAGCGCAGCCAGGCGAAGGCATATGCGGCGAAGGCGGCGATCGTGATCGGGATCACGGTCGCCGGAATCGTCACGATCAGACTGTTGAGGAAGGCGTCGGCCATCCCGTCGTTGGTGAGCACCTCGGCGTAATTCGAGAGTGTCCATTGGCCGGTCTCGAAAGGGTGGGCGAGGACGGTCCACCAGCCGGAGTCACGGATGGCGTTCGGGCCCCGGAACGACGAGATCAGCATCCCTGCGGTGGGCAACGTCCAGAGGAATCCGATCACGACGACTGTGATGCGGACCAGGGGGCTCCTGGTGAATCGCCCGAAAGGGGAGCGTCGGCTGTCGACCGAGCCCGTTTCCAGGGTCACCCGGGCGGCTGGGTCGACAACGGCGGTCACGCCCCCACCCCTTGCCGGCGGAGGTTGCGGATGTTGACCACCATGATCGGGATCACCACCACCAGCAACACCACGGCGAGCGCCGAGGCCTGGCCGAAGTTCCTGAAGCGGAACATCTCGGAGAACATCCGGTTGGCGATGACCTCCGTCTCGAACCGCCCTCCGGTGGTGACGAACACGATGTCGAATACCTTCAGGATGGCGATGAAGATCGTGGTGGCCACGGTGATGATCGAGCCCCGGATCGAAGGGATCACCACTCTGAAGAAGAGCTGACGCTCACTGGCGCCGTCGATCCGGGCCGCCTCGACCAGCTCGGTGGGCACACCCTTCAGGGCTGCCGAGAGGACGACCATGGCGAATCCGGTCTGGATCCAGATCATGATCACGATGAGGAATAGGTTGTTCCACGGCGTCGTCTGCAGGAACGGCACCGCATCGTTCCCTAGAGAGGTCCAGACGGCATTCAGCATGCCGACCTGCTCGTCTCCTTCCGGCCTCCATGCGTACACGAACCGCCAGATCACCGAGGCGCCGACGGCTGAGATGGCCAGGGGCAGGAAGATGAAGGTCTTGGCGAAGGCCTCGCGCTTGACCCGGTCGACGAGTCCTGCGAAGGCCAGCCCGATGACGACCGAGCCGCTCGTCCCGGCCAACAGCCAGAGCGCGTTGTTGCGCATGGCGATGCGCATGGCGGGATCCGTGAACACGAACGAGAAGTTGCCGGCGAACCCCCCGTCTTCGGTGAGGCTGAGCCTGATCGTCTCCACCATCGGGAAGACGAGGTAGACCCCCAGGAGGATCACGGCGGGGAGGATGAAAAGCCATGGCCGGAGCCGGGGCCTCACCCGCTCCGGACAGGCCTCGATCAGGACGTTTCCACTCACGTAGAGCAGCCACACCCCGCCCACACCCACCAGGAGGGCGAAGAGGGAGGTGATGAGACGGACGAACCCCTCCTGCAAGCCACGCGAGGCGATCGCCTCGGCCTGTCCGGTGAGACCGATGGCCTCGTAGGTGGTCACCAGGATCCTGGTGACTGCGCCCGGGTCGAGGAGGATGGCCACACCGAGCCAGACGATCCCGACCGCCACGACAAAGCCGACGCCGGTGAGGAGGCCCCTCGCCAGCGGGCCACGTCTGGTGATCGCGGTTTCTCGTCGTGTCGTCATGACTCTTCGTGCCGATGCCCGGGCCTCGATGGCCCGGGCATCAGCATTCTCACGCAATCGGTCAGCCGGCGGGCCAGCTGTCCTCGACGGTCTGCAGGACGTCCTCGGTTCCCGTGCCGTTGGCGGCGACCCAGTCGATCATCGCCTGCCAGAACGAGCCCTGCCCCACCTCGGCCGGCATCGTGTCGGATGCGTCGAAGCGGAACGTGTCGGCGTCGGCCATGATCGCCGCCAGCTCGTTGTTGGGGAATGAGCCGTACCAGTCCAGCGGCACCGACGAGTTCGGCGAGACGAATCCGCCCCGCTCGATCCAGGGGCGAGCGGCGTCCGGCGTGGCCAGGAACTCGACGAGTGCACGCACCTCGGGCCGGTCGTGGAACATCATCCACTGGTCGCCGGCCCCGAGCACGGGGCTCCCGAACTCATCCTCGATCGGTGGGAAGTAGAAGAAGGAGCTGTCCACTCCCGCCTCCGTCCCCTCCGGCCAGAAGTCGGGGATCCAAGCCGCCTGCTTGTGGAACCAGCACTCGGGCCCGCCCTCGGCGAACATCGGGGTCTGGGTGTCGCCCACGAACGTCGAGTTGATCGCGGTGTTGCCGCCGTAGACGTAGCCGTCGGCGAACCAGATCTGGCTCATGTACTCGGCAGCCTCGAGCACCTCGGGGTCGTTGAACGGGATCTCGTGTGTCACCCACTGGTCGTACACCTCGGGAGGCGCCGTCCTCAGCAGGATGTCCTCGATCCAGTCCGTCCCGACCCATCCGGTGGCGTCACCGTGCTCCATCGAGATGCACCACGGGGTCGTGCCGGTGTCGGCGACGATCTGGCCGCTCAAGGCCACCAGCTCGTCCCATGTCGCCGGGACCTCGTAGCCGGCGTCCTCGAACGCCTGGACCGGGTACCAGACGATCGACTTCAGGTCGCCCTTGAAGAAGAGGCCGTACATGTCACCCTCGTACGAGCCGAGCTCGACGAAGGACTCGATGTAGTCGGCCCTGATCTGGTCCATGTTGATCCAGTCGCTGATCGCCACCAGCTGGCCGGCCTGGGCGAACTGCCTCATCTTGCCGGGCTGTGCGATCTGGGCGATGTCGGGGGCGTCGCCACCCTCGACCCTCACCGTGAGTACCGTCTCGTAGTCGGTGAGACCCTCGTAGGTGACGTCGATGCCGGTTGCCTCCTCGAATGGAGTCAGCACCGAGAGGATGTTCTCCTCTTCGGCGTCGATCCACTGGGCGTTTACGGTCACCTCGGTGCCCTCGTACTCGCCACTGAGCGCCGCGTTCAGATGCTCATAGGGGGTCTCACCGGCCGCGTCGTCCGACTGACTGGTGGTTGTCGACTCCTCACCGCCGGTCGTGGTGGTCTCCTCGGCTTCTGCGGTGGTCGTGGTGCCGTCACCGGTGGCCGGGTTGGCACACGCTGCGACGATCAAGCCCAAGGCGGCGATCGTCGCGATCAGCCATCGTTTACTCATTGCTCCCGTCTCTCCTCCCTGTTGCTGTCTGGCTTGCCTTCCTGACCGGATCCGCGATGTCGATCGCGAGCAGCGCGGCGCCGAAGGCGCCAACCGGCTCCTCGAGGTCGGACATACGGACCCGCTCGGGATCTAGGACCCTTCTGGCCAGCGGCGACTCCGCCGCCATCACCCGCCACCGGTCGGCGATGGCATCACCGATGCCGTGGTTGTTGGTGCCGATGCCGCCACCGATCACGAAGATGTCGGGGTCGTAGGTGGCGGCCAGCCACCACATCGCCCGGGCCAGGTGGTCGAGTGCCCGTTCGACGATCTCGACTGCGGCGGGGTCACCGTCTACGGCGGCGGAGAAGACGTCGCTCTCCTCGCCCCAGGCGGCCCGCAGCGCACCTGCCCCCATCACCGTCTCCAGGCACCCGCGGGCGCCACATCGGCACAGCACCCCTGTGTCCATCGGGACGTGGCCGAACTCGCCGGCGAGCCCGTTGGCGCCGCGGTAGGGGCGGGCGCCGAGGATCAGCCCGGCGGAGACGCCGGTGCCCAGGCCGATGTACACCAGATTCTCGAGATCAGGGTCGTGACGTCTCAGCTGGGTGAAGGCCCCGTAGCCGGCCACGGTCGTGTCGTTGTCGACCGAGGCGACCAGGCCGGTGGCGGCGCTGATGTGGCTTCCGAGGTCGTAGCCGTCCTCACCGATGTCGAGGTTGGCGGCGTTGCGAACGATGCCATTGGAGACCTGGCCGGGGATCCCGACGCCAACGGCGGCGAGGCTCCCGATGCCGCCCAGGCCGGACACCGCCTCGTGGACGGCCGACACCACCAGGTCCCCCAGCCCGTCCGGAGAATCGGGGGCGGTCGGGAAGGTGGCGGTGGCGACGATCTCCCCGGAGGCGATCACGCAGGCCTTGGTCGTGGTGCCACCGACGTCGACTCCGGCTGCCATGGCGGTCACCAGACCACCCCGAGCTCGCTGGAGAGGACCAGGGCGGCGGCGCCCCTGATCACAGCGTCGTCTCCGGCGGTGCCGTATCGCACTTGTATCTGCTCGGTGTTGACCGGGAGGACGCGGGAGCGGATCTCCCTCTCCACGATCCGGCGATAAGTCTCGCCGAGCGACGTGACCTCGCCCCAGAGGACGATCTCGCGGTTGGCGAAGAGGGCGACCATGGGCGCCAGCCCACGTCCCAGCGCGACCGCTGCGGCCTCGATCGCCGATTCCGCCGCAGGGTCCTCGGCGACTTCGGCGATGCGGTCGTGACTCACGGTCTGGTCGCCACCGACCTTCTCCAGCAGGGCGGACATCGACGCCACCGTCTCCAGGCAGCCGGTGTTGCCACAGCTGCACCGCTTCCCCCCGTCGTCGAGCCGGACATGTCCGATCTCGCCGGTGGCCGCGTTCTCACCCTGGAAGAGATGCCCGTCGAGGACGTGACCTGTGCCTATCCCCCGACCCACCTGCACCAGTGCCAGGCTGGCCACCGCCGGGGCGTGGACGCTGTACTCGTGGAGCGCCGCCGCCTGGGCGTCGTTGGTGATGTGGATCGGCGCGTCCGTGGCCCGGGCGAGCTCGGCGGCGACAGGCGCGTCGTGCCATCCCAGGTTGGCCGAGGTGACCAGGCCTGCGGGGACGTCGACGACGCCCGGTGTCCCGATGCCGACACCGAGCAGCGGAGCGGGGCTGGAGACGGCGAGCTCGGATATCAGGTCGGCCACGACTGCGATGGCGGCATCGCCGGTGTTGCCCAGGATCGACCTCGTGGTCACGATCTCCCCGGAGAGGTCGACCACCGCCCCGTGGAACAGTGAGGAGGAAATGTCGAGGGCGATGATCGACCGCCCCTCCGGGTTGGGTGCGATCAGCTTGGGCGGCTTGCCACCGGCGGAAGGCCCGGTGCCCGTCTCCATGACAAGACCGAGGTCGAGGAGCTCGTCAACGAGGTCCGATGCGGTCGCCGGTGTCAGTCGGGATGCCCGGGCCACCGAGGCACGGGAGGTGGGGGAGTCGGAGAAGATGATCTGGAGGGCGAGCCGGAGGTTGTTGGTGCGGGTCTGGCCCCGTGTCGCCTTTGCCCGGGTGGAGAGGGGGGTCAACCCCGGTCGCGCACTCGGTGTTGTCGTGCTCATCTCGACTGCCCAGGTAAGAATGTTTAGTAAACATACAAAGCTGGGATCGAGACGTCAAGCGGCTCATCCCAACCGAACCCAGGGTTGTGAGCTCGCTCAGCGACGCTCACAACCCTGGGTTGCGTGTCGACGTTGGGCTGTCACGCGTGGCCGGGCATGGTGAGATAAGTTGGGGGCGATGAAGGTCGTCTGTGTCGGGGGTGGCCCGGCGGGGCTCTATCTGGCCATCCTGCTGCGACAGGCGGACCCGAGAATCGACGTGGAGGTCTTCGAACGCAACGCCCCGGGTGACGCCTACGGGTTCGGTGTGGTCTTCTCCGACGAGACGCTCGATCACTTCGAGGAGGCGGATCTGCCCAGCTATCGGGCCCTGGCGGACAGCTTCATCCATTGGGGCGACATCGAGGTGACCCACACCTCGGGCAGGCACTACGTGTCAGGGGGTCATGGCTTCTCCGCGGCCAGCCGGCAACGGCTGCTCCAGATCCTCTCCGACCGGGCCACCGACCTGGGAGCCCGGCTCCACTTCTCGGCGGACATCCCGGACTTGGGCGCCCTCCCCGATGCGGACCTGGTGGTGGGTGCCGACGGCGCCAACTCGATGGTGCGTCGCTCGCTGGCGGATGTGCTCGAGCCCAGGGTCGACCTCAGGGTGAACAAGTACGTCTGGTTCGGGACTCCGCGGGTGTACGACCGGTTCCACTTCATCTTCGAGGAGACCTCGGCGGGGATGGTCTGGGCCCACATCTACCCCTACTCCGAGGAGGGAAGCACCTTCATCGTGGAGATGGCCCCCGAGACCTGGCGGGCTCTCGGGCTGGACAAGACCGAGGAGGATGTGTTCCCGCCCGGAGCCAGCGACGAATACGCCCTCGCCGAGTGCGAGTCGCTTTTCGCCGGGCATCTCGAGGGAGCGACCCTGGTCGGGAACAACTCGAAGTGGCTGCAGTTCCCCACCATCACCTGCTCCCGGTGGCACACCGGCAACGTGGTCCTGATTGGCGACTCCATCCACACCGCCCACTTCTCGGTCGGCTCGGGCACCAAGCTGGCGATGGAGGATGCGATCTCGCTCGCCGCCAAGCTCACCTCGGGCATGCCCCTGGACGAGGCGCTCGGGGCGTACGAGACGGAGCGCCGTCCCGAGGTGGAGAGTCTGCAACGGGCGGCGAAGGCCAGCTTGGAGTGGTTCGAGGGGGCCGATCGCTATCGCGACATGGACGCGGAGCAGTTCGTCTTCAGCCTGCTCACCCGTAGCCAGCGTGTCACCTACGACAACCTGCGTCTTCGCGATCCCTCCTATATGGAGACGGTGGACGCCTGGTATGCCGCATCCGAGCACGGGTCCCCGGTGCCCAAGGACCCGGCCACGCCACCCATTTTCCACCCCTATCAGGTGCGCGGGGTCACCCTCGCCAACCGGATCGTGGTCTCTCCGATGGACCAGTACTCGGCGGTGGACGGCATGCCCAACGAATGGCACCTGGTCCATCTCGGTAGCCGGGCGGTGGGCGGCGCCGGTCTGGTCATGACCGAGATGGCCTGTGTCTCCCCGGAGGGGCGGATCTCACCGGGCGACACCGGGATCTGGAGTCGGGAGCAGGCGGATGTGTGGGAGCGAATCGTCGAATTCGTCCACGGTCACACCACGGCGAAGATCGGCCTGCAGATCGGCCACTCCGGGCGGAAGGGGGCCACGAGGCTGATGTGGGAGGGGGACAACGTCCCACTCGAGTCCGGGGAGTGGGAGATCATGTCGGCCTCACCGATCAAGTTTCGACCCGACAGCCAGGTGCCCCGGGAGATGAGCCGGGCCGACATGGAGATGGTGCGGGATCAGCATGTGCGCTCCGCCGAGCTCGGGGACGGGGCAGGCTTCGACTGGCTGGAGCTCCACTTCGCCCATGGCTATCTCCTCTCCAGCTTCCTCTCGCCACTGACCAACCAGCGCTCCGACGATTACGGGGGAGATCTCGCGAACCGGATGCGCTATCCCCTCGAGATCTTCGACGCGGTGCGCGACGTCTGGCCCGCCGACAAGCCGATGTCGGTCCGAATCTCGGCAACCGACTGGGTCGAGGGAGGCTTCACGGGCGACGATGCAGTGGTGTTCGCCACCCGGCTCAGGGAGCATGGCTGTGATCTCATCGACGTCTCCACGGGCCAGACAACCATCTATGCCAGCCCGGAATACGGCCGTCTCTACCAGACGCCATTCAGCGACCGGATTCGCAACGAAGCGGGAATCGCCACCATGACTGTGGGAGCGGTCTCGTCGATCGACGACGTCCACAACATCCTCGTGGCGGGGCGGGCCGACCTCTGTGTCCTGGCACGGCCCCATCTCGTCGATCCGTATTGGACGATGAACGCCGCCATCGACCTCGGCTACACCGACCACGGTTTCCCCAACCAGTATCTTTCCGGTCTCGGCGCCCGCCGCCGGGAACAGGGCCCGATCCCTCCCGACGTCTTCCGTCGCTAGGGGGCGGGCTAGAGCGCGAGCACTCCCTGGATCGCCTCCATGCGGGCGATCCTGTCGATCGAGACGGGCGAGGAGCCGTCGAGGAGGGCCTCGGTCTCGGCGATGACGTCGGCGATGTCGAACAGCCGGATCCAGTCGTCGGTGGTCGGCTTGCCCAGCTCGATCCCGATGTTCCACCCGGTCATGACATCGCTGTGGCCTTCCAGGATCGCCTCCACGGCCACCCGTCCGAAACGGCCGGCGAGCAACCGGTCGCGGAAGGATGCGTCACCCCCGCGAACGACATGACCGAGGACCGTCCCCCTGATGTCGTACTCGATCCCGAGAGCCCGGCAGCGTCTGGTCGCCTCGTCCACGATCTCGTGAGTGGGCACGTCGACACCCTCGGCCTTGATGATCAGCACCCGGGTCTTGTCCCGGGCCGCATCGAAGCTGGTCCGAATGCAGTTGACCACCGAGTCGATGACCTCCTCGCGGGTGTGTGGCTTCTCCGGCATCAGGACCGCGTCGGCGGCGGTGGCCACGGCCGACGCCATCGCCAGATACCCCGACTCCCGCCCCATCACCTCGACGATGAAGGCACGGTGATGCGAACGCGCCGTGTCCGAGATGTTGTCACAGGCCTCGACGATCGTGTTGAGAGCCGTGTCCACACCGAGCGCCTCACGGGTGAGGCCGATGTCGTTGTCGATCGACGCGGGGATCCCCACGATGGGGATGTCGGTCTCCGCGGCCAGGGCATGGGCGCCTGCCATCGAGCCGTTGCCCCCGATCACCACCAAGCCGGTGATCGAGTACTTCTCCAGCTGTGCCGCCGCCGCCACCCGCGACTCGCGCTCGAAGAAGCGCTTCCCCCGGCTGGTGCTCAGGATGGTGCCCCCCTTGCCCCCCTCACTCTCCACCTCGTGGAGGGGAGCCGGGTCGCCCTGCTTGTTTCGTCTGATCAGGGGTCGCAGTTCCCCGTCGATGAGCCCGTCGAAGCCCATCTCGACGCCCCACGTGGGCAGCCCGTGTGACGCGGCCACCTTGGTGACCGCCCTGATGGCTGCGTTCATGCCAGGGGCATCGCCACCCGATGTCAAGACGGCAAGGGCACTCATGACGGCCACGGTAACGCTCTCCCCACGCGCTCAGTCGACGCCTGCGGATTCCCTCATCATCGAGGCGATCTTGCGCACCGAATTGGCGTTGCGGATGGTCATCGCCTTGTACAGAGGCCCGGAGACAACCTTGTTCATCCCGCTCTTGGTGACGTGCACACGGTCGACCTGCCAGATCAGTGCTCCCTCGACGTATATGACGTTGTCCATGCCCTCCCGAAGGGGGAGGTCGTCGACCACCGAGGCGTCGTCCACCGTGTCCCAGAGGAACATCACATAGGTCCTCATCGCCTTGTCGTCGACCCAGTGCTCGGGGATGGCCCTTTCCACCCTCTCCATGGCCTCGAGATCCTTGACGAGAACCTCGACCGGGAACCCGAACTCCTTCTCGATGGCAGCCGTGATCGCCCTCGCCGGATTGCCCCGCCCCCTCGCCCTGAAGATCACATTCCCCGAGTTGATGAATGTGCGCACGTCCTTGTGACCCAGTCCCTCGAAGAGGTCACGGAGACGGGCCATCTCCACCCTGTTCTTCCCGCCGACGTTGACTCCGCGGAGCAGGGCGACATGGGTCATGTGGCCAACATATCGCAACGGGCGCAGATCCCACGCCTGGCTATTGTGTCGGCTCCGGTGCGTCACCGGGGGAAGGGCCTGGGTAATGGGAGCTTCGGGCACGGCGAGGGCGCCATCGATCAGCACACCTGATCAGCGTCTGCGCGTCTTCGTTTCCTCGACTCTCACCGAGCTCGCCGCGGAGAGGGAGACGGTGAAGGCGGCCATCGAGAGATTCCACCTGGCGCCCGTGATGTTCGAGGCCGGAGCACGGCCACATCCTCCTGCCGAGACCTATCGCTCCTATCTCGAGCAGTCCGATGTCTTCGTCGCGATCTACTGGCAGTCGTACGGATGGGTCTCTCCCGACATGGAGATCTCCGGCATCGAGGACGAGTACGCCCGTGCCCACGGTGTGCCCAGGCTGGTCTACGTCAAGGAGCCCGCCCCGGAGCGTGACCCGGCCCTCACCAGGATGCTCAACGGCATCATGGACACCGGTGACGTCACCTTCCGCATGTTCTCCAGCCCCGAGGAGCTGTCGGAGCTCGTGATCGACGACCTGGCCGTCCTCATCTCGGAGCGCTTCCACACTCCCGAGGAGGGACAACCCGACTCGGGCACGCTCACCTTCATGTTCGCCGACCTCGAGGGCTCGACCGAGATGTTGCGCCGGCTCGGCGACACCTACCCGGCTCTGCTCTCCGAGTACCACTCGCTGGTGACCGCGGCGACGACGTCGCACGGCGGCCATGTGGTCAACACCGAGGGCGACGGATTCTTCTGCGTGTTCGCCGACGCCCGGTCGGCGGTGTCCGCGGCCGCCGCCATCCAGGTGGGCATGGTCGAGACCGTGTGGCCGAACGGTGAGGAGCCGCGATGCCGGATCGGGCTGCACACCGGCTCGGCGACGAGGACCGTCGAGGGGTACGTGGGTCTGGACGTTCATGTCGCCTCCCGCATCGGCGCTGCTGCTCAGGGTGGCCAGATCCTCCTCTCCACCGCGACCCTGACTCTCGTCGAGGACATCGCAGGCTCGCATGGCTGGCGATTGGCGGACATGGGCCACTACGAGCTGCGTGGCATCGGGCGGAGCGAGAAGATCTTCCGTCTCGACGTCCCCGGCGCCCCGGTGGTGACCACCCCGCCCCGGGCCCGTCCCCGGACTCCCTCGGCGCTCCCGGCGACTCCCCGGCCCATCGTGGGCAGGGCCGCCGACGTCGCAGGCGCCACCGAGATGCTGATGCGGGACTCGGTCCGGCTGGTGACCCTCACCGGTCCGGGAGGGACCGGCAAGACCCGTCTCGCCGTCGAGCTGGCGTCGCGTCTCGCCTCCGAGTTCGACGATGGCGTGGTGTTCGTCGACCTCAGCGCGGTCCGCGATCCCGCCCGATTCCTCCCCGTGGTGGCGCGGAGCCTGGGAGTTCGGGAGTCGAGCGAGCGTTCTCTTCTCGACGGGCTGGCTTCGGTGATCGGGGACGCACACATCCTCCTGGTGCTGGACAACCTGGAGCAGCTGCTCGACGCGGCCTCCGATGTCGGGCGCATCCTCGAGACCCTCCCTCGCGCCCGGATCCTCGCCACCAGCAGGTCGCCGCTGCGTATCGGCTGGGAGCACGAGTACCCGCTGTCACCGCTCCCGGTCCCCGAGACCGACGCCGATTCCGAGGCGATATCGGCATCCGATGCGGTGATCCTGTTCACCGAGCGTGCCAAGGCGGTCCGCTCCGACTTCGAGCTCAACGAGGTCACCGAGCCGGTGGTGGCCGAGATCACGAGACGTCTCGACGGGCTGCCCCTCGCCATCGAGCTGGCGGCGGCTCGTCTCCGTTCCTTCTCGGTCGAGATGCTCCTCGACCGGCTGGACGACCTCTTCGGCCTGCTCGACCGGGGCTCTCAGGACCTCCCGGAGCGCCACCGCACCCTGCGCGCCGCCATCCAGTGGAGCTACGAGCTGCTCGACGAGGAGGAGAAGGCGGTCTTCCGGCGGCTCGCGGTCTTCTCGGGTGGATGGACCCTGGAGGGGGCCCTGGCGGTCTGCTGCGACGATCTGATCGCCGAGGCGAGGACGATCGACGTCCTGGAGGATCTCGTCGCCAAGTCGCTCGTCGTCTTCGCCATCGACGAGGAGGGGCACCCCCGCTACCGGCTGCTGGAGACGTTGCGCGAGTTCTGCTTCGAGGCGTTGCGCTCCGCCGGCGAAGAGGTGGAGATCCGGTCGCGTCACCTCGCGTGGTGCTGCTCGTTGTCGGAGAGCATCGGGACCATCCTCGCCACCCCGGACTTCCCGGCGTTCCTCGACACCGTCGAGCGTGAGCGCTTCAACCTGCGCGAGGCGCTGGCGTGGAGCGTGGAGAACGATTTGGGGACCGACCAGGCCCTCACGGTCTGCGGGATGCTTCCCCTGTTCTGGGATACCCGGGGCTACGTCACCGAGGGCTTGCGCTGGAATCGCGCCCTGATCGCACTCACCACAGACGAGGGGACGACCTTCCCTCGTGCGGTGGCCCACACCGCCCTCGGCTGGCTCGAGATGCTCGGCGGGGACCCGGATGAGTCGGAGTGGGCGCTCTCCACCTCGGTGGAGATGATGCGTG
This sequence comes from Acidimicrobiia bacterium, assembly GCA_035550735.1. GTDB lineage: Bacteria > Actinomycetota > Acidimicrobiia > Spongiisociales > ZC4RG35 > JANQRA01. The sequence continues at coordinate 51,930 of DASZOM010000047.1, read as the reverse complement.
AGCTCGGTGACGAGGAGTGGCTGGGCCGTGCCCTCGCCATGCATGGGATGACCACCTACAACCGTGGTGATCACGACGCGGCCGAGGCGCAGTTCCTCGAGTCGATCGACCTGGTGCGCAAGCACGGTCTCGACTGGCTCGCCGACGCCTGGTGCACCTACGGGCTGGCCCACATCGCGCTGGCACGGAACGACTTCATGACCGCGGACACACTGTTACGTCAGGCCTTTGAGTATTCCGATAGCAGCGGATTGACCTGGGGAGTGGGTCACACCCAGCTCAGCCTGGGCGTCCTCGCCTTCATGATGGGCGATCTGGACACCGCGGTGGAGAGACTGCAGGCGAGCCTCCTGGTGCGACAGCAGCTCCGGGACGCCCGCGGCCTTTGCGACTGCATCGGGATGATGGCCCTGGTCGCCTCGGTGCGTGGTGACCATGCCCTGGCCGCATTGCTGATCGGCGCCGGCGACGTGGCGCGGGAGGCATTCGGGCATCAACCGGTGCCATGGATCGCCCCACTGCTGGAGCAGGCAGAGATGTCGGCGAGCGCCACCCTCGGCGACGACTACGAGACCCGTGTCGACGAGGGGCGTGATCTCTCCGTGGACGACGCGATCGAGTTGATCATGTCTCGCTTCGCCCCCGCGGAGAGCGACGTCGATTCGATTTCGATTGGAGCCTGACTCAGGCGGATGAGTCGGCCATCGCCACCTCACCCACCACCGGGTTGGGGGGGAGGATCCGGACGTTGTGACGGGTGAGCCGACGCTCGCAATGTGAGCAGTAGGACACAGCCTCGGCCTCCTCGCCGCAGTCGATGTGAAAGACTCGCTGGTGATCCGGGTCGGAAGGCGGGTTCCAACGCTCACCGTAGGCCCACAGGGTCATCAGGACGTCGAAGAGGTCCTTGCCCTTCTCGGTGAGCCGGTATTCGTGGCGAAGCGGTGTGTCCTGATAGGGGACCGCGCTGAGCACCCCCGCTGCCACCAGCTTCTCCAGCCGGTCGGTGAGGGTGTTGCGGGCGATGCCCAGACTCTCCACGAACTGGTCGAAGCGGCGAACCCCGAGGAATGCGTCGCGGAGGATGAGGACGGTCCACGAGTCGTTCACCACCTCGACGGTGTTGGCGACCGAGCATTCGAGATGGGCGAGTGACTTTCTCGGCATGACCGAGATCCTAGTCGGTTGCGAGTTGCAACTCACCTCAAATCCATGTAAGTTGCGAGTTGCAACTCACATCGACCGGAATCAAGGATCATGAGCAAGCAACTCAAGCGGTATCGCCGACAAGTCGTGACCAAGGCCCTCAAGGCCCCGGAGCCGATCTTCACGATCGACGTCTCCGACCTCCCCGGGCCCGGCGCGTCCTGATCGTGAAGGTCCCTCTGCCGATACGGGTGGTTCCCGCCCTGACCTGGCAGGCCTGGCTCACCCCACCGCCCATCGGGTCGAAGACGGTCCTTCGGGATCAGGAGGCCATGGCCGGCCTCGTGTTCTTCCACACGGGTGATCTCACCGGGTTCGAGGTCGGCTCCGGCCCACTCGTCCTCGCCCTCCACGGCTGGGGCGGTCGTGCCGCCCAGATGGCGCCCCTTGCCCAAAGGCTGGCCGAGGAGGGGTTCCGGGTGGTCGTTCCCGATCTGCCCGGGCGGGCAGGCGGTGAGCCCACCGACATCAAGCAGATCGCGGCCTCGGTCCGCGGCCTGGTCGACGAGATCGGTCTTCCCGACATCGTGGTCGCGCACTCGTTCGCCAGCCTGATGATGCGTGTCGCCTTCGCCGAGGAGGCACCGCGATCGGTCGTCTGGATCGCCCCCGCTCTCGACGCCAGCGACGCCCTCGAGGTGTTCAGCGACCGCCTCCGTCTGTTCCCATGGGCACGCCGCGGCCTGCGACGCCGTCTCGTCGACTTCGATCCGGTCTTGTGGCCGCGAGTTTCATCGCTGCCGGTTGGAGACATGCCGGGGACCCAGGTGCTTCTGATCCACGACCCGGCCGACGATGAGACGCCATTCGCCCGATCCGCCGAGCTCGCCGCGCTGCGGCCGGATACCTCGATAGTCGTCGCCGACGGGTTGGGGCACTCCCGGATCCTCTCCGACGCCAGGGTGCTGGATCGGGTGGCGGAATTCGCCGGCCGGAAGCTGAGCCTTACTCGTTCTCCGGGCTGAGCTGGGAGAGCAGCCCGTAGATGTCCCCGAGGACCCAGACCTCTCTGATCAGGCGGGGGCCGAAGGTGAAGACAACGGCTCCGGTGTACTCGAAACGGCGGTTGCTCGGAGTCAGCTCGAAGATCTCGCCCTGATGGGTGCCGCTGTAGGAGAGCCGGGCGAAGGTCCGGTCGCCTTCGGTGATGGTGTCGATCACCTCGTTGTGGAAGTCGGAGGAGAAGGCCTGGATGTAGTCGACGTAGTCACCGAGCTCGTCGAAACCGGTCTTCACCTGTCCCAGCGAGCCGCGGAATCGAATCGATGTATCGAGGATCTCGGGGAACACCGTCTTGTCGAAGCGATTCCACATGTCGTCGTAGAAGCGGCCGATCAAAGCCAGCTGGGCGTCGCGGTCCATGCCCTCAGGGTAGGTGGCCGCGGTGTCGGGACCGATCAGTCGCCCGAACTCCGCTTCTCGTAGCGAGCTCTCGCCCGGTCGTGGGCCTCGGCGAGCAGCTCCCTGACCTTCGAGCCCGTGGCGACCCCGGGATTCAGCACGCTCAGCCAGCCCTGGGCGCCATAGACGGGATGTGGGATCACCTCGTCCAGGACCGTGTAGTCGATGCTGGCCTCGTCGCTGCCGGCGACCTCTCGCTGGAAGGTATCCCGGCTCACCCAAGCATTCACCCGGTAGGCGTCGGGACGGCCGAGCTCGGAGAGCTCGTCGAACCCGGGATAGTCGTTGACCACGATCGTGGCGAAGGGGAACCGCTTCTCCGGCGGGATCACATCGTCTGGGTCGTAGAAGAAGAAGACGTCCCCCCACGCCACCTCGGGCGCACCGTTCTCCTCGGACGCCACCAAGACGACCGTCCCGTCCAACCTCTCCATGTAGTCGACGATGTCGTCCGGAGTCACCCGGCAACCATAGGTCTGGTTGGTGGCGGGGGAAATGGGCGGCGGACCGGAGTCGGAGTCTCATCCCCCTGGGGCTTGGATCGCCCCGCGGGTGTGTTCGATTTTGGCGCCGCCCGCCGTCGCACAGAAGTGTCGAGATTTTTCGAACATCCCCCTTGATTCTGTCCCAGGGGTGTCGTAGGGTCGAACATATGTTCGGTGACCTGGAGACCGAGCTCTGGCCGGGGGAGAGACACGACGATCCTTTGTTCGACGACGGTTTCGACGATCAGCTCTACCTGCTGACGATGGACGGGTTGAACACCGGCCGGTCGGAGGACGATCGTGAGCAGGTCCCCGCCTTCGACTCGATTCCTGTCGGCCCGTACCTGGCTGCGGTCCTCGCCCATGTCGACCGGTCCCGGCTGAACGGGTTCGACCTGGTCTCGGTGTTGCGGGCCCGGGAGCGGATGGTGGCCCATGTTCAGGCCGGGTCGGTCGCCGACGTCCATGAGATCGCCTATGCGGCTCCAGGTGATGCCTGCTCACCACCCCTGCGCTGCGAGCAGCCTTCCGAGTTCGCCGCCGACGAGCTGCGGCCGGCCCTCCATCTGACCAGACGCGCTGCCGAGAACCGGATGGGTCTCGCCTACGACCTCAAAGAGCGGCTGCCTCGAGTCTGGGACATGCTGTCTGACGGATTGATCGACCTGGCTCGGGCCCGCGTGTTCGCCGACGGCACCTGTCATGTCCCCGACGCCCTGGCCCGGCGGGTGGTCGACCTGCTGGCCGAGGAGGCTCCTCGTCTGACCACTGGACAGCTTCGAGCGAGGATCCGCAAGCTGTGTGTCGACGCAGACACCGAGGACGCCCGGAAACGCTACGACCATGCCTTGGAGGAGCGGAGGCTGGTGATCGAGCCCACCGATGCCGGCACCGCCAACCTCTATCTATTCGACATCGCCGTGGACGATGCACGGGCGATCGGGCGTCGGGTCAACGCCCACATGATCTCGATGCGCAAGGACGGCGACGACCGAAGTCACGACAACCTCCGCGCCGACATCGCCGTCGACCTGCTCCTGGGAGCTGACGGCAAGCACGGCAAGGGCCTCGTCGACATCCGGGTCGACCTGACCACTCTCGCCGGTCTCGATGAGAGCTCGGCCGAGATCCCGGGCATGGGACCGGTGATCGCCGATATCGCCCGTCAGGTCGCCGACCGTCAGCACCAGACGCCCTGGCAATGTGTCGTCACCGACGACAACGGCCGAGTGGTCGACATCGTGACCACCAGACGACGACCCAACCGAGCGATCTCCCGTCACGTTCAGGCGGTCCAGGACACCTGCGCCTTTCCCGGATGCCGGGCCCCTGCGTCAGAATGTGACTACGACCATCTCCTCCCGTGGAGCCAGCGCGGACAGACCTCGATCCGCAACGGCGGCCCGAAGTGCCGTCACGACCACATACTCAAGGACCATGGCTGGAGACATCAGCACGTCGACGGACGTGACCATTGGACCAGCCCGCTCGGACGCACATACATCACGCAGGGTCAGTCTCCGTGACGGTGGCGGCCCGTGTGCCGTTACCTTCCCCGACCTGAGATGACAGAATCCTTCGACCTCGTCTTTCGCGTCGCCACCGATGAGGACTGGCCCTCGATCTGGCCGATCTTCCAGGAGGTGGTGGCGACCGGTGACACCTATGTCCACCCACCCGGGATACCCGAGCCTGACGCCCGGTCGAGCTGGATGCAGCCGGGGACCGACCGGCGATGCACCTACGTCGCCGAGCGTGACGGCGAGGTCGTGGCCACCGCCTATGTCAAGCCCAACCAACCCGGTCTCGGCGACCACGTCTGCAATGCCGCCTGGATGGTCTCACCGGCAGTCTCCGGACAAGGGATCGGGCGTCGGTTCGCCGAATGGGTGATCGAGCAGGCCAGGTCGCTGAGGTTCGTCGCCATGCAGTTCAACGCTGTCGTGGTGACGAACACCCGCGCCATCTCCCTCTGGGAGTCGCTCGGCTTCGAGATCGTCGGCACCGTGCCCGATGCCTTCCGCCACGCCGTGCACGGTCCGGTTGCGATCCACGTCATGCACCGCCGGCTGTGACGCCGGGAACCGGCACTAACTTGCTCGGTTCACTCGACACGGGACGACCATGTCCGGCAATTGGGTAACCCACAAGTTCGGTGGCACCAGCCTCGCCGATGTCGACGCGTACCGAAAGGTCACGTCGATCATCGAAGGTTTCGATCCAGGTGACCGTGTCGCCGTGGTCGTGTCGGCGGCCGCCGGCACCACCGACGGTCTCATCGAGTTGGTCGCCCGGGCCGGCCGGCGCGACTCATCGTTCGAGGAGATGTGCGACGTGCTCCGGGAGCGTCAGGTCGGTCTGGTCAACGGGCTGCTCGACGGTCCGGAAGCCGCCGATCTGGTTGCCCGCATCGACAAGGACTTCCACGACATCAGGGACGTCCTCCGCGCATCCAGCGTGATGGGGGCGGCCTTGGACAACGCCATCGGTGCCGTGGCCGGGTTCGGCGAGATCTGGTCGGCCCGACTCCTCGCCGGCTACCTGCAGTCGCGGGGCGCCCCCGCAATCTGGCTCGACGCCCGCGAGATCCTCGTGGTCACGCCGGCACAGCCGGCGGCCTTGGTGGATTGGGCCGCGAGCGCAGCCAACCTGGAACGCTGGCTGGGGGAGAACGACAATCGGCTCGTGGTGATCACCGGCTTCATCGCATCCGACTCCAGCGGTGCGGCGACGACGCTGGGCAGGAACGGGAGCGACTACTCGGCTTCGATCTTCGCCTCCCTGTTGGAGGCATCCCAGATAGTGATCTGGACGGATGTAGACGGGGTGATGAGCGCCGATCCCGGTTTGGTGCCGCAAGCCGAGGTGCTCGCCGAGCTCTCGTACGACGAGGCGATGGAGCTCGCCTACTTCGGTGCGAAGGTGATCCATCCCGCCACCATGACCCCGGCGATCCGCGGCGGCATACCGGTGACGATCCGCAACACGTTTCGCCCGGAGGTGCCCGGGACCACCATCGCCCCGGAATCCTCGACGGACAGCCCGGTCAAGGGTTTCGCCTCCATCGGGGACATGGCCCTCGTCAACCTGGAGGGGACGGCCATGATCGGCGTCCCCGGCATCTCGGAGCGTCTCTTCGGCTCCCTGCGCGAGGCGGGGGTCTCGGTCGTCCTCATCTCCCAGGGAAGCTCCGAGCACTCGATCTGCTTCGCCGTCCCCGAGTCGCAGGCGGTTGCGGCCAGGTCGGCGGTTGAGCGGGCCTTCGCCGCGGAACGATCCCAGGGCCTGCTCCAGGATCTGGAGGTGACGACGGGATGCACCATCCTGGCCGCGGTCGGGGAAGGGATGTCGGGGACTCCGGGGATCGCGGCGCGACTCTTCGGCGCCCTGGTTCGGGCAGGTGTCAACGTAAAGGCAATCGCCCAGGGGTCGTCGGAGCGGAACATCTCCGTGGTCATCGACGGGGCGGATGCGACCCGGGCGCTGCGCGCTGCCCACGCCGGGTTCTACCTGTCCCGACAGACCCTTTCGATCGGCCTGATCGGGCCCGGCCATGTCGGCGGGGCGCTCCTCGACCAGATGGCGAGCAGGCTCGGGTGGCTGCGCGACGAGTTCGGCGTCGACCTTCGCGTCCGCGCCATCGCCACCAGCTCCACGATGCTGCTCGACGAGTACCGCATCGACCTCGGCTCCTGGCGGGAGCGACTCCGGGCCCAGGGAGCCGACACCCATCCCACCGACCTCGACATGCTCGCCGACTACGTCCAGACCGAGTCGGTGCCCCACGCTGCGATCGTCGACTGCTCGGCGAGTGCCGACATCGCCATGCGTTACGGGGACTGGCTCTCCCAGGGCGTCCATGTCATCACGCCAAACAAGAAGGCGAACAGCGGCGCCATCGAGTACTACCGCGCCCTGCGCCAGGCGGCGCGTCGCGCCGATGCCCACTACTTCTACGAGACCACGGTCGGCGCGGCCCTCCCCATCATCCAGACACTGCGCGACCTGGTGCAGACGGGGGACACCGTCCATCGGATCGAGGGCGTCTTCTCCGGGACACTCTCCTACCTGTTCAACAGCTTCGACGGCAGCGTCTCGTTCTCCGAGATCGTCAGAGCCGCCCGCGAGAAGGGCTACACGGAGCCCGATCCCCGAGAGGACCTCTCCGGCATGGATGTGGCCCGCAAGGTGGTGATCCTGGCCAGGGAGATGGGGATGGAGGCGAGGCTCGACGAGATGGAGATCGAGAGCCTCATCCCGGCGGGGTTGGAGTCGGGCTCGGTCGACGACTTCCTGGAACGGCTGGCAGAACATGACCAGGAGATGCTCGATGTGGTGGAGCAGGCCCGCTCGGAGGGCCGGGTGCTCAGGTTCGTCGGTGTCGTCGATCCCGACGAGGGCTGCCGGGTCTCGTTGCGCTCCTACGACACCGACCACCCCTTCGCCCGGATCCGGCTCACCGACAACATCGTCGCCTTCTCCACGGCGCGGTACTCGGAGAACCCTCTCGTCGTCCAGGGCCCGGGTGCCGGTCCCGACGTCACCGCCGGCGGTGTCTTCGCCGACCTGCTCCGGCTGGCCAACTATCTCGGCGCCACGCTGTGATCATGAGGGGGGCGACCCCCCTCGAACCCCCCGCGGGGCCTTCGGCCCCGTCACTTATTTCGATCGGGCAGGGAGATACCGCGAGCGCGCACGTCTGCACATCCGTTGCAGAGCCCCTCAGTTCAGCCTGGCCACGGCACCGGGGTAGGCGCAGGTGGCGTCGTACTCGACCAGGCGGGGTGGCCGCTCCTCGTCGCCACAGGCCGGGCAATCCGGGTCGCGGCGGATGTTGAGAGTCCGGAACTCCTGGGTGAGGGCGTCGTAGCAGAGAAGCCGGCCGACCAGGGTCTCACCGATGCCGAGGATGTACTTGATCGTCTCCACGGCCTGGATCGAACCAACGATGCCGGGGAGCACACCGAGCACACCCGCTTCGGCGCACGAAGGCGCCAGCTCCGGGGGAGGTGGCTCCGGGTACTGGCACCTGTAGCAGGGCCCTTGGTAGGGGTCGAAGATCGTCGCCTGGCCCTCGAAGCGGAAGATCGAACCGTGCACCACCGGCTTGCGCAGGTGCAGCGAGGCGTCGTTGACCAGGTACCTGGTGGGGAAGTTGTCCCCACCGTCGAGGATGACGTCGTACTGGCCCAGTATCTCCAGGACGTTGTCGGCGGAGAGACGGACGTCATGTGTCTCCACCTTGACGTCGGGGTTGAGGGCAGTCAGTGTCTCCCGGGCGGACTCCACCTTGGATCGGCCCAGCCGGTCCACGTTGTGCAGGATCTGTCGTTGCAGGTTGGAGGTGTCGACGACGTCGAAGTCGACGATGCCGATGGTGCCCACGCCGGCCGCGGCCAGGTAGATCGCCGACGGCGACCCGAGACCTCCCGCCCCGATCACCAGGGCCTTGGCATCGAGCAGCTTGATCTGGCCCTCCTCACCGACCTCGGGGAGGAGGATGTGCCGGCTGTACCTGCCCCGCTGCTCGGAGGAGAGGCTCTCCGGCGCCCGCCATGAGTGGCCGTCGTTCTTCCAGCGGGTGAACCCGCCTTCGAGAGACCACACATTTGTGTAGCCCATGTCCTCGAGGGTGGCTGCAGCCAGGGCCGACCTGGCCCCACCGGCGCAGTAGAGGACGATCTCGGTCTCGGGGTCGGTCACATGGGCCGAGATTGAGGACTCCAGTGTCCCCCTGGGCGAGAAGATCGCCCCCGGGATGGCGCCTTGCTCGAACTCGTCTGCCTCGCGGATGTCCAGCACCGTGAGCTCGTCGAGACGATGCTCGAGGTCGGTGGGTGTGATCTCGCGGATACGCGCCTTGGCTTCGTTGACGACGTCCCGGTAGCTCTTCGTCATCTCAACCCCCTGCCACAGCAGGGAGGATAGTGACGACCTGTCCCTCACCCACCGGGGTGTCCACGCCGTCGAGGAAGCGGATGTCGTCCTCGGCCACGAAGATGTTGACGAATCGCCGGGGCCGGCCATCCTCGAGGAGACGCTCGCCCAGCTCGGGGTAGCGGGTGGCGAGGTCGCCGAGCAGCTCGTCCAGCTTCCCGGGTTGGACCTCGACCACTGCGGACCCGTCGGTCAGGCTGCGCAGCGAGGTCGGGATGCGAACTGTTGCGGGCATGGTCACTCCTTGGTTTCGTAAACGGACTGGAAGCCACCGATGGTGGCGGGGATCACTTCGAGGCTGCCCGGGTCGAAGACCTCGGGTGTCTTCAGCCCATGGCCGGTGATGTAGGCGACCACGCGTTCGGACCGGTTCATCCGGCCCTCCCTGGCCAGCTTGGCCAATGAGGCGACTGTCACGCCGCCGGCAGGCTCGGTGAGTATTCCCTCGGTGCGGGCGAGGGTGCGCATCGCCTCCACGATCTCGGTGTCGGTGACCGCGGCCACGGCGCCACCGCTGTCCCTCACCTCGCGCAGGCTGTAGAAGCCGTCGGCGGGGTCGCCGATCGCCAGGGACTTGGCGATGGTGTCCGGCCTCTGCGGCCGGACCTCGTCGGTCCCCTCGGCGAAGGCGGTGGCCACGGGGGAGCAGCCCTCGGCCTGGGCACCGGAGACCCGGACCGTGCGTCCCGGTTCCACCAGACCGACGTCGACCAACTCTCGAAATCCCTTGGCGATCTTGGTGAGCAGTGCGCCGCTCGCCACCGGGATCACCACGTGGTCGGGCAGCTCCCAGCCGAGTTGCTCGGCAGTCTCGAAGGCAAGCGTCTTCGAGCCCTCGGCGTAGTACGGCCTTAGGTTCACGTTGACGATTCCCCAGGAGTACTCCTCGTTGAGCTGGGCGCACAGCCTGTTGACGTCGTCGTAACTGCCGTCGACCCGCACCACCGTCCCCAGCGCCGCGGTGGCGACGATCTTGGAGGGCTCGATGTCGTGGGGAACGAACACGAACGAGGTCAGCCCGGCGCGGGCGGCGTGGGCGGCCACCGAGTTGGCCAGGTTCCCGGTCGAGGCGCAAGCGACGGTCTTCAGCCCGAACTCGAGGGCCTTCGCCACCGCCACGGTCACCGGCCGGTCCTTGAACGAGTTGGTCGGGTTGAGGCTGTCGTTCTTCAGCCACAGCTCACCGAGACCGAGCTCGGCGGCCAGCCGATCGGCCCGCACCAGCGGGGTGAAGCCGGCGCCGAGATCGGTGGCGGTGGTCGGCTCCACCGGGAGCAGGTCGGCGTATCGCCAGAGTGTCGGTGGGCCTGCGGCGATCTTCTCCCGGGACACGTTGGCCGAGACCGCCTCGGTGTCGTAGGCCACCTCCAGGGGCCCGAAGCAGTGCTCGCAGTAGTAGAGCGGGCCCAGTTCGTACGTGCGCGAGCACTCCCTGCATATCAATGACTCAGCAAATGCCATATGGCGCTTTCCTCTCTTGTCCGACGCGCTCGAGAGCACCTCGGGCGGAAAGGACCGCCTCTGGCAGCTCATCGGTCAGGCATTGGCACCATGTCCTCGTGAGGCTGGTTGCCGCGGCGTCATCGGGCCTGTCCCTCAGCCGCTCTGGATGAGCGCGTAATCGCTTGACGTTCATTGTCGGCCCCGGTGGTGACGGTGTCAAGAAGCCGGCTATCGCTCGACCGGTGCGCCCACCAGCGACCCGTACTCGGTCCACGACCCGTCGTAGTTCGACACGTTGTCGTAGCCGAGCAGCTCGTGGAGGACGAACCAGGTATGTGACGAGCGCTCACCGATCCGGCAGTAGGCGACGATCTCGGAGCTTCCGTCCACTCCGGCCCCGCCGTACAGCTCGGCGAGCTCGGCGGCCGATCGGAAGGAGCCGTCCTCGTTGGCCGCCTTCGACCACGGGATGCTCTTCGCACCGGGGACGTGCCCCCCGACGTACGGCTGCTCCTGAGGGAGATGGTCCGGTGCCAGCTTGGCGCCGGAGAACTCCTCGGGCGAGCGCACGTCGACGAAGGTCGTCTCCCCGTCGGCCACACGCTGCAGCACCTCGTCACGCAATGCCCGGAGCTCGGGGCGCCCGGCGCCGGAGATCTGGAAACTGGTCTTCTCGATCGAGGGGACGTCGGACGTGGTCTCCCGCTCCTCGACGTTCCACTTGAGCCGGCCCCCGTCGAGCAGCTTGACCGAATCGAAGCCGCGCAGCTTGAGCAACCAGTACGCATAGGCGGCAAACCAGTTGTTGTTGCCGCCATAGAGGATGACGGTGGTGTCCGAGTCGACGCCTGACCGGGAGAGCAGGTCCTCCAGGCCTCCCCTGTCCAGGTAATCGCGTCGGATCGGATGATGGAGGTCCTTCGACCAGTCCCAGGCGATGGCGCCGGGGATGTGGGATCGGGTGTAGGCATCGGTGTCCTCGTCGACCTCGACGATCCGCAGCTTGGGATCGCCGAGATTGGCGACGAGCCAGTCCGTGTCGACCAGGGAGTCGGGTTTTGCGTAGACGTTGTTCGTGTTCACTGACATGGGCACTCCTCGAGATGGGGTTCCGGAGATCGGGTCGACGCCGGGGCGACCGGGGGGTCGAAAGGGCTCTCGGGGGGAGGCGTCGGGTCAGTGCCGTGTGCATGGTGCGCCGGCACTCGGGTGGACCACCCGAGAGCTTCGACAGGCGCACATCATCACACGTGACGTCATGGAGGAGCGAACATACCGGTGGACTCCGGGGCCGTCAAGACAGTGGAGTCGCCGGGATCTTGCCAGCGGCCCGGCGGCGGACTACGTTCGCGCCCACATGAATCAGCTGCTCGCTCACGGCCATCACCATCACCACCCCCTCGGGGTCGGCTGACCGTGACTGGCTGAGCAAGCAAGAAACCACGAGACACGCCGACCACTCGGTCGGCGTTTCTGTTTTCAGGGCATGTCGGCCGAACACTCGGCGGGAAAGGCCGCCCACATGCCCACCGCCATCGATGAGAGATCAGGCACCGACCTGATCCACCTCGCCGTGCCCAAGGGCCGGATCGAGGCCGGGGTCGTGTCGCTCCTCGCCGACGCCGGGATACCGCTCCGCTCCGGGCTCCGGGGCTATCGGCCGGTCACCCCGGTGGAGGGATTCGAGGTGAAGCTCCTCAAGCCGCAGAACATCGTGGAGATGCTGGCTGTCGGATCACGTGACATAGGGTTCGCCGGGGCCGATTGGGTGGCCGAGAAGTCGGCCGACCTGACCGAGTTGCTCGACACCGGGCTCGATCCGGTGCGGGTGGTGGCGGCCGCCCCCGACTCTCTGCTGGTGGACGACCGGCTCCCCGACCGTCGCCTGGTCGTCGCCAGCGAGCTGGAGCGGCTCGCCGCCCGTTGGGTCGCCGAGAGGGGTCTGGACGCGACCCTGGTCCGCTCCTATGGGGCCACCGAGGTCTTTCCCCCCGAGGACGCCGATGTGATCGTCGACATCACGGCCAGTGGGGAGACCCTGGCCGCCAACGACCTGGTGGTCGTGGACGAGCTGATGAGATCCTCGACCCGTCTCTATGCCAGCCCGGCGGCGCTCGACTCGCCGGCCAAGAAGGAGGCGATCGACGGGCTCGTGCTCAGCCTCCGATCCGTTCTCGAGGCCCGGGGTCGGGTCATGGTGGAGCTCAACGTCTCGGCAGAAGAGGTAGAAGGGGTGATCGAGATCCTCCCCTGCATGCGGGAGCCCACGATCGCCGCCCTCCACGGCGCCGCCGGTCTCGCAGTGAAGGCTGCGGTTCCCCGTGCCGAGCTGCCCGGGTTGATCCCGATGCTCAAGATGCGGGGGGCGACCGACATCGTGATCTCCCGCCTGGAGCAGATCGTCCCATGAGCTGCTCGTACCAACCACCCGGCTTCGACCACCCGATCGACCTCGACCTGTCCCGAAACGAGGGGGCTCCCCGGATCTCGGCGGTTGCCTTCGATCCGGAGCGGGTCGCGGCGCTGACCGCCCGCTACCCGGACACCGGCTCCCTGCGCCAGGCGATCGCCGACCGGCACGGAGTCGGGGCCGAACAGGTCCTGGTCACCGCGGGAGGTGACGATGCCCTTCTGCGCTGCTTCATGTCCGTCGCCGGTGAGACGGTCGTCGCCACCAAACCCAGCTTCGAGATGATCGGTCGCTACGCGGCCCAGGTGGGGGCTCCCCTGATCGAGGTGCCCTGGTGGGACGGTGACTTCCCCCTGGCCGACTTCCTCGACGAAGCTGCAAGGGGCGGCGCTGAGATGGCCGTGGTCGTCTCGCCCAACAACCCGACCGGGAACGTGATCGGGCCCGGGGAGCTGCGCAAGGTGGCGGAGGCGTATCCGTTGCTGGTGCTGGACGCCGCCTACACCGAGTTCGCCGACGTGGACCTCACACACGTCGCATTGGAGATGGAGAACGTCGTGTTGGTCAGGACCCTCTCCAAGGCCTGGGGGCTGGCAGGCCTTCGGGTGGGATATCTGCTCGGGCCTCCGGCGCTCATCAGCCGGATCGCCGGCTACGGGTCGCCCTATGCCGTGTCCGGCCTCTCGGCGGCCCTCGCCGAGGAGGCCGTGCGGGTGACAGCGCCCGCGGCGGGCGCCGTGGTCGCCAATCGGGCCGGGCTCAGCATGCTCCTCTCCGAGCTCGGATGTCGTCCCCTGCCGTCGCAGGCCAACTTCGTCCTGGCCACGTCGGTCGACCCCCCGTGGCTGGTGGCTGCGGCTGCCTCGTTGGGGATCGGGCTCCGACGCTTCGACTCCGACGATCTCGCCGGGTGCGTCCGCATCACCGTGCCTTCCGAGGAGCCCGCCATGGAGCGGCTCGGTGCCACGCTCAGCGCCGCCCTCGCCCCCGAGGCCCTTCTCTTCGACCTCGACGGCGTGCTGGTCGACGTGAGCCTGTCGTACCGAACGGCGATCGTCGAGACGGCGGCGGCCTTCGGTGTCGAGGTGACTCCGGCCCAGATCTCCGAAGCCAAGGCTGTGGGGGGCTCCTCCGACGACTGGGAGCTGACCCGGGTGTTGTGTGCCGCCGCCGGTGTCGACGTCGCGTTGGATGTGGTCACTGCGGAGTTCGAGCGTCGCTACCAGGGTGAGGGCGGCAACGGTCTCAAGCGTCGGGAGACCCTTCTCGCCGACCGTGAGACCCTGGGTCGTTGGTCGGAGCGTCTCCCACTCGCCGTGGTGACCGCCCGGCCCCGCAAGGACGCCGAGGAAGTCCTCCGACGCTTTGGCGTGGCCGACCTGTTCACGACCGTGGTGTCACGTGAGGACGCGGCGGCGAAGCCAGACCCGGCACCGGTGCGTCTCGCCTTGGAGCGGCTCGGGGCGAGAAGCGCATGGATGGTCGGGGACACACCCGACGACCTCGCCGCGGCCCGAGGAGCGGGTGTCGTGCCCATCGCTGTCGCCGGCCCCGGGGTCGACCCGCGAGCACTGACCGCGGCGGCGAGGGTGCTCGACGCCGTAGGGGATCTGGAGGAGGTGCTCGATGCGATCCGCTGAGCTCAGTCGTAGCACCGTCGAGACGAGTGTCGAGGTGAAGTTGCTCCTCGACGGGTCGGGTCTGGCCGAAGTGGCCACTGGTCTCGGGTTCCTCGACCACATGCTCACCGCCCTCGCCAGACACGCTTCCCTGGACCTGGTCCTGACCGCCACCGGCGACCTCGGTGTCGACGACCATCACACCGTCGAGGACTGTGCCATCGTCCTCGGGAGGGCACTCGACGAGGCATTGGGTGATCGGGCCGGGATCACCCGGTTCGCCCATGCCTACGCCCCGCTCGACGAGTCGTTGGCGCGGGCGGTGATCGACCTCTCCGGGAGACCGTGGCCGGAGATCGACCTGGGCCTGCGGCGGGAGACGATCGGCGACGTCGCCGCCGAGAACCTGACTCATTTCCTCCGGACGCTCGCCATGGAGGGACGGTTGGCGTTGCACGTCGACGTCCTGCGCGGCGACAACGACCATCACCGGGCCGAGTCCGCCTTCAAGGCGACTGCCCTGGCACTCAGATCGGCGGTGGCGGTCAGTGGTGGGGGCATCCCCAGCACCAAGGGGGTCCTGGGATGAGGGACGTGGTCGTGGTTCCCACCGGCACGGCCAACCTGGCGTCGATGCTCGCCGCGTTGCGCCGGGTGGGCGCGCTGCCCCGGCTGGCGCGTGACCCGTCGGATGTGGCCGACGCCTCGCACGTCGTCCTCCCCGGAGTGGGCTCGTTCGGCGCCGCCGCCGCTGCATTGCGCAGGGCAGGGCTCCGTGACGCATTGGTGGATCGGGTGTCAGCCCGGAAGGCCACACTCGCGGTGTGCGTCGGCATGCAGCTCCTCGCCGAGGCCAGTGAGGAGAGCCCTGGGGCGGGAGGCCTGGGTGTCATCGCCGCCACGGTCACCAGATTTCCCGACGGGACGCAGGTTCCCCAGATCGGATGGAGCAGTGTGGAACCGGCATCGGGTCTGGATCTCATCCACCCCGGGTGGGCCTATTTCGCCAATTCCTATCGTCTCCCCACCGTTCCGCAGGGTTGGCTGCAGGCGACCAGCGAGCACGGAGGGCGATACGTCTCGGCGATTCTACGTGGAGAGGTGCTCGCCTGCCAGTTCCACCCCGAGCTGTCCGGTGTCTGGGGAACCAGTCTGATCGAGCGGTGGCTGGCGTCGACCGGGGAGGCTGCCTGATGCCGGCGAGACGCGTCGTCCCCTGCCTCGACATCGACGATGGGAGAGTGGTCAAGGGCGTCCGCTTCTCCGGTCTTCGTGATGCGGGCGATCCGGTGGAGTCGGCGCGCGTCTACGAGGAACAGGGCGCCGACGAGATAGTGCTGCTCGATGTGTCGGCAACACCCCAGGGCAGGGCACACAATCTCGGAGTCGTCGACCGGGTACGACGCGTGCTGTCCATCCCGCTGACGGTGGGTGGTGGGGTGCGACAGGTCGCGGATGCGGCCCGTCTCCTCGAGGCCGGCGCCGACAAGGTGGGTGTGAACACCGCCGCGGTGATCAGACCTGAGCTCATCACCGAGATGAGCGAGAGATTCGGGGCACAGTGCACCGTCCTCGCTGTGGACGCCGCTCGTTCGGACACGGGTTGGGAGGTGGTCGTCGAGAGCGGGAGCCGTCGCACCGGCCTGGACGCGGTCGAGTGGTGTGCGAAGGCGGTCTCGGCAGGTGCTGGTGAGATCCTGCTCACCAGCTGGGATCGGGACGGGACCGGGCTCGGCTATGACCTCGATCTCGTCCGGGCGGTGTGCTCCCGGGTGAGCGTGCCTGTGATCGCCTCGGGTGGGGCAAAGACGCCCGAGCACATCGTGGACGTGCTGGCTGCCGGGGCGGCCGCGGCGCTGGTGGCGTCGATCCTCCACGACGGTGTCACGACGGTGTCGGAGCTGAAGCGGCAGCTGATCGCCGCCGGGGTGGAGGTGCGGCCGTGATCGTCCCCTCGATCGATGTGGTCGCCGGCCGGGCCGTTCAGCTGATCGGCGGCGAGACCGAGGCCGTCGACGGGGGAGACCCGTCGAAGTGGATGGAGCGTTTCCGTCTCGTCGGCGAGGTGGCCGTGGTGGACATCGACGCGGCCCGGGGCGACGGCGAGAACCACGAAGTGATCGCCCGGCTCTGCGATATGGGCCGGGTTCGGGTCGGGGGAGGGATCCGTGACGTCGAGACGGCAACCGGATGGCTCGATCGTGGTGCCGAGAAGGTGGTGATCGGGACGGCTGCCGAGGAGGACCTGCTCGCCCGCCTCCCCAGGGACCGCGTGATCGTCGCCCTCGACGCACGTCACGGCGAAGTCCTGACCCACGGCTGGAGGACCGCCAGCGGGCGAGGGCTGTTGGAGTCGATCACCCGCCTTCGCCGGCTGTGCGGGGGGTTTCTCGTCACGTTCGTGGAGCGGGAGGGCCGGCTCGGCGGGACCGATCTGGAGATGGCCGAGCGTGTCGTCACCGCGGCAGATCCGGTACCGGTGACCATCGCCGGCGGCATCAGCACGGCAAGCGAGATCGCCGCGCTCGACCGGCTCGGCGCCGACGCCCAGGTGGGAATGGCCCTGTACACGGGGCAGATCGGGCTCGCCGATGCGATCACCTCTCCCCTTCGCTCCGACCGTGAGGATGGCCTCTGGCCGACGGTGATCGTGGACGAGTCGGGGACGGCGCTCGGTCTGGCTTGGTCGAGCCGGGAGAGCATCGGTGAGGCAGTGGAGACCCGACGCGGTGTCTACCAGAGCCGCAGCCGGGGCCGCTGGGTCAAGGGGGAGACTTCAGGGGCGGTCCAGGAGCTGGTCGCCGTCGACGCCGACTGTGATCGGGATGCTCTGCGATTCACCGTTCGCCAGGTAGACGGGTTCTGTCATCGCGGCACCAGGTCCTGCTGGGGTGACGACCGGGGCATCTCCCGTCTCGCTCGACGGCTCCTCGCCATCGCGGACGCGCCCGTATCCGGATCGAACACGGCCCGTCTCCTCGACGATCCGACCCTCCTGGCCGGGAAGCTGATCGAGGAGGCCGGTGAGCTGGCTCGGGCGGCCGAGCCCGGGCACATCGTCGAGGAGATAGCCGACCTGGTGTATTTCGCCCTGGTGAAGGCGGCCTCCGCCGGCCTCGACCTGGAACAGGTCGAGGAGGTGCTCGATCGGCGGGAGCGGCGGGTGACCCGCAGGCCGATGAGCGTCCGAGACCCGGCATGAGCCTGCTGCGACCTCTCAGCGCGGCGGAAGCGGCGGGGCTGGAGCGGCGGGCGGTCGATGCCCGCATTCTGTCCGAGGCCGCACTCATCGTCGAGGAGGTGCGCACCGGTGGTGAGGAGGCGCTGCTCGCCCATTGCCGGCGTCTCGGCGACCTGGAGCCCGGTCAGGGGCTGACCCTGGCCCGCGAGGACTTGCGCTCCGCATTCGACGGGCTCGACGACGAGACGAGAGACCTGCTGATCAGGGTCAATCGCCGGATCGAGACCTTCGCCCGGGCGCAACGGGATGGTCTGGCCCCCCTCGAGGTCGTCGTCGAAGGCGGTCGTGCCGGGCACCGCTGGATCCCTGTCGAGTCGGTGGGCGCCTACGCCCCCGGTGGCAGACATCCCCTTCCCTCGACCGTGTTGATGACGACCACTCCGGCACGCGTCGCCGGGGTCGGCACCGTCTGGGTGGCCTCACCGCGACCGTCGCAACTGACATTGGCGGCGGCATGGGTGTCCGGAGCCGACGGGCTCCTCGCCGCCGGCGGCGCACAGGCGGTGGCCGCCCTCGCCTTCGGAGTGATATCCCCGCCGTGCGACATGGTGGTGGGCCCGGGTAACGTCTGGGTGACGGCCGCCAAGAGACACCTCTACGGGGAGGTCGGGATCGACGGTCTCGCCGGCCCGAGTGAGATCCTGGTCATCGCCGACGGCCATGCCGACCCGGCCCTGGTCGCAGCCGACCTCCTCGCACAGGCCGAGCACGATGTGGATGCGCTGCCCGCCCTGATCACCACGGACGCCCCGCTGGCCGATCGTGTCCAAGCGGAGCTGGCGGTTCAGCTCTCCGACCTGCCAACCGCCGAAGTGGCTCGTGCCGCACTCGGGAACGGGTTCTGTGTGGTCGTGGAACATCTGGCGGCCGCCGCCGACCTGGCCGATGACTTCGCTCCCGAGCACCTTGCCATCCACGTCGCCGACCCGGACCAGCTGGCGACACGGATGCGTCGCTACGGGTCGATCTTCATCGGGGGCTCCGCCGCGGAGGCGTTTGCCGACTACGGCGCCGGCCCCAACCACGTGCTTCCCACCGGCGGGACCGCCCGTTTCGCCTCCGGGCTGTCCGTGCTCACCTACATGCGAGCCGCCACCTGGCTGCAGCTGGACCGACCCGGGGATCTCGTCGCCGACACGGCCCGGCTCGCCCGTCTCGAGGGGCTCGAGGCGCACGCCCGGGCAGCCCTGCGTCGCACGGGGAACGGGCGGGACTGATTCAGCAGCTCGGCTGGAGGACGACCGACCCCAGGTACTCGATCCACTCCCTGAGTGCGTGCTCCATCACGTCGTCCCGATCGAGACCCTGCTCCGGGGCGACCGCCTCGATGGGGCCGTCGTGGCACCTGTCGAGGAGGTATGTGGCCCGCTGGACGTGATAGGTCGAGGTCACGGCGATCAGGCGCGACCACCCCTGCTCGGCGGCGAGACGTCCGATGGCACGCGCCTCGCCGATGGTCGACACCTCGTCGGTCGGCGGGCAGAAGACGTTGAAATCGGCCGACCCGCAGAGATCCTGGCCGTCCTCGGACTCGGCGCCGCCGGGAAGGACGAGGTTGGGCGCAACGCCACGCTCCATGAGGCCGATGGCAGTCTCCAGACGCTCCTCGGCACCGGCGAAGAGAACGACCGCATCGGCGGGCGCGACCGTCGCCGGGTCGGCGGTGACCGGGTTCACGAACCAGGCGAGAGTCAGATAACCGACGGTGGAAAAGGTGGCCAGGACGAGACCGAGCAGCACCAGCAGGAGGCCCCGCCGACGCGGCTTGCCCCGGCGCGTCTCGGAAGCGGTCTCGGTCTGCATGAGGCAGGATTTAAACCGCTTCTGGTCGTTACCCGGTGGTTCCGGGCTGCGCGGGCACTAGGTTGCCGCCGATGAACGAGCCCTCCAAGGTCGATCGGCTGCGAGAGCGTTTCGCCGAGTTGCATCGCGGAGGGATCTTCGTGATGCCCAACGCATGGGACGTGGGGTCGGCGCGCATCTTCCAATCTCTGGGATTCGAGGCCATCGCCACCACCAGTGCCGGATTCGCCGCGACTCTCGGCCGCCAGGACCAGAGGGTTCAGCTCAATGAGCTGGCGGTCCACGTCGCCGACCTATGCGAGGCGGTCGACATCCCGGTCAGCGTCGACAGCGAGAGCGGATACTCGGCCGACGTCCCGGGTCTCGCCGACACCGTGGCCTTGCTGGCTGCGGCCGGTGCCGCCGGCATCTCCCTGGAGGACCACATCCCGGGGAGAGGGATCATCGACAAGAGCGAAGCCGTGGAACGGGTGGCGGCGGCGGTGGAAGCGGCCGCCCCACGTGGCGTGGTGGTCACCGCCCGTGCCGACAACCACTTCTACGGCTCGGAGGACGTGGACGACACCATCTCCAGGCTCCAAGCGTACTCCGAGGCAGGCGCCGACGTCCTATACGCTCCCTGGGTGACCCCATCCGCGGTCGGACGGCTGGTCGCGTCGGTGGACAAGCCGGTGAATGTCCTGATCCGCCCCGGCATCCCCAGCGTTCCCGAGCTCGCCGATCTCGGTGTTCGCCGGATCTCCACAGGTGCCGCCCTGTCCTTCCTCGCCTACGGCGCAGCCGCCAGGGCGGCGACACAGCTCCTGGAGGAAGGGAGTGCCGACCTGTTCACGACGGGGATGACCCGGGAGGAGCGAGACCTCGCCTTCGGCGGCTAGTCCTTGCGGCGCCGGCCGAAGACCCCGCCGCTGAACAGCAGACCGGCGCCGATCACGAAGCCGAAGTCGTACCAGTTGCCGCTGTTCTCGACCTCGTAGATGTTGACGTTGTCGGTGAAGAGTGAGATGAAGAAGGTGATGGGGGCGATGAAGCCCTGCCAAAGCCCCTCCCAGAAGCCGGCCACGTCACCTCCCGCGTCGACACCGGGGTTGGGCCCTGCGGTGCACGCCGCCACCAGAAGGAGGAGCGCGATCATCGTGGCCACCCGCCGGGCCCTCATGCCGGCACCACCTCGACCGGTATCCCGTTGAGGACGGCGTTGCCCGAGACCGGGTCCATCTCACCCGTGGTCAGGCGATTTGCGTTGACCCCCGGGCGTCTCGAGGCGACGGAGAGTGAGGCACCCTGCATCTGGTGTCCCCAGCCGTGGGGGAGGCTGACCACGCCGCCCATGATCTCGTCGGTGATCTCGACCTGGGCGATCAAGGTGCCCGCCGCCGAGGTGACCTTCACCTCTCCGTCGGACTCGACGCCGAGACGGGCCGCGTCGTCGGGATTGATCTGGAGTGTGCACCGCTCCCTCCCCGAGACCAGGACGTCGACGTTGTGCATCCAGGAGTTGTTGGAGCGGACATCCCGGCGCCCGATGAGGAGCAGCTGCCCGTTTCGACTTCGTTTCAGGGCGGTGGCCAGCCGGGGGACATCGGCGAGCAGCGGCTCCGGCGCCAGGTCGACCTTGCCCGAAGGGTTGCACAGGTCCTGGGGGAGACGTGGCTCGAGTGGGCCGAGGTCGACGCCGTGCGGTGACGCCTCCAATCGGCCAAGGGTCAACCCGTCGGGATCCGCGCCGTAGCCGTCTCCATAGGGTCCGGTCCTGACCAAGAAGTCGAGCATCCGCACCGGGCCCTTCCCTCCCCCGGTCGCCTCGTATATCTCCTCGGGGGAGCGGCCGTGGACCCGGGAGGCCGGGTCGGCGACCGCCGAGCCCACCATCGTGGCGAACAACGCGTCGTCCAGATTCTCGAGATCGGTCTGGTGGCCCTGACCACTCAGGGCGGCGCCGAGACGCAGCAGCACCTGCCACTCGTCCGGAGTGCCCTCGGGCAGGTCCACCAGGGCAGGTGAGTAGTTGGCGATGTTGCGCACCGAGAGCTGGTAGAAGGCGAAGTCGTAGTGGGGGCGCTGCAGAGGGGTGGTGCCGGGCAGGATCACGTCGGCGTGCCGCGAGGTCTCGTTGAGGTAGATGTCGAGCGAGACCATGAAGTCGAGAGAGGCGAACGCCTCGTCGAGCCGGTCGCTGTCCGGAGTGGAGAGGATGGGGTTCCCGGCGATGACGATCATCGCCCGGATCCGTCCCTCACCGGGCTCGAGTATCTCCTCGGCCAGGGTCGAGACCGGCAGCTCGCCCCGCACTTCGGGGAGGCCCCGCACCCTGGTGGCCCATCGACCGGTGGAGAACTGCCGTCTCGCCCGGGCCTGCTCGTGCGCGGCCCTGGGGAACATCGCCCCTCCCGGCTCGTCGAGGTTCCCGGTGAGTGCGTTGAGGGCGTCGATCATCCACGACGCCATCGTCCCGAACTCGACGGTGTTGGTCCCGATGCGGCCGTACACGACGGCCGACGGGGCGTTGGCGAGCTCCCGGGCCAGTCTGCGAATCGTCTCGGCGGGGACACCGCACTTTGGGGCCGTCAGCTCCGGCTCGAAGGGCATCACCGCTCCTGCCAGCGCATCGAGACCCTCGACCACGCCGGTGAGACGTCCCGGATCGGCCAAGCCCTCCTCGAAGAGGACATTCGCCATGGAGAAGAGGAAGAGGGCGTCGGTGCCCGGTCGGATGGGCACGTGCTCGTCGGCCGCCGCGGCCGTTGTGGTGCGTCTCGGGTCGACCACCACCACTTTCCCGCCACGATCCCGAATCGCCTTCATCCGCCCCGGCCAATCAGGGGCCGTTGCCAGGCTCCCGTTGGACTCGAACGGGTTGGCGCCGAGCATCAGCAGGTAGCTGGTCCGGTCGATGTCCGGGACCGGGATCAGGTCGGGATGACCGAAGATGTAGCCCGACGAGACATGCTTCGGCATTTGGTCGACCGTTGCCGCGCTGAAGATGCTCCGTGACCGAAGCATCTTGAGGAACGGTCTGATGTAGAGCACACCCGACATGGAATGGACGTTCGGGTTGCCCAGATAGACACCGACCGAGTGAGGGCCGGTCTCGGCGATGATCGGGCCGAGCCGGTCCTCGATCAGCTGGAAGGCCTCGTTCCACGTCACCGGCTCATGCCGGCCGTTGCGCTTGACCATGGGGGTGCGGAGTCGGTCGGGATCGGTGTCCAGCTTGCCCAGGGTGCTCCCCTTGGGACAGATGAAACCGTGACTGAACACGTCCTCGCGATCACCCCGGATCCTCACGATTGCGCCGTCCCGATGCGTCACCTCGAGCCCGCAGGTCGCTTCGCAGAGCGGGCAGGTCCGGTAGTGAGTGGACGCCGAGCTCACCTCGTGGAATCTAGTGGGCGATCCGGTCACCGGCGGCGGACGTCGATCACCGATCCCGGCTCGAGCCCCGATTCGATGGCGTCCCAGATCCGCCGCGCCGCATCCTCAGGGCTGGCCAGCCTGCCCTCCTCGTCGAGACGGCGAAACCTCTCCACGTCGGGGAAGTCCTGGGTCGGGGTCTCCCTGATCTGGCTCTGCATCTCGGTGGCGACCACGCCCGGGGCGATCGCCGAGACCCGCACCCCGCCCCGGATCTGCTGCTCGGCCCCGACATGACGGACCCAATGATCGAGCGCCGCCTTGCCGGCTCCGTAGGCGGACCACCCCGGATAGACGCTCGAGGCGGCGCCAGACGAGATCAACACCAGATCGTGGCGGCCGGGGCGACCGGCTAGCGCGGCGAGGAAATGGTGACCGATCGCCTGTCCCGATGCGCTGTTGACGAGGACATTGGCCGTGTATTCCCTCGACTCGACCTCTCCGGCGAATCCGATTGGGGAGAGTGTGCCCGCGGCGTGGATGAGGATGGCGCGATCCGGATCCAATCGCGACACCAGATCGACGAGAAAGACCCCGACCCGCTCCCAATCCTCCGGTGTGGACAGGTCGGCCGGGAAGTGCTCGATGTCCTCGCCCTCCGGTGGCCCGGAGCGGCTGACATCCACCACGTGAGCCGGAAAGGGGACGCTCCGGGCGAGAGCCAGCCCGATCCCGCTCGACCCACCCGTGATCACCACGAGGCCGCTCACGTCGCGACCCCCGTTCGAATCGACTTGAGCCCGAGGGCGATGAAGAAGAACGCGATGGGGACCACGGCCATCGTCGCCGAGCCCGAGGTGTTGGCGTGGTAGCTGACGGTGAGACCCACCGCCACGGAGAGGACCCCGATCACGGCGGAGGTGAGCATCATCATCGGCACCCGACGCACCAGTAGGGCAGCGGTGGCGGCGGGGCCGACCAGGAGACCGAAGACGAGCAGGGTCCCGACCGTCCGGAACGAGGCGACGATGGAGAGCGTGACCAGAGCTAGCAGTGCGAAATGGGCGAGACGGGGGCGCAGGCCGAGGAGAGCGGCCTTCTGCTCGTTGAAGGAGAGCACGAGGAACGGGCGGTAGAGCAGGGCCGTGGCGATCAGCGTGACCACGAGCAGACCGCCCAGTAACCAGAGGTCGTTCCCCGAGACACCGAGGGCGTCGCCGAAGAGGACGGCGGTGAGGCTCCCGGTGTATGAGTCGGCCCTTGAGATGATGATCACCCCGAGACCGAGCATCCCGACGAAGAGCAGCCCGATGCTGGTGTCCTCGGAGAACTTCGTCTGCCGATGGACCAGGTTGATCCCCGCCAGCATGACGAGCGCCGCCAGCACCGCTCCCACGATGGGGCTGAAATCGAACAGCACGGCGAGGGCGATCCCGGGGACCACACCATGCACCAGGGCGTCGCCCAGGAAGGACATGCCGCGGATCACCACCCACACTCCGACCAGGGCCAGAGCCAGGGCGGCGAGAGAGCCGGCGAGCAGGGCGCGCTGCTGGAATGCCAGCTCGAACGGGGCGACCAGCCAGTCCATCACACTCAAGCTAACCCCCATCAACCGAGGGCATCGGCGATCCTCTCTGCGTTGGCCCGGAGCATGCCGAGGAGTGTCCCCGTCGTGGAATCGGGTGCACCCAGTGACTCGGTGTGGAGCTCGACGACCGCCACACCGTCAGTCTCGGCGGCAACTGCCTCGGCGAGATCGGTGGGGGAGGAGGTCTCGGCGAAGATCGCCGGCACCGCCTCCTCCTCGATTCGAGAGACCAGCTCGGCGAGCTGGGCCGAGCTCGGCTGGGAGAGCGTCGATCCACCTGGAATGACCACACCGACCACCTGGAAGCCGTAGCGGTCGGCGAAATAGCCCAACGAGTCGTGGTTGGTCACCAGCTTGCGTCGCTCCGGTTCGACGACGCCGAGGATCGTCTCGATCTCGACATCCAGCTCGTCGAGCTCGACCCCGTATGCATCCGCCCGGGCCGCCCAGTCGACCTCCGGATCGATCTCGACGAGACGGGTCGCGATGAGCTGGGCCGCCTCCGCCACACGTGACGGATCGAACCAGACATGAGGGTCGGCACCGTCCCCCAGTGGGCGAGGGTCGAGCAGGGGGGCGATCCCCAGGACGTTGGCGCCGTCGGTCGCCGCCGCAGACAGGGCCTCCTGGAGGCCTTCCTCGAGACCGAGGCCGTTGACCACCACCAGGTCGGCCTCCCGGAGGGAGGCGGCCTGTTGTGGGGAGGCCTGATAGTCGTGGGCATCGGCGCCACGGGGGATCAGGGTCACCACCTCGCCGTCGGGCCCGACGACCCGGGCGGCCACGTCTCCCCAGATCGACGTGGTGGCGACCACGGTGATCGTGCCGTCTTTCCCGCTGCCGGCGTCGCAGCCCGAGATCACCGAGAAGACCAGGCCGACGATCAGAGTCCCGATTCTCGTCTTGTTTCTGGAAATGAGAATCGTTATCATCCGTCGATCAGCATAACCAGGGTGGTGACGGGATGACCAAATCCGGTCTGGAGCGACAGGTGGAGTTGCGTCTCCGCGATCACGACACCCGATTCACCAGGGGGCGCAAGGCAGTGGTGGGGGCGCTCGCCGCGGCCGGCGGACCGCGCTCGGCGGCCGAACTGAGCGGTGTTGTGGGCGGGGAGGTCCCACTCTCATCGCTGTACAGGACCCTGGCCATCCTCGAGGAGGCCGGAGTGGTCTCCCATCACCTCGGGGCCAAGGGGCTGACCCGCTACGAGCTGGCGGAGTGGCTCACCGGGCATCACCACCATCTCCTCTGCACCCGGTGTGGTTCGGTGTCGGATGTCCAGATCCCGGCGAACCAGGAGGAGAGTGTCCGGGGGCTCGTCACCGAGATCGCCGCCCTCGCCTCGTTCACTCCGACCGACCACACGCTTGAGATAGAAGGCAGGTGCAGCAATTGCGTGTGAGCCTCCCGGTGGCACGGGCCCGGGATCTCGTCGTCGCCTATGGCTCCGACGTGGCTCTGGAACGCTCCAGTTTCGAGATCGGGGCTGGGGTCACCGCCGTCATCGGCCCCAACGGATCCGGGAAGTCGACCCTGCTCAACGTGATCGCCGGTCTGGTCGACCCGGTCTCGGGGTCCATCGACGTGACCGTCGAGCGGGCCCGTCTCGCCTACGTGATGCAATCGACAAAGGTCAACGACAACCTGCCGGTGACCGTCCGGGAGGTGGTCGCCATGGGGCGTTATGCCGCACTGGGGGCATACGCCCGGCCCTCCTTCGCCGACCGGGCGGCGGTCACCGATGCTATGGATCGGATGGGGATCACCGACATCGCCGGGCGTCATCTCCACGACCTGTCGGGTGGCCAGCGCCAGCGTGTCTTCGTCGCCCAGGGACTGGCACAGGATCACGACATGTTGCTGCTCGACGAGCCCCTCACCGGCATCGACCTCACCACGGCCCAGGCCATCGACGAGGTGATCCACTCCGAGACCGAAGAGGGATGCAGTGTGGTGATGACGACTCATGACCTCTCCGAGGCACGGTCCGCCGACCAGGTCATCCTCCTCGCCGGGCGGGTGGTGGTCTCCGGTGATCCCGGGGACGTGCTCACCGAGGCCAATCTGGTGGAGGCATACGGGCCCTCCCTGCTTCATGTCGAGAAGGGCCGGGTCTTCCTCGACGACCCGGCACACCAGCCGGTCCCTGGCCGGCACGCCCATGGGGAGCGCACCATCCACACCGAGAGCGCCCCCACCGAGAGACACGGCGACCACGGCTCGTAGCCCCGCCCCGCTCCCAGGCTTGTCCGGGCCCTCGGACGGGGCGCGTACGGTGGGGCGGGCGTCCAAGACCGAAAGGAGAAGGCAATGTCTTTCTGGGAAAGTCTGGTGCAGAGGTTGCGCGCCCTCGGCGAGGGGATCGTGGAGTGGGGCATCCTGATCCTGGTCGCCATCCTGGTGCTCGTCGTGGGGCGGCTGATCATCGGCTTCGTCCGCAACTGGATCGAGAGGCTCTTCGACTCGAGACCCCTCGACGGTGTCTGGCAGCGTTCCGGGCTGATCCGGGCCATGGAGGGCACGGGTCACTCTCCGGCTTCGATGGCGGCGACGATCGCCTACGGCTATCTGATGCTGGCGCTGCTCCTCGTGGTGGCCCGGATTCTCCGGATAGACGCCTTCGAGTCACTCCTGGAGCGACTGCTCGCCTGGATCCCCATCCTTCTCCTGTCGGCCGCGGTCGTCATCGTCGCCGCTGCAGTCGGGCACTGGACCGCCAACCTGGTCAGGCCTTTCGCCGACGAGCAGGGCCTGCCCTGGCTGGCCACGGTGGTCCATGTCGGGGTCGTGGTCTTCGGGGTGCTCTTCGCACTCGAGCTGATGCGCGTCGACTTCGCCGAGGACGTGATCCTGGTGATGATGTGGGCGATCGCCATCGCCTTCGCCCTCGCCTTCGGGGTCGGTGGGATCGACACCGCCAGGAAGTGGTGGGCGCGTTACGCCACCCCGAAGGACGTGGGCGGTCCCGGGCCTGTTTGACCTGGGCTTATTCCGTGACGGCTCGACCGCATAGAGGTCTAGCGTCCCGGCACATGTGGGACGTTCGCAACATCACCGAGGCCGAGGACGATCTCTTCCGGGCGCGGATCTCGCTCGCCTTCGGACGTGACCTCGACAGCGACGAGAGCGCCCGCGAGCGCTATCTCGCCATCTTCGAGCGGGAGCGCAGCTTCGCCGCCTTCGACGGTGACGACATCGTCGGGACGGTCACCGCCTTCTCCTTGGGGGTGACGGTCCCTGGTGGCGCCGAGGTGCCCATGGGCGGGACCACGGTGATCGGGGTCAAGCCGACCCACCGTCGCCGCGGTGTGCTCAGGGCGTTGATGGACAGGCACCTGGCCGAGATCGCCGAGCGGGGTGAGCCCCTCGCCGGGCTCTGGTCCTCGGAGGGCACCATCTATGGGCGGTTCGGGTACGGCCCGGCCACGTTTCGCCATGTCATGGAGGCGACCACCACGGCTCTTCGATTCAACCCCGTTTCCGGCCCGGAGGCCACGATCAGGCTGCTGGACCCGGACAAGGCCGGTCCCGTGATCCAGGACATCTACGAGAGGGCGCGAGGGACCATCACCGGCGCTCTCACCCGAAGCGAGGCGTGGTGGCAACACCGTGTCCTCGCCGATCTCGAGTCGTGGCGTGCCGGCAAGTCGAAGCTCCGGTACGCGGTGGCCGAGGTGGCGGGCGCACCGATGGGCTATGCCCTCTACAGACAGAAGGCGAGTTGGGACGACTTCATCGCCACCGGGGAGTTGCAGGTCGAGGAGCTGATCACCGTCGACCCGGCCGCCCGTCGGGAGCTCTGGAGGTTTCTCGCCGGCATCGACCTCTTCCCCAATCTCGACTATTGGGCAATGCCGTTGGACGACCCGCTTCCCCACCTGGTGACCGACCAGCGTCAGGTGCGTCGCACCGCCGCCGATGCGCTGTGGATCCGGATCATGGACATCCCTGCAGCCATGCAGGCGAGGACCTACGAGAGCGACGGGGTGGTCACCTTCCAGGTCCTCGCCTCGGGCCGGGATGGGCCGGGCCAGGCGTTTCGTCTCGAGGTGACCGACGGGGTGGGCGACTGCCAGCCAACAACCGGCGAGACGGAGATCGAACTTCCCGCCGATGTGCTCGGGCATCTCTATCTGGGGGGTGGCGACGCCACCGCCATGGCCGCTGCCGGCAGGGTCGACGGTGACACAGAGGCGGTGGCGAGACTCGACAAGATGCTGCGAACGACCCGCGCCCCCTGGTGCCCGGAGGTCTTCTGACCCGGATTCAGGCCGACCGGGCCTCCCAGGTCCCAGTGGCTCCACAGGTGCAGACGTAATGAGCCACCAGGCCGTTCTCGCCGTGCTCAATGGATGTGATGCTGTCCATCGACAGCAGCACCCTCGATCCGTGGGCTTCGCAGTATGGGGCGAACATCAGGTCTCCTCGCGTTGTTGGCAACGATGCCAGTTGGCCATGGCGAATCGCGCGTCGTAGAGACGGGTCGACGACTCGGCGAGACGGGGCAACGGAGCGTGGCTGCGTCGCAGTGCCTGATGGGCTTCCCAGGCCGAGGCCAGCTGGGTGTACAGGGAGTCGAATCGGTCCTTGGGGTTCATAGCTCCTCCTCGTAATGAGCTATCGTGCCCTTGCTCATTACACGATACCGCGTGTGACGTAATAGGTCAAGACATTTATGCCTATTACGCAGTCGGCGACTCCACCCTTCGACCGGTGTCGGCTCCCCCGTACCCGGGCCACGGGGAATTCCGTCACAACCGGGCGATAAGTTGACCAACCTGGGAACAAAGACCAGGCTCGGGGGTTTCTCTCACCCCGGGACGCAGCAACAGTCAGGAGTCCGAATGACAGCGATGATCGAAGCCGAAGGGCTCGTCAAGCACTATGGAGATGTCATCGCCCTCGACGGCCTCGACCTCGAGGTGCCCGAAGGGATGATCCTCGGTCTGCTCGGCCCCAACGGGGCGGGGAAGACCACGGCCGTGTCCATCCTCACCACTCTCCTCCAGCCCGACGGCGGGACGGCCCGTGTCGCCGGGGTCGACGTGATCGCGTCTCGAGGTGAGGTGCGCAGGCGGATCGGCCTCTCCGGTCAGTTCGCCGCCGTCGACGAGCATCTCACCGGGTTCGAGAACCTCGACATGATCGGGCGGCTCTATCACCTGGGAAAGGACGTCGCCAGAACCCGGGCGCGTGAGCTCCTCGAGCAATTCGACCTCACCGACGCCGGTGACCGTCCCGTCAAGACCTATTCGGGGGGCATGCGACGTCGTCTCGACGTCGCCGGCGCACTGGTGGCCAAGTCACAGGTCCTCTTCCTCGACGAGCCCACCACGGGTCTAGATCCCCGCAGCCGTGTCGAGTTGTGGGCGATCATCCGCGACCTGGTCAGCCAGGGCACGACGCTGCTCCTCACCACCCAGTACCTCGAGGAGGCGGATCAGCTCGCCAACGAGATCCTGGTCATCGATCACGGGCGTGCCATCGCCCAGGGAACGTCGACCCAGCTGAAGGACAAGTTCGGCGGCGACCGCATCGAGATCACCGTCGCCGACGAGAGCCAGCTCGCCCGGGCCGCCGAGGTCATGCAGAGGTTCGCCCAGGGCGACGTCCAGCGTGACGACCGGTCCCCGACTCTCGTGGTCCCGATCACGGGTGGCGCCGGGGCCCTCACCGGCGCCCTCACCGACGCATTGCGCGCCCTCGATCAGGAGCAGGTGGCTCTGAGCGACATCCAGTTGCGTCGTCCCACGCTCGACGACGTGTTCCTCGCCATCACCGGGAGACACGCCGAAGAGCCTGAGTCCCTCGAGGAGGTGCCGGCATGAGCCGTGTGTCCACCGCTCTCTCCGACAGCATGGTCATCGCCAAGCGGAACGTCATCAAGATCAAGCGGGTCCCCGAGATCCTGGTCTTCGTGCTCCTCTCGCCGATCATGTTCGTGCTGCTGTTCGCCTACGTCTTTGCCGGAGCGACCGTGCTCGGCGAGAACTACAGGGAGTTCCTGATCGGCGGCATCTTCGCCCAGACCATCGTGTTCGGGGCGACGTTTACCGGCGCCGGGCTCGCCGAAGACATGTCGAAGGGGATCATCGACCGATTCCGCTCCCTGCCGATGTCGCGGGCGGCGGTGGTGGTGGGCCGGACCGCCAGCGACGTCATCTACAACGCCTTGACCTTGGTCGTGATGTCGTTGACCGGGCTGCTCGTTGGTTGGGGCATCCACAACGGCTGGCTCAATGCGCTCGCCGGGTTCGGCCTGCTCCTGTTGTTCGGCTACTCCATCTCCTGGATCATGGCCTATGTCGGGCTGCTCGTCCCCAGCGTGGAAGTGCTCAACAACGCCGCGTTCATGGTCATCTTCCCGATGACCTTCATCGCCAACACCTTCGTGCCCGTCGAGACCCTGCCTTCGGTGTTGCGGGCGATCGCGGAGTGGAACCCGGTTTCGACAGTCACCCAGGCCACCCGCGAGCTGTTCGGCAACATCCCGCCGGGAACACCCCAGCCCGAGGTATGGCCCCTCCAGAACCCGGTCCTGTACACCCTGATCTGGGTCGTCATCTTCATCGCGGTCTTCGCCCCGCTCTCCATCGCCAAGTATCGGAAGGTGAAGGCCCGGTAGATCGTCGGGCCCGGCAACCGGGTACCGTTGGCGTCGAGTTTGAGCGAAAGGTCAAATAGCGATGTCTGACGCCGACTACCCCCGGGTCGACGCCCTCGTCGATGAGCTCATCGCCGAGTGCCCGCCCGGGAAGACCGATGACATCGAGTTCTGGGGCGCCCAATACGACAAGGGCCTGGCATGGGCCTGGCACCCGGAGGGCTTTGGCGGCCTCGGCCTCGAACGCCGGCACCAGACCAGGGTCAACCGGCGTCTGGAAGAGGCGGGGGCCTCGATCGAGAACCGTTACACCAATCTGCTGGGCATCGCCATGGGCGCCGGCGTCCTCGACGCCCATGCCACCGACGAGCAGAAGCGACGCTGGCTCCGCCCGATGTTCACCACGGAGGAGATCTGGTGCCAGCTGTTCAGCGAGCCCGGCGCAGGCTCCGACGTTGCCGGCCTCGCCACCCGGGCGGTGCGCGACGGTGACGAGTGGGTGGTGAACGGCCAGAAGGTGTGGACCACCCTCGCCCATCTCGCCAAGTGGGGGATGGTGGTCACCCGCACCGACCCCAATGCCCCCAAACATCAGGGGCTGACCTATTTCGTGATCGACATGGAGGCGCCCGGTGTCGAGGTGAGGCCGCTCTATCAGATCACCGGCGAGGCCGAGTTCAACGAGGTCTTCTTCAACGACGTGCGCATCCCCGACGAGAACCGGATCGATGCGGTGGGTGCCGGTTGGCGGGTGGCTGTGACCACTCTGATGAACGAGCGCGTGGCGATCGGGGGGAGCGCCATCCCCAGGGAGAGCGGCTACATCGGCCAGGCGGTCGAGGTTTGGCGCGAGACCGGCGAGGACGACCTGGTGCTGCGTGACCGGCTCCTCGAGCTGTGGGCGGAGGCCGAGGCTGCCCGGCTCACCGCGCTGAGGGCCAACGAGCTGGCCAGTGCCGGGATCCCCGGGCCGGAGGGGTCGACGGGCAAGCTGGCCTGGGCCAACCTCAACAAGGAGATCACCGCGTTCACGGTGGAGCTGCTCGGTCTCGACGGCACCCTCTATCCGGGCGGCTACGAGCTGAGGAGACCGGAACGGATAGCCCAGCACGAGCCGCACAAGGCATTCCTCCGCACCCGAGCCAACTCGATCGAGGGCGGTACCTCGGAGATCATGCTCAACATCCTCGGCGAGCGGGTGCTGGGCCTCCCCGGCGAGCCCCGTGTCGACAAGGACGTGCCTTGGGTGGAGGTGCCCCGTGGCTGACCCGGCCATCTCGGTGCCCTACGCACCGACGGAGGAACAGGATCTGATCCGGTCGACCGCGCGTCAGTTCCTCGCCGAGCGAATCCCCATCGAGAAGGTGCGGGAGCTGATGCTCTCCGACGAGGGATTCGAGGCGGTCCTCTGGAAGGAGATGGCGGAGCTGGGTTGGACCGGTCTCGTCGTCCCCGAGGAGCACGGCGGCGCCGGTCTGGGCTGGGTTGAGATGAGTGTGCTTCTCGAGGAGATGGGGCGCGTGGTCACCCCCGGCCCGTTCCTGGCCAGCGCCGTGATGGCGACCGCGGTCATCGAAGAGCTGGCCGGCGACGAGGACAAGGAGGAGCTGCTCGCCGCGCTGGCGTCCGGGGAGAGCATCGCCACCCTGGCCGTGTTCGAGCAGCCCAGAGGCTGGGAGATCGCGGCTCCCGCGACCCGGGCGACCGTCTCCAACGGCGGCTGGGTACTCAGTGGCATGAAGCGGGCCGTGCTCGACGCCCACCTCTCCGATCTGTTGCTGGTGACTGCCGGCGCCGATGACGGCATCGGTGTCTACGTGGTGGACGCCAAGGGCGAGGATGTGACGGTGGAGCAGGAGAGCGTCCTCGACCCGACCCGGAGACAGGCGACCGTGATCCTCGATGGTGCCGTTTCACGAAGCCGGCTCGTCTCCGGCGATGTCGTCGCCGGTCTCACCCATGCGTTGCGACTGGCCACGGCGGCCCTGGCGTCCGAGCAGGTGGGTGGGGCGCAGCGATGCATGGAGATGGCGGTCGAGTACGCCAAGACACGTCATCAGTTCGGACGTCCCATCGGCTCCTATCAGTCGATCAAGCACCGCTGTGCCAACATGCTGATGAAGGTCGAGCACGCCAGATCGGCGGCGTACCACGCAGTCCGGGTGACCGACGACCGGGCCGAGCTCGCCATCGCCGCACCTCTGGCCGGCGCCTTGGCCTCCGAGGCGTATGTCTGGGTGGCCGGCGAGAACATCCAGGTCCACGGGGGCATCGGCTTCACCTGGGAGCACGACGCCCACCTCTACCTGAAGCGAGCAAAGGCGAGCTCACTGCTCCTGGGGAGCCCTCGTCACCAGCGGGATCGGCTGGGGCTGGCCCTGGGGATCTGATCCGGTGATGCGCCGGCTCGCGTTCCTGGCCCTGTTCCTCGTCGGGTGTGGCGAGATCGCCTCGCTGGAGTTGGCGCCCGAGCCGAACAGCTTCGAGGGTGGGCCTTGGGCCGTCGAGTTCAGGCTCGAGCTCGACCCCGGCTTCTGGGCGGAGGGCTCGCATCGCTATCAGCTCTGGCTGGAGTGCGAGCCGCTCGGCCGCCGCCGATGGAGCCAGCACAACTTCGTCGCCGACACCGACAGCGCGATCATCGAGGACGACGTCTTCGTCAGGCTCTCCGGGCTGAGCACCCATCGCAGCGGCCCCGCCGGCATCAAGCAGATCAACACCGACCAGCCCACGATCGCCGTGATGACCGTGCTCAACCTGGAGCGCGTGCAGGCCGAGCAGGCTTCGGGGGAGTGTGTCGCCGAGTTGCGCCTCCAGGACGGAGACGTGCACTACCTGACCCCCGGCGAGCCCTTTCGGGTCTAGCCGCCCGTCTGGTCGAGGAGCCAGTCGTACACCGCCGGGTCCCGGTAGGCCATCTCCCAGCTCTCGTAGTGCCCTGCTCCGGGATAGGTGGTCCAGCGGACTTCGGTGTCGCACAAGGCCTCATAGGTCTCGACCTCGGCACGGTTGATCTCGTGCAGGCTGATCAGGTCGTTCTCGCCGTGAATCCCCCACACCGGTACCTCGGCGAGGCCGCACACCGCGTCGTTCATCTCACCGCTGGTGAGGAAGCCGCTGCCTGCCACCGAGACCACGGCGGCGAAGCGATCGGGGTGACGAAGGGCGACATGCCACGCACCTTGGCCCCCCGTGCTGATCCCGGTCAGATACACCCGGCTGGTGTCGATGGAGAGCTCTGCCGCCACCTCGTCCACGATCTCCACGACCTCGTTCGGCTGGCCCCGGTCCCACCAGTTGACCGCATCGAGGCCCCGTGGGGCAACGACGACGAAGTCGAAGCCCTCGGGCTCCTCTCCAAGGGCGAGGACCGCGGGCAGTCCGTATTGCATGACGAACTCGGTGCTGTACTCGGTGGGGCCGGTCCCGTGCAGCGACACGATCAGCGGGTACCCCGGCTCGGCTCCGGGGTCGTACCCCTCGGGCACCCAGAGCAGATAGGGCATGTCCCGGTTGCGGTCGATGGTGTGCGTTCCCAGCAGATGGGTCCCGGTGGTGATGCCGGGCCCGGCGCATGCCACGACCATGACACATACGAGAAGGGCTGCAGCCGGCTTCATACGGGTGCGGTAGCCGTCGGCCGCCCGGCATCTGCTCGGGTGACGGTCACCCCCTGGAGCCGCGATGACGGTGGGTGAATCCCCTGATTCGCGGTCAGATCTCGATCCAGGAGGCAAACACCCGAAGTCGGCCGACCATTACTTACTGCGAAGCTTGGGGTCGAGGGCGTCGCGGAGCCCGTCACCGATGTAGTTGACGCTCATCACGGTCAGCGAGATCATCACCCCGGGGACGATCGCCCGCAACGGAGAGAGCTGCAGGTAGTCGTTGCCGTCGAAGAGGAGACGTCCCCAGGTGGGGAAGGAGGCGGGGAAGCCGAGCCCGAGGAAGGACAGCGCCGACTCGGTGATGATGGCGACCGCGACCCCGAGGGCGGCGGACACCATGACCGGGCTGAGCGTGTTGGGGAGGATGTGCCGGGTGATGATCTTTCGCTTCCGGGTCCCGATGCTGTTGGCCGCGAGGACGAACTCCTCCTCCTTCAGGCCCAGGACGTCGCCACGGACCACACGCGCCGTCTGCATCCAGCTGGTCACCCCGATGATGAAGACGACCAGCAGGAAGATCCCCAGCTCCTCGCCGAACGCCCTGGCGAGGCTGTCCCGGAACAGCATGATGATGACCAGCAGAAGCGGAAGGATTGGAAGGGCGAGGAACAAGTCGGTTATTCGCATCAGCGGCCCGTCCAGCTTGCGGAAGAAGCCGGATACGATCCCGATCCCGGTGCCGAGGAACAGGCCGAACAGCATGGCGGCGAATCCGACTGCCAGCGAGATGCGACCACCGATCAGGGTCCGGGCCAAGACGTCACGACCCAGGTTGTCGGTCCCCAGCGGGTGGTCGACGGACGGTGGGGCGTTGGTGGCGCTGGTGTCGATCTCGTAGGGGTCGACTCCGTAGATGATCGGCCCGAAGATGGTGGCGAACACGATGAGCCCCAACAGGACGAGACCGACGAGGGCGCCCTTGTGCTTCTTGAACTGGCGCCAGACGTCCTGGCGCAGGGAACGGTGCTTCTCACCGTCCACCGGCTCTCTGCCGGCCTGCTCCTCGACCCGTTCCTGGATGGTTGCCATTTGCAGTCCCCTATTTATCAGTCGTAGCGGATCCGCGGATCCAGGACGCCATAGGTCACGTCTGCGACGAGATTGAAGAACACGATGAGCACGGCGAACATGAACGTGAGCGTCTGCACCATCGGCACGTCGGACTGGCCGATGGAGATGATGAGGAGCTGGCCGAGCCCGTTGATGCGGAAGATCTGCTCGGTGATGATCGCCCCGGCGAAGATTCCGGGAACCTGGAGGGCGATCAGGGTGACCACGGGGATCATGCTGTTCCGCATCACGTGGGTGAACACCACCCGGTTCTCACGCAGCCCTTTCGACCGTGCGGTGCGGACGTAGTCCTCGTTGAGGTTGTCCAGCATCGAGGCCCGGGTGAAGCGGCTGAGGGCGGCCGCGTTGAACAGGGACAGCACGGTCACCGGCATGATCATCTGCTCGATCTGGAACCAGACACTGTCCCAGCTGGTCCAGTCGACGACGTGGGTGGTCGTATAGAAAGAGGGGAACCACCCCAGCCACACACTGAACACCAGGATGGCGACGATCCCGGTGAAGAACACGGGAACCGAGTAACCGACCATGGTGACGAAGGTCCCGACGTTGTCGAAGGCCGAGTATTGCTTGTAGGCGGAGACCACGCCCACCGGGATGGCGATCAGGATCCCGAAGACGAAGGCGACGCCGAGGACCCAGAGGGTCTGGGGGAGGCGCTGCCAGATGATGTCGAGGGCGGGCGCCCGTGAGGACCAGGAGATGATGCGGGCCCGGCTCTCGCAGTCGCCGATGCAGGTATTGAAGATGGAGTCGATGATGTTCAGTGGCTCGTTGATGAACATCAGCTGCATCCACTTGACCCACTTGACCATGAACGGGTCGTTCAGTCCCAGCGATTCCCTGATCTGCTCCCGGATCTCCTGTGGGATCGTGAGCGGTAGCTGTGAAGTGGGGTCACCGGGGGCGAGGTCGAGGATGGCGAAGATGATCAGGCTGATGACGATCAGCGTGGGTATGGCGAACAATGTCCGCCGCACGATGTATCGGCCCATGTCGTCCTGCCCAGGATCTGTGTGAGAGACGCCTCCCGGGGACGCCGTCCCCGGGAGGCTCTCTCTTCAATCGCTCGAAGTCTAGGTCAGCTCCCTAGGAGCTGCGGGTCCAGCCTTCGATGTTCCAGTACTCCGAGTCCCACGGGTTCAGCTCTCCAACACCCTGGATGGTGTTGGCGAACGCTGAGACAGTGCCGCGGTTGACGAGCGGGATGACCGCATGCGTCAGGACGAGGTCCTGAAGCTGATGGATCGTTGGGATCCGGTTCGGGTCATCCAACGTCATCCCGGTCAATTCGGCGTACAGCGAGTCGTACTCCTCGGTGCAGTAGCGGTCGAGGTTCTCCCCGCCGTAGCTGTTGCCCGAGGTCGGGATCTGATCACACAGGAACCCGAGGAAGTACGAGACGGCGTCGGGGCCGACCGATGAGTTGGTGTACATCTGGATGTCCCTGAAGAACTTCCAAATGCAGTCATCGCTGGCACAGGTCCCGTCGAAGAACAGGCCGGCGTCGACGTTGCTCATGCTGGCCTCGACACCGATCTGCTCCCAGTACACAGCGATCAGGTCCTGGAAGGACTGGCGCACTGCGTTGGTCGACGTGACGTATGTGAACGACATCGGGACGCCGTCCGGGGTCTCCCGGATGCCGTCGCCGTCGCTGTCCACATAGCCGTTCTCCTCGAGCAGGGCGTTGGCGCCTTCGATGTCCTGGGTCAGACACCAGTCATTGAAGGTGGTCGTCGCCTCTTCGCCGACGGGCCAGAACGTGCAGGTCGGCTCACCGGTGGAGCCATAGCCCACTGCGGTGAGTTCCTCACGGTTGATGGCCATCGACAGGGCTCTCGCCACTACCTCGTTCTGATAGAACACCGGGTGCTGGCCACCCGTTGGCGCGGTCGCCTCGCCCTGGTACTCCGCACGGGGATCGCCGTTGGGATCGGTCTGGTTGAGACGGATCGCCTCGACGCTCGACGCGAAGTTGACGTAGACGGTCCCGTTGCCTGCGGCCTCCATCGGCTCGAGGATCTCCGGGGCCACCTGGAGGTTCCAGGCGTAGTCGGCCTCACCGATCTCGAGCACCGAGCGGGCCGCTGCCTCGGCGTCGCCACCACCCTTGATCTCCACGGAGCCGAAGAATGGCTGGCCATTCGCGGCACCGCGGTAGTTCGGGTTCATCTCGTAGAGGACGGTGTCCTCGGGACGCAGCTCGGTCACCATGAAGGGACCGGTGCCGATCGGGGCGAAGTTCTGGTCGGTGCAGGAGTTTGCAGCCTCACCGACGCAATCCGCGAACTGCGCACGCTGGATGATCGGGCTGGTGTATCCCACGAACGGGACGAACGGGAAGGGCTGTGGGCCGGTGAAGGTCACGGTGACCGTGAGGTCATCGACTGCTTCCACCGTCTCGACGTTGGCATACGCCGAAGTCGCACAACCGGTCGCCTCGTTGGAGCAGTACTCCCAGCTGAACACGACGTCATCCGACGTGACCGGCGTCCCGTCTGACCAGAGCAGGTCTTCCTGGAGAGTCCAGGTGATCTGGGTCTGGTCCTCGGAGATCCCGCCGTTTTCCACGGTCGGGAGCTCGGCGGCCAGTGCCGGGACTACCTGTCCTTCCGGGTCGAACTCGGCGAGTGGCTCCAGCACGAGCGATCCGGCCAGGAGGTCCTTGGTACCTGTCGACAGATACGGGTTCGCCTGGGAGGGTGCCTGCCATTGCAGGAGCAGCAGGTTCCCACCCTCACCAGCGTTGCCACCCGTGGGAGGCGCCGTGGTGTCGGTAGGACCTGCGGTGGTCGTGGACCCGTCGGTGCCACCATCACCGGTGGTCGAGGTCCCCTCACCGTCGCTGGGGCTACACGCCGCGACCACCATGGCCAATACGGCGAGGAGCGCCAGCAATCTGGTTCTCTTCATTGCTTATTTCCTCCATTGCCGGAACGAACGCCCGGCATCGCCTGAACGCTAACACCGTCGACCGTGTCAGGCGCAAGAAACCAAGGGTCCGGGAGCGAACCCCCAGCGTGTGCGGGGGGCCGGAGATGATCGGGAAGACCGGTCAGGCCGTGGGGACTTCGCCGGGCAGCGCTTCGGCCGCGGTCGTCTCGGCGAAATGGCACGCCACCCAGCGCCCCGGCTCGAGCTCGCGCCATTCCGGTACCTCGATCACACACCGTTCCTGGGCGATCGGGCATCGGGTGTTGAAGGGGCATCCCGGGGGCGGGTTGGCCGGACTGGGGATGTCGCCCTCGAGGATGATCCGCTTTCGGGACGACTCCACCTGTGGGTCGGGCACCGGCACCGCGGAGAGCAGCGCCTTGGTGTAGGGATGCTTCGGGTCGGAGTAGAGTCGGCTGACGTCGGCCATCTCCATGATCTTGCCGAGGTACATGACGGCCACCCGATCTGCGATGTGGCGGACCATCGATAGGTCGTGGCTGATGAACAGATAGGTGAGCCCGAGCACGTCCTGGAGGTCTTCGAGGAGATTGACGACCTGCGCCTGGATGGAGACGTCGAGGGCCGCGATCGGCTCGTCGGCGACGATGAAGTCGGGATTCAGGGCGATGGCGCGGGCGATGCCGATCCGCTGCCGCTGGCCCCCGGAGAACTCGTGCGGGTAGCGGTTGGCGTGCTTGGGCTGCAGGCCGACGAGGCTGAGGAGCTCGTTGACACGCTTCTTTCGTTCGTCACCCTTGGCCTCGCGATGCTCGGTGAGGGGCTCGCCGATGATGGAGGCAACCGTCATTCGGGGGTTGAGGGACGCATGGGGATCCTGGAAGATCATCTGCATCCGGGGCCGGAGGCTCCGCAGCGAGTCGCCGGAGAGCGAGCCCAGTTCCTGATCCTCGAACAGGACCTCGCCTTCGGTGGCACGGGTCAGTTGCAGGATCACACGGCCGGTAGTCGACTTGCCGGAGCCCGACTCGCCGACGAGACCCAGGGTCTCGCCGCGATAGATTTCGAAGCTGATCCCGTCGACGGCGCGCACGGCACCGACCTGACGACGGAACACGCCCTTCATGATCGGGAAGTGCTTCTTCAGGTTGCGGACCTGCACCAGCACCTTCGAGCCGTTGCTGGCCGAGGGCGTGGTCGTCTCCATCTCAATTGCCATAACGAGGCCTGTCGTTGTCGAGGTCCCACCAGCAGGCCGACTTGCGGCCAGGCCCGACCTCGAGGAGCGGGGGGTTCTCCTCCCAGCACTTGTTGTACACGTAGGGGCAACGCGGGGCGAACGGGCAGTAGGTCAGCGGTTCGTAGAGGTTCGGTGGCTGGCCCTTGATGTTGACCAGCTCCTGGCCTTTCTGATCGAGTCTCGGCAGCGACCCGAGCAGACCCTCGGTGTAGGGGTGCTGCGGGTTGGCGTAGAGCTCGGCGACTGGGGCTTCTTCCACGATCTCGCCGGCGTACATGACGAGCACCCGGTCGGCCAGCCCGGCAATGACCCCGAGATCGTGGGTGATCCAGATGACGGCGGTGCCAAGCTTCTCCCTCAGATCGCGGATGATCTCGATGATCTGCGCCTGGATGGTGACGTCGAGCGCGGTGGTCGGCTCGTCTGCGATCAGGATCTCGGGGTCGCAGGCGAGGGCCATGGCGATCATCACCCTCTGACGCATGCCTCCGCTCAGCTCGTGGGGATAGCTGTCGAGCCGTGCGTCGGGATCGGGTATGCCCACCAGGGCGAGCAGGTCGGCAGCGCGGGGCCGGCGCTGCTTCTCGGGCAGGTCGGTGTGGAGACGCAGCGACTCCATGATCTGATAGCCGACCGTCAGCACCGGGTTCAATGAGGTCATCGGGTCCTGGAAGATGAACCCGATCCTCCCGCCTCTGATCTCGCGCAGGTCCTCCAGGTCGATGGAGAGCAGGTCGACGCCGCCGAAGTCGGTCTGGCCGGCGACGATCTCACCGGGGGGCATCGGGATCAGGCGGAGCAGGGACATCATGGTCACGCTCTTGCCCGAGCCGGATTCGCCGACCACCCCGAGGAACTCGCCGCGATTCAGGTCGAAGCTGACACCGTTGACCGCATAGACCATCCCGTCCTGCGTGTCGAACTGTGTCCGCAAGTCCCTGACTTGCAGAACGGTCTGTACCTGTGTCTGTGTCACACCCTGCCCAATCTCGTGTGCGGGTCGCAAGGGTAACGGGATGAACCTCGCTGTGCGGCCGAGGGCCGTGTCAGCTATTCGTCACGCAACGCGGCCCAGACGTCCTGCTCGGCCATGTCGATGATGGTGTGGGCCATCGCCAGGGCACCGTCCCGGAGGGCCCTGTCGCCACTCTCGGTGATGGTGGCCGCGGCAAATTCGATCTGGTGATTCACCGCGCCGTTGCTCTCGATCCCGATCATGGGGTGGATCGACGGGACCACCTGGCTCACATTGCCCATGTCCGAGGACCCCCCAGACGCTCCGATGTCCGCCTCACGCGGCATCGGCCGGCCCAAGCCCTCCGAGTTGGCCCGGAACAACTCTGCCATGACCGGATTGCTGACCATGTTGAGATAGGGGTGGCCCTTTTGGGTCACCTCCAGCCGACAGCCGGTGGCCTGTGCGGCGGCGTCCCAGCATGCCTGCACCTTGGGGATGAGCTCGGAGAGCCGCTCCGAGTCGGCCGACCGGATCCCCCAGGTAGAGCGGGTGTACTTGGGGATGATGTTGCTGGCATCGCCACCGTGGTCGACGATGCAGTGGATCCGGTCCGACCCCAGGATCTGCTGGCGCAGGGTGGACGCGTTCATATATGCCTGGACGAAGGCGTCGAGGGCGTTCACCCCGTGTTGAGGGGCGAAGGCGGCATGGGACTCCTTGCCGAAGAACTCCACCTCGAAGCTGGTCCTCGCCTGGAAGCTGGGGTCGAGCTCGTCGTATGGGCTGGGGTGGATCATCATCGATGCCGCAGCGTCCACGAAAGCCCCGGCCTCGATCAGGTCGACCTTGCCACCGCCGCCCTCCTCCGCCGGCGTCCCCAGGACGGTGACTCTGATGCCGAGCTCGTCGACCAGTTCGGTGAGGGCTATCCCGGCGCCCATCGCCGCGGTGGCGATGATGTTGTGCCCGCAGGCCTGGCCGATCTCGGGCAGGGCGTCGTACTCGCAGCAGATGACCACCCTCGGTCCCAATGAGCCCGCGTGGGCCGCGAAGGCGGTGTCTAGACCGTGGGTCGGGTACTCGACGTCGAAGCCGTGCTCTCCGAGGTAGTTGGCGATATTCGCCGAGGAGTCGTGCTCCTGGTATCCCAGCTCAGGGTTCTCGTACAGCCACCGTGAGATCTCCCTGAGGTCGGCCTCGACGGCATCGAAGGCTGTCTCTGCTCTCTGTTTGCGGGTCATGACGGCGGAAGTTACCTGTCGGCGCCCTCGGCGAGGTCGGCCCACACGTCTTGTTCCGCCATGTCGATGATGGTGTGCGCCATCGCCAAGGCCCCGTCCCGCAGCGCCTTGTCTCCGCTCTCGGTGATGGTGGCGGCGGCGAACTCCGGTTGATGGTTGACCGCATCGGTCTCGATGGCGACGGAAGGGTGGAGGGAGGGGACGACGTGGCTCACGTTGCCCATGTCGGACGACGCAGATGTCTCATGCCCGGTCTCCGCGTAGCTGGGCATCTCCCTTCCCAGCGCCACCGCGTTGGCGCTGAACAGTGCGGCCATCACCGGGTTGCTGCGAAGGTCGACGTAGGGCTCCCCCTCGAAGACGAGCTCGACCTCACAGCCGGTGGCAGCGGCCGCGGCGTGGAAGCAGGCAAGGACCTTCTCCCGCAATGTCTCGAAACGCTCCTTGGTGGCAGCGCGCACGATCCAGCGCGACCTCGTGGTTGCCGGGATCACATTTGGTGCGTGCCCACCTTCGAGGATCACGCCATGGACCCGGTCGGAGGGCTCGAATTGCTGGCGGAGGTTGGAGATGGCGTTGTAGGCGCCGACGAAGGCGTCGAGGGCATTGCGGCCCAGGTGTGGTGTCGCTGCGGCGTGGGCTTCCTTGCCGTGATAGATCACCTCGATGCCCTGGGCGGCGAGGAGCCTGGGGTCGACCAGGTTCCTGATGCTGGGATGGATCAGGATCGAGGCGGCGGCGTCCTCGAAGGCCCCGGCCTCGATGAGATCGATCTTGCCTCCGCCACCCTCCTCGGCAGGTGTCCCCAGGACGGTGACCCTGATGCCCAACTCATCGGCCAGCCCGGCGACGGCGACCCCTGCCCCGACCGACGAGGTTGCGATGATGTTGTGCCCGCAGGCGTGGCCCACCCCGGGCAGGGCGTCGTACTCAGCGCAGATCACGACACGAGGGCCACTCGCCCCTGCGTTCGCCTCGAAGGCCGTCTCGATCCCGTAGACGGGATGGGTCACCGCGAAGCCGTGCGAGGAGAGGAATGCGGCGAGACGGGAGGAAGCCTCGTGCTCCTCGTAAGCGGTCTCCGGGTTGTCGTACATCCACCGGGAGAGGGAGCGAAGCTCCTCTTCGACAC
The DNA here is from genome assembly GCA_035550735.1 of Acidimicrobiia bacterium. GTDB lineage: Bacteria > Actinomycetota > Acidimicrobiia > Spongiisociales > ZC4RG35 > JANQRA01. The sequence continues at coordinate 8,625 of DASZOM010000047.1, read as the reverse complement.
CGTTGAACACATCGGTGGCCAGCTGCTTTCGAGGCATGGCCGGAAGCTAATCGCCGGGTTGTGCCACGGCCAGATCGCCGCGGGTGCCCATGATCGCCCCGAGGGTCCCGGCGAGGATCTTCAGATCGAGGGCCATCGAACGCTCCGCGACATAACGCTCGTCGAGCGCGGTCCGCTGCGCCAGCGTGAGCTCGTCGCGACCGGCTACCTGGGCCAGCCCGGTGATGCCGGGCTTGACCGAGAACCTGGTGCCCTCGACACCGATCAGCTCCGCCTCGGCCTCCACCAGCGGCCGCGGGCCGACCAGGGACATCGACCCCTCCAGGACGTTCCACAGATTGGGCAGCTCGTCTATCGACCACCGTCGCAGGAATCGGCCCACCCTGGTTACCCGGTCGTCCTCGTCGATGCGGATGGATGGCTGGGTCTCCTCGTGACGTGATGCCTCGAGCCGGGCCAGGTGCATGGCGAACACCGCTTCGTCGGCGTCGGCCACCATGCTCCTGATCTTCAGCATCCCGAAGGGCCGGAGGTCACGGCCCAGTCTGACCTGTCGGAAGAAGATCGGCCCGCGGCTCTCCAGCCTCACCGCCACTGCCGCCACCACGACCACCGGGAGGGTGAGCACGAGCAGGAGGAGCGCCACTCCTATGTCGAGTGTGCGCTTGGCGATGATGTATCCCGCCCGACTGCCGCGGCTCACCTCTTCGGTCTCGCCTCGCGCCACCGCTCCAGTCACCAATGCGACCAGAGCCACCACCTCGCCGACGGCGAACGCCAGGGCAACCCTCTCCACCGCTCCGACTCCGACGGAGAGCACCACCACCGACCCCGCGGCGATCACACCGACGAACCAGGCCACCCCGAGGCGGAAAGACTGATTCCGGGCCACGAGGATCTGGCCGACGAACAGACCGGCCCCGGCGAGGACCACCCCGACCGCGATCACCGTCGAGGCGACTCTGCTGGGGACGAACCCGGTGCCGAACGCCGTCTCCACCACCCAGGGGCCGGCGACCCATCCCAGGACCCCGGCGACCACCGACAGGCCGGTGGCCGCCCACGCCATGCCCTTCGCCCAGGCCCGCAACTCGTCGCGCTCGCCGCGGGCCGCCATCTCGGTGAACGGGGGCAGGACCCGGGCGAGGAGGTTGTACCCGAACGTGAGTGGGGCCCGACCCAAGGTGAAGGCGGCGAATGCGATGCTCATCTCCACTGCCGAGCCTCCGAGGAACCCGACGATGATCGGCCCCCCGAGGAGCAGCGCCTGGGAGGCGGCCGCGGCGAGGACCAGACCGCTGAGTAGGCCGCGATCGTTCATCGCTCTCCGCTGGTCGACGTGCAGCTCCGGTCTCTGCACCTCGACCCTGCGGAAGGGGCGCCATGCCATCACGATCGCCGGACCGACGATGAGACCGATTGCGAAACCCGAGGCCGAAGGTCTCACCAGGGTCACCCCCACAGCCACGAACAGCCGGAGCAGCGATGCCCACCCGGAGGAGAGGCCGTACTCCCGGAATCGTCGTCGGCCGGCCAGGCTTCCCCGGGCGACCGCGTAGATGAAATGGCCGGCGACGGTGAGGGCGGTGAAGGCGATGAACCGTCTATCGCCATTCAGATAGGCATCGACCCCCAGCCAGGCGAAGAGGGTCGACCCGGCCACGGTCAGCCCGCCCAGCCAGTAGGCGCGGGCCGGAAGCCCCGAGAGCGTGCGGTCGATGGTGAGGCGTCGCACCACCAGCTGCTCGACGGGGAGGAGCAACACGATGAATGTGAGGAAGTGGATCGTGAGGAGCACCGACACCGGGGCGAAGGCCTCGGCGCCGAGGGTGCGGCCCCCGATCAGCTGATAGGCGTAGGCCGCCACCCCGGCGACAGCGCTGCCTCCGACGATGTACGCCGTGCCGTCGCTGCGCATGTAGGCATAGCGGGCACCGGTGGTCCGTGTCGGTTGTGCTCGTTCGGGGATCATCGCTCGCCAGGCGTGGTTCTTCGCCGGTGCGATTGTGCCACCTTCACGTTCCGAACTCGCATATAGAAGCTACGGATTCGGCGAGGCCCCTCCATACAATCGAGAGCCCGTGGCCAGCACCCCCGACATCGCCGACCGAGCACCGCGAGACGGCCTGGTCGCGGCACTGGCATCGGCCATCGTCCCCGGTTGGGGCCAGGTGTACGCGGGCGAGAGGGCGAAGGGGAACCGGCTACTCGTGGTGGATGGGGCCATCGTCGTGCTCGCGGTGGCCAGCCTGCTCTGGCTCCGTCTCGACATGGTCAAGCTCTGGGTGTCCAGCTCCGGGCTCGCGCTGATGATGGCGATCAACTTGGTTCTCCTCGGCTACCGCTGGCTGGCTGCCACCGACGCCTATCAGTCGGTGGAGAACAGGATCGGCAACCGGGTACAGGCCAACGTCCTGATGGCGGTGATCGGTCTGATGCTGCTCGTCCCCCACGTCGGCTTCGGGTACCTGGCATTCACCCAGTACGGCCTCATCGACAGTGTCTTCGGCGGATCCGACCCCTCCGCCGCACCCGCGGTCACGACCACGACCCTGGCGCCGGGTGTCTCGACGACGGTCGCGGTCGGATCCACACCGACCACGGTGGGCAGCGGTCCCGCCCTTTGGGACGGACTGGAGCGACTCAACATCGTCCTCCTCGGTGCGGACGCCGGCGCCGGGCGAACCGGTGTGCGCACCGACACGACGATCGTGGTGAGCATCGACCCGGGAACGGGTGACGTGGCCATGTTCTCCGTCCCCCGCGACCTGTCCAACGCACCACTTCCCGACGGCATGGGGGTGTGGGACTGCAACTGCTTCCCCGACATCATCACCCACCTCTACCGCGAGGCCGAGGCGCATCCGGAGGCATTCCCCGGCGAGGACAACCCGGGCATCAACGCGGTCAAGGGAGCGCTCGGTGAGATCTTCGGCATCCCCATCCACTACTACGCCCTGGTGACCCTCGACGGCTTCGTCGACATCGTCGACGCCCTGGGCGGGGTGACGATCGACGTGCCGGTGACCATCGTCGACGAGGAGTACCCGCACGAGGACGGCTCGGTGGAGAGCATCACCATCGAGGCCGGCACGCAGCATCTCGACGGGCACCAGGCGCTGGCCTACGCCCGCATCCGGCGCCAGTCGAACGATTTCGCCCGGATGCATCGGCAGCGATGCGTGATCGAGGCGGTGATCGAGCAGTCGGCTCCGACCGAGATCCTCTTCCGATTCGGCGCGATCGCCGAAGCCCTGAAGCGGAGCCTCGTCACCGACATCCCCGAGGAGCGTCTCGTCGACTTCGTGGACCTCCTCCCCAAGGTCGAGACGGAACGAATCGCTTCACTTCGGATCACCCGTGACGAATATCAGACAGGGGCCGACACGGGCCGTGTCTACTACGACGTGGACAGGATCCGGGCCGACGCACGGGCCATGATCGAGGATCCCGAGGCGGCGATAGCCGCCCTCGGCCTGGACAGCCTCGACGAGTCGTGCGGCTCGGGGGATGAAAGCCCGGGCGGCGGCCTCTGAAGCTAGAAGACTGAACTGAGATGGATTCCCAATTGCTCCTCGACCTGATCCTGATCTTCACGCTGCGCAGCCTCGACGTGGGCATAGCCACCGTGCGCATCGTCGTTCTCGGCCGCGGACGCCGCGGACTGGCCGCCGGGCTGGGCTTCGTCGAGGCGATCGTCTGGGTGGTGGCAGTGGCCCGTGTCCTCGACGGCATCGACGACCCGGCGCGGATGATCGCCTTCGCAGCCGGCTTCGCGATCGGCACCTACCTCGGCTCCATCGTGGAGGAATGGCTCGCCCTCGGACAGGCGGTGGTGAGGATCGTGGCCCCGGTCGAGTCGCCGATGGTCGCTCCCCATCTGAGGGAGATGGGATTCGGCGCCACCGTCTTCAACGGGGACGGTCTCGAAGGGGAGGTGAGGCTCACTCTGTGTGTCGTCGAGCGCAAGCGTCTCGGTGACGTCCGCCGTGTCATCAACACGGTCAACCCCGCCGCCTATGTGACAGTCGAAGACACCTCCTCGGTCGACGTCGTCGGTGTGGAGTCACGTGTCCGTCGCTGACCTCTTCGCCGGGAACGTGTCGGCACCCCCGGCTCGTTGATAGGCCGAAATGGAAGGAGGCCGCCCCACTTCACGTAGCGGCTTGGCCGCGCTCGCGACCTCCTTCGTCCCCGGCTGGGGACACCTCCTCATCGGCCGGATCCGGCTGGGGCGGGCCCTCCTCATCATCGACGGGTTCCTCGTGGTAATCGCCCTGGTAGCCATCCTCTTCGCACAGATCGAGTTGTTGAAGGCATGGGTCACACCTGACGCCCTTCTCGCCATCGTCGCGATCAACGTCGTCGCCCTCGTCTATCGAGGTGTCGCCACCCTCGACGCCTTCGCCGGGGGCCGCGGCAGGGGCTGGTTCGACTGGGCGGCCGTGTCGCTGGCCCTCTGCATCGTGGTCACCCCCCACCTCGCCCTGGGGGGCCTGGCCCTCAGCCAGTACGACCTGATCGAGACCGTGTTCGCACCAGGCGAGCCGGTGGCGGCCTCTGTCACCACCACGATGCCGGTGCCCCCGACCACAGCACCCGCAGCAGTCAGCACCACCGTCCCGCCCACCACCACGACCATTCCCCCGCCCCGGATCTGGGACGGCAAGGATCGGCTCAACATCATGCTCCTCGGTAGTGATGCGGGGGAGGGAAGGATCGGGACCCGGACCGACACCATCGTCCTGGTGAGCATCGACCCCAAGTCCGGCGATGTTGCGATGTTCTCAGTGCCACGCAACCTCTCCTTCGCACCCCTGCCCGAGGGGATGGGGCTTTGGAGCTGCAATTGCTTCCCCGACATCATCACCCACCTCTGGGCAAACGGAGAGTGGTATCCCGAGGCCTTCCCCGGGCCCCAGGAGCCCTCGATCAACGCCCTCAAGGCCGCCCTGGGACTGATCTTCGACGTGGACGTCCACTACTACGCCAAAGTCGACCTGGTCGGGTTCGTCGGTCTGGTCGATGCACTGGGCGGGGTGACTATCGACGTTCCCGAGACGATCGTCGATCCGATCTACCCGCACGAGGACGGGGGCACGGAGAACGTGGTCATCGAGGCCGGCGTCCAGCATCTCGACGGTCATCTCGCCCTCGCCTACTCCCGGATCCGACGAAACTCGGGCGACTTCGCCCGTATGCACCGGCAGCGATGCGTGATCGGCGCCCTGGTCTCCCAGACCACGCCGCTCGACCTGTTGACCCGTTTCGGTGACATCGCCGAAGCGATCAAGCAGAACGTGGTCACCGACATACCGGTGGACCGGCTCGGAGACTTCGTCGAGATCCTCCCCGAGGTGACATCCGACCGCATCGCCTCGCTGCGGATCACCCGATACAACTACGGCATCGGGGGCGACACCCCGGGCCAGCAGGCCTACGACCTGGAGCGGATCAAGGCCGACGCCCACCTCCTCATGGAGGATCCCACTCTTGCCCTGGACACCCTCGATGGAGTGGGCCTCGACGCCACCTGCGAGGAGTCTTTCGACTGACCGCTAGCTTCGGCGGCGATGTCCGAGATGTTCCAGATCGCCGACCAACTGGTGGACGCCGCCTGCGCCAACGATCCGGTCCTGTGCACCTTTCTCGGGGTCCCGGGCTCCGACCATCTCTGGGGCGACGGCTTCGGGCTGGCCGGTGTCGAGGCGGAGCAGCGAATTCGCACCGAGTACCGGCCCAAAGTGGAGCCCTTCCTCGAAGCCCCCGATCTCGCCGACCGCATCGCCGCCAGGGTGATCCTGGCCGCGCATCGCGAGGGCGACGAGGCAGATGAGGCGGGGGACCACTTTTACGACCTGAACCATCTCGCCTCGTCGTTCCAGACGTTTCGTCGTGTGTTCGACGTGATGAGCACCGACACGTCCGAAGCCGTAGACGCCATCGCCAGCCGCCTCGAGACGCTAGAGCAGCCCCTGACCGATTACCGGGACATGCTGGCCGACGGGAAGGCGCGGGGCGCAGTCGTTGCCTCGCGCCAGGTGCGATCGGTGATCGAGCAGGCCAGGCATATGGCGGAACGGCCGGAGTCTCTGGGCGCCATCGTCGAGAAGGTGGAAACTGGTGGTCACGGCTCGGACCGCATCCGAACCGGCGTCGAGACGGCCAGGGCAGCCTTCGCCGACTTCGGTGACTGGCTGGAGGGGGAGTACCTGCCCGCCGCCGTCGACGAGGATGCCGTGGGGCGCGAGCGTTATCAGAGGGCCGCCAACCGGATGGTGGGGCTGCGTGTCGACCCCGACGAAGCCTATGAGTGGGGCTGGGAGGGGTTCGGGCGCCTCCTCGCCGAGCTGGAGCGGGTCGCCGAGCAGATCTCATCGGGAGACGGCGTCGCCGAGGTGACCAAGCGTCTCGAGACAGACCGTTCGGAGACGGTTCGGGGCACCGACTCCCTGCTCGCTCTCGTGGAGGAGGTTCTGGCCAAGGCAGTCGAGGAGCTCGCCGGCCGCCACTTCGACGTCCCCGATCTGATCAGGCCGCTCACCGTGCAGCTCGCCCCGCCGGGGAGCCCGCTCGGCGTCTATTACATGAGGCCCTCAGAGGACTTCACCCGCCCCGGCGGTGTCTGGTACTCGATCGGCGACCAGCAGGTCTTCCCGCTGTACCAGCACGTGTCGACCGCCTACCACGAGGGATTTCCCGGGCATCACCTCCAGATCGCCACAGCCATGTCGCGCTCGGAGGAGATCAGCCGGTTCCAGCGGGTGATGACCTGGTATCCGGGCTACGGGGAGGGGTGGGGCATGTACGCCGAGGTCCTGATGGGTGAGCTCGGCTTCCTCGATGACCCCCGTCACTACTTCGGGATGCTCGCCAAGCAGATGTACCGCACCGCCAGGGTCGTCGTCGACATCGGGCTCCACCTGGAGAAGGAGATCCCCGAGGAGTCGCCGATGTTCGGCGGCGAGCCCTGGAGCTTCGATCGCGCCGTCGACTTCATGGAGGTGTACGGCTTTCGCACCCGTGAGCAGGCGAGGGACGAGGTCCTCCGCTATCTCGGTTGGCCCGGTCAGGCCATCGCGTACAAGCTGGGGGAGAGGGAGATCCTCGACATCCGATCGGAGACCCGGCAGCGGCTGGGCGAAGGGTTCGACCTGACGGCGTTCCATTCCACCGTGCTCAACCATGGCGCCATGCGTCTCGATCTGCTGCGTGAGTTGGTGAGGGAGCGTCTGGCGACGTGAGGGAAGACTCGGTTCGACGTTGGTCGGCGATCCACGCCGCCCTCTACCGGCTGACCGGAGGCCTCGTCGGCCGGAGGATGGTCGACAACGACGTGTTGTTGCTGACGACCAAGGGACACGTCACCGGGAAGCCGCACACCGTTCCCCTGCTCTACCTGAGAGATGGCCCCAACCTGGTGCTGATCGCCTCCTATGGCGGGCGCCCGCGACATCCCACCTGGTATCGCAATCTGGTCGCCGACCCCTCGGTCGAGGTCCGGGTCCAGGGACGGACGAGACGTATGCGAGCGAGGACGGCCACTGACGCCGAGAGACAGACATGGTGGCCGCGGGTGGTCGAGGCGTACTCCGGCTACGCCGACTATCAGTCACGAACCGAGCGCACGATCCCGATCGTGATCCTCGAGCCTTTCGACGAGGGCGGTGACCAGACGCGTCGAGTTCGCCGCCACCTCCGGTAGGAACCGGTCGAAGTCGTCGATCGCCTCCTCACCGGCGAGATCGGAGATGGCCCGGATAACCAGATGGTCGATCCCGAGACGGGACGAGACCTGGGCCAGGGCCGCACCCTCCATCTCGACCGCCTGAGCGCCCAGTGCCTCGCGGAGACGGTCCCGGGTGGCCGGATCGACGACGAAGACGTCTCCGGTGACGATCGTCCCCAGGATGATGGTGGGCATGTGGTCGAGCACCGGGCTGAGCGCTACCTCGGCGGCGACGGCCCGGACGGTGTCGAGGAGGTCCGCCGGCGGCCGGTAGCCGAACTCGTCCGTCGGGTTGAAGAAGGGGACGTGGCCCGCCTGGTAGATCTCGAGACCCTCGTCGGTGATCACCCCGGCGTCGTGCTGGATCGTCCGCTCGGCAACCACGATGTCGCCGATCGCGAGAGCCGGGTCGAGCGCTCCGGCGACACCGGTGAATATGAACGAGTCGGGTTGGTCTCTCTCCCAGATCAGGGCAGTGAGTGCCGCCGTGTTCACCTTGCCCAACCCGGAATGGGCGAGGATGACCTCCCGCCCGACGAGCCGGCCCCGCCACACCGACCATCCCGCCAGGTCTTCGCGGATCAACCCCTCGGTGGAGTCGAGGAGGCTGGTGATCTCGACCTCGAGTGCCGAGAGGATGGCGATGGGCACGGCGGCACCCTACGCAAGGCTCGAGGTGATCGTTCAGCAGGGGACTTGGTGAATCCGGATCCGGGGTGAGGGGGCGGCTCACCCCTTGGTTCGTCTGTGCTGTCGTCGCTGCTGCCGGTCTTTGTGGTGTTGTTGGGTGTGGCAGGGTCGGCAGAGGAGGGTGCCTTTGTCGACGCCGGTTTCTCCGTGGTCTGCCCAGTGGTCGGTGTGGTGGATGTCGCAGTGCCTGGGTGTTGTGTGACAGC
>DASZOM010000046.1:0-92455 GCA_035550735.1 Acidimicrobiia bacterium | reverse complement strand
ACGATGATCACGCGGCGGCCGGGATCCTCCACCTTCCAGAGATGACGGGAGTCCGGGGACACCGGGTGGATCCCATGTGAGCCCAGAGTCTCGACCAGACCGCGAATCACCCTCTCGTGAAAGGCGCGAAACGACTCGCCGCCCGGGAGCCCCTCCCACATCTCCTCCATGGATCGGGCGTTTGCCTCCTCGAAGCGACGCTCGATCTCGTCGGCGGGCTCGCCGTCCCACTCGGGCGGGTTCTGGATCTCGCGCAGCCAGTCGTACACCTCGGGCTCGTGACCCAGGCCGGCGGCGATCGGGTCGGTCGTCTGCATCGAGCGACGCATCGGCGAGGCCCAGATCTCGTCGACTCGTTCCAACCCGGAGAGCCGCTTGCCGACCCGATTCGCCTGCTCGTTCCCCAACTCGGTGAGGGCGGGGTCGTTGCGGGCGATCCGGTCGGGGGCCCAGTCGGGCTGCCCGTGACGCACCAGGATGAGATCCATGCGCTGAACTTAACGTTGCCGGTTTCGTCGGTGGCTCCATACCATGGCCGGGTGCCCCGCGACGCGCTCATCCAGCACCTGAGAGACCATGCCCTGCGCACCGACGGGCCCTTCACGCTCCGCAGCGGCGCCGTCTCCGACTGGTATCTCGACGCCCGCCAGACCACTTTCGACGGCGCAGGCGCCCGTCTCGTCGGCACCGCGGTGCTCGAGGTGCTCTCCGACGAGGTCGAGGCACTGGGTGGTATGACCATGGGGGCCGACCCGATCGCTGTCGCCACCGTCCTCGTCGCGGCCGAGCACGGACGACCGCTCAAGGCGTTCTCGTTACGCAAGGAGGCCAAGGACCACGGCACCGGGGGCCGGCTGGTGGGGCCGGTGGGTGCCGGGATGAAGCTGGCTGTGATCGAGGACACCACCACCACCGGAGGGGCGGCCGTGGAGGCCGCCCGTTACCTGATCGACGAGGGATACGAGGTGATCCAGGCGATCGCGGTGGTCGACCGTTCCGACGGCAAGGCGGAGGCCAACTTCGCCGAGTTGGACATACCCCATACCGGCATCATCCTGCCCCATGACCTCGGGGTGGCCACATGACCGTCGTCGTGCGCCGCTCTGCGCTGAAGATGTGGCTGCTGGCCCTGGGCGGGATCCCCCTGCTCGTCATCTCACTCGACGTCCTGACGCAACGTCGGATCACGAGATGGCTCACCGACATCGTCTTCCGTCCCGAGGACGTCCAGATCTACGAGCCGAGGGACGTCATCTTCGCCTGGGTGATGTTCCTGCTCGGGGCGCTGCTGGTCGGATGGGGCTTGAAGGAGTTGTTCGTGCCCACCAAGGTCATCGAATGTCACGACGAGGGGATCATGGTGAAGTTGCGAGGGCCGTTCCGGCCGCCGTCGATGATCCCGTGGAACAACGTCCGAGACGTCGGCGGCGCCGACATCGACGACGAGGGCGACGCCATACCGCTGCTGGTGATCTCGGTGTTCAACCGGGACCACCTTCCCGACTACCCCTGGGGCGCCCGTTGGGTGGAGGAGAAGGAGCTGGCGATCCTGGCCCAGGATTGGGGTGAGGACCCGCAGACCGTTGCCGAGCAGATCGCCGATTACGCATTGGAGTCGGTGAAGCGGCGAAAGCGGCATGCCACTTCGAGCCTGTGGAGGGAGCCGGGGTGAAGGTGGGGGCCCACACGCCTTCGGTGGCGCCTCTGGTGGAGGCGGTCGAGCGCAACGCCGACCTGGTCCAGATCTTCCTCTCCAATCCCCAGTCCTGGAAGAAGCCTCTTCCCCGGCCTGACGCCGACGAGCTGCGCAATGCCCCGATCCCGGTGATCGTGCACGCCCCGTATCTGATCAACGTCTGTGCTGACAACAACCGCGTCCGGATCCCCAGTCGCAAGATCCTCCAGGACACCTGTGACGCCGCCACCGAGATCGACGCCGATGGTGTGGTGGTCCACGCCGGGCACGTAACCGGCGACGGGCCGCAGGAGGAGGGGATCACCCGGTGGCGCAAGGCCCTGGAGACCCTCGACACCGACCGCTTCGTGCTCATCGAGAACACCGCCGGCGGGGATAAGGCCCTGGGGCGCCGCGTGGAGTGGATCAGGCGGCTCTGGGAGGAGATCGGCTCGTTCGGGGTGGGCTTCGTCCTGGACACGTGTCACGCCTGGGCCGGGGGCGAGCCCATGGACGAGTTGGTGGAGCGCGTCCTCGCCGCCACCGGACGCATCGACCTGGTGCATGCCAACGACTCCAAGGACCCCTTCGACTCCAGACGTGACCGGCACCAGAACCTCGGCGCCGGGGAGATCCCCAAGGAGGACCTGGCACGGGCGATCTCGACTGCCGATGCCCCGGTGGTCGTGGAGACGCCAGGCGGGGCTGCCGAGCAGGCCGCCGACATCGAGTGGGTGCGCACCCTGGCCTGATCGACGCCCGGAATGGCCGCCTCGAACGAGAGGTTTCACCTCACAAGTAGCCTCCGAGGAGAAATGGCCAAAGTAACTGCTCCGGCGATCCGGGAACGCAAGGGCGGCCCCAAGATCGCCATGGTGACCGCCTACGACTATCCGGGGGCGGTGATCGCCGACCGCGCCGGGATGGACATCATCCTGATCGGCGACTCGGTGGCCAATGTCGTCCACGGCATGGGCACCACCCTGGAGATCGGTCTCGACGAGATCGTCCTCCACACCAGGGCGGTGAAGCGGGCCAACCCCGAGGCCTTGGTGGTGGCCGACATGCCCTGGCTCACCTTCCACCTCGGGCCCGAAGACGCGGTCCGCAACGCCGGTCGTCTCGTTCGTGAGGGCGGGGCGGAGGCGGTGAAGCTCGAGGGTGGCCGGAAGCGGATACCGGTGATCGAGGCGATCCTCGATGCCGAGATCCCGGTGATGGGTCATGTCGGGCTCACTCCGCAATCGGTCCACGCCATGGGCGGCTTCAAGGTGCAGGGCAAGGTCGTCGACGCGGCACGGGAGATGATCGAGGACTCCAAGGCGCTCTCCGACGCCGGATGCTTCTCGATCGTCATCGAGGGCGTCCCTGACATCCTCGGGGAACTGATCACGAAGGAGGTCGATGCCCCCACCATCGGCATCGGCGCCGGGCCCAACTGCGACGGCCAGGTACTCGTCTTCCACGACGTGCTCGGGCTCGGATCGGGGACGTACCCCAAGTTCGTCCGGCCCTATGCCCAGCTCGCCGACGAGGCGGTGGCCGCGCTGGAGAAGTTCAAGGCCGATATCCAGAGCGGAAGCTTCCCCGCCGAGGAAGAGAGCTACCACGCCTCCGACGAGGTGGCGTCCGAGTTGCTCAAGGACAGCTGAGAAGGCTCGCCCTCGCCGTGCTGGTTCTGGCCGCATGCGCCGGCCCGGGCCTGGAGGGCTTCGAGACCCGCGACATCCGGATCGGCGACCAGACGCTGACGGTCGCCGTGGCGGACACGCCCTCGTTACGTCAGCAGGGCCTGCGTGGCGTGGAGGCGCTTCCCGAAGGGCTCGACGGAGTGCTCTTCGTCTTCGAGGAGACGAGACCCGCCGTCTTCGGGATGCTCGACACCCTCATCCCACTCGACATCTGGTGGTTCGACGAGGAGGGTGCCCTCGTCGGCCTCACCGAGATGAGGCCATGTCCCGCGGAGCCCTGTCCCGACTACGCCTCGCCGGGCTCCGTGGCCCGGGCGTTGGAGACGCCGGCCGGCGAGTTCGCGTTCCCGGCAGGGGCCAAGCTCTCGAGTGGGGACAATCCCTGAGAGCGTCTACCATTCCCGCCTGAATCCGGCGTCTCGCGCCGCCGGCCCCTGCTCCATCGTGTCGGTGGGGCCTTCCGAGCTCGGATGTCCACAGGAGGTGAAATGCGCGACTATGAACTGATGACCATTCATCGGCCGGATCTGGCCGAGAATGACGTCGAGGCCAAGATCCAGGAGCTGGAGGCCTTTCTCGCCAAGAGTGAGGCCGAGGTGACCAAGCGGGACATCTGGGGCAAGCGACGGTTTGCCTACGAGATCGATCACCTGAGCGAGGGCTACTACACGGTGCTTACATTCAGCGCGGGTACCGATGCCGTGGCCGGTGTCGACCGCATGTTGTCGCTCGCCGATGAGGTCGTCCGCCACAAGATCGTCCGGTTGGACGACTGACTGGATTCTGTCTCGGCTACCCGCCATAGTCGGAAGCGGGACGGAACAGAGGAGAACTCGATGTCAAACAACGTGACCTTGATCGGAAACCTGGTCGACGACCCGGAGCTCCGCTTCACCCCGTCGGGTGTCGCCATGGCCAAGATCCGCCTTGCGGTCAACCGTCGCTGGCGTGACCAGGGCGGCGACTGGCAGGAGAGCACCAGCTTCTTCACGGGGACCATCTGGCGGGAGCAGGCCGAGCAGGCGGCCGAGTCGCTGCAGAAGGGCGCCCGGGTGATCGTCACCGGTCGCCTCGAACAGCGGAGCTGGGAGACCGAGACCGGTGACAAGCGCTCGGTGGTCGAGATCCAGGTCGACGAGATCGGCCCCTCCCTGCGTTGGGCGACCGCCACGGTCAACCGCACCCAGCGTCAGGAAGGCTGGAGTGAGAACCAGGCGGCAGCCGCCGCCGGCGCCCCCTCGGCCAGGGACGACTATGGGCCCGACGAGGCGCCCTTCTAGGAGAGGATTGCATGGCTCGTAAGAACAGGAGAACCCCGAAGACCGCGCCCCGGGGCCGGCGTCAGGACTTTCGTCGCGGCGGCAAGCCGCGCCCCTGTGCCGTCTGCCCGGAAGGCAAGGTGGACTGGAAGGACGTCGCCTTCCTTCGCAAGTACGTCTCCGACCGGGGCAAGATCCGGGGTCGCCGGGTGAGCGGGCTCTGCCCCCAGTGCCAGCGCAAGGTGGCGGTCGCGGTCAAGAACGCCCGGGAGATGGCGCTGCTGCCCTACGTGGGTGGGCGATGAAGCTGATCCTCACCGACGACGTCACCGATCTGGGAAAGCGGGGCGACGTGGTAGACGTGACCGACGGGTACGCCCGCAACTTCCTATTGCCAAAGCGGAAGGCGATCAAGGCCAACGAAGGGGCACTGGCACAGGCGGAGACCATTCGGGTAGCCCGGCTCGAAGCGGAGCGACGGGCCAAGGAGGCCGCCGAGAACATCGCCACCCAACTGGTGGGGAGTCGTGTCGTGCTCGCCGCCCAGGCCGGGGACGAGGGCCAGCTCTATGGCTCGATCGGCGTCGGCGACATCGTGGAGGGCATCAAGCGCTTCACCGGGATCGAGCTCGAGCGGTCTCAGATCGCCATCGACAAGCCGATCAAGGCGATCGGCCTCCACGAGATCACCATCGAAGCCCACCCCGAGGTGGAGTTCCCCCTGACGGTGGACATCATCCCCGCCTGAAGCTTTCCTAATGCATGGGGGCCCAATAGTGGGCTTTTGGGCGTTTCATTAGCCGAATCCTGCCGAGGGCGCGAAGTCTTTTCGCGACTTTCGCCCAGGAAGTGCCAGCGCGAAAAAGAAAACGAGGGTCGGGAAAAACAAGGAGCGCCTCGCCTTGGCCCGACCGGCCGGCGGTCCTATGTTGCCCCCACTTCCCCCGCCGCTGGCGGCATCACTTCCCCGCCCCGGCGGGGTTTCACGCGTATTGACCAAGGATTTGTACCTGCCGCCTGCTTCTACTGAAGGGCAACGAGCACCGAGATGACCACCGCCGAACACACAGAGATGCGCCCCGGCTACCGCCAGCCACCACACTCCCGCGAGGCCGAGGAATCGGTGATCGGTGCGCTCCTCTTGTCGGAGGACGCGGTCAACGAGGTCATGGACCGCATCCATCCCGAGGACTTCTACGTCCCGGCGCACCAGGCGATCTTCGAGGCGATGCGCGACCTGTTCGACACCAGCCAGGCGATCGACGCGGTGACGGTGTCGGAGGGCTTGCGGCGGATGGGGGAACTGGAGAAGGTGGGCGGGGTCCAGTACCTGACCCGGCTGGTCGACATCGTGCCATCCACGTCCAATGTCGTGTATTACGCCGGCATCGTCGAGGAGCACGCCAAGCGTCGTGAGCTGATCCGTGCCGGCGCCGCGGTGACAGACTTCGCCTTCGACATCGACGACGAGATCTCCGCGGTGCTCGATCGTGCCGAGCAGGCGGTGCTCGGCGTGGCGGAGAAGCGGACGTCGCAGACGCTGCTCGAGGTGGGTCCGCTCTTCCAGGACGTGTTGGAGCACATCGAGCTGTTGGAGCAGCAGGGCTCGGACCTCACCGGTCTCGCCACCGGCTTCGTCGACCTGGACAAGAAGCTCGCCGGTCTCCAGGCCGCCAACCTCGTGGTGATCGCGGGAAGGCCGGCGATGGGAAAGTCGAGCCTCGCGCTCAACATCGCCACCAACGCAGCCTCTGCGGGGGAGTCGGTGGCGATCTTCTCGCTGGAGATGTCGAAGGAGGAGATCGTGCAACGAATCCTCTCCTCGGTGGGCAAGGTCGACTCGATGAAGCTGCGCACGGGTCAGCTCGGTCCGTTGTGGCAGCGGGTGGTCGACGCCGCCGGGCGGATGTACAAGGCGCCCATATACATCGACGACTCACCGGTGGTCACCGTCACCGACATCAGGGCCAAGTGCCGGCGTCTCAAGCGAAAGAAGGGCCTGTCTCTGATCGTGGTCGACTACCTCCAGCTGATGGAAGCCCACGGCCCGGAGAATCGTCAGCAGGAGATCGCCCAGATCTCGAGAAACCTGAAGAACCTCGCTCGCGAGCTCGGGGTGCCGATCATCGCCGCCTCCCAGCTCAACCGGTCTTTGGAGGCGAGAGAGGACAAGCGGCCGAGACTGTCCGACCTACGCGAATCGGGATCGATCGAGCAGGACGCCGACGTCGTCATGTTCGTCTACCGGCACGAGTACTACCACCCCGAGGACCAGGACAAGAAGGGCATCGCCGAGATCATCGTGGCCAAGCATCGTGCCGGGTCCACCGGGCCGGTGGAGATGACGTTCCAGCCCGAGTTCACCAGATTCGCCAATCTCGGCCGCGACGTCTCCTGAGACGGGACGAGCGGCAGCCTGGTGGCTGCCGCGGAGGGGTTCGTCACTTGCCCGTGAAGCTCTGTGGAAGCTTCTGAGCGGGGACTCAATGGGCGTTGGACTACTGCCACCGAGTCTGGCAGGACTGAGCCACGCCATCCCGGTCCAAACCGAATATACGCAGTCGCGCTAGTTAGAGGTCGGGTCGTCGAAGTCGCGGTGCGAGCGGCTCGCCGTGGGCCCGGTCTGTCCCTGGTACTTCGAGCCGAGCTCCGGGGAGCCGTAGGGATGCTCGGCGGCGGTGGTCATCTGATAGAAGCTGATCTGGCCGATCTTCATGCCCGGGTAGATGGCGATGGGGAGGGTGGCGACGTTGGAGAGCTCGAGGGTGATATGCCCTTCGAAGCCGGGGTCGATGAACCCGGCCGTGGAGTGGATGAGCAGCCCGAGACGGCCCAGGGAGGACTTCCCCTCGAGACGGGCCACCACGTCCTCACCCAGCTTGACCCGCTCCAGGGTCGACCCGAGGACGAACTCCCCCGGGTGGAGCATGAACGGCCCCTCGCCCACTTCGACAAGCTGGGTCAAGTCGTCCTGGGGGGACCGGGGATCGATCTCGGAGTACCTGTGGTTGACGAACACCCTGAACCCATCACCGACCCGAAGATCGACCGACGACGGCTGGACATGGGCGGGCTCGTAGGGGTCGATGAGGATGGTGCCCGAGTCGATGGCCTCTTTGATCGACCGGTCGGAGAAGATCATGCGCCAGGCATCGTACCCACGGGGCATTGGCATGCCGGGGGGCTCCATCCGTGATATCAACCGGTGTGACCTCGCAATCACCCGACCGCGACGATCAGCCGCCGCCCGTGCGACGTTCGGTGAGGGCGACGCTGGATCTCGTGTCCCCCAGTCGTCTGGGGCCGAGCTTCCGGTGGCTGCTCGGCTCGTCCTGGCTGACCAATCTCGGTGACGGCATCGCCATCGCTGCCGGGCCCCTGCTCGTCGCTTCGCAGACGCGCGACCCGAGACTCGTCAGCTTCGCCCTTCTCGTTCAGTGGCTGCCCCCGATGTTGCTGGGGCTCTACGCGGGTGTCTTGGCCGATCGGCTGGATCGCAGACGCTTGATCATCATGGTCAACCTGGCGCGATCGCTCCTGCTCGCGGTCCTGGCGACGTTCATCGCCACCGGGAGGGTGAACGTGGCCCTGGTGCTGGGCGCGCTGTTCGCTTTGGGCATCGCGGAGACCTTCGCCGACACCACCACCTCGACCCTTCTCCCGATGATGGTCGACAAGCCTGATCTGGGGCTGGCCAACGCCCGGCTCATGACCGGATTCATCACGGCCAACCAGCTCGCCGGCCCCCCGCTCGGCGCCTTGCTCTTCGCAGCCGGCATGGCCCTGCCATTTCTCACCCAGGCATTCATCATGGCCCTGGCCGTGACGATGGTGTCCCGCATCGTCACCACCGTCCTGGAGCCCCGTCCGGTCGCCTCCTTGCGTCGGGAGATCGCCGAAGGGGCGCGCTGGTTGTGGAACCACCCGCCGATGCGCACCCTGGCCTTGACGATCCTGACCTTCAACGTCACCTTTGGCGCCGCCTGGTCGGTCCTGGTCCTCTACTCCACCGATCGGTTGGGGATGGGTGAGGTGGGGTTCGGCCTGCTCACCACGGTCATGGCCCTTGGGGGACTGCTGGGAACCGCTCTCTATGGGAAGTTGGAGGCGCGATTCAGCCTGGCGAAGATCATGCGAGGCGGCCTGATGATCGAAACGGGCACCCATCTGTGTCTCGCCCTGACCACGACCCCCGCCGTCGCAATGGTCACGCTCTTCTTCTTCGGTGCCCACGCATTCATCTGGGGCACGACGTCGACCGCGGTCCGACAGCGTGCGGTCCCCAACGAGCTGCAGGGCAGGGTCGGAAGCGTCTATCGGATCGCCGTCACCGGCGGTCTGGTGCTCGGGGCTCCCCTGGGCGGGTTGGTCGCCGACCGTTGGGGGCTGGCGGCGCCGTACTGGTTCGCATTCGCCGGGTCAGCCATGATCCTGGCCCTGATCTGGCGGGCCCTGGATCAGATCGCCCATGCCGGTGACACCTGAGCGATCAGGCCCTGGCGAACCTCACTCTCCGATCCGGTACCGACGCCTCCGCGACCCGCACCCGGATCTCCTCTCCGAGACGGAGATCGCCGTCTTCGATGCGGGCATGGACCGCCGGTTCGCGAATTTGGACCTCACCATGAGGCGCGTCTCGATCGACATCGACGACGACACCCGTGAACACGTCGCCGACACGGTCCGACAGGAGCGCAGCCTCGACCAGGTTCACGCAGGCCGATTCGTAGCCGTTGGCAATCGACTCGGAGCGGGCCATGATCTCGGGAAGGAGGGGGAGGGCTTCGGCTACCCATTCCGGGACTTCGCGCCCGGCGGAGATGGACAGGCAGCACTCGCCGACGAAGCGGTCGACGAGTCGTCGCAAGGGGGCGGTGGCGTGGGCATAGAGGGCGGCGATGGCCGAGTGCTGCTCCGGAGTCACCCCGGGCTCGATCACCTGGTAGCCGGCACCGGAGAGAAGGGATGAGGCCTCGGCGAGGAGAGCGGCGTGTGAAGGGATCCGGGGGTTGAGGCTCCTGATGACGTCGGGATAGGCCGCCCCGGCCGGCCAGGCAACGTCCAAAGCCTTGGCGACACGTCGGATCCAGCTCAACTCCTTCGCGGAGGTGGGAGGCAGAGTGCGCAACAGGCCGGTGCCCGCCTCGACCATGAGCCGGGCCGCCTCCATCCCGACCAGCAGTGAGATCTGGGCGTTCCAGCCCTCGACCGGGAGTGGCTGGCGATAGACGAGCCCCCACCCGCCGTCGACCTTCACGACCAGTTGCTCGGGGACGGGAAGATTCACTGCCCCACGTCCCTGCTCGGCCAGTTGACGGAGCCGGCCCACTTCGGCGAGCAGCTTCATCGAAGCAGGGGCGCCGCCCGCTTCGAGTTGTGACTGGACCGAGGGGAAGTCGAGCTGCTGGCGGCTTCGGACCATGGCACGCTCGACGCCGGTCGACTCGACCACGCCGGATTCGTCGAGATCGATGGTCCAAACCAGGGCGGGCCGATCCTCGTCGGGGAGAAGGCTGGCGGCACCCTCGGAGATCACACCGGGGTAGAGGAGCGTGCGCCGGTCCGGGCCATACATGGTGAGGCCGCGGAATCGTGCCTCGGTGTCCATGGCCCCGCCCGGGGTGACGAAGGCGGCAACGTCGGCGATGGCATACCAAACCCGGTAGCCACCCGGGCGAGCCTCCAGATGGAGCGCCTGATCGAGGTCACGTGCTCCGGGTGGGTCGATGGTGATGAACGGGACGTCCCTGAGATCCCGCTCGGGAAGTCTCGGCACGGCCGCTTGAGCCTCGGCGAGGACCTCTGGCGGGAAGGCCGAGGGGATCACGCGTTCCTCCCGGATCAGCTCGAGACCTCGCTCCACCACCGAATCGGTGGCTGCGAGATGGAGCTTGCGTGACGGCACTCAGTCGATCCTAAATCCTGTGCAGGATTCCCCCCTCAGCGCAATGAATTGCACAACATCGAAGAGAACGCGGTAGATCGGGTGGCGGGGAGCGGGTGACGGGAATCGAACCCGCATCTTGAGCTTGGGAAGCTCACGTTCTGCCATTGAACTACACCCGCGGGGAGGGTCAGGGTAGTCGTCCGGAGGGGAAGCCAGATCGACGTCCGGCGTGCAACGAAGGTCGTGAGACGACGTTCGTTGCACGTCAGTGCTCAGGTGGCCCCCTTCCCCGGGGGATCAGGTGAACAGGGTGACCGATCCCCAGACACTCAACACCACCCCCACCACCATGAGGAAGGCGGCGCGTCCGGGGCGGAAGACGGCATCACTCACCCCGTCGGGGGTCTCCCCGCGCCGGTTCTTCAACCAGGCGAGCCCGTTGCCGATGAGCAGGGCGAGACCGATGGCGAGGATCAACTCGGGAAGGAGGTTCTCGAAGTCGAAGAGCTCTGACACAGCCGGCACCGTACCCCACCGATAGTCTCGAACCGTGAACGAGGCGAGCGCATCCGCACCGGCGACCACGGCAAACCTCGGGCCGGGCTTCGATTGCCTCGCCATCGCCCTGTCCCCCCGTTGCTTCGTCACCGCGCGACGTGCCGGGGAATGGTCGGTGGAGCACGTGGGCGCCCAGCAACCAGGTGACGACGAGGCCGATGCGGTGCTGGCCGCAGCCAAAGAGGCGGTCGGTGATGTGCCGCTGGCCTTGGAGGTGGACAACGAGGTTCCCCTGGGACGGGGGATCGGGTCGTCGGCTGCGGCGTTCGTGGCCGGCGCGGCGGCGGCGCTGCGGGCAGTGGGCGAGGCTGCCACGCCGGACCGTGTCTTCCGCCTCGCCACCAGGCTGGAGGGACATCCCGAGCAGCCGGCGGCGGCCGTCTACGGGGGTCTCGTCCTGGTCCCCGCCGAGGGAATGCCGATGCGTCTCCCCATCCACCCCTCGCTGCGGCCGGTGATCGCAGTGCCCAACACGGTCCTCCCCACGCACGAGGCCCGGGCGATCCTCCCCGACAGTTATCCGAGGGATGTCCTGGTGCGCAGCGTGGCCCGGGTGGCCGCATTGACCGCCGGGCTGATCAGCGGCGACCCGGGGATGCTGGCCGCGGCTCACGGGGACGAGATCCACGAGGCGCCTCGGGCCTCGATCAGCCCCGAGGTGGGCGAGCTGATCACGGTGGCGAGACATGCCGGAGCGCTCCATGCGGCGCGGTCGGGGGCGGGCCCCTCCGTCCTGGCGATCGCCACCGCCGAGACTGCCGAGCGAGTGGCGGCCGCATTCGAGAGCTGGGGGGCGACGGTGCTCTCCGGGCCGGTCGAGACCACCGGTCTCATCTGATCCGCACACTGCGACGGGTTTGACCTAGTCCCCGAATCCCGCGACCATTGCAGGCGGTCTTCCCCCTCCAGAAGGTTCTTTACATGGGTTCGCTCGTCAAGAAGCGGCGCAAGAAGATGTCGAAGCACAAGTATCGGAAACGCATCAAGGCGAATCGACACAAGCGCAGGAAGTGACGACGAAGACCGGCCCTCAGGGGCCGGTCTCTCGTTGTTGCGTCAGCGATCCTTGAGGAAGTCCTCGATCTCCTCCACCAGTCGCTCCAGGTGGACGCCTTCCTCGACGGCCTCGTTCTCCAGCTGCTCGACGTACTGCTGCAACTCCAGGTTGGCCTCGATCGCCTCGTCGACGGTGTCCCGGAACTGGCGGGATTTCGAGCTGAGGTCTCCGATGTCGATCGCCGCCTCGAGGAGCTCCGACGCCTTTGCGGTCAGCGCCTCCACGGCCGGGGGATAGTCCTGATTGGACAGATAGTGGGGGACTGCCGCCCAGACCGAGACCACGTCGATGCCGGCGTTGCCCAAAGCCTGGCCGAGCACGCCCAGGATGCCTGTCGGTCCCTGATAGCCGGATGGGAGCAGACCGTGCAACGCCAGGGTGTCGGGGCGGGTGGCGGTTCCGATCAACGGCACGGGAAGGGTGTGGGCCACCTGGCCGATGAAGGCACCCAGCATGACCGCCCGGGTGACGCCGAGGCTCACCAGGGCGTCGACCAAGGCCTTGGTGAAGGCCTTCCACTTGTAGTTGGGCTCCTCGCCGATCACGACCACCAGGTCGTGGTCGGGACGCCGGATCACGTGGATCTCGTTCTCCGGCCAGTCGATTCGTCTCGTCCCACCCTCCTCGAGCACGACCATCGGCCGTCGCACCTGGAAGTCGTAGTGCTCGTCGGGGTCGATGGTGGCCACCAGCTCGGAGTGGAATGCCTCGAGGACGCGGATCGCGGCCAGGGAGGCGGAGTCGCCTGCGTCACCCCAGCCCTCGAATGCGATGAGTGCGACCGGGTCGTCCAGCACCGGACGATCCAGCCACTGCAACGAGCTCATACCGACAAGCTACACGCCCATCCGGGATAGCGAATGAGGCTCGTAGAAGGCCCGGAAGCGCCTCAGACGCAGCGCGTTGAGCACCACGGACACCGACGAGAACGCCATCGCCGCGGCCGCGATGGTCGGGTCGAGCAGGCCGATTGCGGCGATCGGGATGGCCACCGTGTTGTAGAGGAAGGCCCAGATCAGGTTGCCCTTGATGGTCCGGAAGGTCGCCTCGGCCAGCTCGATGGAGACCGGTGCCAGCCTCGGGTCGTCGCGGAGGATCACGATGTCGCCTGCCTCCACCGCCACTCCGGATCCGGATCCCACCGCCAGACCGAGGTCGGCCTGGGTGAGGGCCGGAGCGTCGTTGATCCCGTCGCCGAAGAACGCCACCACGTTCCCCTTCTCCTGGATCTGGCCGACCCGCTTCGCCTTGGAGTCGGGCGTGGCCCCGGCGTGGACCTCTTCGATGCCGATCTGTCGCGCCACGCGCTGTGCCGTCTCGAGATTGTCGCCGGTCACCATCTCCACGGAGATCCCATGCCCGGTGAGCCGGGTCACCGCTGCCGACGACTCGGGTCGCACTGAGTCGGCGACCGCGACGACACCTCGTACCTGTCCGTCCCAACCGGCATGAAAGGCCGTGTTCCCGGCAGCTATCGCTGCCTCGAGATCCGTCTCCCATCGATCGACCCCGACGAGGCCCTGGTCCTCGATCAGCTCCCGGGTGCCGGCCACCACGACGTTGCCCTCGACCGTGCCCACCACACCGAGACCGGGTATCGAGTCCACGTCGTCGACCGGCGACAGGACCACCCCCTCCTCGTCGGCAGCGAGCCCGACGGCATGGCCCACGGGGTGCCCCGATGCCACCTCGACCGACCCCACCAGCCGGAGGAACTCGGTGCGATCGGCGTCGGTGACGATGCTCTGCGGGGTCATCGCCCCGGTGGTGAGTGTGCCGGTCTTGTCGAAGACGACGACGTCGACGTCACGGGCACGCTCGAACACCTCGGCCTGCTTGAACAGGATGCCCAGCTCGGCGCCACGCCCGGACCCGACCATGACCGCGGTCGGCGTGGCCAGCCCGAGCGCACAGGGACAGGCGATTATCAACACGGAGACCGCGATCCGCACCGCAGTGCCAACACCGTCCCCGGCGAAAAGCCAGAAGCCGAGAACACCCAGGGAGAGGAGAAGCACAGCGCCCACGAACCGGGCCGAGTAGACGTCCGCCAGCCGCTGGATGGGCGCCTTCGAGCCCTGGGCCTCCTCGACCATCCTGATGATGGAGGCGAGAGTCGTCTCTGCGCCGACGCGGGTGGCGCGGACCACCAGCCGGCTGCCCTGGTTCACCGTCGCACCCACGACCTCGTCCCCGGCAGCCTTGGCCACGGGTAGCGGCTCGCCGGTCAGCATCGACTCGTCCACCGTGCTCATCCCCGACTCGACGACCCCGTCGGTGGGTATCCGTTGACCGGGCCCGACCACCATGCGATCCCCGGGGATGATGTCCCCGGCAGGAACCCGTCGCTCTCCATCCGCGGTGAGCAGGGTGGCCTCAGTCGGCCTCAGCTCCAGGAGCCGATGCACCGCCGACGACGCCCTGCCCTTGGCGCGAGCCTCGAACACCTTCCCCAGCGTGATCAGGGTGACGATCATGCCGGCGGTCTCGAAGAAGACCTCGTCACCGTTGACCAAGGCGGCCACCGAGTACAGATAGGCGGCCAACGACCCCAGCGAGATCAATGTGTCCATGTTGGCGGCGCCATTGCGGGCCTGGGCCCACGCCCGCCGGTGGTACTGGGCCCCTGACCAGAAGACGACGGGTGTCACCAGCACCCCTTGGACTATCGGGTTCCACATTGCGTGGGGCCCGAACAAGTGGAGCGCCATCGCCGGTGCTGAGAGGGCGAGGGCCACCCCGAACCGGCGGCGTTGTAACCGCTCCTCTTCGGAATACCGGGCGACCGTGTCCCGTCCGTCGCCGTCGGAGTCGTGTGGGAAGATCCCGTATCCGATGCGTTCCACCGCCGCGGTAAGGGTGTCCAGGTCGACGTCGGGGCCCACCCGTGCCGATGCCGTGGCGGCGGCCAGATTGACTGAGACGCTCTCGACGCCCTCCTGTCGCGCCAAGACGCGCTCGACCCGCGTGGCGCACGTCGCGCATGTCATCCCCTCGACGTCGAAGAGGAGGGTCTTGGGATCAACCGAAGACGGCGTAGCCCTGCTCCTCGACAGCCTTCTTGATCACATCGAGGCTGACCGCCCCGTCCTCGTACGTCACGTCGAGGGTGGCGTCGGGTATCGACACCTCGACCTGGTCGACACCGGCGAGGCTGCCGACGGCGCCCTCGAGACTTGCCTTGCAGTGGTCGCAATGGACTTCGGGAACGAGCAACTGGGTTTGGGTTCTCATCTGTGTCCTTTCAGACCTCAACGCTAGGACCGTTCGGTCAATTCCGTGCCGCCGGAGCGGACAAGGGGGGTGTCGAGACGCAGGAAGGCCCCCGAGCTCGATCGGGGGCCTTCCGGACGATTGGAGCCGCGAAGGTCAGTCCTCGCTGTCCACGATCTTCCCCCGTACCCGGGGAAACCGGACCGGGGCATGGGCGTGGCAGTACTCGGCCTTGTTGTACTGGCTGAGCTTGGTCTCGCAACCTGGCTTGGCGCAGACGCGACCGGTGGCGAACCGCTTCGATGGGCGGGTCATGCCTTTGATCGCTGCACCTCTAACTGTGTCTGTCATTTGGCCCTCCTGGGATTGGGCCGTCACTTTCATGTAACGGATTCAGGGGTTCCCTCCCCTGACCCGGCCAAGGTCTCGCGACCTCGTTGTTGCACGGAGATTGTGCGTACCGGTACGTCAATCGGGGGTAAATCCCCACCCGAGGACGTCTATCGGCAATTAGACGTCGGAACTGTTCTAGCTGGTTCCCCTGATGCCCAGCTTCCTGAGGAACGCCTCGTTGCTGGGCTGTCTTCCCAGGAAGTCTACAAGCATGTCGTCGGCGTCCCAAGACCCCCCCTTGCCGAGCACCTTCTGTCGGTACTCGCGACCGACCTCGGGGTTGGTGACCCCCATCTCTTCGAATCGGGAGAACATGTCATCGCCGAAGACCTCGGCCCACATGTACCCGTAGTAGCTGGCGTCGTAACCGCCCATCAGATGACCGAAGGAGGCGAGGGCGAAAGTGCCTTCATGTGGGGGGAGCAGGGAGATCTTCGACCCCTCGGCGGAGATGGCATCGAGGTCGCGGTCGGGCCCGCCGTGCATCTGCTGGTCCCACCAACCGTAGGTCATCTGACGCAGCTGCCACATCGCCTTGTTGAGACGACGCGCCGCCACCAGCTGGTCAACGAGTTCCGTGGGGACGGGCTCACCGGTCTGGTAGTGGCGGGCGAACCGGGTGAGCACGTCTGCCCGCCATATCCAATGCTCCATGATCTGGCTGGGCGCCTCGACGAAGTCACGCTCGGTTTGCGTCCCCGAGAAGGTGGCCAGCTCGGTGCGGCCCAGGTTCTGATGGAGCACATGGCCGAACTCGTGGAACAGGGTCTCCACCTCACTGTGCTGGAGCAGCGAGGGGGAGTCCTTGGTGGGCTTGGTGAAGTTGGCGACCATGGCGCACAGGGGGTTCTGGAAACCACCGTCCTCGAGAAGCCGGCTCCGGATCAGCGGGAACTCGGCGGCATGTCCGTACTTGCCTTCGCGTGGGAACAGGTCGAGGTAGAACCGTGAGATCTCCTCGCCGGTCTCGGCGTCCTCGATGGCAAACATCTGGACGTCTTCGTGCCAGGTCTCGAAGTCGTCGAACTCCCGGAATCGGATCCCGAACATCTCCGAGGTGAGCTGGAACATCCCCTCCAGCACCTGAGGGAGCGGGAAGTACTTGGCCACCTCGAAGTTGTCGACCCCGTAGTCGGTCCTCCGTTGCTGGGTGTCGTAGTACGACCAGTCCCAACCCTGGACGGTCGTGTCCCCGGTGTCGGCCTCGAGCAGCTTGGACACCGTGCGCACCTCTTCCCTCCCGGCCGCGGTGAGCGGCTCCATGAGCTCGTCGTACATCTCGGCGACCCTCTCCGGAGTCTTCGCCATGCGGGTCTCGAGCCGGTGATGGGCCCAGGTGGGCAGGCCGAAGGCTTCGGCGATCTCCTGACGGATGCGGAGGGCCTCTTCGAGGATCTTCCGGTTCTCCTCGACGGCGACGGTGTTGAACTTGAACCTGAGCTGCTCGCGGAGGTCGCGGCGTGGCGAGTTCTCCAGGAAGGGGATCATGTCCGGATAGTCGATGGTGACCTTGTGCTTGCCGGTCTCCTCGTCCACCGCCAACCCGTCGATGTAGCTGTCAGGGAGCCCGACCAGGTCCTCGCGGGTGACCAGGATCCAGTCCTCCCATTCGTCGATGTTCTGTTGGAAGCGGACACCGAGCTCGATCTCCCGCTGGGTGAGGGTCTTGACCCGTTCCCTGGTCGCCGGGTCGAGCCCGTGCCCGGCGCGACGCAGATCGCGGAGCACGAACTCGAGCAGCCGCTGATGCTCCCCTTCCAGCGTTGCGGCTTCTTCGGTGGCGGCATAGGCCTGGACCGCCTCGTTGAGGTCCTCCCGGAAGTAGATCTCAGATCCCCACTTGCTCACCTTCTCCTCCGCCGCCTTGGCCGCGTCCCGCACCTCCTTCTCGGGATGGACATATCCCATGAAGGTGAAGTCGGTGGTGGTGTGGTCGAGGATGTCGGCGATCCGGTCGAGGGGGCGAAGGGTGTTCTCGAAGCTGCGCTGCCCGTCGACTGCGATCAGCTCGGCGAGGACCTCTTCGGCCCGCTGCAGGGCGTCGTCGGTGCCCCGCTCGATCCGCTCCGGGGTCAATGTCGAGTACTTGGACATGAGCCGGGCAGGGTAATTGGGCGCCGGGCCATCGATGAAACGGCAAACCCCTGGGTTGCGGGATGGTCAGCGTTGCGGTGGGGCGAACAGAGCCTCGGCCTGCTGCCGGGTCAGGGCCTGGTCGGGGTTGATCCCATGACGATCGACCGCGGCGTTGATCCCGGTCTCCGGGTCGGGAAGCTCAACCGGTGAGTCGCTGCCCCCGAGCAGGGGGACACCTGCCTCCAGCAGCGATCGGAAGGGATAGACGTTGCTCATCCGGTCATGTCCGAGACGCTTCTCCAGCCAGGTCTGCTCCGAGGCGAGGAAGGCGGGCTGGACCGAAGCGGTGACACCCAGCTCGGCCATGCGCCCGACGGTCGGCCATGTCAGCACCGAGGCGTGCTCCACCCGCAACCGCTCGGGCTCCACACCGTCGTCGATCAGATCCGCGAAGACGTCGAGCACGAGGTCATTGGCGCGGTCGCCGATGGCATGGATCGCCACCGAACCTCCCTCGGCTGCCGAAAGCTTGCCCATCAGGCGGGCGTGGCCGGGGTCGAGACGAAGGGTCCCCGTGGTGGTGCCGTCGTCGGAGAATGGCTCGTTCATGGCCGCGGTGTGACCGCCGAGACTGCCGTCGGAGAAGCTCTTCCAGCCGGCGAAACGCACCGGACCCTCCGCCCTCCCGAGACGCTCCTTGGCCGCGACCAAGCTCCCCGGCTTCTCGGTCATGACCAGCACGTCGACGGCGAGGGGGAGGTCGGGGGCGATCCGCAACAGGGTCTCCAGCTCGTCGCCGACGCCACACCACACGGAGTCCTCGACCGACACCATCCCGGTGATCGACCCGATGCCCATCGCGGTGAGATTGGAGAGGGCGGAGAGGATGTCCGCGTCGGATGGGGGCTGGGTCATCGGCTCGAGGACGCTGGAGACGGCATTCACCGCGGTCTCCCTGAGGATGCCGTTGGGTCTGCCCGAAGCGTCCCGATCGAACGACCCTGCCTTCGGGTCCGGTGTGTCGGCGTCCAGCCCGGCCAGCTCCATCGCCGCCGTGTTGGCCACGGCGATGTGCCCGCAGTACCGATAGAGGAGCACGGGACGATCGGCCACCACGTCGTCGATGTCGGCTGCCTTGGGCAGTCTCAGGTCGCTGAGGCCCTCGTCGTTGAGGCGCTGGCCGATGATCGGGCCCTCGACTCTCTCTCCATGCGCCGCCACCCGTCGCAGGACGTCGTCGAGGTCGACGGAGTCCATCAACTCGAGACCGTTGACCAATGAGGCGTAGCCAAAGGGATGGATGTGGTGGTCGTGGTACATCAGAAGAGATGCTCCGGAATGGTTCGCGCCACGATCGAACGTAGCTCGTCGTGCACCTTGCCGTTGGTGGCGACGTGGGCCCGCGCCTCCAACTGGTTGACCTCGCCCGACTCGTTGGTGTAGGTGCCCCCCGCCTCGGTGACGAGGAGCATGCCGGCGGCGACATCCCATGGCCTGATGCCCTGCCGGCCGCCGTGCTCCCAGTAGGCGTCGTAGAGCCCCGCCGCCAGCCAAGCCAGGTCGAGGGCGGCAGCGCCGAGCCGGCGGATCCCCTGGCTGTTGAGCATGACCTCCTCGACGACCCGCAGATAGGCACCCGCGTGCTGGCGCCGGTCGTAGGGGAATCCGGTCGACACCAGCGAGCGATCGAGGGTCGGCGTCTCGGAGACGTGGATCGGCTCTCCGTTTCGGGTCGCCCCCTCCCCTGCGACGGCGATGAACTCGTCGTTGCGGGCGACGTCGACGATCACCCCGACCAGGGGAGAGGCGTCGTCCCAGAGCGCGACCGACACCGCCACCTGGGGGAGGCGGTGCACGTAGTTGACGGTCCCGTCGAGTGGATCGACGATCCACACCCGGCCGCTCCGCCAATCCGCACCGCCTCCTTCCTCACCGAGGATGGCGTCGTCGGGGAAATGGGAGTGGATCACGGCGCGGATGGCGTCTTCGGCGTCACGATCGACCTGGGTCACCGGGTCGACCTCGCTCTTCATCTCGGTGTCGAGCGGCTGGAAGAAGCCGGTCTGCACGATGTCGGCTCCGGCCCTGGCGGCCCGGGCCGCCACCCAAACGTCGCCTTCCCACATCCGATGGACTCTAGGTTTCGGTGTGGGGGGCTCCGCCACCCTCCACGACGCCCGTACCCTGACCCGCCGTGAGGTCCGTCGTTCTCGCCCTCGTCGCCGGAGTCGTCTCCTTCCTGGCTTTCCCTCCCTTCGGGCCGGGATGGCTGATCCTGCCCGGGATCGCCCTCTTCCTCCTCTCGATTCGTCTGGCGTCGACGCGGAGAGTGGGACTTCTCGCCGGTGCGGTCTACGGGCTGGCCTTCTTCGGCGGGCTGATGTGGTGGCTGGCCGAGCTCGAGCTCATCGCCCTGGTCCTCGTCCCGGTGCAGGCCCTGTTCCTCGCCGTCTACGGCTGGTGGATCGCCGGGTTCGCCGGGCTCTCTGCCGCTCGGTGGCTCTCGTTGGCCGTGGGTGGCTGGGCGGTGATGGAATTGACCCGCTACCACTTCCCGGTCGGCGGTCTGGAGTGGGGCGCCGCCGGCTATGCCCTCTCCGACAGCTTCTTTCGCCTTCCCGCCGCCGTGATCGGCACATCCGGGCTGACTGTGATGGTCGTCCTGCTCACAGCCGTCATCGCCCAATTGGCCGGCGGCGGTCGTGGAGCCGGGGTCTGGGCGAGCCTCGGCATCGGCCTCATCGTCATCGCCGGGTCGTTCGTGTGGGTGATTGCCGGTGGCACGAGTGGTGGGGGGCACCCGGTAGCCATCGTCCAGGGCTCCACACCGTGTCCCTTCGAGCACTGCCCGCCCGACGAGCGACTGCGCACGTTCCAACAGCACCTCGATCTGACCAGGCAGATCGAACCGGGGTCGGTCTCACTGGTCATCTGGTCAGAGGGCTCCACCGGCTCCACCAATGCCGACCCGGTGAACAACCCCGAGATCGGGGGGGCCATCGCCGCCGAGGCGAGACGCATCGGGGCCGCCATGCTGGTCGGCGGGGACCGAACCGTGAGTGACACTCACTGGGTCAACGCCAATGTCTACTTCGACTCCAACGGGGAGATCCTCGGCGAGTACCGCAAACAGCATCCGGTCCCGTTCGGCGAGTACATCCCCTGGCGCCCGCTCTTCGAGTGGATCCCGGCGCTGGACCGCGTGCCGCGCGACATGATCCCCGGCGAGGGCCCGGTCGTCTTCGAGGGCAACCTGGGGTCGGTCATCTCATTCGAGGGAGGCTTCTCCCGATACGCCCTGGGCGCCCGTCGGGCCGGAGCCGACGTGATCGTGGTGGCGACCAACGAGGCCTCCTACGGCCCGGACGCACCCACATCGGACCAGTTCATCGGGATGACCCGGATGCGGGCGGTCGAGTTGGGCGTCCCGGTCATCCACTCCGCGGTCACCGGCAAGTCGACGGTGGTCGAGGCGGACGGCGAGCTGACGGCGAGCACCGGCCTCGGCACCTCGGAGATCCTGTACGCCGAGTACGGCGGCTCCAGGGACACGCCCTACACCGTCACCGGCGACTTGGTGATGTACCTGGCGGCCATCGTCGGCATCGTCTCATGGGCGCGTCTCGCACCGCTGGTAGGTTCGACCGTCCCGACAAACGAAGAGGAGACATCCGCATGACCCAGGCATTGGAGAACCTGCTGCGTGAGGACCGGTCTTTCCCGCCTTCACCCGAGTTCGCGGCCCGGGCCAACGCCCGGCCGGGAATCCACGAGGAGGCTGCTGCCGACCCCGACGCCTTCTGGCAGAGGGAGGCCCTCGACCGGATCAGCTGGTTCACCGAGCCCACCGAGGTCCTGGATGAGTCCAACCCGCCCTTCTTCAAGTGGTTCGCCGACGGCAAGCTGAACGTCTCCTACAACTGTCTCGATCGTCATCTCGATTCACACGGCGACCAGGTGGCGTATCACTGGGTGGGTGAGCCGGGCGACACCCGCACCCTGACCTATGCCGAGCTGGCCCGGGAGGTCAACCGGTTCGCCAACGGTCTCGAGAGCCTTGGCCTGGCGAAGGGCGATCGGGTCGCCATCTACATGGGGATGATCCCCGAGCTGCCCATCGCCATGCTGGCGTGTGCCCGGCTCGGGCTGGTCCACTCGGTGGTCTTCGGCGGGTTCTCGGCCGACGCACTGTCCAGCCGGATCCTCGACGCCGACTGCCGTGTGGTCGTGACCCAGGACGGCGCCTGGCGGGGGGGCAACGTGATCCCCCTCAAGGCCAACACCGACGAGGCTCTGGAGAAGACCCCGCGCATCGAGCACGTGATCGTGGTGCAGCGCACGGACCACGGTGTGAGCATGGAGGACGGCCGTGACATCTGGTGGCACGACCTCACCGACGGTCAGCCCGACGAGTGCGAGCCGGCGGTGCTCGATGCCGAGGACCCGCTCTACATCCTCTACACCTCGGGGACCACGGGAAGGCCGAAGGGGATCGTGCACACCCAGGGGGGGTATCTCGCCGGGATCATGACGACCCACTCCTATGTGTTCGACATCAAGCCGGACAGCGACGTCTACTGGTGCGCCGCCGACATCGGCTGGGTCACCGGGCACAGCTACATCGTCTACGGGCCACTGGCCAACCGGACCACCGGGGTCATGTACGAGGGGGCGCCGAACTACCCGGACTTCGACCGGCTGTGGCAGATCATCGACGAATACGGGGTGACGATCTTCTACACGGCGCCCACGGCCATACGCGCCTTCATGAAATGGGGCGACGAGCACGTCGACAAGCACGATCTCTCCACACTCCGGCTGATCGGGACGGTGGGCGAGCCCATCAACCCCGAGGCGTGGATGTGGTACCAGGAGCACATCGGCAAGGGGAACTGCCCGATCGTCGATACCTGGTGGCAGACCGAGACCGGCTGCATCATGATCACCCCGCTCCCCGGGATCACCTCCACCAAGCCAGGATCGGCTACCCATCCCTTCCCCGGCATCTTCGCCGACGTGGTCGACGACCAGGGCGACTCCGTCCCCCTCGGCGGGGGCGGCTACCTGGTGATCACCCGGCCCTGGCCGGCGATGGCCCGCACCATCTACGGGGATGACCAGCGTTATGTGGACACCTACTGGTCTCGCTTCCCCGGCCGGTACTTCCCGGGCGACGGGTGCAAGCGGGACGAGGACGGCTATTACTGGCTGCTGGGGCGGGTCGACGACATCATGCTGGTCTCGGGTCACAACATCTCGACCACCGAGGTGGAGTCTGCTCTGGTGAGCCATTCCGCCGTGGCCGAGGCAGCGGTGGTGGGCCGTGCCGATCCCCTCACCGGGCAGGCCATCGCCGCCTTTGTGACGCTGCGGGCGTCGACGGTGGGCGACGGGGCGCTGATCGAGGAGCTGCGTGACCACGTGGCCCACGTCATCGGGCCCATCGCCAAGCCCAAGTCGATCGTGTTCACCGGCGACCTCCCCAAGACCCGGTCGGGCAAGATCATGCGGCGGCTCCTCAAGGACATCTCGGAGAATCGGCAGCTCGGAGATGTCACCACCCTGGCCAACGCCGACATCGTCTCCGAGATCGCGGACAAGGCCAAGACCTCCGAGGAGGACTGACGTGCAACGAACGTCGTATGGCGACGTTCGTTGCACGTAGGTCAGGTGAGAACTGCTCCCACGGCGAAGACGACGAGGATCAGCGAGGCCCCCGCCAATTCGATCCCGACCGATGTCATCACGGCCCGGGCCGCCTCCTTGGTCGATGTCCAGGCCCGCTCGGCGCCGACCCGGGCCCTCTCGAACAGATAGATCACGCCGAGGAAGGCGAGAGGCCCTCCGACGACGGCGAAGAACAGGCCGATGGTCCCTGCGAAGACCGCGAGGAACAGCACCGAGCGAGGGATGCCGACCTCCCGGAGGCGCCGGCCGGGGAACGCGTACTTGAGCACGGTTGCCGCCACGGCCAGGGAGAAGACCAGACCGAGCACGATCCAGCCGATCACCGAGGACTCCTCCAACGCCCAGATGCCCACCGCCACCACCTGGAGCACGATCCCGGGGATGATGGCCACCACCGTTCCGACCAGTCCGACCAGGACGGCGATGCCTGCCAGGAAGTCATGGAGCTCCAAGGGTGCCGGCTCTCAACCGCCTGCCAACTCGGCCACCAGGGCCGAGGCCCCCGAGATGACCGGCTCACCATGCCCGAAGAGGGCGACCTCGTAGTCGAACCCGGTGAGCTTGGACACCGAGGCGTTGGCGAGGTCCATGTCCGGGGTGAAGTCGGGGTTCGGGCCCCCCACACCCCCATCGATCCCGGTCAGGGCGTCACCGGCGACGAGGATTCCGGCGATGGGATCGAGCACGCAGATGTGTCCTGGGGTGTGACCCGGGGTCTCGATGATCTCCAGGCTCCCGAAGACGACGTCGCCGTCCCCCACCGCCTGACCCTCGGTGGGAGCCTCGATCCCATCGATGTCGCCGGCTCCGGCAAACCAGGGCATCGACTCGCTCGTGGCCGCGATCACCGCCGGGAGGCTCCCCTGGTGGTCGGGGTGGAGATGGGTCAGCACCACCGTCCCGACGGCGCCCCAGCCCAGACCGAGCTCGGTCAGGCCGGCTTCGATCGCGCCTTCGCTTCCGCTGACACCGGTGTCGACGATCGCCGCCTCACCACCCCGGTAGAGGATGTATGCGGAGACGAAGTCGAGGTTGACCCGGTGCCATTGGTGACCTGCCGGCTTGCCCCCTGACGACGTGGTCGACGGGCCGCCCTGGGAGGTGGAGGTCGCCCCCTGCGAGGAGGTGGTGGCGCCCGGTGCCGATGTCGTGGTCTCCGATGCCGACTCCGGGGAACAGGCGGCGGAGCCGAGGACCACCACCGCAAGACCCGCCTTCCCCATGTCCCTCAGCAGCATCCTGCGTGTGATCAGACCGATCTCGGTCATGCCATCAGGCTAGGCCACCTTCGGATCTGGGCGCGTAGGGTTGGCTGATGGCGACCAAGATCACGCTGGCGGAGTCCGATCTCCCCACTCATTGGTACAACATCGTCCCCGACCTCCCCAGCCCACCGCCACCGGTGCTGCACCCGGGGACCCATGAGCCCGTCGGGCCCGACGACCTCGCACCCCTCTTCCCCATGGACCTCATCCTCCAGGAGGTGGCGACGGAACGCTTCATCGAGATTCCCGAGGAGGTGCGTGAGGTCTACCGGCTGTGGCGGCCCACGCCGATGTTCCGCGCCCATGGGCTGGAGAAGCTGATCGGCGGCCCGGCCCGGATCTACTACAAGTACGAGGGGGTGAGCCCGGTCGGCTCGCACAAGCCGAACACCGCGGTGCCCCAGGCGTTCTACAACGCCAAGGCCGGTGTGAGGAAGCTGTCCACCGAGACCGGCGCCGGGCAATGGGGGTCGGCGCTCGCCTTCGCCTGTGCCATGTTCGGGCTGGAGTGCGAGGTGTATCAGGTGCGCTCCTCGTATGACCAAAAGCCCTACCGCAAGGCGATCATCGAGACCTACGGCGGGGTCATCCACCCTTCTCCGTCCACCAACACCGAGTACGGGCGCAGGGTCCTTGCCGAGGATCCGGACACGCCGGGAAGCCTGGGCATCGCCATCTCCGAGGCGGTCGAGGTGGCCGCGACCAACGAGGACGTCAAGTACTCGCTGGGGTCGGTCCTCAACCACGTCCTCATGCATCAGACGGTGATCGGTGAGGAGGCGCTGAAGCAGATGGCGCTGGTCGAGGAGACACCGGATGTGATCATCGGGTGCACCGGGGGCGGCTCGAACTTCTCCGGCCTGGTGTTCCCGTTCATCCGGGAGAAGCTGGCCGGGAACATGGATCCGGCGATCTGGGCGATCGAGCCGGCGGCGGCGCCCTCACTGACCCGTGGCAGCTACCAATTCGATTTCGGCGACACCGGGCAGATGACCCCACTGGTGAAGATGCACACCCTGGGCCATCCGTTCATCCCGGACCCGATCCACGCCGGTGGCCTTCGCTATCACGGGATGGCGCCTCTCGTCTCCCATCTCCACGAGTTGGGGATCATCCAGTCCCAGGCCCTGCAGCAGACCGAGACCTTCGAACGCGCCGTGCAGTTCGCCCGGGTGGAGGGAATCATCCCCGGCCCCGAGCCGACCCATGCCGTGGCGGCGGCCATGCGCGAGGCGGAGCGAGCCAGGGATGACGGGGAGGAGAAGGTGATCCTCTTCAACCTGAGTGGGCATGGCCACTTCGACATGGGCTCCTATCAGGCCTACCTGGGCGGCGAGCTGGTCGACTACGAGCACCCCCAGGAGCGCATCGACGAGGCGATGCAGAAGGTGCCGGTGGTCGCCGGCTAGAGCCGGATCAGACCTCGGGGCAGTCCGGTTCGCCCGGGTGGAGCGGGCGCACCAGGAGCTGGACCGGGCCCGAGAACCCAGAGCCTTCGGGAATCTGCCAGGTGGTTGCCTGGGTGGCGTCCGTGAACACGTCCAGTGCTTCGGCGTCGACCATCCGGCAGGTGGACCCATTGGGAAGCTCTTGCCACTGGTCCCAACTCTCGTCCAGCGGCCATTCCCGCTCGTCGCTGAAGGCGGGGTCGATGAACGGGTCGGGAAAGACGATCACCCGCACCCGCTCCGGCTGGTAGTCCTCGGACTCCGCTCCGGCCACGAACTCGTCGAATGTCTGTACCAGCTCGAGGAAGGCGGCGTTGCGCTCGGACGTGCCTTCACCCATCCCGAGCGCATAGACCGAGTAGCTGTGCTCCCCACCCTCCGCATCCCAGTAGGTGATCCGGTCGGTGGCGGCGTCGGCGACCATGCTCGCCGCGCTGTCGTCGTGCTCATCGGTGATCTCGGGCAGACCGATCCGATCCACCATGGCGAGAACGGAGTTCATCTGACTCTCATCGAGCCTGGCGACCAGATAGGGAGGCAGGAGCGGCCCGGGGTACTGCAACGTCTGGAAGCCCTGGTGGATCAGCCGTCCGTCACCGAGCAGCGTGTATCGGGGGCCGTTGTTCAGGCTCATCTCGACGGGGACGAACCCACCCTCGGAGATGATCTGCAACACCGGTTCGTCGCCGTCGACGCCCCCGGTCCCACCTCCGGCCGGTGCGCCACAGGCCGACACCAGCACGGACAGGACGGCAAAGAGACCAAGAGCCTTCGTTCTCATGATCTATTAGATGGAAGAGGCCGCCGCGACGGTTCCCGTCCCCGGCCGGCTGGTCAGCTGTGCTCCCAGCTCTCCAGACCCTCGTCGACGAGGTCGAGCGCCCAGTCCAACTCGTCCATGGTGGTGATCAGCGGCGGTATGAAACGGAGGACATTCCCATCCGGCCCGCATTCGATGATGATCAGCTCGCGATCGAAGGCGTGCGCAGCCACGTGCTGGAACGCCTTGGCGTCAGGGCGACGGCTCTCCCGGTCCTCGACGAACTCGACCCCGATCATCAGCCCCAGCCCGCGCACATCCCCGATCGTTGGGTGACGCTCGGCCATCTCGGCGAAACGGTCGAAGGCGTGCCGGGACAGGTCGCGGGCATGGGGAAGGAGATCGGCCATGGTCTCGATCACCGCCACGCTGGCGGCCGCCGAGACCGGGTTGCCCCCATAAGTGGTGCCATGGGAGCCGACCGGCCACCCGTCGATCATCTCACGGGAAGCACCGTAGGCCGACAGGGGGAAGCCGTTTGCGATGCCCTTGCCCATGGCCATGATGTCGGGCTTCGCCGGGTAGTGGTCTGCTGCGAACCACTCCGCGGTCCGGCCGAAACCTGTCTGCACCTCGTCGTAGATGAGCAGGATGCCGTGCTCGTCGGCGAGGCCGCGCAACTCCTCGAGGAAGCGGGCCGGTGCGGGGTAATAGCCCCCTTCACCCTGGACGGGCTCCACCAGGAAACAGGCGATCTCCCGGGGCAGGACGACGTGCTTGAACATCATCCGCAGCTCGTGGAGTGATCGGTCGGTGGCGGTCTCGACGTCGACACCCCATCGGTAGGGATGGGGGAACGGGGCGACGAAGACCGAGCCCAGGACCGGGTGGTATCCGTCCCGGTACTTGGCGTTCGACGTCGTGTATGACACCGACCCCATGGTGCGCCCATGGAAACCGCCGCGGAAGGTGATGACTCCCTGGCGGCGCGAGGCGTGCTTGGCCAGCTTCACCGCGGCCTCCACCGCCTCCGCCCCCGAGTTGGCGTAGGCGAACTTCTCGATCCCATCGGGTGTGACGTCCCGCAGCTTCTCCGCGGCGGCGACCAGAGACTCGAAGTGGACCACCATCCCGGAATGGACCAGCTTGTCCATCTGGGCTCGTGCCGCCTCCATCACCGCGGGATGGCGGTGCCCGAGATTGAGGACTGCCGTGCCGCAGGCGAAGTCGGCCCAACGATTGCCGTCCGGGTCGTACACCCAGAGACCCTCCGCCCGCTCGGCGTGGATCTTGGTGTTGAAGTTAATGACTGGTGCGAGAACGTCGTTGTGACGTGAGAGCAGATCGGCCATCAACGGAGAGACTAACCAGCGGCGGGAGGGTCGGGCCCGGTGGGTATGTTCCTCCGGTGCCCAGCTTCAGGTCGAAGAGAGTGGTGCTCCCCGACGGGGTCCGCCCGGCCACCGTGCGGCACGAGGAGGGATCGATCGTCTCGATCGGGGAGGAACCGGCGGACGACGATCTCGGTGACCTCGTGGTCCTTCCCGGGCTGGTCGACTCACACGTCCACGTCAACGAGCCTGGCAGGACGGAATGGGAGGGTTTCGCGAGCGCCACCAGGGCCGCAGCCGCCGGCGGCACGACGACGATCGTCGACATGCCGCTCAACTCGATCCCCCCGACTGTGGATGTGGATGCTCTACGACTCAAGCGTGAGGCGGCCGAGGGGGCGATCAGCGTGGATGTCGCCTTCTGGGGCGGCATCATCCCCGGCTCGGAGGGCGAGGTCGAGGGGCTGGTCTCGGCCGGTGTGTGCGGATTCAAGGTCTTCCTCACCGATTCCGGGGTCCCGGAGTGCCCGGCGATGGATCTGGACGATCTGGAGGGGCTTCGTCTCGACGTCCCCCTGCTGGTCCACGCCGAAGCCGACCACCTGATCCGGCCCCCGGAGGGTGGGTCGTACCCCGACTATCTCCGGTCACGCCCGGTGGAGGCCGAGACCATTGCCATCGAGGGTCTCGCCATGCTCGACTCCCCGGTCCACGTCCTCCACGTGTCTTCCGGCCCGGGTGCAGACGCCGTGGCAGCGGGCGGGCTCAGTGGCGAGACCTGCCCGCATTACTTGACCTTCACCGACGCCGACGTGACCGGCCCCGAGTTCAAGTGCGCCCCGCCGATCCGCTCTGTGGAGCATCGTGAGGCTCTGTGGCAGGCCCTCTCGTCGGGCGCCCTGCAGATGGTGGTCTCCGACCACTCCCCGGCACCGCCGGGCCTGAAACGGGGCGACTTCTCCACCGCTTGGGGCGGGATCGCATCGGTGCAGCTGCGGCTCCAGGCGACGTGGACCGGAGCCGTCGAGAGGGGCATCGGGGTGGAGGACCTCGCCGAGTGGCTGGCCCTCGCCCCAGCCCGTCTCGCCGGCATCGACGAGCGCAAGGGCTCGATCGAGATCGGCAAGGATGCGGACTTCGTCGTGTTCGAGCCCGATGACCGTTTCGTCGTCTCCGGGCCCGATCTTCATCATCGACACCCACTCACGCCCTACGAGGGGCGACGTCTGCGCGGCCGGATCCGGGAGACCCGCCTCCGGGGCGAGGTCGTGTTCGACGGCGACAATGTGACCGTCGGCCGTGGCAGGATGCTGGCCCGGAAATGATCGATCTCATCTCGGAGCGGGTTGGCGGGCGTGTCGTCATGTGCAACGACGAGTTCTTCGCCGAGGCGGCCAATCTGCTCGAGAGCTCAGGCCCGATCGCAAATCACGAGTACACCGACCGGGGCAAGTGGATGGACGGATGGGAGACCCGGAGGCGTCGTGAGCCCGGTCACGACTGGTGTGTCGTCGCCCTGGGGATACCGGGCAGGGTGCGAAGGGTCACGGTCGACACCTCGTATTTCACCGGCAACTACCCGGAGCAGTTCTCCCTGGACGGTGCCGGGGAGTCGGACACCGACGAGGCGGAGTGGTTCGAGCTGATCCCGCGCAGCGACCTGGCCGGAGACTCGGTCGCCGTCTTCGACGTGGCCACCGCTCCCCGGGTCGCCATGGTCCGGCTCAACATCTTCCCCGACGGCGGGGTGGCGCGTCTTCGGGTGGAGGGGGAGCCTGTGCCCGACGTCGCCGCCATCTGCTCCGACGGGTTGGTCGATCTCGCCTCGGCTGTGCTCGGGGGCGAGGTGATCGACGCCTCCGATCTCCACTACTCCCATCCTTCCAACGTGCTTCGCCCCACCCGCTCCGCTGGGATGTGGGACGGGTGGGAGACCAAACGTCGCCGTGACCAGGGTCACGACTGGATCGTGGTGAGACTCGGCATCCCCGGAAGCGTCGTCGAGATCGAGGCCGACACCACCCACTTCAAGGGGAACGCGCCGGGATGGGTCTCCGTCGAGCTCTCCGGAGACGGCTCGACGTGGAGACGTGTGGTGGACAGAACGCCCGTCGAGGCCGACCGGCGAAATCGGATCACGGTGCCCGACGGGGAGACTTGCTCCCATCTGCGACTCTCCATCCACCCCGACGGGGGCTTCGCCCGTCTCCGTGTGATGGGCCGCCCCGAGCCGGCCGCGGCCGGCGCAGGTTGTGTCGCCTACCTCAACTCGCTCACCGGGACACAGGCACGACGCTTCTTCGAGGGCGCCTGCGGCTCCTCGGCGTGGGCCGAGACGATGGCGGGAGCCCGCCCCTTCTCCTCGGTGCCTTCCGTCCTGGCCACGGCGGAGACCGCCTTCGATGGCCTGAGCGAGGACGATTGGCTGGAGGCTTTCGGCGCCCACCCCCGGATCGGCGAGCGTGGTGACATGGTGGCCAATCGGGAGCAGTCGGAGACCGCCACCGCATCGAGAGCCACACTGCGCGACCTGGTCGAGGTCAACCGGCGATAC
The DNA here is from genome assembly GCA_035550735.1 of Acidimicrobiia bacterium. Taxonomy (GTDB): domain Bacteria; phylum Actinomycetota; class Acidimicrobiia; order Spongiisociales; family ZC4RG35; genus JANQRA01. The sequence continues at coordinate 61,600 of DASZOM010000046.1, read as the reverse complement.
GAGGAGAAGCACGGGTTCACCTTCATCGTCTACGCCACCGGGAAGACCGCCGAGGAGATGCTCGAGATCGCCCGGGAGCGCCACGACCGGAGCCGGGACGACGAGATCGTCAACGCCGCCGGGGAGCAGCGCAAGATAACCCGGACCAGACTCGCCAGGATGTTGTGTCAGGAGGAGCGATGAGCACACTCAGCACCCATGTGCTCGACACGTCGACCGGGGAGCCGGCGTCGGGCATGCGGGTCCATCTCTCCCGCGCCGTGGACGACGACTGGGAGACGCTCCTCGAGATGGACACCGACCACGACGGCCGGATCGCCGGCTTTGGCGACCTGCCAGGTGGTCGCTATCGCCTCGGGTTCGAGACTGGTGCCTACGGGAACCCGATGTTCCCCTTCGTCCATGTCGTCTTCGACGTCGATGAGGGACGGGAGCACTATCACCTGCCGCTCCTCTTGAGCTCGTTCGCCTACACGACCTACAGGGGGAGTTGACATGCCGCTCGGAGCCACACGTTGGGGCAAGACGGACGTGCGGGTCTCCAAGGTCCTGCGGGGTGACGACCGGGATGACTTCATCGACCTCACCGTGCAGGTCATCCTGGAAGGCGAAGTGGAAGCGGCCTACACCTCGGGGGACAACAGCGCGGTGCTTCCCACCGACACCGTGCGCAACACGATCTACGGACTGGCCCAGGAGCACCTCACCCAGGACCTCGAGGCCTTCGCGGTGGTGCTCAGCCGACGATTCCTCGACCGGGTCGACGTGCATCGGGCGGAGATCTCGCTGCGACAGCGGACATGGGAGCCGAGCACCCCCACGGGCTTCCTCGGAGGTCGCTCGGAGCAGCGGATCGCCCGTGTCGTGCGCGGGAGCGAGGAGGCGACTTGGGCCGGCGTCGAGGGTCTGATTGTCCTCAAGACCACGGGCTCGGCCTTCGAGGGCTTCCCGACCGACGAGTTCACCATCCTCCCCGAGGCATCCGACCGCATCCTGGCCACCTCGGTGACCGCGGAGTGGCGCTACACGGCGCTCCCCGCCGACACCTCTCTCACCTGGGGGAAGGTTCGCTCCACCCTGGCGGAGAGGTTCTTCGCGGATTGGTCGGCCTCGGTGCAGCACCAGGGCTATCTGATGGGAGAGGCCGTGCTCGCCGCGGTGCCCGAGATCGAGGAGATGAGGCTGCGTCTCCCCAATCAGCATCACCTTCCGTTCGACCTCACCCGCTTCGGCATGGAGTGGGAGGGGACGGTGTTCCACCCCGTCTCCGAGCCATACGGGGACATCTCCCTGACGGTCACTCGCTGACAGCGACCGCTCCGCGCTGCCTCCCCGCCGACAGGAGAACCGGTGTGCCCGTTGTCTAGTGGTACTCCGAGTGGCACTCGGCGCAGTCGAACATCTCGTCGACCCTGATGATCGAGAAGACACGGGCGACGATGCTGTCGCGGTTGAAGACGAGCTGCAGATCCACCCCATCGGGGAGACCTCGATCGTGATCGATCAGCGCGTGGATGGCGATGGTCTCGATGAATGTGACGTAGCAGAAGTCGACCACCCTTAGTGGTCCGGTGAGCCCGGCCAGTGCCGTGCGGAGAAGGTCGACGTTGGAGAGGTCGATATCGCCTCGGAGAACCAGCACTTCGCGGTCGTCCAGGTGGAGGTGCTCGTAGGCCAGCGAGGCGGGTCCGACGTCCTCGATCTGGCTCATGGTCCCTGCTCGGCGGTGGCCGGCGAGGCTACCAGGGTTGAAGGGAGGGCAAACCGGCGATCCAGCGCATTCCGGGGGTTTGGGGCAGGTCCCCCGGGGGCACCTGACGCCATGACCCAACAGCGCCTGCCGGCGGACGAGGATCGTCCCATCGAGGAGTGGGACGATCAAGAGTTGATGGACCACCATCGATATCTCCAGACCGAGATGGGTGACGAGGACCGTGAGTACCTCGACAGCGATGAGAGCCCGCTTCGAGTCGTCGAAGAAGAGATGCGTCGTCGCCGGTTGCTGCTAGACGACGAACAGATCTGACCCTCGGAGCACCCTACGTCCCCCGCCTGCCCTCGAGGATGCGGAGAAACGATCGGGTCCGTAGCTCGTCGACGGTGAGCCCGGTCCTGGCGGTGGCTTCGGCCTCGGTGATCGCACCACAGTTGATTGCGCGCAGGAAGTAGTTCAACAGTCCCTGTCCGGTGGCGGCGTCGTCGAACACGTCGCCGATCAGGGTTGCCTTGGCCGCCGACTCCACGAAATTGGACAGACGTCCGCCGGCGGCGTCCAGACCCTCGAGGAAGAAGGAGAAGACGGCGGCGAAACGGGTCACCAGCTGGGCGGGATGAAGGTCCCAGCCCTGGTAGTAGGCATGGGACAGCGAGTGGCGGATGTGGTCGTAGTGGAGCCGCATGGCGTGGTGCACCACGGATGGGTCGTCGCCGACCGGCATGATGTTGGTGGCACCGTCGGACAGCCAGACACCGGTCCCGGCCAGGCTCACCTGCTGTGCGTGACGGGCGAAGTCACACGCCGGATGGTCCATCGACTGGTAGGCCGCGGTGATGTTGAGCGAGGCGGTGTAGTCGTAGGTCCCGAAATGGGCTCCGCGAACCCGACCTTCCCCCGCCTCGATCCACTTGCGCACCCCGCCGTTGCCATCGACATCGAAGATCATCTGAGGGGTCTCCACCATCAGCTCGATGGGGATGGTCGATATGCCGAGGGCCGACTCCAGCTCGGCGAGCGCCTCCACCACCACCTGCACCTGGGCGATGTCCTGGAGCTTGGGGATGGTGACGGCGAAGCCGTCGGGCACGCTCCCTTCCTCGGCGAGGGTGGTCACGAAGAGGTCGAGGGTCCGCAGCGCCCTGCGATGCAGCTCCCCGGAGAGCGACTTGACCCGGATCCCGATGAAGGGTGACAGGGTCCCGGCCGCCGCGGCGGCGGTCACCTCCCGGGCCGTGGAGACGGCGTGCCCATCTTCTTCCTCGTCGGCCCGGTTGCCGTACCCGTCCTCGAAGTCGATCCTGAAGTCCTCCACCGGCTCACGCCCCAGCTTCTCGAGGACGGCTCCATGGACCCGCTCCGCCAGATCGGGCTGGAGACCGAGGATGGCTCCCAGGTCCGAGCTCTCGGGCACCCATCGTCCCGCGAACTCGAGGGCGAGCTCACCGAGGCGAGTCGTCGTCGAAGAGGAGAACAGCTGGGCGCCGCCGTAGACCGTGTGCACCGGCTGGCGGTCGGGACGCTCCCCGGGGAAGTCGGCCGCGATCCGGGCAGACGCCGCCCCGAGACGCTGCGCCCATCGGGTCATGGATTCGCTACGCAATGTCATGTGCCGGCGACTCTATGGGCCTGGGTAGCTTGGTGTCTCGATGTCCACGCTGCTGATTCGGAACGCCCGCGTCCTGGTGACCATGGACGGGCGGGAGATCCCCCATGGCGGGCTCTACGCCCGGGACGGGTGGATCGAGAACGTCGGCCCGACCGAGGACATCCCGGCCACCGCCGACGAGGTCGTCGACATGACCGGGCACATCGTGCTCCCCGGTCTGGTCAACACCCATCACCATCTCTACCAGACATTGACCCGTGCCTTCCCCGGAGCCCAGGACACCGGCCTGTTCGACTGGCTCACCCGGCTCTATCCGGTGTGGTCGAGAATGACGCCGGACCACGTGTCGACGGCCACCCGTCTCGGGCTGGTCGAGCTGGCGCTGTCCGGGGCCACCACGGTGTTCGACCATCAGTACCTGTGGCCCCACGGGTCGGCCATCGACGACCAGTTCCGCGGGGCCGAGGGTCTCAACATCCGCTTCCATGCCTCACGGGGGTCGATGAGCCTGGGGGAGTCGGAGGGTGGGCTTCCGCCCGACCAAGTGGTCGAGGACGAAGACGACGTGCTCGCCGATTCGGTCCGAGCGATCGAGGAGCATCACGACCCGGAGAGGGGGGCCATGCGGCGCGTGGTGTTGGCGCCATGCTCGCCATTCACGGTCACCCTCGACCTGATGCGTGAGACGGCGGCCCTGGCCCGGAGCCAGGGAGCCCATCTCCACACCCACATCGCCGAGACCCGAGACGAGGAGGAGTACTGCCTCGACGGATTCGGTCTCCGCCCCGTCGCCCTGATGGAGAGCGTGGGCTGGGTCGGTGAGGACGTCTGGTACGCCCACGCCGTGCATGTCGCCGACGAAGAGGTGGCCCGGATGGGGCAGGCCGGGACCGGTGTGGCCCATTGCCCCACGTCGAACATGCGTCTCGCCTCCGGGATGGCGCCCGTCGCCCGGTATCGGGAGGCCGGTGTGCCAGTCGGGCTCGGTGTCGACGGGTCCGCCTCCAACGACTCCTCAAACATGCTGGCCGAGGCACGTCAGGCACTGCTGCTCAATCGTCTCGCCGTCTCGCCCGGCATGGGCTCGGGACCCCTCCTCACCGCCCGCGATGCGTTGCAGATGGCGACCGCCGGAGGTGCCCGTGTCCTGGGCCGCGACGACATCGGTGTGCTCGCCCACGGATACGCCGCCGACCTGATAGCCGTCGACCTGGATCGAGTGCAGTTCGCAGGCGCTCTCCACGATCCCGTCGCCGCGGTGGTCCTCTGCGCCCCGGTGCAGGTCGATCACTCCTGGGTGGGAGGTCGTCCCCTTGTCGCCGATGGCCACGTGGTCGGGGTCGAAGTGGGATCCCTGGTGGAGACGCACAACCGCCTGGCTGCGGATCTGGCCGGGTAACTTTCCGCCGCAAGTGCAGGCCCACCACCCGACGTCCCTGGACGAAGCCCTGGCCGCAGTCGTCGCCGGCGCCACACCCCTCGCCGGGGGCACCGACCTCATGGTAGAGGTCAACTTCGGGCGTCACCGCCCCGAGCACATCGTCGGGCTGCGTCGGGTGGCGGAGTTGTCCGAATGGGACGGGAGTCGCATCGGGGCCGGCGTCACCTGGAGACGCATCGAACGTGACGGACCGTTGGCGCTGGCCCAGGCGGCCCGCACGGTGGGATCGCCCCAGATCCGCAACGCCGGCACGATCGGCGGGAATCTGGGCACGGCCAGCCCGGCGGGTGACGGTCATCCCTTCATTGCCGCCGTCGACGCCCACATCGAGTTGACCTCGTCACGAGGTCGTCGCAACCTCCCCTGGTCTGAGTTCTTCACGGGTGTCAAGAAGACCGCACGTGCCGAAGACGAGCTGATCACTGCCGTCGTCCTGCCCGAGCAGCTTCCCGATCGCCAGCACTTCGCCAAGGTGGGCGTGCGCAACGCGATGGTGATATCCACGGTCTGCGCCGTGGTGACCAGGTCCGACGATGGAAGGACGACCATCGGCCTCGGCTCGGTGGCTCCCACCCCGATTCGCGCCATGCGCGCCGAGGAGATGATCTCGGCGGTGGCTCGCCCAACGGAAGCCGACCTCGTCGAGTTCGCCCGACTCGTGTCCGAAGAGGTGCAGCCGATCACCGATCATCGCTCCACCGAGGCCTACAGACGTCATGCCGCAGGTGTGCTGGCTCGCAGGCTGTTGATGAGGTGCCTTCGGTGATCGTCTCGTTCCGGCTCAATGGGGAGCAGGCCAGCGTCCGGGTGACGGTGCCGGCGAGTCTTCTCGACCTCCTTCGTGATCAGCTCGGGCTGCCTGGATCCAAGAATGCGTGCGACCAGGGGGAGTGCGGCTCCTGCTCGGTGTTGCTCGACGGTGAGCTGGTGTGCTCCTGTCTGGTGATGGCCGCCGACGCAGAGGGGTCGGAGGTGCGCACTGTGGAAGGGGTGTCGGTCGGTGGCGAGCTCGCCCCGGTGCAACGGGCGATGCTCGAAGCGGGTGCGGTGCAATGCGGGTTCTGCACACCCGGGATCGTGGTCGCCGCCACCGAGCTCTTCGAGCGGGCCCCCAACCCGTCCCGGGCCGAGATCAAGGAGGCTCTGGCGGGCAACATCTGCCGCTGCACGGGCTACGGGGCGATCATCCGCGCCCTCGAGGGACTCGCCGGGGGCGCTCCGTGACCGTCGACACGGTGGGGGCACCGACGCGTGTCGCCGGCGGGGTGGGTGATTCGCCGCTTCGCCCCGACGGCGTCGCCAAGCTCGAAGGCAGCTTCGAGTACGCCTCGGACCTGGTGTCCGAGGGGATGCTGTGGGGAGCCACCACGCGCAGCCCTCATCCCCACGCCCGGATCGTCTCGATCGACATCGCCCCAGCGCTCGCCATCGGCGGCGTCCACGCCGTGCTCACCGCCGAGGACGTCACCGGGACGGGCCTGTTTGGCCTGGAGCATCCCGACCAGCCCGTCCTGGCCGCCGATGTCGTCCGCTATTTCGGTGAGCCGGTGGCGATCGTCGCCGCCGAGGACGAGGACACCGCCCGACGAGCGGCAGCGGCGGTCGCAGTCGAATACGACGTCCTCGAGCCGTTCGTCGACATCGAGGAGGCCGACGCGGTTGACGCCGTGTTCCGACGCATCCGGATACGTCGTGGTGATCCCGATGCCCGCGGGACCGTTGTCGTCGAGGGCCACTACGAGGTGGGGATGCAGGACCAGGCCCCTTTGGGCACCGAGGCCGGGCTGGCGGTGCCCGACGGTCACGGGGGAGTCGACCTCTATGCGACGAGCCAGTTCGTCCACGTCGACCAGGAGCAGGTGGTGGAGGCACTCGGCCTCCGCCCCGACCAGGTGCGGTCCCATCCCACCGGGATCGGAGGCGCCTTCGGGGCCCGTGAGGACGTCAACCTCCACATCCACCTGTGCATGCTCGCCCTCCACACCGGCCAGCCGGTGAAGATGGTGTACGACCGCTCCGAGTCGTTCACCGGCCACGTGCACAGGCATCCGGCACGGATGTGGTATCGCCACGAGGCCGACGAGGACGGTCGTCTCGTCCGGGTCGAGGCACGGGTCCTCGTCGACGGTGGCGCCTACGCATCTACCACCTCGGCGGTGCTCGCCAACGCCTGTTACTTCGCCGTCGGGCCTTACCGATGCGTCTCGGTCCAGGTGGACGGTGCCGGGGCTCGTACCAACAACCCGCCCTGTGGGGCGATGCGTGGCTTCGGCGCTGTGCAGGTGTGTGTCGGCTACGAGGCGCAGATGGACAAGCTGGCCGATCGTCTCGGGCTGGACCCGCTGGAGGTGCGGCGGCGCAACGCATTGGCCACCGGTGACGTCATCCCAACCACCGGTCAGCTGATCACCACGCCGCTCCCGGTGGTGGACGTGATCGACTCGCTGGCCGCCATGCCCCTCCCGTCCGCCGACGACGTCTCCACTCCTCCGGGTGGGAGCGGCCTGACCTCGGATCCGGAGCATGTCACCCGAGGCGTCGGATATGCCATCGGGATCAAGAACCTCGGGTTCTCCGAGGGCCACGACGACTTCGCCGTTGCGAGAGTGCGGCTGAGCGACGAGGGCTTCGTGGTGGAGACGGCTGCCATCGAGGTCGGCCAGGGACTGGTCACCGTGCTCGCCCAGATCGCCCGCACCGCCCTGGGGGTGAGCACCGTGGTGGTGCGTCACGTTGACACCTCACAGATCGGGTCCGCGGGCTCCACTTCCGCCTCGCGTCAGACCCAGGTCTCCGGCGGCGCAGTGCTCGAGGCGGCCACCACACTCCGATCCCGGATCCTCGACCGGCATGACGGCGACGATCTCGACGACGGCGGGGTGAAGCGTGGAGGGGAGCTGCTGGTGCCGATGGCGGTGCTGGCGTCCGAGGGCTGGGAGGAGACCTCGACTTTTCGCCATCCCCCGACCACCGCCTCCGACGAGGACGGGCAGGGGGTGGTCCACGCCGACTTCGCCGTGGCGGGTCACCGAGCCGTAGTTGATGTGGATGCCGAGCTGGGGATGGTGAGCGTGGTGCGGGTCGACACCGCCCAGGACGTGGGCCGGGCGCTCAACCCGGAGTCGATCCGGGGCCAGATCGAAGGCGGGATCCTCCAGGGGGTGGGGCTCGCCGTCATGGAGGAGCTCGTGATCGAGGGTGGGGTGATCCGTAACCCGAACTTCACCGACTACCTGCTGCCCACGATCCTCGATGCCCCCGACGTCGAGGCGCTGCTGATCGAACAGGATGGCTCCTGGGGCCCCTTCGGTGCGAAGGGGGTCGGTGAGCCCCCAACCATCTCATCGACTGCTGCGGTCCTCGCCGCGATCCGCACCGCCACCGGCCGCGACATCGCCCGGGCCCCGGTCCGGCCCGAGGACATCGCCCTCTGAATCCCGATTCCTAATGCATGGGAGCCCACTATCGGGCCCTGGGACGTTTCATTGCCAAAGATGCAAAAGTACTTTGCCGAGATGGACCAGTTCATCCGTGGGTTGCCGAAGGCCGAGCTCCACATCCACATAGAAGGGACGCTGGAACCGGAGATGATGTTCCGGATGGCGATGCGCAACGGGGTCGAGCTTCCCTTCCCCGATGTCGACTCGGTCCGGGCCGCCTACAGGTTCAGCAACCTCCAGTCGTTCCTCGACATCTACTACCAGGGTGCCGGGGTGCTGCAGACCCCGGAGGACTTCTACGAGCTGATCACCGCCTACTTCGATCGGGCGGCCGCCGACAGGGTGCGTCATGCCGAGATCTTCTTCGATCCCCAGACCCACACCCACCGTGGCATCGGATTCGAGGTGTTCATGGAGGGCTTTCGCTCCGGGATGGCGGACGCCCGATCACGGCACGACATCAGCTCCGACCTGATCCTCTGTTTCCTGCGTCATCTCAGTGGTGAGGATGCCCTCGCCACCCTGCAGCAGGCCGAGTCACATCTCGAAGGGGTGGTGGCGGTGGGGCTCGACTCGTCCGAAGTGGGGAATCCGCCCGAGTTGTTCGCCGACGCCTACGCCCTGGCGCGCCGGCTCGGGTTGCGGGCCGTGGCGCACGCCGGGGAGGAAGGGCCGCCCGCGTACATCACCGGTGCCCTCGACGTGCTGGGTGTGGAGCGCATCGACCACGGAGTCCGCTGTCTCGAGGATGCCGACCTCACCGCCCGTCTTCGCTCCGAGCAGACCCCGCTCACCGTTTGCCCACTCTCCAATGTGGCGTTGAAGGTGGTCGAGACGGTCGGCGACCATCCCCTGCCCCGGATGATGGGCTCCGGGCTGCTGGTGAGTGTCAACTCCGACGACCCGGCCTACTTCGGCGGCTACGTGGGCGACAATTACACGAGCGTTGCCGAGGGACTGGGGCTCGATCGGAGTCAGCTGGCGACGCTGGCCGCCAATTCCATCGAATCGTCGTTCCTCGACGAGACGCGGAAGGCGCAGCTTCGGTCGGAGCTGGCAGTGTCAGCGAGGGACGAGGGCGAGCTGGCGGGATAGGGCGACCAGCCGTCCCTCCTCATCCCACAGCTCCCCGTCCTCCTCGAGCATCCCATCGGTGACGAAACGGGTGGTGAACCGGCACGCCAGCCAGCCCTGCGGATTGGGATTGCGCACCTGGACCGAGAGCTCCACGGTGGGGGTCCAGCCGGTCGGGTAGTGCGAGTTGAAGATCGCCGGGGCCAATGAGTCCGTCGCCATGACCACGGCATGCGCATTCAGGGGCTCGCCGTCTCTCAGCCGGAACCAGCCACGCATCATCGAAATGCCCGTCTTCTCGCCCGAGGTGCCGGCCATGTCGTCCGGATGCCCGCGGACCTCCACCATTCCGACGAACGGCGGCGGCAGAGTCCCATCCCGAGCAGGCTCCGCCAGCACACACTCGGCGGGTGGCGGGAGATCGGGAGGCTCGCCGTCCACCAGGTTCTGCTCGGGAACAGGCCGGCCCGGCTCGGCGAAAACCGCGTTGACGTGGACCAGCGGCCGCTCCTCGCGGCTGATCCGCGCTCGGAGGATGCTGAGGCTGCGCCCCGCCTTGAGAGTGGAGACGTCGACCTCGACCGGCCCGGGATCGGCCGGGTTCAGGAAGATGCCGTTGGCCGCGATCAGGTCCCGGCTATCGGCCTCTGACGCCATGGCACGTGTGGCGACGCTCACCAGAAACCCTCCGTTGGTCACCCCGAAGATGTCCCAACCAGGGGGGATCTCGGCCTTCCACGAGCCGGGGCCTCCGAAGACCGCTCCCGCCGAGGCGAAGCTCAATCGACCAACACTCCTTCGCCCGGGATCACATGCCCGATCACCCTGGGCGCGTGTTGTCCTGTCGCCTCGATCACGGCGTCCGTCATCTGCTCGTCGACCACCAGGCAGAAGCCTATGCCGAGATTGAAGGCACGCCGCAATTCGGTTTCGGTGACACCTCGTTCGGCGATCAGATCGAAGACAGACGGCCGCTCCCAAGTGGACATGTCGATTCTCGCCCCGATCCGGGCGGGCAGTGCCCTGGCCAGATTTGCCGTCAGACCGCCCCCGGTCACGTGTGCGGCGGAGTGCACGGCTCCGGTGGCCATGGCGGCGAGCACGGCGGGTGCGTAGATGACCGAAGGGGCGAGCAGGGCCTCGGCATGCGTCACCACCTCGTCGCCCAGCGCCGCCCTGACCAGCGAGAAGCCGTTGGAGCGGAGATTGGGGGAGACCAGCCCGAGGACGACGTCCCCGACTCTCACCCTCTCCGGGCCCAGAACCGACCCGGCCTCCACCACACCGAGCGCCGCCCCTGCCAGATCCACCGCATCCGGGGGCATCACCCCGGGATGCTCGGCGGTCTCCCCGCCGAGCAGGGGACAGCCCGCCTCGGAGCAGGCAGCGGCGATCGAGGCGACTATCTCCCGGTCTCGCTCAGGGCTGAGTGCACCGACGGCGAGGTAATCCACGAAGCCGATCGCCCGTGCCCCGGCTGCGGCGAGATCGTCGACACACATCGCCACCAGGTCGTACCCGACACCCTCCCATTGCCCCACTCGACGGGCCACGTCGAGCTTGGTCCCGACCCCGTCCGTGCTCATCATCAGGACCGGGTCGGTCATGCCCTTCGGCAGCTTGACCCCGGCGGCGAACCCGCCGAAACCACCCAGCACTTCCCCCACCCAGGTCGACGTGACGACTCCGGAGATGGCCTCGACGTGCCGATCCGCCCCCTCGAGGTCGACCCCGGCTTCCCGGTATGACGTCACTTACCGACGTTCCAGCTGGTACTTGTCGGCGGTGCCCGGGACTTCGGTGGGATACTCGCCGGAGAGACAGGCCGTGCAGAAGCCGGCGTCGGCGACACCGGTGGCCTCGAGCAGGCCCTCCAGGGAGAGATATCCGAGGGAGTCCGCTCCGAGATGGCTCCGGATCTCCTCGACTTCCATGTGGCTCGCGATCAGGGTCTCCCGGTCGGAGGTGTCCATGCCGTAGAAGCAGGGCCAGCGATAAGGGGGCGAGGAGACCCGGAGATGCACCTCGGTGGCACCTGCCTCCCTCACCATCGACACCAGCTTGCGGGTCGTGGATCCCCTGACGATGGAGTCGTCGACGAGGACCACCCGTCTGCCCTCCAGGTTGTCGGGTATGGGATTGAGCTTGAGCTTGATGCCCTGGTCCCGAAGCATCTGGGTGGGCTCGATGAAGGTCCGTCCCACGTACCGGTTCTTGACCAGCCCGTCGGCGTAGGGGATGCCGCTCGCCGCGGCGAAGCCCTGGGCTGCGGGAATGCCCGATTCGGGGACGGGCACGATCACGTCGGCGGCGGCCGGGTGCTCTGCGGAGAGCGCCCGTCCCATGGCATGACGGGCGGCGTGGATGGATCTCCCGTACATGTGGCTGTCGGGTCGGGCGAAGTAGACGAATTCGAAGAGGCAGAGCCCGGGCTGGGTCTGGGGGAACGGGTAGTACGACTTGGGCCCGCCGGCGTCGATGACGACCATCTCCCCGGCGGCGACCTCGCGGACGAAGCGGGCCCCCACCAGATCGAGCGCCGCCGTCTCCGAAGCGATCACCCACCCGCCGTTGGGCAGCGAGCCGAGGCAGAGGGGGCGAAAGCCGTGGGGGTCGCGCAGACCGACGATTCGCCCCTGATCCATGATGACCAGGGAGAAGGCGCCCTCCCAGGTGGGGGCGACCTTCATCAGCGCCACCTCGAGCCCGCGGGCGTCGGAGCGGTTGTCGTCTATGGCCCGGGCGATCCCCTCCGCCATCAGGTCGGAGTCCGTGGTGGCCCCGCTGACGCCAAGCGAAGCCGCCAGCTGGGAGGTGTTGGTCAGGTTGCCGTTGTGACCGAGGGCGACACTGGTGTCTCCGACCTGACGATGGGCTGGTTGGGCGTTGGCCCAGTTGTTGGACCCGGTCGTGGAGTACCTGGTGTGACCGATGCCGAGGTGGCCGTCCAGCCCGGCCAGGGCCGGCTCGTCGAAGACTTGTGCCACCAGCCCGAGGTCTTTGAACACCGTGACCGTCTCCCCGTCGGAGGAGGCGATGCCGGCTGACTCCTGACCGCGGTGCTGGAGGGCGAACAGCCCGAAGTAGAGGAGGTGAGAGACCCGTTCCGTGGTCGAGTAGGCGGCCATCACCCCACACGACTCGCGGGGCCCTTCTTCGAGTGCGATCGCCACCTCGGGCACGAGTCCGATGCTAGGGCGAGACCGGTCGGCTTCCCAGCCCCTGGCCGGGATTCAGGCGAAGTTTTCGCGGTGACCAGTCATCTTGCCGACGATTGCGCTGGGACCGTCAGACACCGTCCCTGTCGGCGGTGCTGGTGGATCCGGCGTACGAAGGCGGGTCTGAGGCGGGAAAGGACTCGGCTATGGCCTGGTCGATCGGATCGGGGGCCCTCCCCGTCGATTCGGGCTGCCAGACACTCCCCTCCTCGGGTGTCCCCTGCCGTCGCATCCGGCTGAAGAGGGCCAGGGCTGCGGCTGCCACGCCACCCAACGCCCAGAACTTCCCAATGGCCATGGTCTCTCCTCTGTAGGCAGTCCCGGGTACCCGACGCCCCTGACGGTGAAACCGTCAGTCGGGAAATCGACCCGTGCCGATGTCCACGTCCTCAGGGGTATCGACGCTGAACCACGATCTCCCGTCCTCACCCCACGAGCGCCATTCGTCCGGGGTGATCGCATGGAACGAGACGCGATCGAGCAGCATCTGGATCGAGCCGCCCTGACCCGCCTCCTCGTTGGCCGCCGCCACGATCGTGCGGGGATAGACCGCACAGGTCACCTGCCGCACTCCATGCTCGTCGACTGGGACCACGGGCAGGTCGGTGTCGACGGCGACCAGTCTCTCCAGGGTGGCGGAGTCGACGAACGGCTGGTCGACCGCCACGACCAATGCCCGCGACGAAGACATCCGGTTGAGGGCGGTGACGATCCCGGCCAGAGGCCCCCCGACATGCACCGAGTCGGGCCAGCATTCCCAACCCTTGCGATCGGCGCCGAGCAGGACGACGTGATCGGTCACCCGCCTCATCGCCCTCGCCACCCGATCCAGCATGGTCTCCCCACCGACCAGCACCTTGGCCTTGTCGGATCCCATGCGTGTGCTCCTGCCCCCGGTGAGGATGGCGCCGAGCGGTACTTCGCTCATGCCAGGGCGCGGGGGAGGGCATTGGCCCAGGCATCGGTCGACTCGGCCAGGCTGACTGACTGCCCGTTGATGGTGATCGGCCCCACCTCGACCGTTCCCAGGAGTCGTGCCGGGAGGGAGGGCTGCAACGTGCCAGGCTCGACCATGGCCAGGAACCGATGCGGGTCCTCGGAGAAGGGATGCTCGATCTCGACCCTCGCGCCCACGTTCGAGGCGATGCAGATCTCGGCCAATGCGACTGCGCTTCCGCCGTCTGAGACGTCGTGCAGGACCGGAGCCCGATGCGCCAGCTCGGCCGCCATCGAGATGACTTCGCCGGCGATGCCGGGCCGGGGAGGTGTCGGTCGACCGCCGAGCTCGCCGTGGAGACGCTGCACCGCCGAGCCGTCGAAGTTGGAGCCGGCGGCCGGGCCGATCTCCCAGATCTCCAGCCCCGGCCTTGCCGCGCTCAGACGCGGCGGCGTCGCCGGCATCGGATCGGCCAGACCCAGCAGGCCCACCACCGGAGTGGGATGGATGTCGAGGCCGTCGGACTCGTTGTAGAACGAGACGTTTCCCCCCACCACCGGGATGCCCAGCGCCTCGCAGGCCTCGGAGATGCCCTCGATCGTCTCCCGGAATTGCCACATCACCTCGGGCTTCTCCGGGTTACCGAAGTTGAGGTTGTCGACTATTGCCAGCGGCCTGGCTCCGGTGACGGCCACGTTCAGGGCCGCCTCGTAGACCAGCCGGGCGGCTCCTGCTCTCGGGTCCAGGTAGCAGAGCCGGCCGTTGCCGTCGGTGGACACGGCCAGGCCCTTGCTGGTCCCGCGAACCCGGATCAGGTTGGCGTCGGCGCCGGGCCCGACCACGGTGTTGAGGAAGAGCATGTGGTCGTATTGCTCATGGACCCACGCCGACGATCCGATGGCGGGGTCGGAGAGGAGAGCGAGCAGGGTCCCGGCGACCTCCAGCCCGGAACCGTCGAAGCTGCGGCTCTGCACGTCGTCCTGCCAATCCGGTCGTGCCGCAGGCCGGTCGTAGCGAGGGGCGTCGTCGGCGAGCGATGCCGCCGGGATCTCGACGACCACCTCACCCTGATGACGCACCGTGAGCAGTGGTCCCCGTTTCACCTCCCCCACGACGGCCGAGTCGATCTCCCATCGCTCGGCGACTGCGATCACGTCGTCGACCTTGTCCGGTGGGACAAACGCCATCATCCGCTCCTGGGACTCGGACATGAGCAGCTCGGCGGCGGTCATCCCCGGTTCCCGGACATGGACGGAGTCGAGATCGACATCCATGCCCACACCGGCGCGGCCCGCCGGTTCCGAGGTGGCGCATGACAGGCCGGCCGCCCCGAGATCCTGCACACCCACCACCAGCCCCTCCTCGTAGAGCTCGAGGCAGGCCTCGATGAGCTTCTTCTCCTCGAAGGGATCACCGACCTGCACCGAGGGCCGGAGCTCTGCCGACTGCTCGTCGAACGACGCCGAGGCGAGGACGCTGGCGCCGCCGATGCCGTCGCGACCGGTCGCGTTGCCGAGGAGGACCGCGATGGTGCCGGGCTCGCCCGCCGTTCCCAGGACGAGCCTCTCCCTACGAAGGATTCCGAGGCACATCACGTTGACCAGCGGGTTGCCCGTGTAGCAGGGGTCGAACTCGAGCTCGCCGCCGACCGTGGGGACTCCGACGGCATTGCCGTAGCCGGCGATGCCGGAGACGACCCCTTGGAAGAGGTAGCGATTGCGGGGCTCGTCGAGCGGACCGAACCGGATCTGGTCCCAGAGGGCGATCGGACGGGCCCCCATGGTGAAGACGTCGCGGAGGATGCCGCCGACTCCTGTGGCGGCGCCCTGATAGGGCTCCACGAACGACGGGTGGTTGTGGCTCTCGATCCGTATGGCGGCGAGCCAGCCATCCCCGATGTCGACCACTCCTGCGTTCTCCCCGGGCCCGACGACCACCCAGGGGGCATCGGTGGGGAATCGGCCGAGATGCGACCGTGAGGACTTGTAGGAGCAGTGCTCCGACCACATCACCGAGTACATGGCCAGCTCCGCCGGGTTCGGGTCGCGACCCAGGATCCCAATCGCCGACTCGTACTCGTCATCGGTCATGCCGAGTCGGCGGTGGAGCGGCTCGGTCAGCATCGTGCCGGGGGGCGCGGGGGGTTGGAGGGGGGTCGTCCCCCATCGGTCATCATGGTCATGCCGAGTTGGCGGTGAAGCGGCCCGGTCAGCATGGTCAAACCGGGAGGAGTGAGTGGAGGAACCCCTCGAGGAGAACCTGGCCGTCGATGGATCCGATCAGCTCGTCGGTGGCCCGTTCCGGATGTGGCATCACCCCCACCACGTTGCCGTGGGTGTTGGTGATCGCGGCGGCGCGGTCCTGGGAGCCGTTGGGGTCGTCGACATAGCGGAGGACCACCCGTCCCCGACCGGTGGGATCCACCCAATTGCCCTCGTACGAGTTGAGTGGCAGACGGAGCCGGCTCCCCGGCTCGGCGCCGCGGGTCAGGATCGAGTCGGTGTCGACCACCTCGACCTCGACGAATCGGCATATGAAGGAGAGATCACGATTGGGGATGTGGGCGCCGGGGAGAAGCCCTGCCTCGCAGAGCACCTGCCACCCGTTGCAGATGCCGAGGACGGGGGCGCCCAGCTCGGCGAGACGGGTCACCTCACTCATCACCGGGGAGAAGCGGGCGATGGCGCCGGTGCGGAGAGCGTCGCCGTGGGCGAACCCGCCCGGGAGGACCACCCCGTCGAATCCGGAGAGGTCGGTCTCGCGATGCCACACCAGCTCGGTTTCGCCACCCAACGCCTGCAGGGCGTGGACCACGTCGCGCTCGCAGTTGACCCCGGGGAACACGACCACGGCGGTGGTCATCGCTCCACCTCGACCGTGAAGTCCTCGAGCACGGGATTGGCGAGGAGCTGACGGCACATGTCCTCGACTCGCTTCCTGACGAGCTCAGGGTCGTCGCCGGCCACGTCGAGGTGGATCACCCGGTCCATTCGCACCTGCTCGGTCTCGGTGAATCCGAGCTCGTGGAGCGCCCGTCTCACCGTGGTCCCCTCGGGGTCGGCGATCTCGGGGCGCCGGTCGATGGTGACGGTGACTCTCATCGGCCCGCCAGATAATCGTCGAAGTCTTCGCCGGTGATCCGCTCGAAGGCCTCGATGTAGCGCGCCCGGGTGCCGTCGACGATTTGGTCGGGCAGGTCGGGTGGCGGCGGGCTCTTGTCCCAGGGCTGGCGTTCCAGCCACTCCCTGACGTACTGCTTGTCGAAGGAGGGAACCTCGCTTCCCGGGCGGTACTCGTCGGCGGGCCAGTAGC
Source organism: Acidimicrobiia bacterium (assembly GCA_035550735.1). GTDB lineage: Bacteria > Actinomycetota > Acidimicrobiia > Spongiisociales > ZC4RG35 > JANQRA01. The sequence goes on along the minus strand of DASZOM010000046.1, from coordinate 44,855 downwards.
GAGAGGAATCCGGGGTGAGGACCTCGTCGATGAGGATCAGCTCCCCGTCGGCATGGCCGAACTCGAACTTGGTGTCGGCGAGGATGACCCCCTTTGCGGCGGCGTACTCGTTCGCCCGGGTGTAGATGTCGATGGACCGGCGCCGGAGCTCTTCGTAGAGGTCGTCGCCGAGGATCTGCCGGGTCTGTGCCTCGGTGAGGTTCTCGTCGTGCCCGGTGACAGCCTTGGTCGCCGGGGTGAAGATCGGCTCGTCGAGCTTGTCCGCAAGCTGCAGACCCGGTGGGAGATGCTCTGTGGTCGGCCCGCCCCCGTCCCTGTACTCGCGCCACGATGATCCGTACAGGTAGCCGCGCACGACACACTCCACGGGCACGACTTCGGCCCGGCGCACCACCATGGCCCGGCCGGCGAGGTCCTCCTGGTCCTCGTCGCCCAACCCGTCGATCTTCGAGAGGTCCGTGCCGACCAGGTGGTTCGGGGTGTCGAGAAGGTCGAAGAAGTGGAGGCTGAGCCCGGTGAGCACCCTTCCCTTGTCGGGGATGGTCTGGTGGAGGATCACGTCGTACGCGGAGATCCGGTCGGTGGCGACGAAGAGGAGTCGCTCGGAGTCGATCTCGTAGATCTCCCTGACCTTGCCGGATGCGATGTGGGGTAGAGCCAGCACGCGGTGGGAGCGTAGCGCCGGGGCGGTGATCTACCCTCCGGCTCCGTGTCCGGATTCGACCAGGTGCGAGTGGGCGACATGCTCGCTGCCGACGAGTACGCCCGAGGGCTTGGGATCGAGCTGGTGGAGGTGACCCCGGAGGAGATCGTCGTCGGTCTCCACGTCACCCCGGCCCACTGCAACTTCCTGGGTGTGGGCCATGGCGGCGTGATCTTCTCGCTGGCGGACTGCGCCTTCTCTCTCGCCTCCAACTCGGCCGGTGACCGGGCGGTCGCCATCGACACCCATCTCGTGCTGACGGCGGCCTGTCGTCCCGGGGATCGGCTGCTGGCGCGGGTCCGCGAATCGTCCCGGGGCCGGACCCTGGGCACCTACCGGGCCGAGGTGACCCGCCCTGACGGGCGCATCGCCGGCCTGTTCACCGGGACGGTGCACATCACCCGGGAGTGAGGCAGGCCGCGGGTTAGCCTCTCGGGGTTTTGGCCCTGGTCAAATACGTGGTGTTCCACCCCGTCAAGGCGCTCATCATCCTCCTGGTGGGCGCTCTTCTCGGCTTGGGCTCCTTCTACGCCTACCAGCTGAGCTCGGCGCTGGCCGCGGTCGCAGTGGAGGACTTCGACCCCGGTGACGCGCGTTCGGACATCGAGGCCACCGAGGACCCTGTCCCGGGAACTGCGCCACCGCTCCACTTCGACTACTTCGACGAGCCGGTATTCGATCTCGACCAGGAGATGGCGCTGATCGAGGAGCGGCTCGCCACGGTCGCGGGTGACGAGGAATTCAACGCAGCTGCCCGCGGGGAGCCGATGCCCGACGAGGTCTTCGAGTCCTACCTGCTGGTGGGCACCGACGCGTCGGGCTACCTCGCCGACACCATCATCCTGGCGTTGCAGCCGGTCGAGGGGGCTCCGATCCTGGTCAGCCTGCCTCGCGACCTCTACGTCTGGAATCTGTGCAAGGGATCGTTCACACGTCTCAACACCGGGCTCGGGGGCTGCTCCGAGGCGGCGTCGGGGTCGGAGCTGCTGGCGATCATGGTCGAGGATTACACCGGCATCCCCATCGACCACCTCGCCCGGATCAATTTCGCCGGCTTCGCCAGGGTGGTCGACGTCATGGGGGGCATCGACGTCTGTGTCGATCGCCCCACCCGTGACCTCAAGTCGCATCTGCTGATCGAGAGCACCGGCTGTCAGCGGGTCGACGGGGAGACCGCGCTCGCATGGGTGCGCTCCCGGCATCAGGAGCAGCTGTCGGACGGCGTGTGGCAGGCCTCCGGTGGCTCTGACTTCGCTCGGCAGCAACGTCAGCAGGATGCCCTCTTCCAGCTCGCGGCACGGGCCGCCGGGTTCTCCTCGCCGGGATCGTTGACCAACAAGCTGGCCGCCGTCACCTCGTCGGTGCGTGTCGACTCGTCATGGTCCTTCGGCCAGGCGGTGGCGACGGCGTGGCGATACCGCGGCATCGACAAGAGCCAGGTCCGGCGATTCTCGATCGAGGTCGCCAACTACCGGACCTCCTATGGGGCGGCGGTCCTCCTGCCGACGGTCGCGTTCCGCGACCAGCTCGCCGGGGTCTTCGACCTGGGCTGACTAGTCGGAGTGGTCTCCGGCGTGCAACGAACGCGCCTATACGACGTTCATTGCACGTCGGTGCTCACCGGCGGCGATGAGGGTCCGAAGACACCGTTCGAAATTGCGGGTGAGGTCTACGTACGTGAACCTCACCACGAGGATTCCACGTGAGGCAAGATGGTTGTCTCGATCGCGGTCACGTTGGAAGTCGGCTTGACGGCTATGCCAATTCCTCCCGTCGGCCTCCACCACGATCTGCCAGGCGGGTATGAACGCGTCGACCCGGGACGGGTTGACGAGGAGGAAGGGCTGCTGCCGGGTGACCGAGGGGATGCCGGGCTGGCTGAGCAGCCGATACAGGACCACTTCGAGCCGATTGGCCGCGGTTGACTCTGAATCCGGGTCGGTCAGTCGCACGGCCCGGCGGAAGTTGGCGAGCCCACGCTGGCGAGTCCCATCGATTCGGCTCAGCACGGAGAGGAGGTCGGCGACTGTCGTGCCGCCCATCGCCACCTCTTGGTCGATCAGGTCCTCGAGCTCACGTCGGGGCGTCGTCCTGGCGAGCGTCCACAAGGTCTCGGCGACCGTGGTCACCGGAAAGCCGCGGACCGTGGTCGTCGCCACCTCGGCGAAGTCACTTGCCCGGATGACGGTCCCGATGGAGAGCCTGGCATTCGCCGACTCGGGGGCCATGATCACCGGGCGGCCCGCTTTGGCGCCGTGGAATCCCATGAGGTAGGCGGCCGACGCGCCGGCGGCCACCGAGCCGGGACGGCTCAGGAGCGCTGCCGTCACTTGTCGCTCCCAAGTGGGAGGGACCGCGGCAACCGCATACACGCCGGGAGTGAGGGCCAGCCACCGTCCCGTTTCGAGCCGATGGCGGATGGTCGCTTCGGTGTGACCGGCGTCAGCGGCCTGATCCCGCGTGAAGACGCCGTGTTGGCGCTGAGCCAGGCGGTCAACGATCCGATCGGGTCGCATGTCTCAACTTCGCGTGGGCACAGTCGGGATGCAATCCCCTTCTCCTCCGGCGTGCAACGAGCGCGCTTATACGACGTTCGTTGCACGTCAGACGCAGTTGGAGCGATCAGCCCAGCGTGGCGAGACGCTCGAAGACGGGGGCTGAGGTCTCCACGATCCGGTCGAGTGAGAAACACCGCGCCAGGGCTTTCTCGCTCAAGGTGACATCGGGGTCGGCGGCGAGGAGGTCGCGGAGATGACCCTTGTCGTCCCAGGCCTCCATGGCGCTGCGCTGGACGATCCGATACGCCTGGTCGCGGCTCATGCCCGTCGCCACCAGGGCGAGGAGGGCCGACTGGCTGAACACGAGGCCATTGCTCGCCTCCAGGTTCCTCAGCATGCGCTCGCTGTCGACGACGAGGTCCGAGAGCAGACCGTCGAACCTGACCAGCATGTAATGCAAGGTGATCGAGGCGTCGGGGAGCACGACCCGCTCCGCCGACGAGTGGGAGATGTCCCGCTCGTGCCAGAGGGCGACGTTCTCCAGCCCGACCTGGGCATAGCCGCGCAGAAGCCGGGCCAGCCCGGTCATCCGCTCGGAGAGGATCGGGTTCCGTTTGTGTGGCATCGCCGACGAGCCCTTCTGTCCGGGGCGAAAGCCCTCTCTCACCTCTCCGACCTCGGAGCGCTGCAGGTGTCGGAGCTCGGTGGCCATGCGCTCGATCGAAGCCCCGATCAAGGCGAGGGTGGACAGGTACTGGGCGTGACGATCGCGCGCGGTGACCTGGGTCGATGCCGGCTCGACACCGATGCCGAGTGCCTCGCAAACCTCGGCCTCGACGGTCGCCGGGACGTGGGCATAGGTGCCCACCGCACCCGAGATCTTGCCCACTGCCACTGCCTCCCTGGCAGCTGCGAGCCGTTGCCGGTCACGCTCCAACTCGAAAGCCCAGCCGGCCAGCTTGAGCCCGAAGGTGGTCGGCTCCGCCCAGATCCCGTGGGTGCGCCCCAGCATGAATGTCTCACGATGCTCCCGCGCCCGCCGGATCACCGTCGCCTCCAGCCCTTCCAGGGCCTCCAGCATGAGGTCGGCGGCGTCGCGGAGAGTCACACCGGCGGCGGTGTCGAGCACGTCGGACGAGGTGAGTCCGTAGTGCACCCAGCCGGCGGCGTCGCCACCGGCCGCCTCGGCGAGCAGGTCGACGAACGCCGCCAGGTCGTGATTGGTGACCGTCTCACGCTCCGCCACCTCGTCCGGAGTGGGGCAGCGGGCGGCGCGTGCGGCGTCGGCTGCGCCGGGTGGGACGTTCCCCAACCTCTCGAAGGCGGCCAGGGAGGCGACCTCGACCTGCTTCCAGGTCTCGAGTTTGCGCTCCTCGGACCAGATCCCGCCCATCTCGGGAAGCGTGTACCGCTCGATCACGTGGGTGATGATGGCATGGGTTAGCGTGAGAGGCCGATGCGCAGGCTGACCAACGAACAGGCGAGGCGGCTTGCGCTGGCTGCACAGGGCTTTCTCGAGGGGCGGCCATCGGGCCGGGTCGATGTCAGGCACTTCCGCAAGGTGGTCGACCGGATCGGATTGATTCAGCTCGATTCGGTCAACGTTTTCAGCCGGACCCACTACATGCCCTTCTTCTCCCGGATCGGCCCGTACGATCTCCGAGCCCTCGACAACTGGCTGTGGGGGTCGGGCGAGCTCTTCGAGTACTGGGCGCACGAGGCCTCGCTGATCCCGTCCCGTCACCATCGACTGTTCCGGTGGCGGATGAGACAGGCGATGAAGTGGAAGAGGCTCGATGAGCTCCAGCGGGAAGAGCCCGAGTACGTCGAGAGTGTCTACCGCCAGGTCGCCGAGCGGGGGCCGCTGCGCGCCCGAGATCTCGACGCTCCGGGCGAGCGCGACGCCAGCGCCATGTGGGGCTGGTCCGACGGGAAGGTCGCCCTGGAGGCGCTGTTCCTCGACGGACGGATCACGGCAGCCGACCGGACCAACTTCATCCGCTACTACGACCTGCCCGAGCGTGTCATACCAGCCGAGCACCTGAACTCATCCGATCCGAGCCACGACGAGGCGCTGGCCGAGCTGTTCCTCCTCGCCGCATCCGCACTGGGGGTGGCCACGGCCGACGACATCGCCGACTACTACCGGGTGAGGATGCCTGCGGCGCGCCCGGTCCTGCGCAGGCTGGCTCTCGCCGGCGACCTGGTCGAGGTCGAAGTGGAGGGGTGGGACAAGCCGGGTCTCATGCGACCGGGCACGGTCCTGCCCCGGAAGGCCGGTGGCACCGCGCTCCTCTCACCGTTCGACAACCTGATCTTCTACCGGCCCCGCGTCGAGCGAATCTGGGGCTTTCACTATCGGATCGAGATCTACGTCCCCGAGCCGAAGCGGGTCCATGGCTACTACGTGCTGCCCTTCCTCCTCGACGGCGACCTGGTGGCTCGGGTCGACCTGAAGACCGATCGGGGCAGGAATGCCCTCCATGTGAAGGGGTCCTTCGCCGAGCCCGGTGTCGACAAGTCCGCCGTGGGCCGCGCCCTTCGCCGCGAGTTGGAGCTCGTCGCCTCCTGGCTGGGCCTCGATGATGTCGTGGTGGAGCGCAACGGCGACCTCCACGGACTTCTCTGAGCCTCAGCTGAAGGCGCTCAGCCCGGTGATCGCCTGACCCATCACCAGGGTGTGGATCTCGTTGGTGCCCTCATAGGTGAACACCGTCTCCAGGTTGGCCATGTGTCGGAAGACGGGGTACTCGAGCGTGATCCCGTTGCCGCCCAGGATGGAGCGGGCGGTCCGGGCCACCTCGAGGGCGTTGCGCACGTTGTCGAACTTCCCGAAGGACACCTGCTCCGGGGTCAGCTTCCCCTCGTCCTTGCGCCGACCCAGGTGGAGAGCGAGCAGTGTCCCCCTCTGCACCGCCACCATCATCTCGACCAGTTTGCGCTGTGTCAGCTGGAACGTGGCGATGGGGCGGTCGAACTGCTTTCGCTCCCCGGCGTAGGCCAGGGCGGTCTCATAGCAGTCGCGTGCCGAGCCCATGGCCCCGAAGGCGATCCCGAACCTAGCCTCGTTGAGACAGGACAACGGTCCCCTCATCGAGGCGACACCGGGGAGCACGAAGTCGTCGGGCACCCTCACCTCGTCGAGGACCAGCTCCGAGGTGACCGAGGCACGCAGCGACGCCTTCTTCTTGATGTCGTGGGCGGCGAAACCGGCCGTCTCGGTGGGGACGATGAAGCCACGCACGCCCTCGTCGGTCCGTGCCCAGACCACTGCGATGTCGGCGATGGAGCCGTTTGTGATCCACATCTTGGAGCCGTTGATGACCCAGTCCGACCCGTCACGGCGGGCGTTGGTCCGCATCGAGGCGGGGTCGGAGCCGGAGTCGGCCTCGGTCAGGCCGAAACAGCCGATCACCTCGCCTTTGGCCATCCGGGGCAGCCAGGTCTCCTTCTGTTCCTCGCTCCCGAACTTCCAGATGGGGAACATGGCGAGGGATCCCTGCACCGAGACGAAAGACCGAATCCCGGAGTCGCCTGCTTCCAACTCCAGGCTGGCCAGCCCGTAGGCCGTGGCGGACGTGCCGGCGCAGCCGTAGCCCTCGAGGTGCATGCCGAGCATGCCCATCTCACCGAAGGCTCGGGCCAGATCCTCGTGGGGGATCTTCCCCTCGTCCCACCAGTCCGCCACATGCGGTCTGATCTCGTTGTCGACGAAGTTGCGGACGGTGTCGCGCAACAGGATCTCGTCATCGGACAGCAGCGAGTCGATGCCCAGGAAGTCGTGTGGATCGGGCTTTTCGAAGGACATCTCGCTCATCCGAGACGATGGTATCGGCTCAGCCGGCGAGCGTCCTCTCCGCCAGCTCCAGCCGGTAGTCGGCGAGTTTGGCGGTCAGGTCGTCGTCTCCGACCGCGAGGATCGCCACGGCGAGCAACGCCGCGTTGACCGCCCCGTCTATCGCCACGGTGGCGACCGGGACCCCGGTGGGCATCTGGACGGTGGAGAGCAACGCGTCCATCCCGTCGAGGGTGGCGCTGAGGGGGACACCGATCACCGGGAGAAGCGACTTCGCCGCCATCACTCCGGCGAGATGGGCGGCCTTGCCTGCTCCGGCGATGATGACGCCGAAACCCTGGTCGGCCGCCGCCGAGGCGAACTCAATGGCCTGGTCCGGTGTCTTGTGAGCCGAGATCACAAGGGTCTCGTGCTCGATGCCGAACCTCTCCAGCGTCTCAGCGGCCTTTTCCATGACCGGCCGATCGGATCCGGCCCCCATGAGGATTGCGACTTTGCGACTCATCCCGGGGGACGGTAACCGGCCGACGGATCGGCAGAACCGGAATGGTGTCGGTACGAGGCGGGCACAATGCGATGGTGCGTCGTCTGCTCGTCGATCTCACCCCGCTGAGGATCAACAGCACCTATCGGTATCTGTGGGCGGGTGGTGCCCTCACCAGCATGGGGTCACAGCTCACCGCGGTGGCGGTGGGGCTGCAGGTCTACGAGATCTCGGGCTCGACGTTGGCTGTGGGCTTCGTGGGACTGGCGGCACTGGTCCCTCTGATCACGCTCGGCCTCTACGGAGGCTCCATCGTCGATGCCCACGACCGCCGCAAGGTGCTGGTGGTCACACTGCTCGGGCTCTGCGGTGTCGCCGTCGCCCTTGCCGTGCTGGCCTGGACGGGCCGTGCCTCGACCGGCCTCCTCTACGGGCTGGTGGCCCTGCAGAGTGGATTCTTCGCCGTGCACTCCCCGGCGAGGAGCGCCGTGATCCCGCGTCTGCTCTCCATCCGGCTGCTGCCCGCGGCCAATGCCCTCTCCACCCTCTCCATGGGGATATCCGCCGCGGTGGGCCCCATGCTCGCCGGTGTTCTGGTCGATCGGGCCGGCTACCAATGGGCGTACAGCGCCGAGGCCGTCCTCCTTCTCGCCGCACTGTCGCTGACCCTCGTCCTGCCCCCACTCGTCCCGGAGGGCGAGGTGCGCCGCGCCGGCTTGGGATCGGTCGCGGAGGGCCTCAGGTTTCTCTCGAAGCGGCCCAACCTGGGCATGACCTTCGTCGTCGACATGTGTGCGATGGTTCTCGCCCTGCCCCGGGTGCTCTTCCCCGCCATCGGGGTGGTGGCGATCGGGGGCGGCGGGACCACCGTCGGTGTGTTGGTGACCGGGATCGCGGTGGGCACGTTCCTCGGCGGCCTCTTCTCCGGGCGTCTCGGTGAGGTGAGCCGGCAGGGCCGGGCGACGGTGGTGGCGGTGATGGTCTGGGGGCTGTCGGTGGCGGCCTTCGGCGTGGTGGTCGGGCTCTCTCCGGGTCCCCTCGCCGATGGGTCGGCCAACTGGATCCTCTGGCCCGCGACGCTGTGCATGGTGTTCGCAGGCGCGGCCGACACAGTCAGTGCCGTCTTCCGGAGCACGATCCTCCAGGTGGAGACGCCCGACGCCCTGAGGGGGCGTCTCCAGGGCATGTTCACCGTGGTCGTGTCGGGCGGGCCCCACCTGGGCTCGCTGCTCCTCGGGGCGATCGCCGCCGCCACCGGCGAGGCGCTGGCCGCGGTGATCGGGGGCCTGGCGTGTGCCCTTGTAGTGGTTCTGGTCTCGACGCTGCAGAAGGGGTACCTGGCCTACGAGTCCGGTGGGAGGGTCGAAGCCACGGCGCCGCTGACCTGAGGCCATGACCGAAGGCTCAGCCTCGAAACGCGTATCTGGCCGACTCATCCCGACTCTCCTCTGTGTCACCGCAACGGTGGCCGCGGAGGTTCTCCGCAGTGGGGGATTCGAGAAGAGGAGAGAGGGACATGACCGTCCTTGGGGGAAATCAGGCACGCGGGCTCGGAACCGGTGCCGTGAGAAAGCACCTGGTGACCGTGACGCTGGTCGTCGTCGGGATCGCCGCCGCCTTCGGGCTGAGCCGGCTGATCGACGGGGAGCAGGCGACCGTCTACACCGGCCCGATGGTGGAGCGCAGCATGGCGATGCAGGACGACATCGACATACTCCGGAAGGGCGCAACCGCGGGGAGCGGTTCGGCGTCGGCGAGCTTCACGCTCGAGCAGGAGTTGGCGCAGATCCATGCCGGCCGGAAGGCGTCGAGCACTGCGCCCGTCTCGCAGCCGGGCGGGCCGCGCTGACCAAATGGCGCACGGGGCGGCGAATGTGCCGCCCCGTGGGTCAGCCCGCGATGTCCCTTCGGTACTGCACTCCCGGCCAAGTGATCCGATCGGCGGTTGCGTAGGCGCGGTCCCTGGCCTGTCCCAGTGTGTCACCCATTCCGACGACGCTGAGCACCCGGCCCCCGTCGACGAACAGCTTCTTGCCCTCGGCGGCGGTCCCGGCGTGGAACACCACCACGTCCTCACCGGAGTCACCCTCCAGACCGCGGATCTCGGCACCGCGCTCCGGGGCCGTCGGGTAGCCCTTGGCCGCCATCACCACGTTGACCGCGGCTCGTCCCGACCACACAGGAGGAGCGCCCTCGAGCACATCGACCAAGTCGCTGTCGAGCCGGGGCAGGATCACCTGGGTCTCGGGGTCACCCAGGCGAACATTGAATTCGAGCACCTTGGGGCCTTCATCGGTCAGGACGAGACCCGCATAGAGAAACCCGGTGAAAGGGTTGCCATCGGCACGCATCTGGTTCAGCGTCGGGTGGATCACCCGTGTCATGGTCTCCTCGACGAGACCGGGAGGAAGGTCTCCCACCGGTGAGAATGCGCCCATCCCACCGGTGTTGGGCCCTTGGTCGTCTTCCATCAGGCGCTTGTAGTCGCGGGCCGGTTCCAGGGCGACCGCTCCCGACTCGGTGCACACCGCGAAGACGCTGACCTCCGGCCCTTCGAGGTACTCCTCGACCACCACGGGCCCCTGCTCGATCCAATGGGTCACCCAGGAGACGGCATCGCGGCGGGACTCGGTGACCAGCACGCCCTTGCCACCGGCGAGACCGTCCGCCTTGACCACGAAGGGTCCGTCCTGGCGGTCGAGATGCTCCCGGGCCTCGTCGGCATCCTCGAATCTGGCAGCCGATCCCGTCGGCACCCCGGCGCGGGTCATGACCTGCTTGGCGAACGCCTTCGACGACTCCAGCCGGGAGGCGGCGCGGGTCGGCCCGAAGACCGGGATTCCGAGGCGGCACACCGCATCGGCGAGACCCGCGGCGAGAGGCGCCTCGGGGCCCACCACGACCAACTCGACGTCGTGGATCCGGGCCATGGCGGCGATTGCGCCGACGTCGTCCACGGCGATCCCCTCGACCGTGGGCCCGAGCTCGGCCAGACCCGGGTTGCCGGGCAGGGAGATCAGCTCGTCGACGCGTGGGGAGCGTGCCAGCTTCCATCCGATGGCGTGCTCCCGGCCCCCCGAGCCGACGAGGAGGACTCTCATGGCACTGCGACGAGCTGGGACCGCTCCGGTCCGACCGAGACCCAGGAGACGGGAACCTCGATCGCCTTTGCGATGTACTCGATGTACGAGCGCGCCGCTGCCGGGAGGTCCTCGTACTCCCTCACCCCGGTGATGTCGTCACCCCAGCCGGGCATCTCCTCGTAGACCGGCTCGCAGTCGTAGAGGACCGACTGCTGGACGGGGAACTCGGTGTGCAACTCACCGCCCGCCCGATAGCCGGTGGCGACCTTGATCGTGTCGAAGGCCGAGAGGATGTCGAGCTTCGTCAGGAAGATCCTGGTCAGGCTGTTCACCCGCACCGCGTAGCGAAGGGCGAGCAAGTCGAGCCAGCCGCAGCGTCGACGACGGCCGGTCACCGTCCCGTACTCGCCGCCGAGCTCGATCATCGTGTCGCCGACCTCGTCGTCCAGCTCGGTGGGGAAGGGACCGGTTCCGACCCGGGAGATGTACGCCTTGGCCACCCCCACCACCTCGTCGATCGCCTTGGGGCCGATGCCGGAGCCGACAACGGCGCCCCCTGCGGTGGGGTTCGATGATGTGACGAAGGGATATGTCCCGTGGTCGATGTCGAGCAGTGTCCCCTGTGCACCCTCGAAGAGGACCTCCTCGCCACGTCGCAGAGCCTCGTGGAGCAGCAGTGAGGTGTCGGTGACGTGGGGGCGGAGACGCTCGGCGAATGTGAGGTACTCCTCCACGATCGTCCCGGGATCCATGGGCAGGGTGTTGTAGACCCGAGGCAGGACCTTGTTCTTCTCGACCAGCCCCGCGGCCACCTTCTTGGCGAAGATCTTGGGGTCGAACAGATCCTGCACCCTGATCCCGAATCGGGCGTACTTGTCGGTGTAGGCCGGCCCGATCCCCTTCTTTGTGGTCCCGATCTGGTTGCTGCCCAGATAACGCTCGATGACGGCGTCGAGCTTGCGGTGATACGGCATCACCAGATGGGCATTGGCCGAGATCCTCACCCGGGAGGGGTCGAGCCCCCTGGCGGCGACCATGTCCATCTCCGCCAGGAGCACCGCGGGGTCGATGACCGTGCCCGAGGCGACAACCGGTGTGCATTTCTCATAGAGGATGCCCGAGGGGATCAATGAGAGAGCCAGCTTCTCCTCACCGACCACGATGGTGTGACCGGCGTTGTTGCCACCCTGATAACGCACCACGTAGTCGGCACGCTCCGCGAAGTAGTCGACGACCCTCCCCTTGCCTTCATCACCCCATTGGGCACCGAGAACGATCGTCGCCGTCACGGACGGGACGGTAGCGAGGACCGAAGAACGCCCGGAGGAAGGGCCTCCACGACAACAATGACGGTCATGAACGGCACGTCGACGAGGGTCTACCGCAGAGGCGAGCTGGTGGCGGAGGGATTCCCACTCGAGGATGTCTCCGACTACCTGGAGGAGAGGGACGCGGTGGTCTGGGTCGACCTGTGTGCACCCTCCGACGCAGAGGTCAACGCCCTCGCCGAGGAGTTGGGACTGCACGAGTTGGCAGTCGAGGACGCAATGGGCCCGCGCCAGCGCCCCAAGGTCGACCGGTACGCCACCCACCTGTTCGTCACCGTCTATCACGTCGCGGTCGACGTCGACGGCGGTCGGCTGAATGACGTCGAGGTCGACATCTTCTTCAACGACCGATGGCTGATCACGGTGCGCAAGACCGACGGCTTCCCCATCGACGACGTGATCCGGAGATGGGACCGATCGCCCAGGCTGGCGCGGTACGGAGTCGGCTTCCTGCTCTACGGTCTGCTGGACGTCATCGTCGACGGGTACTTCGCCGCGCTCGACGACCTGGACGACTACTACGAGACCGTCGCCGACGGGATCTTCTCAGAGCACCCCGTCGAGCCCTCCAAGCAGCGTCAGTGGTTCGACATGCGTCGGGAGTCGGTTCGCTTCCACCGCCTCGTGGTGCCGATGCGCGAGGTCGTCAGCAGTCTGATGCGGCGTGAACAGGACGTGATCCCGGAAGCGCTCTACCCGTACTACCAGGACGTCTACGACCACATCCTGAGGATCAGCGAGTCCTCCGACGCCCTGCGCGACCTGGTGGCGGCACTCGTCGAGGCCAACCTCAGCCTCCGTGACTATCGCCAGAACCTCATCGTGAAGAAGGTGTCGAGCTGGGCTGCCATCGTCGCGGTCCCCGCACTGATCACGGGCTACTACGGGATGAACGTCCCCTACCCCGGATCTATGCAGGTCTGGGGTGTGGTGGCGTCGACGGTGCTGATCGTCGGTGTCTCCTTCGGCCTCTACCTCCTGTTCCGGCGCAACGACTGGCTGTGACGCCGGCTGTGGAAATCACGAAACACAGATTTCACACTTCCGCAACCGCAGGGCAATTGCCCACGGATACAAAATGCACGGCTCACGACCACGACACGAGAAGGAGGCAACGTGACCAAGACGGCTGCCGACGTCTTGTCCCTCGTCGAAAGCGAGGGGTACGAGTTCGTCGACCTGCGATTCTGTGACCTGCCCGGACAGGTCCAGCACTTCACCATCCCGGCGCACGCCCTGACCGAGGACGGCTTCCAGGACGGTTACGGGTTCGACGGGTCGTCGATACGTGGTTTCCAGGACATCCAGGAGTCGGACATGATCCTGATCCCGGATCCCGACACCGCGGTCGACGACGTGTTCCGGGCGCGTAGGACATTGATCCTCTACTGCTTCGTCCACGATCCGGTCGCGGTCACCCCGTACGAGAAGGATCCTCGCTACATCGCCCGCAAGGCAGAGGAGTACCTGGTGAGCACGGGGATCGCCGACACCTCCTATTGGGGGCCCGAGTGCGAGTTCTACATCTTCGACGATGTCCGCTTCGGCCAGGACCAGAACTCGGGCTTCTACTTCCTCGACTCCGTGGAGGGGGCGTGGAACTCCGGTGAGTTCGAGGATGGAGGCAACCTGGGATACAAGCCCCGCTACAAGGAGGGCTACTTCCCGGTCCCGCCGACCGACCACTTCCAGGACCTGCGCTCCGAGATGACCTATCGCCTCGAGCAGGCCGGCATCGAGATCGAGGTCCAGCACCACGAGGTGGGCACCTCCGGTCAGGCCGAGATCGACATGAAGTACGACACTTTGTTGCGGGCGGCCGACAACGTCACCCTCTACAAGTACATCGTTAAGAACACGGCGTGGGAAGTGGGCAAGTCGGTCACCTTCATGCCCAAGCCGATCTTCGAGGACAACGGGTCCGGGATGCACACCCACCAGTCGCTGTGGAAGGGCGGCGAGACCCTGATGTACGACGAGGGGGGCTATGCCGGCCTATCCGACCTGGCCCGCTGGTACATCGGGGGCCTGCTGAAGCACGCCGCCGCGATCCTTGCCTTCGCCGCACCGACGACCAACTCGTATCACCGACTGGTGCCGGGCTACGAGGCGCCGGTGAACCTGGTGTACTCCAGTCGCAACCGGTCGGCGGCCATCCGGATCCCTCAGTACAGCCAGAGCCCGGCGGCGAAGCGTCTCGAGTTCCGCTGCCCGGACCCGGCGGCCAACCCCTACCTGGCCTTCTCCGCGATGCTGATGGCCGGTCTCGACGGGGTGCAGAACCAGATCGAACCGCATGACCCGGTGGACAAGGACATCTACGACCTGCCCCCGGCCGAGTTGGAGGGTTTGCCCTCGGTTCCGGGCAGTCTCGACGAGGCCCTGGTGGCGCTGGAGGAGGACCACGACTTCCTGCTCCAGGGTGGCGTGTTCACCGAGGGCCTCATCGGGTCGTGGATCGACTACAAGCGGGCCCACGAGATCGACCCGGTGCGGCTCCGCCCACATCCCTATGAGTTCCACCTCTACTACGACATCTAGGAGCCATCGATCAGGACGCCAAGGAGGGCCGAGCGGCAGCTCGGCCCTCCTTTGTCATCCGATGCTCGAGGTCAGGCGTTGCTCGTGGCGGCATTCAGGGTGTTGGTGACCTCGGTCTCGTAATCGGTGGCGGCCTGGACGTAGGCATCGACCGCTGCGTTGCGCTGCTCACCGGTGTCGGTGGAGCGGAGCCCTTCCAGGGCGGCGTTGACACTCGTGGTCGCCGTGTCGAGCGCGGTCTGCAGTGCGGTCTGGTTCGCTTCGAGACCTGCCGGAGGAGTCAGGCCGCGCATCTGGTCGGCGAGCGCCTGTGTCGTCGTCACCACCGCCTCGAACCTCTGTTCCGCCTCCTCGAACTCGACCTCACGAGGATCCTGGTTGAAGGCCGTGTTCACCGTGACGATCTCGGTCCTCTGCACCTGGAGGTCCTGGTTGATCTGGTCGATGGCGTCGAGGTACGCCTGGGTCTCGGGGTCGATGACCGTGGTCCCCGCAACGGTGGTGCTGGACCCTCCGCCGGTGCCTGCGGTGGTGCTGCTGCCCGGGTTGGCGACGAGGGTGGTCTGAGTGGAGGCCTCCGGCAGCTCCCGCACGAAGAAGTAGGTGAAAGCAATCATCCCTAGGATGACCAGGGGGAGGATCCAGCGGCCCGGCTTCGGGTCGGGGTTGACTGCCATTACACAAGAGACGATAGCCAGCCCCCCTGCGGTTCCCCGTAACCGTGCGACGAATCCGGGACGACCCCCTTGTACCGGGATCTCGCCGGTCGTACGTTCGATTCCATGGACCCGGAACGACCCGAGGTGTACGAGCGAATCCCCTGGGAGACCCTGGAGCAGAAGG
Source organism: Acidimicrobiia bacterium (assembly GCA_035550735.1). GTDB lineage: Bacteria > Actinomycetota > Acidimicrobiia > Spongiisociales > ZC4RG35 > JANQRA01. The sequence goes on along the minus strand of DASZOM010000046.1, from coordinate 29,579 downwards.
GGAGTCAGAAGCAGTGGCTGGCGTACGCCGTGGCGGCGGCGGTGACGCTCGGCGCCCTCGCCTACACCTTCACCCGAAACCAGCCGCTCCCAGTGCCCGACCCGGTTGCGTCGGGGAGCACGATCGCCCCGGCGCCGGCTGCCACCCCCTCCAGTGCGCCACCGTCGACGGCCACGCCGATCGTGCCCAGCCCTCTGGTGGTCGCCGAGGCAGATCTGTATGCCGTCGACCCGGAGCGGCTCTTCGAGCAGGCGTCGGCCCATGCCGAATGGGTCGCGGTGGAGTACATGTCGATGGACGGGTCCGACCAGTCGCGTCAGACCCTGGCTGGGCTGCTTCCCCAGGGCGCTCCCCTCCCCACTGCCGGCGAAGGCGTGCAGGTGCTCGCCGACTGGGTGGGATCCCGCTCGCTGACCCAGACCGGCCCGACCACCTTCCGGGTGGAGGTGGTGGTGCGTTCCATCGCCTCCTCCGCCGAATCCGGCTTCACCCGCCAGCCCCCCCGGCTGGTCGTCATCGAGGTCGAAATCGGCGAAGACGGTGTGCCTAGGGTCACCGACGTGCCGGAGCTGCGTCCGATGCCGGCAACGACACCAGCCGATCTCACACTTGACGTCGTGCCCGACGACGTCGTCGCAGAGCTGCGCGATGTCGAGTTGGTCGGGGGCCATCTCGGAGCCGACGGGAACTGGGAAGTGGTCGTTCAGGAGACCGGGGCCGACGGTGTGACCCGGCCGGTGCTCATCCGGCCCTGACTCAGATCCGGAATCGGCTCTCTAGGATCGCCGCGGCCTGAGGGCGTATCTGGTCCCACGACCCGTCGGGAGTCTTTGAGATGGTCACGAAGTCAGCGGTGAGGAACACGCTCGCCACGCCGTTCAGCCGAAGCAGATCTCCGAGGTATGCCTCCTCCGGCTCGGATCCCTTGACGTACGTGCCCGGGCCGCCCACCGGGACACCGACCGAGAACTTGAGAGCGTTGGGGTTGGGTGTCTGTTCCACGGTGACCGTCATACCGGGCCGAGCGTAACCAGTGGCTTCTGTCGTAGGGGTCGATGTCGGCGGGACCTTCACCGATGTCGTCGTCTTCGACGAGACCGGTCTGGCCGGGTTCAAGGTCCCGACCACGGCCGACCAGTCCCGGGCCGTCGTCGAGGCGATAGCGACGAGGAAAGTCGGGACCTTCCTCCACGGAACCACTGCGGCGACCAACACCCTGCTCGAGGGGAGAGGTGCCCGCGTGGCGCTGCTCACCGATCCCGGTTTCGAGGATCTCATCGAGATCGCCCGCCAGGATCGGCCTGCGCTCTACGACTCCTCGGTGGACAGGCCGGAGCCGCTCGTACCCAGGGAGCGGCGTCACAGTGACCCCGACCTCGTCGACGACGGCGAGATCGTGGCCGTCGCCATGCTGGACTCCTACCGCGACCCTGCCCGGGAGATCGCCGCCGCCGCCAGGTTGCGGCTGCCCTACGTCCTCTCCTCACAGGTCTCACCCGAATTCAGGGAGTACGAGAGACTGGCCACGACGGTGCTCACCGCCTATCTGACTCCATCGGTGGCTGACTATCTCGGTCGGCTCGACCGTGGCCTCGACATCCCCCATCGTCTGGTCATGACCTCGGCGGGGGGACTGGTCCCGTTCGCCGACGCGGTCGGCCGGGCGGGCCGGCTGGTCCTGTCGGGCCCGGCGGCCGGTGCGGTGGCAGCCGCCGCCCTGGGGAGCCATCACGGGCATTCGTCGGTGATCTCCTTCGACATGGGCGGCACGTCGACCGACGTATGCCGGATCACCGACGGGAACCTGACCGTCGGCTCCGGGCATCTCGTCGGCGGTCGGGTCAACCGGGTCCCCTCGGTGCCGATCCGCACCATCGGGGCAGGCGGCGGGAGCATCGCCTGGCTCGACCAGGGCGGCGCGCTCCGCGTCGGTCCCCGCTCGGCAGGCGCCGACCCGGGGCCTGCGGTCTATGGCAAGGGTGGGCTCGATCTCACCGTGACCGACGCCAACGTTCTCAGCGGGCACATCCCACCGGACCTGGCGATGGGTGGATCGCTGAGTCTCGACCTCCTGGCTGGCGAGGCGGTGGCGCAACAGCTCGCCCGCTCATCGGGGATGGATGTCGACCGCCTGGTCTCGGGGGTGTTGGAGGTGGTCGACGCCCACATGGAGCGTGCCTTACGGGCGGTCTCGGTCGAGGAAGGGGCCGACCCCCGGGAGTCGGCGCTCGTCGCATTTGGCGGGGCGGGGGGTCTCCACGCAGGCCGGCTCGCCAGAAGGCTCGGGATCACCACTGTGCTGGTGCCTCCTCACTCCGGTGTCTTCTCCGCCCTCGGTCTGTTGTTGGCGACGCCCCGGGCCGACGCGGCACGGACGGTCATGCTCGCCGAGGGTGCCTCCGAGTTGGCGGAGGCGAGCGCTCGGCTCGCAGACGAGGCCGAGGCCCGATTCCGGGCGATGTTCGAAGCTGCTCCTACGCAGGTCGCGGTGAGCGCCGACATGCGCTATCGCGGGCAGTCGCACGAGCTCGAAGTGGATGCGGGGGTCGACTGGGACGTGCTCGGCCGCCGCTTCCATGATGCCCATCGGGACCGATTCGGGTTCGACCGCATCGGAGAGCCCATCGAGGTGGTCACTCTGCGAGCCGTCGCCTCGGGTCGGCCCCCGCTCACCTGGGACGATCTGCCGTCACTGCCCGCCGAGACGTCGGATCCGGGTGCGGGTCCGGTCTGGCGCCGGGAGACTCTGCCGGCGGGCTTCTCCTGCACCGGCCCCGGTGTGGTCGTGGAGGACAACTCGGCGACGCTTCTCGATGAAGGGCAGGCCGTGACCGTTCTCATCGACGGGACGCTGAGCATCGCCACCGAATAATGGCAAGTTGACAATACTGTGTGTCACACAGTATGGTCTCGACCATGCCATCGGAACCAATCGAGCTGGAGCCGTATCTCCGGGAGCTGCGACGCGGCTCGGTGTTGCTCGCATGTCTCCTGGTGCTCGAGGACCCCGGCTATGGCTATGGGCTGTTGGAGCGTCTCGAGGGAATGGGCGTCGAGGTCGACGCCAACACGCTCTACCCGATGCTGCGCCGGCTCGAGGAGCAGGGACTGCTCACCAGCGTATGGGACACCGAGGGGGCCCGCCCCCGCAAGTACTACGCCACCAGCGCCGCGGGCTCAGATCTTGCGGCCGCCCTCATGTCCGCATGGCGTGACATGAACCGAGCTCTGGAAGAACTGGATCGAGGAGACTCTTGATGTCCGAACTGACCGAACGCTACGTGGGGGCGACTCTGCGTTCCCTTCCCGATACGAGGCGCGCCGACATAGAGGCCGAGTTGAGGGCGTCGATCGCCGACGCGATCGAGGCCCGGGTGGCCGGCGGTGCGCCGGTCGACGATGCCGAAACGGAGGCCCTCACCGAGCTCGGCGACCCCGACAGGCTCGCCGCCTCTTACGCCGGGCGCCCAGGCTATCTGATCGGGCCCGAGCTGTTCTATGCATGGAGGCGACTGCTGGCAGTGCTGCTGCTCAGCGCAGTCCCTGTGACCATGGCGGTGGTTGCCGTCGCCCAGGCGATCTCCGGGGACACGGTGGCGTCGATCGTCGGCTCGAGCGTCAGCACCGGTATCACCCTCTCGGTGCATCTCGTGTTCTGGACGACTCTCGTCTTCGCCTTGATCGAGCGCTCCGGCCGGCGGCCGGCCACACCGGAGTGGAGCCCTTCCGACCTACCGCCGCTGCCGAGCAAGGGCACGGTCAAGCTCTGGGAGACCATCACCACGATCGGGTTCCTGGCGGCTGCCATCGTTGGTCTCTCTCTCTTCGCCCGGACCGACTTCTCCCCGGTGACTGTGGACGGCGTGGGCATCGCCCTGATCGACCCCTCCCTGTGGTCCTTGTGGGTCCCCTTCTTCATCGTGGTCCTCGCCGCCGAGATCGTCTTCGAGTGGGTCAAATACAGGGTGGGCGTGTGGACGTGGGCCCTGGCGTCGGTCAACTTGGCGCTCAATGCCCTCTTCGCCGTCCCCGCCATCTATCTGCTGGTCTCCGGCCGGTTTCTCAACCCCGAGTTCTTCGCGGAGCTGGGGTTCCCCGAAGCGGCGCGGGCGGGGAGCGCGACGATGATCGTGAGCGCGATCGTGGTCGCCCTCGTCTCTCTCTACGACGTGATCGACGGTTTTCGCAAGGCAAGGATGAGCTGACGGCCGGTGGCGGCCGTTAGCCTCCCGCCGCCCAACCACGGTGCACACATGCCAGTTTCGAAGTCACGTCTGAGCGCCTGCGTCGCGTACGTGCGGGGCTCCCTGGCGGCCCGGGCGGACCCGGAGAAGGCGGCGGGCATGCAGGCGTACATGAAGACCGACATGCCCTTCTACGGGGTGCAGAAGCCGGGACGCGTCGAGATCCTGCGCACCCTCGTCCGGGAGTACCCGCCGGCCGATCGTGAGGAGTACGAATCGCTGGTGCTCGCCCTCTGGGCGCTTGCCCATCGCGAGGAGAAGTACCTGGCGCAAGGGCTGGCGTTCGCTTTCCCCGAATTCATCGTGCCGGAGTCGATGACGATCTACGAGCGGTTCGTCGTAGACGGGGCTTGGTGGGATCTGGTCGATGAGGCCGCCACCCATCCCATCCGTCATCTGGTGCTCGAGTTCGGTGACCAGACCTGGCCGGTGATCGATCGTTGGAACGAGGATCGGAACATGTGGAAGCGGCGGGTGTCGCTGATCTGCCAGGTGGGAGCGAAGCAACGGACCGACGCCGGCCGGCTCTTCCGCTACTGCCTCGCCCGCGCCCACGAGAGGGAGTTCTTCATCAGGAAGGCGATCGGCTGGGCGCTCCGGGACTATGCATACGTCGACCCGGAGGCAGTGGCCCGCTTCGTCACAGCCAATCGGGAACGGTTGTCCGGGCTCAGCTTTCGGGAGGGGAGCAAGCACATCGGCCACCTGGTGGGCTCGTGATCGACCCGATCACCCTCGAGGTCGCCCGCAACCGGTTCTCCGCCGTGGCCGACGAGATGGGCACTGTCCTCCGCCGCACCTCCCTGTCACCCAACATCAAGGAGCGGGCGGACTGCTCCGCTGCGGTCTTCACCGCCTCCGGGGAGATGCTCGCCCAGGCGGAGCACATCCCGGTCCACCTCGGCTCCATGCCGGCCTCGGTGCAGGCCTGTCTGGACCGGTTCGACCCCGTGCCCGGAGTCCAGTACGCGGTCAACGATCCATACCAGGGAGGGACCCACCTCAACGACCTCACCATCCTGGCGCCGGTCTTCGTCGCCGGGCGGCACATCGGCTGGGTGGCCAATCGTGCCCACCATGCCGACGTGGGGGGCGAGGCGCCGGGGTCGATGCCCGCCGACGCCGTCCGTCTCGACCAGGAAGGGCACGTCGTATCGCCCATGGTGGCGGTACGCGACGGGGTGTGGGCCGAGGAGTTCGTCACGCCCTTCGTCTCCGCTTCGCGGACGCCGTGGGAGCGGCGTGGTGACCTCGACGGGCAGATGGGGTGCAACGCGGTGGCGGTGAGACGGCTCGTCGAGCTGGTGGAGAGAGAGGGTCTCGACCGGTTCCACGAGGTGTCGACCGCCCTGCTCGACTACGGGGAGCGGCGGACCCTGGCTGCGCTGGCCGCCCTCGACGACGGTCGCTACGAGTTCACCGACTACATGGAGCACGGCGAGGACGATGTGGCGATCCGGGTCGTCGTGACCGTGGACGGGGAGAGTCTCACCGCCGATTTCACCGGATCGGACCCCCAGGTCGCCGCCAACTTCAACGCCGTCGAGGCGGTGACCAGGTCGTGTCTCTACTACGCGGTTCGGGTGGCCACCGATCCGAGCATCCCCGCCAACGGTGGCTGCTATCGCCCGCTCTCACTGGTCGCACCGGAAGGGACGATCGTCAACGCCCGGCCACCGGCGGCGGTGGCGGCGGGCAACGTCGAGACCAGCCAGCGGCTCGCCGACACCCTCCTCGGGGCGCTGGCTCAGGCGGCCCCGGATCGGGTGCCGGCGGCGAGCCAGGGCACGATGAACAACGTGCTGATCGGCAACGACGACTTCGCCTACTACGAGACGGTGGCCGGCGGCCAGGGGGCACGTCCCTACCGCGACGGCCAGTCCGGGATCCACACCGGGATGACCAACACCCAGAACACCCCGATCGAGTCGCTGCACACCCATTATCCGTTCCGGGTGTGCTCCTACACCCTTCGTCACGGCAGCGGCGGCGCCGGCCGTTACCGGGGTGGCGAGGGCATCCAACGCGAGATCGAGTTCGATGCCCCGGCCACTCTCTCGCTGATGGGGGAACGACGACGCAACACGCCGTGGGGTCTCGCCGGTGGGGAGCCCGGCGCCCCCGGTGAGGACTGGCTGATCCGATCCGGCGACCGGCAGCGGCTCGCCGGCAAGACAACGGTGGAGGTGGAGCGGGGAGACCGCCTCGTCGTCCTCACCCCGGGAGGTGGGGGTTGGGGGCGTCCCTGATCCGCACCGACGTGCAACGAACGTCGTATAGCGACGTTCGTTGCACGTAGGACACACAAGTAGCCTCCCACCCATGAGCCTGGTGGCCGAGTTGCGGGCATTGCTCGGGGACGAGGACGTTCTCGAGGAGCCGGTCGAGCTCCATCTCTTCTCCAAGGACGCATCCCTGATCCGGGGCCAGCCCGTCTGTGTCACCTTCCCCCAGGACGCCGCAGAGGTGGCCGGGATCGTGAAGATCGCCGAGCGGCATCAGGTGCCCATCGTCGCCCGGGGCGCCGGTACCGGACTCGCCGCCGGGGCCAGCCCCACCGAGGGAGGGATCGTCGTGGTGACCACCGCCATCAACCAGATCGCCATCGACGCCGCCAATCGCACCGCCTGGGTCGGGGCCGGTGTCATCAACCTCGACCTCTCCCGTGCCGCCGCCCCCTACGGTCTCTACTTCGCCCCCGATCCGTCGTCACAGTCGGCCTGCACCATCGGGGGCAACGTCGCCAACAATTCCGGCGGCCCGCACTGCCTTTCCGAGGGGAGCACGACCAGCCATGTCCTCGGTGTCGAGGTGGTCCTCGCCGGCGGTGAAGTGGTGGTGTTGGGCGGAGCGGCCCCTGACCAGCTTGGCCTCGACCTGAAGGGGGTGATCGTCGGATCGGAGGGGACGCTGGGCATCGTCACCAAGGCCCTTGTCCGCCTCCTTCCCATCGAGCCCGACGTGCGAACCCTGCTGATGAGCTTCCCCTCGGTCGGCGATGCCGCCAGCACCGTGTCAGACGTCATCGCCGCCGGGCTGGTGCCGGCCGCGCTGGAGCTGATGGACCAGCGCATGTGCCAGACAGTGGAGAACTGGCTCCGGGCCGGGCTTCCCACCGAAGCTGCCGCCGTGCTCCTCGCCGAGGTGGTCGGCGAGACCGAGGGTGTGGAGTCGCAGGCCAGTCTCATCGCCGAACTGGGACTTCAGAACGCGGCGACCGACATCGAGATCGCGGCGACCGAGGAGCATCGTGCAGTCCTCTGGCTGGGGAGAAAGTCCGCCTTCGGCGCCATCGCCCAGCTCGCACCCGACTACTACCTCCACGACGCGGTGGTGCCCAGGACCCGGCTCGTGGAGACCATGGCCGCGATCTACGACATCGCCGACCGGTACGACGTCGTCATGCTCAACGTGTTCCACGCCGGCGACGGCAACCTCCACCCTCTGATCGCATTCGACTCATCCGATCCGGAGCTGAACGCGCGGGTGCATCAGGCCGGCGAGGAGATCGTCGTCACCTGTCTCCGCTCCGGTGGCGCCCTCTCCGGCGAGCACGGGATCGGTCTCGAGAAGCGGGATCTGATGAGGCTGGGCTTCACCGAGCTCGACCTGGACGCCCAAGCCCGTCTCAAGGAGTCCTTCGATCCGGCCGGTGTGTTCAATCCGGCCAAGATCCTCCCCGAGGGCTCCCGGTGCTTCGACTACGGCGGGGTTCGTCGCGAGTTGCCCGACGGGGTCTGGGTTTGACCCTTCACCCCCCTCACATCTCGTGGCTCCAGGTGGAGATACCGGGCGCGCCCAATGGGTTCCACGTCGCTCCCAAGACGGTCCGGGACGTCATCTCGATCCTGCGCTACTGCTCCGAGCGCGACCTCGTCGTCCAGGTGTGGGGTGGGGGCAGCCACTCCGGCTACGGAGACCCACCGGAGCCTGATGTCGTCATGTCGATGGAGCGCATCTCCGCGGTCGAGGTGTGGGAGCCCGACGACCTCACCGTCGTCCTCGGTGCCGGAGCGAGGGTCGAGACCGTCGAGGCCATGCTCACCGAGCGAAACCAGACGCTGGGGATGCCAGAGGTCCCAGGCCCGGCGACCGTGGGGGGAGTGATCGCCTCGGGCGTATCGGGTCTGAGACGTAATCGCATCTACTCCACGCGTGAACGGGTGCTGGAGGTCACGATGGTCACCGGGGACGGCCGCCAGGTCCGCAGCGGGGGCAGGGTGGTCAAGAATGTCACCGGATACGACCTGCACCGTCTGGCTGTCGGAGCCTTCGGGTCGTTGGGGGTGATCGTCTCGGTCTGTCTCAAGCTGTGGCCGACTCCACCCGGATCGGCCACCGTGCTCATCGACGATCTCGATCAGGCCTCGGCCGTGGTGCGACCCCTTGCCGTGCTCGACGTTGACGGGCAGCTGAAGGTGTTCCTCCAGGGCACCGAGCCCGAGGTGGAGGCGCAGGCGCTGCGTGTCGGGGGAAAGGCCACAGCCGGGCTCGACTGGCCGGCGGACCCAGTGGGGCCATGGCAATGGTCGCTGCGGGTGCCACCCGCCTTGACAGGGGCGGCGGTGGAGCGCCTCCCCGCCGTCTGGTCGTATCTGGCGGTCCACGGCGTGGGCGAAGTGCGCGCCGCCTCCGACTCCGCGACGGCGGGGCCCGGGATCCGGGAATGGGCCGAGTCGGTGGGCGGGCATCTGGTGATGGTGAAGGGAGACCCGACAGAATTCGACCCGTGGGGCACGCCACCACCCGCTCTCGAGCAGCAGAGGAGGCTGATCTCCCAGTTCGACCCGAAGCGGATCCTGAACCCCGGCCGTCTGCCCGGAGGCCTGTGATGGGCTGGGTCACCGAGCACAACCCGACCACCGAGGAGCTCAATGCGTGCGTCCAGTGCGGGCTGTGCCTCCCGGTGTGCCCGACGTTCCGTCTCACCGGTCGGGAGACCGCCTCGCCACGGGGACGTCTCCACGCCATGTCCGCGGTCGCAGGCGGCGTGGTCGAGGTGGACGACGCCTTCGCCTCGATCATCGACTTCTGCCTGGGCTGCCGCGCATGTGAGCCGGTCTGCCCCGGACTGGTCCCCTACGGCCGGACATTGGAGGGGACTCGAGCTGAGATCACCGCCCAGATCCCGGGGCGATCGAAGCGGAATCGCCTGATGCTCCGGTCGCTGGGATCACGTGTGGTGATGCGTCTCGGCGGTATCGGCCTGGCGCTCGCCCAGTCAATGCGGCTGACCGGGCTCGCCCCGGCCCGGTATCGGAGGGTGACCCGGGGCCTCCGCCCCCTGGCCCGCCGGGGGCGATCGCCACTCGGGGACGTGGGAGGACCGGCGGATGCGGGCACTGTCGGCCTGCTGACTGGGTGCATCCAGGACGAGTGGTTCCGCCCCGTGAATCGGGCTGCCTTCCGGCTCCTCGAGCGGGCCGGACACCTGGTCTCGGCCCCGGAGCGTCAGACCTGTTGCGGTGCCCTGGCTGCCCACGACGGGAAGGCGGACCTCGCCGAGGCGTTCATGGGCCGCAACGCCGACGCCTTCGGGGGCTTCGACATGGTGGTGGCCACCGCGGCGGGATGCTCGGCCCACCTCGCCGACTACCGGTGGACCGGCCACCGACCAGAGACACTCGACATCACCGTCGCCGTCGCCCGGGCGATCGAGGACGGCCGGCTCCCTCGAGCCGAGCAGAGTCGCGGCCAGATCGCGATCCAGGACCCGTGCCATCTCCGACACGCCCAACGGGTCGTCGCGGAGCCGAGAGCGGTACTCGCCGCCGCCGGGTACGAGGTGATCGAGATCGATCCGGCGGGCATGTGTTGTGGCGCCGCCGGCCTCTACACCATCCTCCAGCCGGAGGCGTCCGAGAAGCTCGGCGCCGCGAAGGCCGATCAGGTGAGAGCGACCGGCGTCAGCCGGGTGGCCTCGGCCAACCCGGGCTGCGAGATGCAATTACGGAGCCAGCTCGGGCCCGCCTTCGACATTCGCCATCCCATAGAGTGGTACCTGGAGGCGTTGCAGTCGGAGGGACGGGCTTGAGGTTATGGTCGAGTCGGTGACCGAGGGCAGTTCAAGGCACCCAGGCTCGGCCATGGTCAGGAGATACGCCATCCTGGCCTACGGGGTCTTCGGCACCATCGCCGACGTTGCGCTCATGGTCCTGGGGAGCCTGCTCGTCGGGTTGTCGGTGGCGGTTCTCCTCGGTGGCTTCGGCCTTGCCGACGTCCTGAGCGACGAGATCACCACCGGGGGCATGCTCATCTCGGCGATCGTCCTCGCCGTCATCGGCTTGTTCTGCCTCGGGGTCGCCTCGGAGGGACCATTGGGCCGGGGACGCAGGCTGGTGGGGTTCAGCTTGTGGGAGATCGGGATCGGGCGGATCGTCGCTGCCTTCGTCACCGGTCTCATCGCCGTGTTGATCTATGGCTTCCTGGGCGGGATCCTCGAGGGAGTCCCCTCGCCAATGTTCAAGGGCACCGAGGGGATCCGCGCCGTCGGCGTCGCCGGGATGACCGTCATGCCCATCCTCGGTGTCCCCCTGTCCCTGGCGGTGAGTCTCGCTCCCGACGAGTACGCCTGGGCGAGGGAGGCTGACATCCCGGTGCTGTTCGTGGTGTGGGCCGTGGCGTCGATGATCATCCTCACCTGACGGGTCGACTCGCAACCCAGGGTTACCAGCGTCGCTCAGCGACGCTGACAACCCTGGGTTAGCGGGGGGCGAGGGCGGGAGCCGTTCACCCCACCGGCTTGGCGTAGACCACCACTTCGTCGGGCTCTGCGCCCTGACGACGCAATGCCTCCGCGGTCCATCCCAAGCTGGGCAGCTTGACGTCGACCTCGGCGACTCCCCGCTCGGCTGCGAGATCGAGCAGGCCGTCGAGGAGGGGGAGGACGTCGTCAGGTGTCGTCGCCACCCACAGGACCCTGATCCAGTCCGCCTCGGGCTGGTCGAGCATCACCCAACCGGCGGCGGATTGCAGCACCTCACCGACTCCACCCACGTCGTCGGGTCGGGCGGTTCGCCAGCGCCAGCCCATGGCGATCAACTCGCGGGCCTCCCGGGCCAGATCGCTGGCGACCCAGAACAGCCATGCCGCGTCGGAGTCGGAGCCGGGGGCGGGCCGGAGCCGGAACTGGTCGGGTGCACGATGCGCCGGAGACGGGGTGAGCTCACCGTGCACCCAAGTCGAGGCGAGCCGGTAGCCGAGCGCCTCCACCTGACGTCTCGCCGCGACATTGTCCCCCTCGGTGGCGAGACGCACCACTCGCGCCCCCTGGCGGCTCGCCCAGCTCACGCCGGCGTCGTTGAGAGCGGACCCGTGACCGGAGCGCCGGAAGTCGGGATGCACCCTGGCCCCTTCCAGCCAGGCCTCGGTGGGGGAGAGCATGGTGACGTGGCACACGGCCACGGGTGCGTCGGCGTCATCCACACTGACCAGAGCCTGCGAGTCGGGGTCCTCGATCCAGGTCGGGAGCCGCTCCGGCACGTAGTCGCCCCAGGAGAACGTGTCCGAGGCCCATTCCCTGATCGGCTCGACATCGGCAAGCGTTGCCGGCCTGATCACGGGGGTCACATCCGGTCGGGAACTTCTATGCCGAGCAGCTGGAGCAGCGCCTCCATGGTCGTCTCGGTCCAGACGGCCAGGGCGAGCCAGGAGGCACGGCGCACGTTGTCCTCCTCGGAGAGGATGTGGCAGACGTCGTAGAACCGATTCCAGGTCCCGGCGACGGTGAAGGCGTACTCGGCCACGTGGTTGGGCGCTCGGAGGTCGATCGAGCGCTGCACCACCTCGGGGAGGCGTAGCAACTCGAGCATGAGGTTCCGCTCCACGTCGTGGATGGGGGGCGCGATGTCACCGGCAGTGATCCCCTGCTCGGCAGCCCGGCGTAGGATCGACTTCACCCTGACCGCGGCGTACTGGAGATAGGGGCCGGTCTTCCCCTCGAACGAGCTGAAGCGCTCGAGGTCGAAGACGTAATCCGAGGCTCGATTGTTGATCAGGTCTCCGAACTTGAGCGCGGCCACCCCCACCTGGGCCGCGATCTGCTCCCGCTCCTCGGGCGGGTATCCCTCGGCGATGTGGGCTTCGTCGATGCGCTTCCGGGCCGCCTCCTTGACCATCTGGATCAGATCGCCGAGACGGACCACTCCTCCCTCGCGAGTCTTGAACGGCTTACCGTCGGGCCCGTTCATGGTGCCGAACCAGATGTGCTCCAACCCCACGTCCTCGTCGACGAGCCCCGCTTTGCGAGCGGCGCGGAAGACCTGGACGAAGTGGTCGGCCTGCCGGTGGTCGACGACGTAGAGCATCAGGTCGACCCGCAGGTCGCGTGCTCTCATCTCGATCGTGGCCAGGTCGGTGGTCGTGTATAGGAAGCCTCCTGCCGACGATCGCAAGAGCAGAGGCGGCCACTCGCGGTTGTCGCCGGGCTCGTCGACCCTGATTATCAGTGCCCCGTCGGAGAGCTCGGCGACGCCGCTCTCCTCGAGACGTGAGACCAGGGAGTTGAGCCGATCCGCGACGTCGCTCTCCCCGTACCAGAGGTCGAACTCGACCCCGAGGGCGGCGAAGTCCTCTCGCTGGGACGCCTCCGACACACCCTTCATGTGCCGCCACACCCGCAGTGCATCCTCGTCGCCCTGCTGCAGGCGCACGGTGGCTTCCCTGACCCGGGCGGCGAACTCCTCGTCCACTCCCGATCGAGCCGAGGCCTCGGGGTAGATGCGCTGCAGGTCGTCCAGGGTGATGGTCGCCGGGTCGAGTCCCTGCTCGGAGATGCTGGTGATGAGCAGCCCCATCTGGAATCCCCAGTCACCGAAATGCGGATCCCGGATGACCTCGTGACCGGCGAAGGCGAAGAGACGGGCGAGTGCGTCCCCGATGATGGTGGCCCGGATGTGGCCGACGTGCATCGCCTTGGCCACGTTGGGCCCGGCGTAGTCGACGAGGACCCTCAGCTTCTCGCCCTCACGCCGGAAGCCGAGATGGTCGTCCGCCGAGATTCGGTTGGCCCAATCCGCCAGGGCGGGGTCGGTGACGTCGACGTTGACGAATCCCGGGCCGGCAACCTCGGCCTTGGCGATCTCGGGCTGTCCTCGGAGAGCGGAGGCCACCGCCTCGGCGACCTCTCGAGGCGGTTTGCCGGCCTGCTTGGCCCCTGCCATCGCCCCGTTGCATTGGAATTGGGCGAGCTCCGGTCGCTGTGAGGGCAGCATCTCACCGAGCTCGGCAGGTAGCCCGAGCTCGGCGAAGGCCTTCCCGGCCAGGTCGGAGAGATGCGACTGCAGCGACATGCCGCGCCAGGTTAGGTAGCGGAGACCACGGTCACGCGAAGACGACGGTCTTCGACCCGATGAGCAGGACGCGGTCCTCTGCGTGGAAGCGGACCGCTCGGGAGAGGACCATCCGCTCCACATCGCGGCCGATCCTCACCATGTCGGCGGTGCTGTGGGCGTGGCCGACCCGTGCCACGTCCTGTTCGATGATCGGCCCCTCGTCGAGGTCGGTCGTCACGTAATGGGCGGTGGCGCCGATCAGCTTCACCCCCCGGGCGTGGGCCTGGTGGTAGGGCCTTGAACCTTTGAACCCGGGGAGGAACGAGTGGTGGATGTTGATGATCCTCCCCGGAAACTTCTCGCAAATCCCGGAGGAGAGGATCTGCATGTACCTGGCCAGGACGACGAAGTCGATCTCGAGCTCGGCGATCCGGTCGAGGAGCAACTGCTCGGCTGCGGCCTTGGTGTCGGTGTCGACCGGCACGTGCTCGAAGGGAATCCCATACCGCTCGGCGAGCGAGGCACAGTCCTCGTGGTTGGAGATGATCAGGGGGATGTCGATCTCCAGCTCGCCGGTGCGATGACGGAAGAGAAGGTCGAGCAGACAGTGCTCGAAGCGAGACACCATGATGAGTGCCCGGCGCCGCTCGCTGGTGGGACGCACCGTCAGTGTGGCGTCGAGCTCCGCAGCCGCCGCGGCGAGGGTCCCTTCCACATCATGTCGGGGAAAGGACGCCTCGAACACGATGCGCAGCGTGAACGTCGCAGTCTCCGGGTCGCCGAACTGGGCGCTCTCCGAGATGTTCCCGCCCACCTCGAGCAGGGCGCCGGTCACACGGTTGACGATGCCGGGACGGTCCGGGCAGCGCAGCGTCAGCACGTACTCGGTCATGACCGGAATCTCCCGTCTCGCCAACGGACTGCTGCCTTCAAGCCCTGCTCGGCGGCGATCCTCTCGAACTCCACCCGCTCCGGAGACCTCGACGCCTCGATCAATGCGCCGATCCGCACCCCTTCTCGCATCGCCTCGCGAAACCCGGCGTGATCCCAGGCGGTGTTGGCCGCGAGCTTGGTCAGCCTCATCACCTCGGGGTCGACACGTGCCAGATCCTGGGCGAGGGCGTGCGTCTCACCGGCCAGTCGACCAGCGGGCACGACCCGGTTCACCAGGCCGAACCGCTGGGCGGTGGGGGCATCCAGGCGGTCGAAACCAGTGAGCACCAGTTCCTTGGCCCGACGGGCGCCGATCAGCCAGGGGAGGACATGGGCCACGACCGCCGAGCCGAACCTGATCTCGGGCTGTCCGAAGACGGCGTCCTCCGAGGCGACCACGAGATCGCACATCATCATCAGGTCACAGCCGCCGGCGAGACAGTGCCCCTGGACCGATGCGATGGTCGGTTTCGGGTGGTCGTAGACCTCGAGGAGCCTCGCCAGGCTGTGCTCCAGACTCGCCGTGATCACCTCCTCGTCGTCCGGTGACGGCTCGTCGAGGTCGTATCCGGCGCAGAATGAGCGCCCGGCGCCGGCGATGACCACCACCCGCACGGCCTCATCCTCCGCCGCTCGGGCAAGCGCGGCGGAGAGGGCCTCGACCAGACCGGTGGAGAGGGCGTTCAGCTTCTCCGGGCGGTTCATGGTGAGCGTCCGCACGCCGTCCCGGTCGTCGACCAGCACCGGATCGGTCATGGCGCCGTCTTGATCAGGACGTCGACCGCGGAGGTGGAATCGGCGGTGGCGATCAGGGGGTTGACGTCGATGGAGGCGATATCGGCCGGGGCGTCGATGGCGAGCTCCGAGAAGCGGGCCACGATCGCGGCAAGACATGCCATGTCGACCGGAGGAGCCCCGCGATGCCCCCCCAACATCGGGGCCATCGCCAGACGGTCGAGGGCTCGGCGTGCCCCTGCCTGGTCGAGCGGGGGCAAGAGAGCGACACTGTCGCGCAGCAACTCGATCAGTGTGCCGCCGGCGGATATGAGCACCACGGGCCCGAACTGAGGGTCCCGGATCATGCCCAGGGCGAGCTCCACACCTGGCCCGATCTGCTCGGACACCATCACCTTCGCGCCCAGCCGGGAGGAGAGATCGTCGTATGCGCGAGCAACCTGTTCCTCGTCGACCAGGTCGAGGATGACACCGGCCACCTCCATCTTGTGATCGACGCCGACGGTCTTCATCACCACCGGGTAGCCCAGGGAATTCGCGGCCTCGATGGCCTCTCCTCGGTTCCCGGCTTCCCTGGACCTCGCCACCGGAATGCCATACCCCACCAGGATCTCCTCGGCTCGGTGCTCGCCACGCGGCCAGTCGGAGGGCGATGTGATCCGTGGTTGGGGAGACGGACGGTCCAGCCACTCGGCGCGGTCCATGAGATGCCGGATCGCCCGCAGGCCGGTCTCGGTCCCCTCCAGCACCGGGACGCCCCCTTCCCGGATCACCGCGGCCTGTACCGGGTCCACCGTCGCGCTCAGATTGGCCAGGACCAGCAGTGGCTTGTCGGTGCGCGCCGCCGCCTCCAGGGCGGCGAGCCCGTAGGCGTTGGCCGGTTCCTCCTCACGGGTGAGATCGACCGAGAGTGCCACCACGCCGATGCCGGGATCCGCGGCGAGTGCCTCGAGGCATCCGATGAACACCTTCTCCGCCTCGTGCCCGGTGCCCCAGGCGTCAACCGGGTTCGCCGGCTCCAGCCCGGGGTCGAGCAGTCCGGCGAACCTCGATGCGGTGGCCTCGGTGATCGTGGGGAGAGGAACCCCGGTTCGCTCGGCGGTGTCGATCAGCAGTGCCCGCTCGCCGCCGGAGTCGTGGACCGCTCCAAGGCCGCCTCGCACCACCGTGCGCGGCGACGACATGAGCTCGATGGTGTCGATCATCTCGTCCATCGTTTCAACCCGGTGCACCGAGTGGCGGTCGAAGACGGCCTCGTAGGCGGCGTCGTCACCTGCGATGGCCTCGCTGTGTGTGGCCACCGCCTCCCGGCCCCGTCGGGTGGCGCCCACCTTGAGGGCGATCACCGGGATCGACCGTTCCCTGGCCTCCTCCAAGGCCGTTAGGAAGC
Source organism: Acidimicrobiia bacterium (assembly GCA_035550735.1). Lineage (GTDB taxonomy): Bacteria > Actinomycetota > Acidimicrobiia > Spongiisociales > ZC4RG35 > JANQRA01. The sequence goes on along the minus strand of DASZOM010000046.1, from coordinate 13,005 downwards.
CACTCGGGTCGCGGACGGTCTCCATGAAGAGGGCTACCACCCTCGTGGTCTCCAGCCCGATGGCCCCGGACAGGTAGTCCGCCATCGTTGTGTTGAGCTCGAGCCCGGTCGACACCACCAGGTTGAACCCGATCCGCCGCCGGTTGTGGAGCATCGCCGAGAAAAGCGAGCCGGAGTGGCTCAGGAATGTCGTCCCCCCGGGCACGATGTCCGGCGGCTGAAAGAAGCCGCACACCCACAGTCGCTCGTCGAGGTTGAGAAATCCCATCCCGTTTCCGCCGCAGATGCGGACGCCGGCTGCCCCGGCGAGTGATGTGATCCTCTCCCGCAGCGGCGCTCCGTCACGAGCCTGCCCGTGACAGCTGGCGAATATGGCCAGGGACCTCGCCCCGGCGCGCAACGCCTTCTCGGTCTCCTCCTCGAGACGCGTGTTGGCAACGGCGAGTACGGCAAGGTCGACCGGCTCCCCGATGTCACCGATGTTGGGATGGGCGAGGAGGCCCATGAGGCTTTGGTGCCCGGGATTGACCGGATAGACCGGGCCCTCGAAGCCGCTCGTGACCAGTTGGCGCAGGGTGACCTCGCCGACCGAGCCGGGCCGGGCAGATGCTCCGACCACTGCGACGGACCGGGCTTTCAGCATGTGGTCGAGTTGATCCATGGCCAATCCTGAACGGCAGTTCAGCGTACCTGGCCTGGTGGGGGTGTGGCATGATCAGGATGTGAGCCCGCGGCCGCGAATGACGGACACACGACGACGCGACATCCTGGGCGCCACCGCCACCGCGATCGCCGAACGAGGTCTCTGCGAGACCCGGATCGCCGACGTGGCGGAGAGAGTCGGGGTCAGCCCGGCGTTGGTCCTCTACTACTTCCCTACCAAAGCGGCGTTGCTCACCGACGCTCTCATCTATCTCGATCGTCTCTTCTACGAGAGCGTCGCAGAGAAGTTGGAGAAGGCGGCGACCGCCGAGGACCGGCTGGTGATCCTCATCGAGGAGAGTTGCCCGAAGCAGACGACTCCCGGAGAGCTCCCCGACAGCTGGGTGCTGTGGCCGGCGACCTGGGAGATGGCCCGTCTCGACCCGACACTGGCCGCGGCCCGGGCGCGTCTCGACGAGGCGTGGCGATCCCAGATCGTATCGATCGTCGAGGACGGTGTGAGTAGTGGCGAGTTCGTAGACGTCGACGCCAAGGACTTCTCGATCCAGCTGGCCGCGATGCTCGACGGGCTGGCGATCGAGGCGATGCTCGGCGACCCCACTGTCGATGCCGAGCGGATGAGCCAGCTGGCCCGCTCGTTCGCCCGAGCAGTCCTGAAGCGGGGTTGAACCGGCACCGGGACTGAACCACTGTTTAGGATTCGAGCGCTGTTAGGAGGACGAGCTCATGGCCTATCACCCGAGGGAGAATTGGAACCCGTCGCACCGGCGGAGGGTCTACACCCGTCGAGACTTCCTGCAGAGGGCCATGGTCCTCGGAATCGCCGTGCCCATCCTCCCCAGCATCCTCGCCGCATGTGCGGAGAGGTCAGGATCCGGCGAGGGCGAGCTGGCCGTGGGCAACCCGGGCAACCCCGTCGAGCAGCCCCTGTTCGACGACAACCAGGCCATCGAGTCGGGCCTCGAAGCCGAGGAGGGGCCACTCCAGATCTACAACTGGGCCGACTACATCAGCCCTGACCTGATCCCCGTCGCCGAGGAGGCCCTCGGCGTGGACATCGAAATCGCGACCTTCTTCAACGAGGAGGAGGCGCTGGCCCGTCTCTCTTCGGGCGAAGTCGCCTACGACGTCTGGTTCCCCACCTCGCAGAGGGTCGCCGTGGCGGTCGCCGCCCAGCTCATCCAACCCCTCAACCACGACTACATCCCCAACCTGGCGGCCAACGTCTGGCCTCAGCTCGCCGACCCGTACTACGACAAGGGATCCCGCTACACGGTGCCCTACGTCACCTACACCACCGGGATCGCCTGGCGAAACGACTTGGCCGACAGTGCCGACATCGAGGGCAAGCCGAACCCGTGGGACATCTTCTGGAACCCGAAGTACGCCGGCCAGATCGGTCTCTACGACTCGTTCACGGACACCATCGCCCTCGCCCTGCTCCGCAATGGCGTGACCAACCCGTCCGAGGCCACCGAGGACGAGCTGGTCGCGGCCGGTGACGCCCTCGTCGAGCTAGTCGACCTCGTCGACGTGCGCTACACGATCGACGGTGCCTATGTGGGCATCCCCGAAGGCCGTTATGCGATCCACCACGCCTGGTCGGGAGACCTGGTGAACTCGCAGTTCTACTGGCCCGAGGACGGCGACTACACGGTGACCCGGTATCTGTGGCCGGCGAACGCCGAGGGATCGACGGCGGTCGGCCCCATATCGAGCGACACGATGGCCATCCCCGTCAACGCGCAGCGACCGGTGCTCGCCCATCAGTTCATCAACTTCATGCTCGATGCCGACAACTCGTTGGAGAACTTCGGGTGGGTGGGCTATCAGCCGCCGCAGAACGCGCTGACCCCCGACTACCTGATCGAGAACGAGTGGGTCGCCGACTTCCTCCGCTCAGCGCTGGTCACCCCGGAGGACTTCGAGCGGGACACCGCTTGGGTGCAAGGGCCGCTCGATGCCGATACCGAGGCGCTCTGGTCGGCCCAGTGGACCCGGGCCACTTCCGGCGGTTGAGAGTGAGGTAGGCCGGTGCCTACCAATCTCCAGTCAGCCGAATACGACACGGTCGGACAGAAGCGTTGGGTATGGCCTGGCTTCGCCATCCCGGGCGTGGTCTGGCTCTGCCTGCTATTCCTGGTGCCCTTCTATGCGATCTTCGCCATCGCATTGGGCCGGATCGACCCGATCCTGCTCCGGCCCGTCCCCGAGTGGAATCCGGTGTACTGGGACCCGACCGTGTTCGCCGAGGTGGCCGCGGACCTGTTCGGCGGCCAGCTGGGGCTGGTCGCGTTGCGCACCATCGGGTACGTCTTCGCCGCCTCCGCCTTGTGTGTGCTCATCGGCTACCCGGTTGCCTACTTCGTCTCACGCAAGGCCGGGCGCTGGCGCTGGTTATGGCTCCTGCTCATCCTCGCCCCGTTCTGGATCAACTACTTGATGCGCATGATGTCCTGGGTGAACCTGCTGAGCCCCGACGGCCAGGTCAACCAGATCCTCTCCTTCTTCGGTGTGAGCTCGTTCCCGGACTGGCTCTCCGGCCAGCATCTCGTGGTGATCCTGGGACTGGTCTACGGGTACATCCCGTTCTTCATCGTTCCCCTCTTCGCCGCACTCGACCGGATCGACGACGCCACCCTGGAGGCCTCCCGGGATCTCGGGGCTAGCAATCTGCAGACATTCTGGAGAGTCACCTGGCCACTCTCCCGCAACGGGGTCCTCGGTGGCCTGGTGATCATCATGCTCCCAATGTTCGGTGACTACTACACACCGAATCTCCTCTCCGGCTCGCCGCGAACCCGGATGCTGGGCAACTCGATCGATCAATTCATCAACCAGACCACGAGTCAGGGGTCGCGGGGTGCCGCCCTCACCATCGTCCTCATGATGTTCGTCGCCGGTCTGATGGCTTACTACCTCGTCACGATCAATCGGGCCGCCGAGGAGGCGCGGCGATGAGGAACCAGTGGGGCAAGCCGCGGGGCCTGGTCCTGGTGACTGCCCTGTATGTGCTCTGGTCGCTGATCCCGGTGGCGATCGCGATCCAGTTCTCGTTCAATGCCGGACGATCCCGGTCTACATGGCAAGGTTTCTCCACGCAGTGGTACGTCGGTGATCCCGAGGCTGCGTCCTCGGTCTTCTACGACCCGTCATTGCGTTCCGCCCTCAACCAGAGCCTGAAGCTGGCGGTGCTCACGATGCTGGTTGCCGCCCCTCTGGGGGTGGCGCTGGCCATCGGCCTCGCCAGGTGGCGGGGCCGGGGGGCGAAGCCGTCCAACTTCCTGATGCTCTTCCCCCTGGTCACCCCGGAGATCGTGATGGGTGTCGCCCTGTTCCTCGTCTTCGACAACCTCTACGACTTCGTCCCCTTCGGCACCTGGGCGCAGTTCCTCGGCCATGTCACCTTCTCGGTGTCCTTCGTGGTCATCATCGTGAGAGGACGTCTGTTCGCCATCGGCCGGGATTACGAGGAGGCGGCCATGGATCTGGGGGCCTCGCCATGGGAGGCGATGCGGCGTGTCCTGCTCCCGCTGCTCACACCCGCCCTGGTCGCATCGTTCGCCATCGTGTTCGCCCTCTCCATCGACGACTTCGTGATCAGCCAGTTCCTGATCGGCGGCGCCAACTCGGTGACCATCCCGGTTCGTCTCTACTCGGGCGCACGACTCGCCCCACCCCCATCGCTGAACGCCCTCGCCACCGTCCTGATGGTGGTCACCATCGGGGCCGTCGTCGTCGCCGGCCTGGGCTACAAGGCCCTGACCCGCCGCTTCGGCGGCGACGACTCGGCCCTGGAGACGGTGGGACGCTTCGAGATCTGAAATACCGCTTTCCTAATGCTCCACGGCCCAATAGTGGGCTTTTGGACGTCTGGTTTGGGTAATGAAACGTCGCACGGCCCAATAGTGGGCCCTGGTTCCTAAGGAAAGGGTGAGTCAACCCTCCCTGGGCTCAGCACCCACCCTGGCGGAAGGGGCGCCGCGTCGGCGGTCGGGGGAGAGGGCGCCGAACCAGACGCCGGCCATCACCACGAGGGCGCCGGCCACGGATCGGGCGATGAGGGGCTCCCCGAGGAGGGTCGCCTCGAGAATCAGGGTGACGACCGGGAAGAGGACGAAGGCGTACGACGATGCGGACGGGGTCCACCGCCTCATCACCAACAGGAAGAGGACGAAGAGCCCTATCGACCCGATCAGGGTGAGATAGATCACCGACCAGAGCACGTCGCTCTGCCCGGGCCACGCCCACGTCTCGCCGGCCACCGCCGAGATGGCGAGTAGGCCGAGAGCGCCGATCGGCATCCCCACCGCATTGGTCATGGCCGGGTGGGCCACCGAGACCTTCTTCCCGATGATGACACTCTCCCCGACGGTCAGCGCGGCGACGGCGATAGCGATCAGACCCGACAGGGGGATCTCCACCCCGACGGGGCCGATCGTCATCAGGACGATCCCGGCGATGGCGACGACTGCGCCGACGAGGTTGCGCCGGCTGAGACGCTCCATCCCGTGAGCGGCGGCGAGGAACTGCGTAACCAGCGGCACCGCGGCCAACAGGACCGCGGCCAGACCGGCGCTCACCCTGGTCAGTGCCCAGTACATGAGGGCGTAGGAGAGGGCGAAGCTGAACACGCCATAGAGCGCGGTCAAGGCCAGGGCCCGGCCCCGCGGCCAGGTCAGCCTGGCTACAAGCGCAAAGACGACGAAACCGACGGCGGCGAGACCGAATCGCAGCCCGGCACCCCAGAACGGCTCCAGCTCCTGGTTGCTGATCCGGACCGCGACGAAGTTGCCACCACCGATCAGCACGACGAGGACGAAGTTGAGCGGTGTCGCCAACCCCAGCCCGCCGCGCTCGTTCACCACCGCGTTCTCCTCGACGCCGACCGTGGGTTGGCTCGACTCTGCCGGCATGTCGGAGAAACTACGTGGTCGGGCCCGCCTCGTCGCGGTCCAGGACCTGGAGCGCGTCCGCGGGCAGCTCGATGGCGATGACGTCACCCTGCCGGTAACGGGCCTTCCCCCCCGAGTTGGGAACGGTCACCTGAATCTCGTCGAGGGTGTCGACGTGAACCAGGACGTTGAGCACCGGTCCCGCGTAGACGGTGCGGTCGACGGTGGCCTTCACCGTGTTCGGGGCGGCGGCGTCGCCCTCGACGATCCGGATTCGCTCCGGTCGGATCGACACCACGGCCGGCCCGGTGAAGGCAAGGGGAGCCGAGGCGATCAGCTCGTGGGATCCGAGCTGGACCACGGCTCGCCCGTCGGACGAGGGCGACTTGACCATCACCTCCATGAGATTGGAGACCCCGAGGAAGTCGGCGATGTAGCTGCTGCGCGGGCTCTCGTACACCTCGGCCGGGGTCCCCAGCTGCTCCACCTTGCCACCGGACATGACTGCGATCCGGTCGGACATGGTGAGCGCCTCCTCCTGGTCATGTGTCACGTAGATGAAGGTGATCCCGATCTCCTCCTGGAGCGACTTGAGCTCGATCTGGAGCGCCTTGCGCAGCTTGGCGTCCAGCGCACCGAGTGGCTCGTCGAGCAGGAGGACCGAGGGATTGAGGACGAGGGAGCGGGCCAGGGCGACTCGCTGCTGTTGACCGCCGGACAGTTGGGTCGGTTTGCGTTGCTGCATCCCTTCGAGACGGACCAGCTCCAGTGCCCGGCCGATCTTGCCCCTCGCCGCCTCACGACTCAGGTTCTGGTACTTGAGCCCGAAGCCGACGTTGTCCTCCACGCTGAGATGGGGAAAGAGGGCGTAGCTCTGGAAGACCGTGTTGACCGGGCGCTTGTGGGGAGGCGTGGTGGCCATGTCGACACCATTGATGAGGATGGCTCCCGAGTCCGGGCGTTCGAACCCGGCGATGAGACGCAGGGTGGTGGTCTTTCCGCAGCCGGAAGGCCCGAGGAGCGAGAAGAACTCACCATCCTCCACCCGGATGCTGACGTCGTCGACCGCGGTTGTGTCTCCGAACCTCTTGACCAGCCCGACCAGCTCGACGACTCCGCTCATGGCCGGCTCGACTGTATGGGGTCAGCCGCTGATGAGACCGGCGAACTCATCGAGTGTCTCCAGGTAGCGATCGATGTCGCCGGCGTCGTGTTGCACCGAGATGAGCCATTGCTCGCCCTTGGCCCACGGGGGGAGGAAGACACCCCGGTTGAACTGGTAGAGCCAGGCGGCCATGGCGTACCTCCCGTCGATCTCGAGGAAGTCGCGGTAGGTGCGCATCGGCTGAGGCGAGTAGATCACGCTTCCCTTGGCGCCCGCCGTCGCCACGTGCGCGTCCAAGGCATGGCGTCGTATCACCGATTCCGCACCGTCCCGCATCCTCGTCTGCAGTGTCTCCAGGTGTGCATAGGTGTCCGGCACCATCACCTCGGTGAGCATCGCCCGTGCGGCTGCGAGCGAGAGGGGGTTCCCGTTGAAAGTGCCCACCTGCTCGTAGGTGCCGTCGCTGATCGCTCCCATCACCTCGTCGGTCCCTCCGATCGCCGAGATGGGAAGACCCCCTCCGAGCGACTTGGCGAGACAGACGATGTCGGATTGGACGCCGAGGAGACGGGTCGCCCCTCCCCTGCCCGCGGTGAGACCGGTCTTCACCTCGTCGAAGGTGAGCAAGGCGTCGTGACGCATGGTCACTTCCCGGAGGCTCTGGATGAATCCTGGCTGAGGGAGGAGGATCCCACAGTTCTGCAAGATCGGCTCGACGATGACACCGGCGATCTCGCCTGGGTGCTCCTCGAAGAGGGTCTCGACGAGGCCGATGTCGTTGAACGTGGCGATCAGGGTGAGGTCGACCATGGCCTGGGGGATACCGCTTCCCGCGGCCACCGATTTGGGTCTCCTCTCCGGACCGAGATCTTCCTCGTTCCACACCGACACCATTGCCGCGTCGTGATGGCCGTGGTAGGCGCCCTCGAACTTGATGATGAGATCGCGCCCGGTCACCGCCCGCATCAGGTGGATGGCGTCCATGGTCGCCTCGGTGCCCGAGTTGCCGTATCGCCAAAGTGGCAGCCCGTAGCGGTCGGCGAGCTCCTCGGAGACGACGACGGCATCGTGGGTGGGCTGGGCGAAGTGGGTGCCCTTCTCCACCCGGTCCTTCACCGCGGCCACGATCGCAGGGTGGGCATGGCCCGCCAGCATGGCCCCGTAGCCACCGTGGTAGTCGATGAACTCATTGCCGTCGACATCGCGGACCTTCGAGCCGCGGCCTTGCTCGATCCATATCGGCTGCGGTCGCGAGATCTGCCAGCTCGAGGTCACCCCACCGGGAAGGCTGCGAGAGGCCCTTTCCGCATACTCGGCTGCCCTCGGGGACATCTCGAGAAAGCGCCGTTCTTCCTCCTCGATGATCCTGTCGAGGAGTGTGGCCTGTTCCGCCGAGGCGAGCATGACACCCTTCCGTCCAATAAACTGACTGGCGGTTCAGGATACACTGGCGCCGCACCCGGGGTCGGAGAGATATGACAGTCGCACCGCTGGACAAGAGAGACCTCGACCTGGTCGTCGCTCCCTTCGGGGAGAATCGCACCCTTCCCGCCGCTGCATACACGTCACAGGAGATCTTCGACTGGGAGATGGAGCACATCTTCAGATCGACCTGGGTTTGTGTCGGTCGTGGCGACGAGTTGGTAGCTCCCGGTCAGATTCGTGCCGTCGACATCGCCGGGGAAGGGGTCCTGCTCACCCGTGACCTGGAGGGCAATCTCGCCGCCTTCTCCAACGTCTGTCGGCACCGTGGACACGAGTTGGCACCGGTCGGTGAGGCCATCGATGCCCGACTCATCCGCTGCCCCTATCACGCCTGGTCGTATCGCTTCAACGGTGAGCTGCGCGCCGCTCCCAGCTTCACCCAGACGCCGGGCTTCGATTTCTCCGAGTTCCCGCTGATCGGCATCCCGGTCGCCGAGTACCTGGGATGGATCTGGGTGGACCTGTCGGGTGAGGCGGCCCCCATCGAGGATCACTTCGGCAATCTCGCCGAGATGGCCGCGCCCTGTGAGACCGATCGAATCACGACTGCCGCGGTGCACTCCTACGTCATCGACGCCAACTGGAAGATCGTCGTCGAGAACTACAACGAGTGCTACCACTGCTCCTCGATCCACCCTGAGCTGTGCGAGGTGACCCCGCCCGACAGCGGCTTCGACCACCAGCCCACCGGGGCATGGTGCGGTGGCACCATGTTGCTCAAGCCCCACGCGGTGACCATGTCCCTCGACGGTGCCTCCAACGGGGTCAACTTCCGACTGGTCGACGCGGAGAGGGCTCGACAGGTCTGGTACCTCACGGTCATCCCCAACCTGTTGCTCTCCATGCACCCTGATTACGTGATGACGCACCGTCTGGTCCCGATCTCCCCGAGCCAGACGTTTGTCGAGTGCTCCTGGCTCTTCCCACCCGAGGCCCTCGAGCAGAAGGGCTTCGATCCCTCGTATGCCGTCGACTTCTGGGACATCACCAACCGGGAGGATTGGACCGCCTGCGAGAACGTGATGAAAGGGGTGCGCAACCGTGGATACCGTCCCGGGCCCCTCTCCAGTTGGGAGGGCACCGTCTATCAGTTCCTCACCGTGATGGGGCACTTCTATCTTGGGGAGGGGCTGGTGGTCCCCGAGGTCCAGGTCAGAGAGCTGCGCTGAACCTCAGCCGATGAGCGGCGCCGGGCCTCGTTTGCGGAGCTGGTCGGCGATGATGATGCGCTGGATCTCCGAGGTGCCCTCCCAGATCCGATCGACACGCAGCTCCCGGTAGAACCGCTCGGCGACGTTCTCTCTCATGAACCCTCGACCCCCGAATATCTGAACCGCCCGATCGGCCACTCGGTTGGCCATCTCGGAGGCGTAGAGCTTGGCCATGGAGCAACGGGCGTGTTGGACCTTGAGGTCCTCACCGGCGTCGATCGACCTGGCCGTCTCGTAGGTCATCAGACGCGCTGCCCACAACTCGGTCAGCGAGTCGGCGAGCATGAACTGGATCGCCTGATAGTCGATGATCTTCTCCCCGTAGGCCTCACGCTCGGCGGCGAACGCGGTGGCCTCCTCGATCAGACGCCCGGCGGCGCCACAGCACCGGGCAGCGATCATCAGCCTCTCGTAGCGGAACCAGGCGTGGGAGAAGCCCATGCCGTCGCCCTCGGAGCCGACGAGGTTCTCGGCGGGCACCTTCACTTCGTTGAGTCTCATCTCCCAATGGTGATGGGCGTAGGTGTGGGAGTACTCGGGGACGCGCACACACTCGACTCCTGGGGTGTCCATGTCGACGAAGAACAGGACGTGACGGCCGGCGTTGGGCCCATCGGTGAGCTTGGCCTGGAAGAAGACGTAGGAGGCGAGATTCGCCGAGGTGACGTGCCACTTCTCGCCGTCGAGGACATAGGCGTCACCTTCCCGTCGGGCGGTTGCTCGGATGGCGTCGACGTCTGATCCGGCTCCGGCCTCGGTGATGGCGTAGCACTCATGGATCTCACCGGCGACGGTGGGCGCGATCCAGGTCTTCATTTGATGTTCGGTGACCACCTCCTCGATCCAGGAAGGCCCGGTGCTCACCACCCAGCCCAGGGCGTTGGTGACCCGTCCGGTCTGCTCCTGGATGAGGACCTGTTCCATCATCGAGTAGCCGGGGCCTCCCATCGACTCGGGCATGTTGATCGAGATCAGCCCGAGCCCGGCGGCCTTCTCCGCATGCGCGGTGGCGACCTCGGGCGGCAGCTCGCCCCGGTTCATCTCCGCCTCGACCTCCCAGGGGACGAGCTCGTCGACGAACTGGCGGGTGGTGACTTGCAACGCGAGCTCGCGGTCGCTGAGGCCGAGGGGCATCGGCGCGACGCTAGCATCGGTCCTGAACCGCCGTTCAGTTATCGCTCGGACCTGTCGACGATCTCGATCAGCGGCCGTCACGGGTAGGTTCGGACCACTATGAGCTTCGTCGTCGCCGCCGACTCCTACGATCGATTCATGGGGCGCTACTCGCGTCTCCTCGCTCCGCTCTTCGCCGATTTCGCCGGGGTCGCTGCGCCGATGGACGTGCTCGATGTCGGGTGCGGACCGGGGGCGCTGACGACGGAGTTGGTCGAGCGACTCGGAGTGGCATCCGTGACCGCTGTCGATCCCTCCGCGCCTTTCGTGGAGGCGGTGAAGGAGCGGCATCCCGGCATGGATGTGCACCGAGCTCCGGCGGAGGACCTTCCATTCGACGCCGCCTGCTTCGACGCGGCCCTTGCCCAACTGGTCGTCCACCACATGTCCGACGCGGTGACCGGGATGGGAGAGATGCGTAGGGTCACCCGCCCCGGCGGGACCGTGGCCGCCTGCGTCTGGGACCTGGGATCGGGCCGTGACCCGCTGAGCCCGCTCTGGCGAGCGGTGAAGCGTTATGACCCCGACGCCCGTGACGAGTCCGGGCTCCCCGGGACCAAGGAGGGCCATCTGGTGGAGATCGCCGAGGCCGCCGGGCTCGACGACGTCCGTGGCGAGGGCCTCACCTTCGATGTCGAGCATGCGAGCTTCGAGGAGTGGTGGGAGCCGTTCAAGCTGGGTGTCGGTCCCGCCGGCGCCTACGTCGCCGGTCTCGCCCCGGAACAGCAAGCAGAGCTGGCGTCTATCTGCCGCGAAGAGCTGGCGACCGCTCCATTCACCCTGTCGTTGCGGGCCTGGGCGGCGAAGGGCGAGGCGTGACCAGCTCGTACACGAGGCGCGCCACCAGGGTGCCCTGCTACCTTTCCTGAATCATGGTTCAGGATTGCCGACGATGATCCGCCACACCCCCTTCCATCCTCGAACCAGCGTCGCCAACGAGACGGGACTGTGGAGCCATTGGTCCGGGTACCTCGCCGCCGACCGCTATCAGATGTCGGACAAGTTCGAGTACTTCGCCATCCGCAACTCGGCCGGGGTCATCGACACCTCCCCTCTCTACAAGTACCGGATCCAGGGACGCGACGCAGAGCGGTTCCTCAGCGGTGTCCTCGCCCGTGACATTCGAAAGTGCCGGCCGGGCCAGGCCCACTACACGGCCTGGTGCGACGACGAGGGCTGGGTGATCGAGGATGGTGTGATCCTCCGGCTCTCCGACGACGAGTTCATGCTGACCGCGGCCGAGCCCAACCTCGCCTATCTGACCGGGCTCAGCGAGGGGCTGTCCGTTTCCATCGAGGATGTCTCCGACGAGTACGGGGCACTCGCCCTCCAAGGCCCCTACGCACGCGAGATCCTGAGCCAGCTCGCCCCGGAGATGGAGGGGATCGGATACTTCCACCTCACCCCGGCCAAGATCGGCGATGCCGCGGTGACCATCTCCCGGACCGGCTACACCGGCGACCTCGGCTACGAGATCTGGGTGGACGCCGACGACGCCGTGGACGTCTGGGACCGGCTGTTCGAGGTGGCAGACAGGTACGGGGTCGTCCCCGCCGGCCAGACCGCCCTGTTGATCACCCGGATCGAGGCCGGGCTGATCCTGATCGACGTCGACTTCCACTCTGCTCGATACGCCTGGAACGACGACCAGCGGGCGACGCCACTCGAGCTCAACATGGGTTGGATGCTCCGTGACCTGGACGGCGACGATCGAGCATTCATCGGCCGCCGGGCGATCGAGAGGGAGATCGCCGGGGAGACCTCGCGTTGGAAGACGGTCGGGATCGTCGTCGACTGGGAGCACTGGGCCAGGACGCACAACGACCGGGGTCTGATCACACCCAAGGACCACACCCCCGAGCACGGGGGGATGATGATCTACGACGACGACCTCCAGCGCATCGGCTACACGCCGAGCTTTGTCTACTCGCCGGTGTTGCAGCGCCACATCGGCATCGCCCGGATACGTCCCGAGCACGCCAAGACCGGCACCAAGGTCGGCTTGGAGGTGACCATCGACCATCGTTACGAGGTGGTCGACTCGCACGTGACCAGACTGCCGTTCTACAACCCATCGAGAAAGACGGCTTGAGCTCATGGCCAAGAGCAACGACTACGACGCCATCGTCATAGGTGGCGGCCACAACGGGCTGGTCAATGGCGCATATCTGGCCAGGGCCGGTCTGAAGACCCTGATCCTCGAGCGCCGTCATCTAGTGGGCGGCGCCGCCATCACCGAGGAGCTCTATCCCGGGTTCAGCTTCACCACCTTCTCCTATGCCCTGAGCCTGCTCCGTCCCGAGATCGTCCAGGAGCTGGAGCTGACCAAGCACGGCTTCATGCCGCTGCTCATGCCGACCACCTTCGCCCCCACCGAGGACGGCGACTACCTGTACCTGGGACAGGACAAGAACGAGAACCACCACGAGATCGGGCGCCACTCCAAGCACGACGCCGACGCCTACGACGCCTA